>JACCWM010000208.1 GCA_013697635.1 Lujinxingiaceae bacterium | reverse complement strand
CTTTGGGGGGGAAGTTCCAGTCGAGGCTGGCGTCGCTGTAGAAGCCGCAGATGCGGGCGACGAGCTCTTCGTATTGGGGGCCGGCGAAGGGGGCGATCTCGGTGATCGAGCCGGGTGGCACGGCTTGTTCGAGGATTTCGATGCCGGCGGCGTTGGGGGTCATGGCGAAGACGGTGTAGAGCGAGGAGCGATCGCTGTGGCGGGTGGGGAGCTCCTGGAGGATGCCGTAGCCGCCGCGCTCGAGTTCTTCGGCTTCGAAGGGCACGATGTCGGTGCCGACGGCGGCGCAGCTCAAGGCTTTGAAGAGGTAGCGGGCGTATTCGCGGTTCTCGGAGGAGAGCAGTGCGTAGAACTCGGCCTCGTCGAGCAGGATGACCAGGCCGGCGTAGCCGACCTGGTTTGCGAGGCGGGCGATGCCGCTGATCAGGTAGGCGTAGATGCGTGCCCAGGGGCGATAGTCTTTGAGGCTGTAGATGCGGTGGCTGCCGCGCATGCGGCGCGAGAGCTGGGAGTCGATGTCCTGGTTGGAGACGGTGGGATGGCCTTCGAGCCAGTCGAGCAAGAGGGCCAGGGTGGCTGCGTCGTCGGGGCCGGCGTTGGAGCCAGTGAGCTCTTCGAAGTAGCTCAGGGCGGGTGTGAGATAGAGGTGCATGCCATCGTCGAGGCGTTCGCGAAGCGAGCGGCCGGCGAGCTTGGTGCCGACCTCGAAGTCGGCGCGGGCCTGGTCGTTGGTGACGGCTTTTTCGAGCAGGGGGCGAAGGCCTGCGCCCTCTTCGAGGGGGCGCTCGGGGTAGCGAAGCGAGCGCACCAGCGCGCGGTAGACGCGCTGGGGATGGCTGGGGGCGGCCTCACGGGCGTCGAGCACGACGCGTGCGGTGAGAAAATTTCGCTGGGCTGCCTGGTGTTGAAGGTGTTCGAGCAGGTGGGTCTTGCCGACGCCGTAATCGGCCAAAAAGGCGCGCACGGCGCCGCCGTCACGCTCGACCTGATCGAGATCGGCCTCGATGCGCGCCGCCTCGCGTTCGCGGCCGACCGTGTAGCCGCTCAAGTCAGCGGCGGGTACGACGCCAAGGCGCATCGCCTCCAGCACCAGCGAGGCGCGCAGCGAGGCGCTCATGGTCTTGATCTCTTTTGTCATGTGGCGCTCCATAGCCAAAATCGTGCGCAACAATCACGCCTCTTTTGTCGATAACAAATACAGGTAAAATAACCAACGCTGGTTTTAGGAGACCGAGGGTTTTGCGACGATGACCACCCGGCGAAAGAAAAACAAGGGGTTTGCTCAAAAAGGTCCCTGGCTCGAAGGTGACCTGGTCGTTTGGCGTGTCCGGCGAAACCAGCCGTGTTGGTCGTGTGGCAAGGCGTTGAAAAAGCGTCGTCAGGATCTTGCCGGCTACGAGGCCGACGGCAAGCGGTGGAAGCCCACGTGCTTGCGCTGTTTGGAGTTTGATCACCTGGTCTTTCTACCAGCCGGTGACAGCCGCGTCACGCGTCTTGCCTCGCGCAACTCTTCGGTGCGCGTGGTGGTCATGGGCACCGAGCGCCGCTATTTGCGCCGCGAGGGCATTTTGGTCGAGGCGGCGGCTTTGGAGCAGGCTTGCGCTGAGTATGGGGTTGGTGAGGCGGAGTCGGCAAAAATACCAGCGCCGAGCAAAGTCAGCGAAGAGCCGGCGGGCATCGTGCTCGCGGGGCAAAGGGCCATGCGGCGTGAGGTGTCGAGGAATTATCGGTTTTTCGAGGGGGCTCAAGACGAGGTGGCAAAGCCGGCGTCCGTAGCCAAGGCCGGGGATGCTGCCAGTGCCGAGCTGGTCAGGGAGCGGCTGGTGCAGGCGCTCGTGGAGCGCATTGGGGCGCGTTATCCGCAGAGTCCGACGGCGATGGTCGAGGCGATGGCGCGCTTTGGAGTGCAGGAGTTGATCGTGAGCGGTGGGCTTGAAGAGGGGATCGGGGCCGAGGAGTTCGAGCTCGGGGAGCTGGTGTCTCGCTACTTGCGCCGATGAGCCTGGCGTTTTTCAATACACAATCACCACGTCGGTGGCGCTGTGGCCATTGTGGTCGCGGTTGTACATCTGCTCGGCGTGGGCCGGGGCGGCAAAGAAGTGTCCAGGGGTCGTGGCGCGTGTGATGTAGCTGTAGTTGTGGGGGCCGATCTTGAGCGCGGTGGCGAAGACCTGGGCGCCGCGCTCGGAGAGCTGTTCGTGGTCGAACCAGGGGTGGTTGTGCGCAGCCGTGTGGACGATCTCGAGGCCGGCGGGCAGGGCGTCTGCCAGGGCGACGTGGTCGAGCATGGCGGAGGCGATTATGGTGAGATTGACGCGCACGCGGGCGCCGGCGCGAAAGCGCCAGGTGCCGTCCTCGTCGCGGGTGACGTCGGTGAGCGCGTCAAGTGGCTCAAAGTGGCGGATCACGGAGATGCCGTTGTTCTCGGAGGCGATCTTGTGGTCTTCGGGGGCGTGGTGCATGGCCAGGCGGTAGTAGAGGCGGCCGCGGCCGCGCTTTTGGAGCACGACGCGCGCTGAGCTGGCGAGGGCTTCGTCGTCAAGGGGCAGGGTGAAGATCGGGAGCGCTCGGGTGGTCAGGCCGACGAAGCCGTGCTCGGCTATCGGGGTGTGGCCGGCCCAGGCCTGCAGATCGATGCGGCCAGTGGAGTGTTCGAATTGGCGAAAGTAGCGCGAGAGGGCGAGCACGGCGAAAGCGTTCTCCTGGGTGTTGTCCCAGCGGCCGTTCTCGCGGCTGGCGAGCAGGCCGTGCACGAGGGGCTCGATGAGCTTGCTGGTGGGCTCGCTGGCCATCAGCGCTTGGAGCACCACGGCCGGCGCGCGCCCGCGTGAGCGAAGGGCGAAGTGGTTGTCGTGGCCGATCGGTTCGTTGATGTGGGCGCTTTGGCCATCGCGCACGATGCGGGTAAGCAGGTGGTCTCGAAGGGCAATGGTGGCCGGATTGGTGCGGTGCTCCGGGGAGTTGGAGAGCACGATAAATAGCCAGGCCAGGCTGTCGACGGGCAGCACGCGGTTGAAGATTCCGTAGCGCGTGGTCGAGAGCATCTCCAGTGCGGGCTGGGCTTTGGGCATGCCCATGACGTCGAGCACATAGAGCGCATAGGCGCGCGCCGTGCTGCTCTGGTGGCGTTCGGCCAAGTCTCGATAATCGGCGACGAGGTTGACGTAGTCTTGCCCGCCCAAGAGCACTTCGGTCGACACCTCGTAGCCATTCTCTTTGGCCATGAACAACGCATGGACCGCATGAATGCTGGAGAACGGCGAGGGAGGGCCATGTTTTCGCCACAGGCCGAAGTCACCGCGTGGCTGTTGGCGCAAGCTCAGTGTGGCGATGTCGCGGGCGACGATCTCGTCGAGATCGAGGCCCTCGTGGCGAAGCTTGGGATCGATCAGCTCGCGCGCGGCCGTGATGGCGAGCAGGCGCGAGGCGATTTGTTCGGTGCAATCGTAGCGGTATTTGATCAGGTAGAGCACGGCGTCGGAGAGGTCTTGCATCACGCTCGAGGAGGCGGACAGTTCGATGGCGCCAGCGAGCACCTCGCCATCGCTCGAGCGCGGTAGCTCGATGAGCACAGCCGTCGGGGCGTCGTCGAGCTGGCCGTAGACGACCTCGGGTGCGTCGCGCTGGGCATAGACGGTGAGCGGTGTCGAGGCGGCGTCCGAGAGCGAGCCGATGGCGGCAACGGCATCGACGCGGGCCGGGCCGCTCTGGTCGGCGCGAGCCGAGAAGCGCACTTCAACGCGGTCGCCGGCCGGCACGCTGACGCGGCGGCCGTGAGGGCCGCTGAGTACAAGGTTTTGAACACGAACGGCGACGTCGACCTGGTGTTCACGATCGCTTTGATTGTGCACGACGATCGGCAGCTCGAAGCGGTCGCCGGCGGTCAGGAAGCGGGGCAGGGCGGGGCGAACCATCAGCTCGAGGCGCGCTGTGATCGTGGATTCCGCCTTGCCAAAACGTGTCTCGCCGGCGGCTGCGACGGCCATCACGCGGTAGCGTGTGATGCTGTCGGGAAGCGTGACGTCGAGGTGGGTGCGCCCGTGCTCGTCGGTGCGAAGCGAGGGTGAGAAGGCGACGAGTGCGCCAAAGTCCTGGCGAAGTGCGATCGGGTCGAGCGCGGCCGCAAACTCCTCGATGACGGGTGGGGTCGGCGTTGGACTCGGTCGCGTGTTTGGCAAATGGGCGCCCGAGGCCTTCAGGATCGGGAACACGGGAGTTGCTTGAGGGCGGGGTTCATCAATATCGACCAGGCTGTATACGGCGTCTTGGGGTTTGGAAAACCGTTCGCCGGTTCGGCCGCCGAACAGCTTCTTCAAAATTTTTGATTCCTTGGGGGCCGGCTTGTCGTCACCGAAGGTGATCTGGTTGGAGACGTCGTCAGCTCGCCTGGATGCACGCGAAAATCGCTCAGCCATCGGGTCCGGTTTCTTGGCGGGCAAAGCTTTGGCGGCCGTGTCTGGAAGGCTGTAGGTGAGCGGGCCGCTGACGCGCTTTCTGTCGCGGCCCTCGATTTTGAACTGGGTGCGATCGCCGCGAAGGCGCGCGAGCAGCAGGGCGTGCAGATCGTCGTTTGCTGGCGAGAAAACCTGGTTTCGCAGATGGGCCGAGTCGAGCGCAAAGGAGGGCTGGCGCGCGAAGAAGACCTCGTGGGGGTGGCTCAATTCGTAGTTGGTCAAGGCAAGCACGGCTTCGTCGACGACCCACAGGGCGACATCGGCATTGGGCACGGCACGCCCAGCGCTGTCGCGAACGAGCAGCTCGACGCGTGTCGAGGCGGCCGGCATAAGCGAGGTTTCGGCCGGGGTGAGGGTGAGCTCGAGGGCATGCTCGCGGGCGCTCACCTCGAGCTCGATCGAGGACGTCGCGGCGATCGGTCGTGGTGAGGAGGCGGCGATCGTGACGTGGACACGGGTGTTGGGGGCGTGGCGATCGCTGAGCGGAAACTCCAGAATGTGGTGGCCATCTTCGATGCGGAAATGATGGGTTTCGATCAGCTCGCCGCTGCCCACGGTGGCGACGCCGTGGGCGCTTTGGACGCCGGCTAGCACGAGGATCTGGGCGGTGTCGCCGGGGCTGTAATGGGCGCGCTGAGCGAGCAGATTGAGGCGATTGGGAGCGCTTTGGGTGGGCGCGTCGGCCGCGGTGGCGACGACCTCGAGCGTGGTCGTGCTCTGGCTGAGCCGGCCAAGGATATCCTCGACCTCGGCGACGAGGTGGTAGGTGCCGCCCTGGCGTGGCTCGAAGGTGCAGCTCACCGGTTCGATGGCGAGCGAGCGTGTCTCGCAGCGCGTGGCGTTGGCCGCGGGTTGGTCCTTTGCGCCGATCGGGCCGACCAGGCGCATGGTGATCGCGCGCCCAGCCTGGCGTGAGCCGTGGACGTCGGTGACGACCGCGTCGACCTCGATCTTCTCGCCGACGCGCAGAAATCCGCGCCGGGCGCGAAGGCCGATGTGATTGGCCGCCGGGTGAACGAGCATGGTGAACTCGGCCGGACGCATCTGGCGATTGACGTCCGTGACCGTGGGGCTGGCCGTGACCAGCACCGGGTGGCGCGGATAAATGGCGTCGAGGTGGAGCGCGGCGACGTGGTTGCCCTGGGTGTCGGTCTTGGACTCGAGCGTGAGGGGCAAAGGTATGGTGGCAGGTGTCGTGTCGTCGTTGCTGTCGTCGTTGCTGTCGTCGTTGTCGGGCAGGCGGCCGAAGTGAAAGTCGGCGTGGTTGGGGGGGACAAAGCGCGCGGGTTGTTGGGAGACTTGCCAGGTGACCGGCGCGCCGAGCAGGCCGCCGCCGGTGAAGTAGTGCGCGCTCAACTCCAGGCGGGCCGTATCGTTGACCACGTAGTGGCCGCTGCTCGGGCGGGCCGTGACCTCGAACTCGGGGCGGCGAAACTCGTCGATGCGAAAGCTGTGGCGGTGTACAGGGCTGTCGAGGCTTTCGACGGCCTGGAAGCTGACTCTGGCCTGGCCAAGTTGTGCGCTCACGGGCAGCGCAAAGCTGTGGTCGAAGCCTCCCAGATCGTTGAGCGCGACGCGGGCGCGGCCAAGTTCGGTCGCTTGGGCGTCGGCGACGACGATGTCGACGGCCTCGATGTCGGTGGCCAGCGTTGCGCGGCGGCGATCGGTGCCGCTCAAGCGTCGAAGCCATCCTTTGAGGTGAACGTGCTCGCCGGGGCGATAGCTCTGGCGATCATCGAAGATGTGCCAGGCAAACTCGGGGGCGGCTTTGGGCTGTCTGACCTTGCCAAGATTGAGGCCCGCCAGATCGAGCACGGCGGTGTCATCGACCAGGCGCCCGGTCAGCAGGCTCGAGGTGCCCTCGAGGCGGTTCAGCCCGGGCAAGCGGGCGTATCCGTGGGCGTCGGTGGTGCCGACGGTGACCTCGCGCCAGACGAGCTCGACGCCTGCGAGGGGCTTGTTGTCGACGAGCGAGGTTGCCCAGACATAGGTCGTCTCGCTGGCGGGATCGGTGAAGGCGTCAAGGCCGATGTGGGTAAATTGCACGGCGATGCGCACATAGGGCGCCGTGCGAAGCCAGGTCTGGAAGGCCTCTGGCGGATACCGTCGCTCGTCGAGGACCGTGCGTGGATCGATGGTCAAGAGTCCATGGCGGCTGTTCTCGTTGATGAACTCACCAAGGTCGAGCTCGACGCGGGTGAGGGCGCCGTCCCAGGCATTGGTCTTTATGCTGGTCACGCGGTTATCGCGCAGGGGCTTGACCGTGGCGCGCAGATCGGCGGGCGCGACTTTTTCAAAGCTTACGCCTACCGACGAGAGCCCCGCCGTCCAGATCGGCAGGCTGCGTGGCTCGTTGGGATTCAAGGTCACAATGGCGTCGGTCGGCGCGAGAAGCTCGAGGGGGTGAGCGTAGAGCTCGAAGTCGTGGGTGAGCGCCTTGCCAAGAGCCTGGCCGTATATGTCTTGCAGTGTAGCGGGCACCGTGATCGTGTGGCGGCCCTGGGCCAGGCTGATGTCGATGACATGTAAGAGGCCGTCGACGATCTGCACGCTCGATCCGGCAATGGGTGGCTCGATGACAACGCTTGTTGGGTCGAAGTGCTCCGGGTCGATAGGGGTGGAGAATCTCAATTGGTAGGCGTAGCTCGTCCAGTCACTTGGAAAACCAATGGCCTGGCAGCTCGCGTCTTCGCGATCGCCGCACTGGGCATCGAGAAATTCAAAGGCCGGGGCGGTCCTGAAGAAAAAGGAGGAGGGTCGGGCCGTGGTCGCAGTGGGGTTGAAGAGATCGGGGTGAAAGTAGACGCTGGCCGCGCTGTTGCCGGCGAGGCGGCCGTCGGGCTCGATCGCGATCCATGTACCCGGTGCGAGGTTTCTGATGAATTGGCGCGCGCTGGGATCCTCGCGAAGACGCTCGGGTGATGCGCGTCGAGCGGTCAGCGGAGCGCCGGTGTCCGAGGTGATCGTGAGCCGCGAGAGCATGAGATCGTCGGCCTCGACAAGGGTATTGAAGGCGAGCACGAGCAGCGGCTCAGGCCGAGTCCTGCCGCGCGGGTGGTACTCGATGATACGCGCCTCGAAGGTCGAGAACGACCAGCGATGGTCCTCCTCGAACGTGAGCCCAGAGAGCGCGGCGAGCTCGGTTGACACGCTCACGTCAAAGCGCGTCGACGGTGGGAAATAGCCGCCCTCGGGTTTGAATTCGACGGTGCGGACATCGACCCAGTGCCACTTTCCGGCGACTTCGGGCTCGATCGTTATCGGAGGGTCGGCGCGACCGGCCTGAGCGAGCGGCAATGAAAAAACGACGCGCACCTTCGTGTTGGGTTCGACCGTGGCCACAGGGCCGTATTTTGTGATCGTAAGCGGCATGTAGCTTGCCCGACGCCGTGTGCGAAAATCGGGCGCAGCCAGGGTGTCGGCCACCTTGAGCGAGTCGTCGTCGAATGCCCACGGCGACACTTGCGTGCGGTCCGAGGCCAGCGATGGGCTTGCAGACGGCGTCGATGGCCGGGTGATCAGGCGAGCGAGCAATACGTCGGCTGCGCCGTCGCTGAGCGGGTCTCCCTCGACGACGCGCGAGCCCAAGGCGTCGTCTACGAGGGGTTGGGCGCTCTCGAGACGCATGACCAGGCCATGAAAATCCGGTTCGAGGTCGTCGACAAAGGGTGTGGTGTCTTCGGCAAACTCAGGGGTGGCCGGTTTGGAGCAGGCTCCAATGAGCAGGGCTATGGTTGTGCAAAGGACAAGCAGTTCGAGCGCCTCAATGCGTCGTGCATGGTGCGTCGATCCCATCATCTCATCCTTAATCCACAGTGGGGTGCTCGCAGCTTGCCACGTCAAGGGTAGGCGATCGGCGCCGTGAGCGCGAGCACTTCAGGGCGCGAAGCTCAATTTGAAGCTCTCGAGCACATTGGGAAAGCGGCCTTTCCAAAAATGCCAGTCATGGGTGGCGCCGTCTTCGCGCTCATAGCGGTGCTGGCAGTCGAGCGCGACCAGAGTGTCGCGCATGGCGGCGGTCGACACGGAGTTGTCGGCAGGCGAGCCGCTGTCGAGGTAGTAGCGCACATTTTGGCAGCCGAGCTCTGTGATGGTCTGGCGCATGATCTCGTCGTGCCAGAAGAACGAGGAGGACATTCCGGCCGTGAAGCCAAAACTTTCGGGGTGCTGGGCGGCCGTCCAAAACGAGATCAGGCCACCGAGGCTTGCGCCGACCAGTCCGCGCGCGCCTCGGTCGGTGCGCGTGCGAAAGTTGGTGTCGATCAGCGGAACGAGCGTGTCGTTGAGAAAGCGCGCATGGTCGCTGCCGCGCGCGCCGTTGCTGGCGACAGTGTACTCGGCCATGCGCAGATCCTGGGAGGGCAGGGCGACAAAGACCAGGATAATCGCGCGCGTGGCATCGGTGGTGGCCCAGGCGTCGGCCACCTCGTGAAACTGCGAGCGCACGATGCTCTCGTTGCCGTCGTGTACGTAGAGCACGGGATAGCGCCTGGTGGGCGCTCGGTCGTAGTCGGGTGGCAGGTGCACGTAGACGTCGCGCTGGTTGCCAAGCTCAGGGCTGTGAACGCTGCGAAGCCAGACGGTGCGGCCCACACTCTGAGCGCGGCTGGCCGGGTTGGCGACCGAGTTGAAGGCGCCGATGGTGTTGGGGTTAATGCCGTCCCAGACGATGTGGCGGTTGGAGAGGTCGGTGAACCAGGCGGCGCCGTCGTTGAAGACGATCTTGTACTGATGGTGCTCATCGCCAAGGGGTATGTAGCGGCCCCAGAGCCGGCCTAAGATTTTGACCAGGCGGGTTTGATCGTTTTGCTGCCAGTCGCTGAAGCTGCCACGCACCTCGACGGCGGCCTCCTCGTCGCTGCCCGGCGCGATGAAGAAGGTGCCGCGCTCGGTGGTCAAAGGTGCGGCGCCCGCCTCGAAGAGGCCGTGCATCAGTGTGACGACGACCTGGTATGGATCCTGGCCCTGTGTGGCCAGCGCGCTGAGGGCGGTGTCGAAGAGCGCGCCGACGTTGGCCGAGCCGGGAAGGGCGTCGAGCCGGGCCGATTCGGCCGTGTGGAGCCGCACAATCGTCAGGTTTTGAAGGTTGGTCGAGAGCTCGACCTGCTCGCTGGTCGCGCTAAAGATCGCGACGGACTCGCTTCGAGCGCGCTGCTCGGTGCCCGGCCACATCGGCGTCGAGTCGCGGGCCAGACCCTCAATCAGGCCGCCTTGGAGGCCGTAGACCTCTTCCTCGACGCTGAGCACGAGCCGGTGCACGCCGGGCGGCCAGGTGAAGCGTGCGCGAAATCGCCCGCTGGCGTCGGCCTGAAAGACGATCTGAGTCGCGGGATCTTCGACGCTGGCGCCCAAACCCCAGTCGACCGCGACCAGGCGCGCGGTGATCGTCGCGCTGAGGGCGGCGTCCTCGGGGCTTGTATCGGCGTCTTGGAGCTCGTGCGCGTCGTGCGCGTCGTGTTCGACGGCGGCGTCGAGCGCGTCGTGCTCGACGCTGCCGTCGGCGTCGCCTGTCGGCGTGCGGTTTGACGAGGCCGGCGAGCAGCCGATCGCGCCGGCCAGCAAAATTATGACGAGCAGGACGAAGGCTTGTTTCATGTGCGATGCTCTTGGGCTAAGGTGTTGCCATAATACAGCGGCTGCGAGTGCGCGAAGATCACCACAAAGCGCTTGGTATTACAAAGAAAATTCACGGTTGCGCTCATCGAGAGGCGGTTGATGCGATCCACCCAAGATCTGCACGAGTTCATCGAGCGACGCCTGGCCGCCCCGCTTGCCACGCTCGAGCAGCGGCGCCTGGAGCAGGTGGCCCGCTACAACTTGATCAAGGCAGCGATCATCGGCGGCGCTCTGTTGCTGTCGCTGGTGAGCATCGTCTTGATGTTCATATGGACCTCCAGTGGTTGCTCGTGTTTTTTTCCCTTCGTCTTCGCTTTCCTGGCTTACTACGGGGTGGCCACGGCCAAGAATACCGTTTTTGGCGGCAGTTTTCGGGATGATTTCAAACGCGAGGTGATCTCGCCGCTGGTCCAGTTCATCGATCCGAGTCTGGTCTACCAGCCCAACGGCCGGATCGCGATCGAGGACTTCAACAGGAGCGGGATCTTTCAGATAGTGCCCAGTGATTACCAGGGCGAGGATCTGATTCGCGGGCGCATTGGCCAGACGCGCTTTGAAGTGTGCGAGCTCAAAGCGAGCAATGTGGTGCAGACCCCAAACAGAAAGAATGGCAACATCACCAGCGCGCAGACGGTCCTGATTCACAAGGGCTTGTACTTTGTGGCCGATTTTCATCGGCCGCTGCAAGGGTTTACGATCCTGTTGCCGCGGCGCGCGCCGATCGGAGACGGTTTACCGACGACACGGGCGCAGCTTACGCAAGCGATGTTTGCGCCCTGGCTGGCGCGACTCTCGGTTCATCAGCCCCTGGTCGAGGTATTGCTGGGGATCCCGGAGTTCGACGCCCAGTTTCAGATCTACAGCACGCGCGAGAGCGAGGCGCTGCTCGTGCTGACTCCGGGGCTGGTTGAGCGGGTGTTGCAATTTCGTCGTGGCCAGGCGCCCAAAGAGCGCACGAGCGCGATCGCCGCGGCCGTCGACGAGCTGGAGGGCACCTCGGGCGACAATGCGGTTCATATCTCGTTTGTGGGATCGAAGTTCTACTTTGCGCGGCGCTATCATCAAGATCTCTTCGAGCCGGATCCGTTTCGCCCCTTTACCCAGAGTGCGCATATCGAGGTGTTCTTCGAGGATCTGCAATTTGCGCTCGGGGTGGTCGACGAGTTGAACGTCAACGCGCTGGCGACTCCTCCTGGCGCGTTTTGATCTCTATTTCGCTGCCAAACCCGCGCGATTTCTTGGTTTTGGCTCGAAAACTGGTAACACTTGAAGCTGGCGTCGGATTTGGTTTCAGGCGAATCCATTGATCATCGCAAGGCAAGTGAGTCGTCCTTCGTGTCCGAGCAGGTTCCCCAGGCCGTGGTGTTGCGGTGTCCGGGGTGTCAGGCCCAATTCCGGCTGACGCCGCGCGGCAAGGGCGTGGCGCTGTCTTCGGTGCCCTGCCCGGGATGCCAGACGTCGATTCCGGTGGCGAGCGCGTCGTCGCCGTTGCCCTCGTCTTCGAACGAAGAGCGGGGCTGGGCCCGGATCAGCCATGACACGGTGTTCAATCGCAGCCAACGGGTCGTGCCCGAGGTGGCTTCGCCCGCGCAGGCTGCGGCGCCCTTGCAGGATCGGTTTCGGCCCGTGGCGGCGGCCGAGGACGCGGCGCTCAGCCCGGCGATCAAGAACCTGGGCGTTTTCGGTCCGCGGGCCACAGCGCGGCTGCCGGAGACCGATAAGCCCGATGACGTTCGGCCGCTGGCCACGGCGCTGCTCAAACAACTGCAGACCAAACGCCCGCGTGGGCCAGCGCCCGATGCGCTGCCGTTGCCTGCGCCGATCTCCTTTGACGTCGACGAGGTGCTCGACGATCTGGTCGAGGGCGTCATCGACGTGCTCGAGCCTGCCGACAGCGGGCGCCTGCCTGCTCCTGCGGCGGCGCGAAAGAAAGTGGCGACGCCTGTGCCTGTTGACGCGGCGGAGGAGGCGACCCGGGAGACGGTGATTTCCCTGCCGCCGCCGCTGCCGCCAGCAGCAATTGCGCCGGCGCCGGTGGTTGCGCCGTTGCCGACGAGCCCAGCGGCCAGCGAGACGGTGGCCAGGGCGGGCAAGTATCGAATTCGCGCTGGCGAGGTGATCTACGACTCGATCGACTATGCGGGGCTGGTGGCGCTGTTTCGGGCCGGGATCTGGGTCGTCGCAGACGAGATCGCCGAGGCGGACGGACCGTGGACTCCGATCGATGAGCATCCGATCTTCGAGCGCGTGCGCCATGCGATCGCGGCAAGCCTCGTCGATGTGCTCTCCAAGGTGGCGATCCCGGCGCCGGCCGAGGCGCCGAGCGCGCGGAGTGTACCGAAGCAGCGGCGAGCGCGCGTTTCGACGCCGGTCAGGGCGCATGGGGTCAAGGCGCCAGCGCCGAAAGCCGCTGCGATTGCAAGCGCGCCTGAGCCTGTGGCGCCAGCGACTGTCGTGCCGGCGGATGCGCCCACGCGGGCGAGCACGGCGCGGGTGTTGGTGGTGGTCGGCCTGCTCGTCGCGCTCGCGGCGCTGAGCGCCCTGGCGGTGCGTGCGCATCTGGCCGCTGAGCGCGCGGTGGCGTTGCTGGAGAGCGATCGGCCCGTGGCCGTCGTCGAGCCGCTGGCCAACGAGCCACCGCCGGCGAGCATGGCCGAGCTGCGCGCGGTGTGGTCGGCGATCGCCGTGGCCTCCGAGGCCGTCTCCGCCTCGACGCGTGTCTCGCCGATGCAGATTGCCCAGGGCTTGGTGGATCAGGGATCAGCGAGGCGCGCGCGAGAGATCGTCATCGAGGAGTTCGGGCGCAGCGGGCCGAGCGCCGACAAACAGGCGATCTTCGATCAGAGCCTGCGCGCAGACCCGGCGCTTCGCTACCAGGTGGTCACCCTCGGCGTCGACGAGATGGTCGATGAGCTGCGCGCGCTGGGCGGCGGCCGCTCGATTTCGTTGCGGCTGACGCGCGGCGGCCAGAACGTCTACGCCTTCAAGCCGGCGCAGCGCGACTGGGAGGACTGGTGGCGCGCAGAGATCGCGGCCTACTATCTGTGCGAGATCATGGTCTGCCACTTCAAGGTGCCGCAAAACCGGCCGGCGCGCATCAGTCGTGCCGACTTTGACGCGCTCTATGCACGCGTCGATACCGACAACCAACGCCGCTACGCCGAGCGCTTCGGCGATTTGATCTGGGTGCGCGAGCCGGGCCCGGACGGTGTCGTGGCCGACTATCTCTACGGCACGCTCAAGGAGTGGGTTGTGCGCTATGTGCACTGGCCGATCGAGTACCACGAGATCTGGCAGCCCTGGCTCGATGTCGATGCCGACAAAACGCTGCTCGAGCAGCCTCTCGAACAGTCGATCCGCGCGCTTCGGATCTATCGCAACGGCCAACTCTACAACGGGATCATGCGCGAGCGCGCCGAGGCCGACACAGCGTCGATGGCGCGCCAAATCTCGTCGTTGCTGGTCTTCGACTATCTGACGAACAACCACGATCGCTTCAGCCTGGTCGAGGATTTCTACGGCGTAAACAACCACTTTGCCAACGGTGAGTTCGTCTCGATCGATAATGGAGCGGGTTTTCAGTTTCAACCGATGCAGCGCGTGCAGACGCGCTTTGAGTGGGTCACGCGTTTTAGCGCGTCGACTTTGAGCTCATTGGAATTGATGCGTCGGCCGCTCGTCGACGCGATATTGTTCCCGCAGGCGAGCGCCAACGAGAAGGTTCGTCTCGACGTGTTCTGGCAGCAGCGACAACGTTTGCTCGAGCGTGTCACGAGCTTGAGCAGCCGCCACGGCGAAGACAAAGTCGTGGCGTTTGACTGAGGCTATTGTGGCTGGGCCGGCGAGTAGAGGTTGCGCGCCGAGATTTCGAGCACGTTCCACTGCTCGGAGTTTTGGATGCTGGTCGAGCCAATGGCCAGGATGCTCATGGCGCCGTCGATCTCCTCGATCGTGACCTGGTTGATCACGGTGACCGCGCTGTGGCTTGCGTCGGGAAAGTTTTCGGCGCGCCCGACGATGCGAAAGCGCAAGAACTGGCCGTCAATCTCGACGGGCTCAAAGAAGCCTGGATCGCCCAGCACCGCCTGGCCGTGGTGGGCCACGTGGCGTTGCAGCAAAGCCACGATCTGGTCGGCGCCGTGGGTGGCGATCAGATCGGTGGCGAGGTAGCCAGCGGCGCGCTCGGGATTGCCGGCGTTGAGGGCGAAGACGAGCTTGGTGTAGGTGTCGAGCGCAAGCTTGGTGCGGCTGGCATGGTGGGGAATCGCATCGAGCACGGGCCCGTCGCACGCCGCGCTCAGGCGGGCCTCGGCTAGTTGCGCGACTTCGATGGGCACAGCCTCGTGTTCATCGGGAGGCGGAAGAAGGGCGCGGCGAAGCGACAATGCGGCGTGGAGCAGGCGACCGGAGCGCAAGACCACATAGCGCCCGAAGAAGACGATGCTCTCGCTGGCGGCGCCGTCGTAGGTCTCGTCAAAGGCGTAGCGCGCGTCGAGCACGGCGGCTTCGTGGCCATCGATCTCAATCCATTCGACAAGATGCACTTCGACGCGCGGATCGAAGGCGCGAGGGGTTCTTGCCTGACCTTGGCTGTCGTGCAGTGGCGCAAAGCGCAGATCCCAGTGGGTCATGGCGTCGAGCGCTGCGGCGTCAGGAAGCGCAGGAAAGAAGACTTGAAGCCCGGAGAACGTACCGAGTCGGCTCCAGAGCTGGCCGGGCTCGCCCAGTTCAACGAGCGCGAGGCGTTGGTTCTCGACGATCGCGTCGGCCAACTCGCCAGGCCAGAATTCCTTGCCGGGTTGGCGCACCTGGTTTCGAACCGTGTACTGGCCGAGCGCGCGGTTGTTGAGGCGCCATTGCGTGGGCTCGATCGCATCGGCCAAGAGATCGAAGCGGCCCAAGGTCTGTTTGATTTGCGGTCTGCTCAGGCGCCCGGGGCGCGCGGCGCTGGTGAAGCTCGTGGTCGCCTCGAAATCGTAGGTGAGCGGGCAGTGCGCATTGGCCTCGTAGCGAAGCCCGGTGTGTGACCTGGTTGGCGAGCTTGGAGCAACCTTGCGCTTGAGGGTGGCCTCAGCCCAGCGCGCCGTCAGCTCGGAGGGCGCCGGGCTGAGTCGATTGGCGTCATTGGGCGCGGCCTTACCGGAGCACGCGCCCGGACAGCCGCCTAAAAACAAGGCAAAGAGCAGGCAGAGGGCGAGCTTTTGTGGGCCGGTGGACATGGCTTGTGGGCTCCGTCTTCAAAGAACGGTCGTGGCTTGGGCTGGACGTCGTGTGAGGATAAAGCTAAGCAAACAGACAGTAAGAGCAAAAAACCAACGCCGTTCACTCCAACTAACGAGGTGATCCGATGAACAACGAGCCAAAACGTGTGGTCGTGACAGGCGCTGCCGGCGCCTTAGGTCGCGAGGTGGTCAAGCAATTTCTCGAGGCCGGCTGCCGGGTGGTCGGCGTCGACATCAACACAGCGTCGCAGTCCGGCGGCCTGGTTGCCGATGGCGAGCTTGAGGCCTTGAGTTGGCTGCGCGCCGATCTGACCCAGGCCGCTGCGGTCAAGGAGGCGATCGCGCTGATCGAGCAGGATCTGGGCGGCATCGACACGCTTGTTCACTGTGCGGGTGGGTTTCGCTACTTGCAGATCGAGGAGGCGGGCGATGCCGACATCGACTTCTTGATCGACCTCAACTTGCGCTCCAGCCTCTTCGTGCTGCGCGAGGTGCTCGGCGGCATGAAGGCGCGAAACTACGGGCGCATCATGTTGATCAGCTCCAAGTCGACGCTCAAGCCATCGGCCGGCGAGGGCCCGTACGCGGCGACCAAGGCCGCGCTCAACGCCCTGGTCAGCGCGAGCGCCGAGGAGATCAAGGCCTTCGACATCAACATCAACGCCTTGCTGCCCTCGATCATCGATACGGCCGCCAACCGCGAGGCGATGCCCGGCGGCGAGTTCGCGCGCTGGGTCGCGCCCGACGCGCTTGCGCGCATCATCGTGGCGCTGAGCGGGCCACTGGGAGATCCGATTCATGGCGCGCTGATTCCGGTCAGCGCTCGCATGTGACGAAGCGATTTCGAGTCAATGCGTCGATTGACCTCCCTGGGAGAATTATCTATCCTGAGTTTGGCGCAAGCTCACACCCCACGATTTGATTTTCAGACTCATCTGAGGCCAGAGGCCAACGTAAACCCGAGGATGTTGACTCTTCGGTGAAACCTTCATTTTTGCTCACCCCGGATGATTCTCATGTCTGCGCGACTCAAACGGTCATTTGTTCTCTATGTTGTCTTGATCTTGGTGCTGGTTTTCTTCGGCGGCTGCGATTGTAACGATGAGGCCAGTAAGCGGCCAGCAGGTGATACCAAGGTCGAGGAGGACATTGGCCGCGACCTGGGCATCGACGTGACGACCAATCCAGATACGGGCACCGACGTTGGGCGCTTGCCCGATGTGGCGAACGATGCCAGCCCGTCCGACGCCGATGCTGCGAGCCCGGACAGTGGCGACGCCACGAGCCCGGATAGCGGCGACGCCACGAGCCCCGATAGCGGCGACGCTGGCCAAGAAACCTCCGTGGGCGACACCGGCAACGCCGGCGATACCTCGAGCGGCAATGATTCCGGCAGCGGCGATGACACCTCCGATCCGGGCGACACCATCGATCCCGTCGATTCGGGCGGCAATGATGTTGGCGCTCTGCCGGATACGATCGGCGTCGATACGCCCGATGTCCACGACACCATGCCGGACGAGGACGTGGCCATCGATACCGGTGTTGACACCGGTCCGAGCTGTCAGGGCAGCGGCCAAGGCTGCGCCGACAGCCTGGATTGCTGCGCGGGGGTCTGCAATGTCGACAACGTCTGCTCGCTCTCCTACGGAAGCTGCGATGCGACGGGGCAGGCCTGCTCGAGCAGCTCGACTTGCTGCTCTGGGCGCTGTGATCTCGCCACCTTGGCGTGTCTGGGCGGAACCGGCGGCTGTCAGGGCGCCGGCCAGGGCTGCGCGTCGTCCTCGCAGTGCTGCTCGCTCTTTTGCGACGAGGGGACCTGCGACACCTACGACGTGTGCCGCTCGGCGAGCCAGAGCTGCACCGACAACATGGAGTGCTGCTCTAACAAGTGCACGGGCGGCGTCTGCCAGGCCGGGCCGCAGAAGAAGGTCGCCGGCACGATTTGCGGCGGCGACAGCGAGTGCGCCTCGAACAACTGCAAGCTCTTTGGCGACGACGGTCTGAAGCGTTGCATCTCGGGCGGCCTGTGCAAGTCTTCTGGTGAGGTCTGCCTGGCCAACGCCGACTGCTGCAACTCACAGTGCGAGAGCGGCTTCTGCCGCAAATTGGAGGGCACGACGGGCTCGGTGAGCAGCTGTCGCGTGGTCGGCGAGGTGTGCTCGAGCGTCAACGACTGCTGCTCGTACTCCTGTCTGGGTGATGGCACCGGCTATCGCACCTGCCAGTATTTGGGTGGCTGCCGCCCGCGCGCCGAGCTGTGTCGCTCCGACGACCAATGCTGCAGCGCGGCAGGCGTATGCAACAACAATCAAGCCCAGGCGACCTGCCAGTTCTTCATCAATGCTGACGGCAGCCTGCAGGATGTCGGGCGCTGCGGCAATCAAAACGGCGCGAAGCAAGCCGGCGAGGTCTGTGACAAGCGCAACCCCTATACCGGCACCCATGATTGCTGTGGCGGTAACGCGGCCTGTCGCGATACGGCGAGCGGCGTGCGCCGTTGCTTTGGCCGAGACTTCGACCAGTGCGTGGACAACGGCGACAGCTGCGCGATCAGCGATCAGTGCTGCAGCGGGCTTTGCGTGCCAGGCGTCGATGGCAAGCTCACCTGCAACTCGTCTTCGTGCGTGCGTACCGGCGAGCAATGCACCTTTAGTGGCGATTGCTGCGGCGGAAACTGCAACTCGTTGGGCGTTTGCGGCACCGAGCCTAACCAGTGCAACATCGTGGACGAGGCCTGTGCGCTCAACGCCGACTGCTGCAACAACCGCTGTGACCCGGTGAGCGCCAAGTGCGCGAGTTGCCTGAGCCTGACGGCTACTTGCGTGAGCAACAGCGATTGCTGCTCGGGCGACTGCGATTCGGTGACCAAGAAATGCGTCACCTGCGTGAGCAATACGAACACCTGCGCTGTGAACGCCGATTGCTGCTCGAACTTCTGCGACCCGACCAACAAGAAGTGCTCCGAGCCCACCCAATGCGTGGTCGCCGGGGCGACCTGCGCCAACGACGCACAATGCTGCGAAGGGTTCTGCGATCCGGGCAGCTCAACCTGCCGCTCGCAGTGTCTGCCCGTTGGCAATACCTGCAGCAGCGATACCCAGTGTTGCAGCGATATTTGCGATGGCGGCAAGTGCGTGCGCGCCTGCATCTCCAACGGTCAGGGGTGCGGCGCCAACGCCGATTGCTGCTCGAACTACTGCAATTCGATCACGGGTGTATGCGGCGAGCCGGTCTCGCAGTGCAAGATCTACAACGAGAGCTGTAGCCTAAACACCGAGTGCTGCGATGGCCTGCTGTGTTTTGGCGGGCGGTGCACCTGAAATTCCCATCAATGAACAAAACACGAGTAGTTTATGACGTCTGAAGTAACGGTCATCGATCATCCGCTCATCCAGCACAAGCTGAGCTTGATGCGCAAAAAAGATACGAGCACGGCAAGCTTTCGCCGGCTCATGGGTGAGATCGCCATGTTGCTCGGCTACGAGGTGACGCGCGACTTGCCCCTGACCTACAATGAAATTGAGACGCCCTTGACGTCGATGCAAGCGCCGATGCTCGAGGGCAAGAAGCTCGTCTTCGTGCCGATCTTGCGCGCCGGCATCAGCCTCGTCGAGGCGCTGCTCGATCTGATCCCCTCGGCGCGCGTAGGCCACATCGGTCTGTACCGCGATCCGGAGACCCTCGAGCCGGTCGAATATTACTTCAAGCTGCCCGAGATCATGGACGGGCGCGACGTGATCGTCGTCGATCCCATGCTTGCAACCGGGCACTCGGCGGCGGCGGCGGTCAGCCGTGTCAAGGAGACCAACCCGCGCTCGGTGAAGTTTCTATGCCTGCTGGCCGCGCCCGAAGGCATCCGCAACTTCCATGCGGTGCATCCGGACGTGCCAGTCTTTACGGCCGCCGTCGACAGCCACCTCAACGACCACGGCTACATCGTGCCGGGCCTGGGCGACGCCGGCGACCGGCTCTACGGCACGAAATAGGCGCAGCGCCGGGGGCAAGGCGTGCGTTAGCGCCTGCCGAAGTGTTGGACCCAGTAGCGCGTATAGTGGCCGCCGTTGGTGTAGTAGCCCACGCCGAGCTCGGTGTGCTGGGCGGCGTGGATGTTGCGCTTGTGGCTTGGCGAGTTCATCCAGGCATTGAAGACAAGCTGTGCTGTGCGCTGGCCGCCGGCGATGTTCTCGCCGCTACAGCGCCCCGTGTAACCGCCCTCGGCGCAGCGCTCAAAGAAGGACGTGCCGTCGAGCGAGTAGTGACTGAAGTAGTCGCAGGTGCTCATGTCCATGGCGTGCTTTTGGGCGGATTTAGCCAGCTCAGCGTTGTAGGTGAGCTGGCCCAGGCCGACGCGCGCGCGCTCCTGGTTGACCAGGCGAAGCACCTGGCAGTTGACGCTGTTGTCGGAGCTCGGGCAGCTCGTGACGGCCCCGGTTGGCGGGCCACAGTAGCGGCAGACGCCTTGGGGATTGTCGCACAGATTGTTGGCGGGATCGTTGCTGGACACAGGCGGCGGCTGCACCGGTGGCGGCTCAATCGGTTTTTCTTCGACCGGTTCCTCGACGATGGGCTCCTCCTCGACAGGCTCCTCGACGATGGGCTCCTCCTCGATGGGCTCCTCCTCGACGGGCTCCTCTTCGACGGGCTCCTCCTCGACGGGCTCCTCTTCGAGCGGCTCCTCGTCGGTGCAGCTCCAATTTTCAGGGCAGACTTCGTTTGCAGTATCGTCGCTGAGGCAAAGACCGTAGCGCTTGGCGCCGTCGCTCGAGCGCGCGGCCACGCAAGTTGCCTCGCCATTGCAGTCGGTGTCGTCGTCGCAAGGACTCGTGCACACGGCGCGCCCATCGGAAAGCGTGGCGCAAAGGCCGCCCTGGCCGCAGTCGTCATTGGTCGTGCAGGCCTCGCAGGTCGGGCAGCTGCTGTCTGATTCACTCTGCGCGCCGGGCGCCTCGCTCTCGTTGAGGTCGACGATCACGCCGTCAAGGCTTGCGTCACCGGCCGTCTCAGGGCCGCCACAAGCGAGGACAAGGCTGGATGAAAGTAGGAAGAGCGCGAGCACATAGCGTAATTGCAATTGCATAGATACCCCTTGATGGGTTGATCCACTCCCCGACAAGGCGGGGAAGAGCACGGATTGTTTCGGTGACAGGCACGTGCCTGAGCCCGAACGACCCAGCAATAGGTCAAAAGGTCAATAATTTCAATATGTTAGTTAAATTACACATATGCTGAAACGATGGCCTCTCCCATCAAAGCCTTGTCAAAGCACGGTCTCGCGCTGCAAAACGGACATTGAATGCTCCTCGGGAAGCTGAAATACTGGGCTTAGTGCTTGCCAAGATGGTTGTTTGGCCCGATCTGGGATGGTGTTTTTATGGTAAAAGTCTGCGCTTTCGCATTTGTGCTGCTGGCAGCCTCGTTCTTGGGTGGATGTGGACTTGAACCATCGGACACCGGCGAGCGCGCGCCCGATGAGCTGCGCGAGTTTCACACCGTCGCGCTGCCGCTGGTGGCGCCTTGCACGGTCAATGTCGAGGGTTTTGGCGAGGTCGACATCGAGGAGGACTACATCGCCAACGTCGTGGCCTGTGAGAACGGAAACGCGCCGCCCGAGGCGCTCAAGGCCCAGGCGCTGCAGGCCAGAAGCTTCTTGTATTACAAGCTGTTCGTGGCCAAGGTGACGACGATTCGCAACAGCCAGGCCGACCAGGTCTACAAGTGCAGCTACACCACGGCCAGCGAGCGTCACTTCGAGGCCGCCCGTGCCACCCGTGGCCAGTTCGCGAGTTGGAACAACCATATCGTTGCGACCTTCTACGTCGCCGGCGCTCGCCCGGCCAACCCTGACAGCGGCGAGCCGATCGTCGCCTGCAACGGCGCCGGTGGCGCCGATACGACCAACACCGAGCGTTGGGTGACCTACAACTGGGGAAAAAGCGGCTGTGGCATCAAGATGACGCCGCTTGGCTGGGTGCCGGCCGATTGCAACAGCAATCCCCACAACCGGGGCTGCGCCTCACAAAACGGCCAGGCTTGCCTGGCCAACCGGGGCATGGGCTACGAAGACATGATGCGCAACTACTACGGCGCCGACATCGTGCTCGAGCGCTCCACCGGCGCCTGCGGGGGCCCATTTGTGCCGCCCTATGAGCCGACTGTGCACGATACTTTTTGCGCCAGCTCAGGCGTCGATGGCTCGCTGTGATTTGATGCCGATACCCAGCTCGACTGCGCGGGCGAGCGTGCAACGCGCGTCGAGACCTGTACCTATGGCTGTCGGGCGAACATGTGTCGGCCCGAGGCGGACATGAGCTGGTTTTGTGAGAGCCGCCCGGCCGATGCCTGGCACTGCTTTGACGAGAGCACCCGTGTTCACTGTGAGTTCGGGGCACCGTCGGCCACGGAGACCTGCACCCAGGGTTGTGAGGCCGACCTCTGTGTGGCCGGTCAAGTCGAGCCGCCCGGCCCCGTCGATCCTGGCGAGGAGCCCGGTGTCGATCCGCCGGATCCCGGCGGTGAAGACGAGGAAGATGACGAGGAAGATGACGAGGAGGATTACGAGCAGCCTGGCCCATCGGAGCGCGGGCCGTTGGGCAGTCTGGTCAACGTCTCGGCCGGCATTGATGGCGGCTGCAGTGCCACCGGATCGGGCGTGCCATCGCCGACAGCAGCACTGATTGCGGCGCTTGGTGCGGTGGTGATCGCCGCCAGGCGCCGTCGCGTGCTTTAACCGGCGTCGATCAGTAGGCGAGCGCATCCGGATCGAGGCCATTGCTCGTGAACGGTGCGCTGAGGCCATTGCTTGAAGCCAGGGCAGTCTCTTTGCCAAGGTCACGGCGCTCAAAGTAGGTGTTGATCGCGGCGACGATCTTGGGGGTGAAGGCTGCGCTCAGCGTTGCCAGGCTTGTGGCGGTGGCGGCCGTGATCAGGCCGCGGGGGCCAAGCGGGCGGCAGCCGACGACCTGGCTGATGCCGGGTGTCTGGACCAAGAGGAGCAGGCCGGCGGCCGATCCCAGGCTTGCGGCCAGGACGTTGGCGTTGGGTTTTCCGGCGACCAGGGTCTGGCCAAGCTGGGCGCCGACGATGGAGAGCAGGCCGATGGTCGAGGCGGCGTCTTTCATGAAGAAGTTTTGGGCAAAACCCCAGGCGCCCACGCCGGCTGCACCGGTGGTGATGGCGCGCCAGAGGATGTCGCGGTCGAGGGCATCGCCCAGCGAGGCCTCGGGGCCTTCGTGAAGCAAGGTCTCGGGTGAGACGTCAGGCGGTGGGCGCATGGCGATGGCCAGCGCCGGGGCGACGTCGGTGAACAGGTTGACGAGCAGGAGCTGGCGGGCATTGAGAGCAGGGGTGCGGCTAAACAGGCCGCTGGTCAGCATGAAACCCACCTCGCCGAGGTTTCCGCCGATGAGGATCGAGACGGCGTCGCGCACCGAGGCCCAGAGCGCGCGGCCCTCGGCGACGGCGTCAACGATGGTCTCGATGCGCTCGTCGGTGATGATCAGGTCGGCCGATTCACGCGCGGCGCTGGTGCTGTAGCGGCCCAGGGCGATGCCGACATCGGCCAGGCGGATCGCGGGCGCGTCGTTGCCGCCGTCGCCGGTCATCGCCACGACGCGTCCCTTGCGTTGCAAAGACTCGACGATGCGCACCTTGTGGTTGGGCGTGGCGCGGGCGACGATCTTGACGTAGGTGATCGCCTCGTCGAGGGCTTCGTCGCTCATCTGGTCGATCTGGGCGCCGGTCAAGACGGCGATGGCGTCGGAGAGGCCGACGTCTTTGGCGATGCGCGCGGCCGTGCTGGCATGGTCACCGGTGATCATGATCACGTCGACGCCGGCCTTGTGCAGGCGCTCAACGGCCTCGGCCGAGGTCGGGCGCAGGGGATCGCTCAAGGCGACAAAGCCCAAAAAGGTGAGCTTTTGCACGTGGTCTTGGCCAAAGGGGTCGCCGTTGATGTCGCTGATGTCCTTTTCGGCGATCGCCAGGATACGCAATCCCTGGCTGGCAAGCGCCTCGACTTCGTCGACCAACTTGAGCTTTGCCCGTGAGTCGAGGCGCAGCTTCTTGCTGCCTCGCATGCGCGTCGAACAGCGCGGAATCACCTCTTCGGGGGCGCCCTTGATCGTCACGAGCATGCCGTCGGAGGTGGTGCCGAGCACGGCGTGAAAGCCGCGCGCGGACTTGAAAGGTAGCTCTTCGCAGCGTGCCCAGAGACCGAGACCCTCGTCGATCTCGACGCCGGCCGAGCGGCTGCCGTCGACGATCGCGCGGTCGGTGGCGTGGGGCAGCAGACCCTCCTCGGGCTGCTCGGGCGTGGCGCGCAGGGCGGCACCGACGACGAAGCAGTGGCTGGCCTCGAGCTCGCTGAGCGCGCGGGTGTGCTCGCCATCGAAGACGCTGTGCAACGCGATGCGTCCCTCGGTCAGGGTGCCGGTCTTGTCGGCGCAGAGCACGTCAACGCGGCCCAGGGCTTCCATGGCGCGCGGGTTTCGAACGAGCACGCCGCGCTTGGAGAGGCGCCTTGCCGCGGAGAGCTGGGCGGCGGTGGAGAGCAGTGGCAGCCCTTCGGGCACGGCCGCGACGGCCAGATTGACGGCCGGGCCGACGAGCTCGTCGAGCTTCTGGCGGCGAAACAGCCCCATGGCCATCAAGGCCGCGCCGCTGCTCGTGGCAAAGGGAAAGGTCAAATCGGTCAGGTGGCGAAGGCGCGCTTCGACGCCCGTCTCTTGGCCGCTGCTCTTTGCGGTGCGATAGATGGCGCGCTGCATCTCGGTGTCGGCGCCGACGGCCACGACCACGGCGCGCACCTCGCCGACGGCGATCGCCGTGCCGGCATAGAGCATCGAATGGCGCTCGGCCACCGAGTTTGCAAACGTCAAGTCGGCGCTTTTGGGTACCGGCAGCGACTCACCGGTCAGCGCCGACTCGTCGACCTCCAGGGTTTCGCCCTCGATGATCCTGCAGTCGGCCGGCACGACGTGGCCCGATTCCAGCCAGATCACGTCGCCGGGCACGAGTTGTCCACTCTCGACGATCGTGGTTTGACCATCGCGTGTGACCTCGACGCAGTGAGTCTCGCGCTGGGCTAGTTCGGCGATGACCTGCTCGGCCTTGTAGCGCTCGACACCACCGATCAGTGCGTTGATGGCGATGACCGCGCCGACGATGCCGGCGTCGGTCACGGAGCCAACGACGGCCGAGACGGCGGCGCCAACGGCAAGCACGGGCGTGAGCGGATTGGCCAGCTCTTTGGTGATCGCCTGGGCGATGGCAAGCGAGGTGGACACGGGCTTGGGGACGGGGGGAAGGCGCCTCTGAGCGGCTTGCGGGCTGAGTCCATTGGGGGAGCTGTCCAGCTGGTCAAAAACCGTCTCGATCGTCCACGAGTGCCAGGGTGTGCCGTTTCGCGGTGCCGGTTTGATGCGGCGATCGAGCGCTGCGGCGGCGCGAATTCCGTTGCCCAGGGCGATGAGCGAGGCCGAGTTGACCGCGAGCGTGACGCGGTTGGGCGGCACCTTCTTGAGGCCGCCGATGGCATAGAATGCGCCGATGCCCGCGCCGGCGCCGGCGAGCACGACGCTCTGACCGGAGACCTTGCGCGCTTCGATGCAGGCCTCGACGAGAAAGGTCGCGTCGTCGAGCGAGTTGGAGCCGATCAGGTCCGCGCTCCAGGGCGGTTGATTGCCTTCGCGAAACAGCCCGAGGCTGACGTCGGCGGCATCGAGCGCGGCCGCCGGACCGTGACCGATCATGCACACGACGTGGTGATCACGCTGCTCATGGTGGATGCGCTGAAGTAGATCTTCGCCCTTTCGCACGATGCGATCAGGGGAGAAGTCTTGAGGCAGCGTCTCGTCGTCGGTTGCGATGATCAAGTAAAGGCCGGCGCGCCGGATCGCCCCGATGAACTGCTCGGCCGCAGGATCGACCGACAAGCACGTGCGAAAAAGCGCGACGATGCGCTTGTCGTGCACCAGGGCCAGCGGCGGGCCGGACTTGACGTGGTTGCTGGTGAGCTCATCGGCGCGCTTTGCGACCTTGGCAGGCAGCCTGGCCCCGACGTGGTCGACCAGACCCAGGCTCCAGCCCCCATCACGGCGTGTTTTGAGCGGCTCGCTCGGGTCGAAGAGCAGACTTGCCTGGTGGTGGGCCTGGGAGATGTCGATGTCGCTCATGGGGACGATACGGTCGAGCTTGAGCTCGCTGGTGTACATGATCAGTTCGTCGACGACGATATAATCGATGCGATCCAGGCGGCGCAGAGCCTTCGGATCAAGGATGACCAGTCCTCGACCGGCCAGAGCGCGGCCGAGTTGAGCACAAAACGCCTCACGCCCAAAGCGCGCCGGCTTGGGCAAAGCGTCGAGCAGGGGTGTCACGGCGCGCTTGAAGTCCTGGGTGTCGGCCAGC
Organism: Lujinxingiaceae bacterium; assembly: GCA_013697635.1. Classification (GTDB taxonomy): domain Bacteria; phylum Myxococcota_A; class Bradymonadia; order Bradymonadales; family Bradymonadaceae; genus JACCWM01. Next base: position 22,758 of record JACCWM010000208.1, on the reverse strand, counting down.
CCCACGGCGAAGCCGCCAAGCGAGACCTGCCAGGCATCCTCGGCGTAGCGCTCGATCGGACCCGGCGGAATCGGCGCGGGCCGAATGTGCTGGTGATGGGGTGTTGCGCCGGCGTGTTCCGGGTTGGCGCAAAGCTCCTCCTCGCGCAGCTGCCAGACGCTGCGCCTGGCCACCGCTTCGGCGAGTTGGATGAGCTGGTAGGGGATGTCGACCAACGGGGTTATCGGCCCGGAGCCTATGGCCTGGACGAAGGCATTGGTGATGCCCAGCCCGACGTCGGCCGCGGCGTCACCGACGCGCCGGCTGACCTTTCGACGGATGCGGGGCACGTTCTCGATCAGCGCCATGGTCGCGGCCAGATCGAAGCCGCCCTCCGAGGGCTCCTTTCGCACCACTTTGAGCGCCGTGCCCAGGCCAACGCCAAGCACGTCCGCCCCAATGCGCACGACGGCACGCATGATCGGCTCGTCGTCACCGGGATGTTCGGGGCGATTGTTGGCAAACCCCTGCTCGCTCAGTTGGAAGCGTTGCTCGACTTGTTCGACGAGCGCGACCAGAGTTTCGATCGAGCAGCGGCTCTCGTCATGCGAGATGATCACGCGGCCGAGCACGCCATTGACCTCGGCCCAGATCACCCCGGGATGCTCTTCGAGCGCGGCCTCGAGCGAGACGGCGAACACGCTCAGATCGCTCGGGTCGAGCCCGCGAAGCTCGATATGTGCACGCCCCTTACCCTGCCAGGTGCGACGATGATTGTGTCCGAACAGATTGCGAAGCGTGGGCAGGTGGTCGGTCAACAGGTTGTTGATAAAAGCCATGGATAGTGCCTTGAGAGGAGCTCGGTGTCGGGGGACGTCTTAGAAACTTGTTTATTGAAACGTCTCGCCTGCGTTCAACTCAGGGATTCTAACCACGCCGATGCACATTCAAACCACCCGGTGCACCCGGCGTTGGGCTCACTTTAGCTCGATGTTGGCGATCTCCGCCGATGCCGCGGCCGATTGATTGGCCCAGTCTCTGTAGTTGAGCACTTCGCCGCGCACACGCACGTCCTCGGTCTTGGAGAGGTCGACGATACCATAGACCCACTGGGGCTCACACCAGTTGCCGATGGCCAGCACGCCGTCTTCGGTGAAGCCGTAGTCGACCGGCGAGTAGATCGCCGAGCGGCCGACGTTGTGGTCGATCGCGTTAGACCAGGGCGCCTCGCCGACCAAAACGCTGTGTACGACGAAGCATTGGTTCTCCAGCGCACGTGCCTGACAGCCGATGCGCACGCGGTGGTAGCCAAAGGGGGTGTCGGTGCAGCTCGGTACGACGATAAGGTTTGCGCCGGCCTCGACCTGGCGACGCGCGAGCAGGGGAAACTCGCTGTCATAGCAGATGTTGATGCCGATGCGCCCAAAGTGGGTATCGAAGACCTTGAGTTGGTCGCCGTACGAGATAAGCCACAGCTCACTCTCAAAGCGCGTCATCACGATCTTTTCTTGGAAATCGTAGCCGCCCTGGGGGCCGAAGATGTAGGCGCGGTTGCGATAGCTGCCATCGGTGAGGCGCACGGGATAGGACCCGGCGACGATGTAGACGCCATACGTGCGCGCCAGCCGAGCGTGCAGCTCGAGGTAGCCGCTGAGCAGGCCCTGCATCTCAGCCATCTGGAACTGCAAATCGTGGCGCACGGACTCCTCAAAGAGCGAGGCCAGCTCCATCGACGAATACTCCGGAAAAACCAGCAGCGTCGCCTCTTCGGCGGCGGCTTCGGCGACGAGGCGCTCGACCTTTTCTTCAAAGTACTGCCAGCTTGGCAAGAACTCGACCGGATATTGTCCGCTGGCAACTTTGATCGGAATCGACATCAAGTATCCATATGCTTCAACCAGAATTCCATGACTTCGGCGGTCGGCTCCATGCGCCCGACACCTTTCCAGGTGAGGGTTGTACGCATCTCCGGGTAACGCTTGTAGCCGCGATGTTTCCAAAACTCGAAGAGTGGCTCGTAGTCATCCGGCCTTGCCGGATGATCGGGCGAGCGTAGAACGGCAGAGAAGCAGGCCCACTCGAAGCGCTGCATGGTCTGGACGTGGGCTTCACGCTCGGTAAAAAACTGCACGCCGATACCGTGGCCCCGGTAATTGGGCTGAAGCACCGACTCGGAGAGATAAAAAATTTTGGAGATGTCGTAGCCCAGCTCCAAAAACGGTTTTTGAAACACCTCGTCGGCCTCGTTCATCGGCATTCCGGTTGACACGCCAATGACGCGCGCGCCGTCCAAAGCCACGACGAGCACACTGTCCAACGACTCGAGGTAGCGGCGCAAATATTGCTCTTCGTAGATCAGGTCGCCATCGTAGAGATACGGGTAGCCGCGAAATATCTCGATGCGAAGCCTGGCCAGGTCGTCGACGTAGGGGGCGATTTCTTCGCCGATGAGGCGTTTGACGAGGATTTCTGATGAAGCCATTAACGATCTCCTTACACGTTGTGGGCGTTGTAGCAGATATTTGCGCGGGATAGAACCGAGAGAGGCAAAATCCATACGCTTGCCCAGGCAAACGCGTGTGAACGCTGGTTTATTGGGTAGACAAGGGCAAGAAAAAAGCCCGGGCTCCTTAGCGGAGCCCGGGCGATCACGTTCTAGTAGAGGATTTCAATCGGCCTTAGCAGGAGCTCACCGAGATGCGGGTAAAGGGGTGAGCCTCGGGAAGACGGGGGTCGTCGACATCTTCGTCGATCTCGCCCAGGACGTCCTCGGGATCGTCGGTATCGTCGGTATCGTCGGTATCGTCGGGATCGACGCCAGCAGGTCGATCTCCGGCTGGGTCAGGCCGCATACTCACCGCGTCAGCCGTGAGGCACTCGCCGGGCTCGGCGACGAGCTCGGTGTCCTCGAACTGCGACTCGAGCACGAGGCGCCCGTCGAGCACTTCGACGAGGAAGTCGTCGCGCAGCAGGATGCGGGGCTCGTCGGCCTCGTCGAAGCGAAGCGTGATCACCTCGTCTTGCATCCAGGGCTGGACGCCGTCGAGCTCGTCTTCGAGTTGATCGAAGCTAAAGCGCATGCGCAACTCGAAGTCGTCACCAAAGGCCAACTCGACCTGGTCGTCGAGCTCGCGCACGATGATCTCGTTGGTGTCGATATCGAGGGCGAAGACCTGCTCTTCGTCGATGTCAAAGCGCACGACGTTGTCGCCGAGGTTGACGTTGGTCAAGCGCAACGCGTCTTCGTCCTGCTCGACGGAGAACTCGGTGTTGAAACCGATGTTGTCGAGACGAAGACGAGCCATGCGGCCATTCTCATCGTCGACAGGCTCGCCGATGGCGTCATCGAGGCCACCCTCGAAGGCATAGATGTGCTCGATCGAGGGGATGTTGACATTGACGTTCATGACCTCGTCTTGGCCATTGACGTCGAACTCGAAGACGTTGCTGCCTGAGTCGACGAGCAGCTCCTGGCGGCCATCGACAAAGCGAATGTCGTCGAGGATGTTCATGACATAGCGTGAGCGCTGATCGCCCTCGCTGCGGAGTTCGGCGCGAAGGCGGCCCTCCATGGTCTCGGGGATGAATTCTTGGACGTCGGCGCCGTTGACTTCGGCGAGCTCGACGAGCAAGTCACGGTAGCGGCTGTAGTCGGTCTCGACGCTGAGGCGCTCTTGATAGAACTCGAAGAGCATCAGCTCGTCGTCGCTGTCGCCGAGCAACACGCGCACGTCGATGTCGTTCTCCTCGGGCGAGGTGGCCTCGAGGCGAATGTCGGCCTCGTTGATCTGGCTCACACAGTCGCTGAGCACGCCTTGGCCAAAGCCAAAGAGGGTGCTGGCGTTGTGTTCAAGCGCCTGGTTCTCGGTGTCGAGATCGTCGCCATCGCCGAGATCGGCACCGTTGTCGATACCGCGAAGACCGGTATCCAAATTGGCGAAGAGGTTTTGCAGATCCATCAGAGTGCGCACGTCGATGGTCTCGACGAGGCTCAGAGCCCGAGGAAAGACGAACAGATCGGCCCAATCACGCAGGCCCTCGTCGGCCTCGAGGCGCGCACAGAAGGTCTCGCCGCGCAGCTGATAGACGATCATGTCATCGTCTTGCTCGAGGATGTTCTCCTCGATGAAGACATCGTTGGTCAAAAAATCAACGAGCTGATCGGTGCGCGCACCGAGATCGGGGTCAAAGAGCGCCCGGTCGCCGATGCCGACAAAGAGGTTTTGCCAGCGCTGCCAGGCCGGGACGTTCTCGAGAAACTCCGAGGACTGCGCGAATTGTTCGAGGTTCTCGCGCACATTCTGCTCAATGTTTTGTTGAACGCTGGTCTGGTCGACGTCCTCACGATCAGCCGGACAAGCGGTAAGGGTCGTGGCGGCAATCGCGGCCAGCGCTATCGTTGCGGTCTTTTTACACAAGCTCATATCTACTCCCTTAGCTGCTTCCAGGAACCGGCTTCACAGTTGCCGGTTCAATTTGCATCGAGGTCGACAATACGCTCGCAAGAAAGACACGAACGCATACTGAGACAAATGTGAATGTCCGCACTATGCTGATTATGTGAACACTGATGAGGGAAAAAGATCGAGCCCTGGCCGTGGGCCAGGGCGATCGCGGTTCGAGCAGATCAGGGCAGCAGCGGCAAGAGACCTTCGAAGCCGGCGTCGAGCACGATGAATTCGTCGCGTATGGACAGTGGCTGGGTCATGCGCAAATCGAGCTCGAGATTGGAGAGCGCGGGGGCATATTGATCGAGCATGCTCAGATCGGGCACGGGAAGCCCAAAGGAGAGGCCTTCGCCAAGGCTCAGCTTGATCTGGGGCCAGAGCTGATTGAGGATCAGGGAATGCAGGGTCTCGGTGGGGATGCGCGGCGCGTTGCCGGTGGTCGAGATCAGCCACACCCGGATCTCGGGTTTGTCGGCGATCTGGATGGCGATGGCGCCGCCGGTGATCACGACCTGCGCACCGACGGAAATATTGGCCCCGTAGGTGTCTTGCTGGTTTGCGTGTTCGAGGGTCATCTCGAGCTGACCCAACGACAAGAGTAAATCAAAGGGTTCGCCGCGCGTGGGCGGAGCGATGACCGGCGGCAGTTTTGAGGAGATATGGCCGGCGCTCACGATGTTCTTCAGGTTGTCTGGCAAGAAGCTCTTGACGTCGAGCTCGAGCAGCCCGCCATTCCAAAGGGTGTGAAAGATGCCATTGATCAGCCCGAGGCGAAGCCCGACCTGAATGCGGCTGGTAAAGAAGAAGGGCAAATCGTTGGAGTAGGGCACGGAGAGCGCGACGCCGCGCGAGTGGGCGAACAGGGGCGCGCCCTCGACGGCGACGTCGGTGCGAATGGTCGCCTCGATCGCCTCTTTGTGGCGTATCTCGAAGCGGTTGATGCGACCGTCGAAGAGCAGCGTGACGGCATCGCCTGCGCCCAGATCGATCGGGAAGGATTGGCCGATCAGCGCGGTCTCCAGCGAATTGAAGATGTCGCGAAGCAGATCGGGCAGCAACTCGACAAAGGAGGTGTTGACCGTATCGAGCAAGATCGCCTCGATCTGGGCGCGAAGCGCGCTCTGGGCGAGCTCGAAGATGGCGTTGGCCGCATCGCTTTGAAAGCGCGCCTCAGCCGTCTCGATCGCCAACTCGAAAGACTCCAGTTCGACGACGAAAGGCTCGTTGGCTGACGGCTTGGACACCAGAATGTTCGCGCGAATCGACATGCGCGCCACGATGCTGCCGCTTAGATCGAGCAATGCGTCGCCGAGTTGAAGGTGACCGGCGGTGGTGGCGACGAGCTCAGGCACGCGGATGAACAGCTCGAGGCCCTCGTCGGTCATGTCGATCTCGACTTGTGGATCTTCAATGGAGGTATCGGTGACGCGCAAAAGCAGGGCTGTCGTGTCAACGACCGGATCGGGGATCTGCTCGTTGAGGTCAATATAGCGCAACAAGAGATAGAGAATGTCGGCCAGGTCTTCGGTGACGATTTGCAACTCGGAGATGACCAGTGGCGGCTGCTTGTTGTCGAAGAAATTCTGCCCGAGCTTGAGCGCGATGCCATCCTCAAAGCGCACCGCCGAGCGCGTGGAGTCCTCCTGGGTCGCATAGAACTCTGGCGCCCAGAGGACATCGAGCCTGGCCGTGCGCGAGAGCGCGTGCAGGCCGTCGGTGGCGACAATCTCAAGGTGATTGATGCCAAAATGAGGCTCCACGTTGGCGCTGAAACTGCCGTCGGTGTCGACCGCGACAGCTTGTCCGTTGACATAGACGTAGACGTCGTCGCGGCTGTCGATGGCCGTGCCGCGCACTTCGATGCGCCGGCTGCTGAGCTCGTCGCCCGGCTTGGGTGCATGGATGGTGAGCTGGGGAGGACCGGCGTCGACGACCAGAGTCTTGGTCGCGCAAATGGCGCTGCCAGCGGCCGAATTGGTGCAGGCCCTCACGAGCACCAGGCCTTCTGCGATCAGTTTGAGTCGTCCGCCGTCAACGGCTTCGATGCTCGCGGCCGGCTCAAAGCTCCAGCTCACTTCGGCGCCGTTGAGGCGCACGCCCTGGGCATCGAAGACCTCGGCCTTGGGGGTGATCTCGGCGTCGGGCGCGTAGACGGCCTTGAGCGGATCGGCCGAGAGCGTTAAGTAGGCCGGGCCTGTAGGCAGCGGGTTTGTGTTGTTCGTGTTGTTGTTCGTGTTGTTGGCGTTGTTCACCGTCGCGTTGTTCGCGCTGTTGTTGGCGCTCGGCTTCTTCGTGCTGTTCGAAGAACCCGTCGAATCACCGCAGGCGACGACAAGCAGCAGGCAAACGCCAAGGGCAAACAGGTTTCGCGTGGTCGAGAAGTTCGTCATGATTTCACCGCAAGCCGAAGGCGCCTTGAAGGATGATGTGAAGGGCGGAGCTCGACATGTTCGGGTTGGTCAAGCCCAGTTCGCGACCGGCCGGAAGTCCATAGACCGACATCGAAGCAGGCAAAACGAAACTCGGGATCGGCAAGGATGGAAGCGCGTTGTTGAGCGAGGCATCGACGAGCCCCTGAACCAGGTTGCGCAAGAAATTGTCCAGCACATCGCGGCTCTGCTCGTTGAGCGCGATCGATTCGGGCGAGAAATAGAACTCGTCGATCTGGATGCCCGAGAAGCTGAGCTCGTTGCCTTGCAGGCTCACCAAAGAGCGTGCCGTGGCGCCAAGATGTACGACCACAGGTTCGTCGAACAGGCCCGGGTAAACGAGTGAGACGCGCACCGCGCCAAGCATCAAGGTCAACTTGCCGCCCGCCGAGAGCACGGCGACCGGAGGCAAGCGCGTCTCCAACGTTGCATAGGCGCCCTCGGGCATCGAGTCGCCAAAGAGCGCGCTGCCGACGCGAGCGTGAAAGAAGCCGCCGCGCCACAAGGCGTGAAGCGTCTGATTGAGCACGCCCACATGAACGGCGACGGCCGCGTTCTGGTTGGTCGTCGGATCGAGGAGCACCGTGCCAGCAGGGTAGGGCACACCGCGAGACGGGATCGCATGGGCTGCCGCAGCGGTCATCTCCGTGCCGATGCCAAAGAGCGCGCGCGCCGATGAGACGAGCAACGAGCTAAAGCGGATGCCGAAGTTCAGGTTGACCACACCTTCGCCATCGAGTCTTGGCACGGCCAGATCGCCGCCCAGAGAGTTGACGTCGAGACCGGAGACCAGGCCGTCGAGCACCTGATTGAAGCTCGACTGGATGTAGTCACGCACGAGATCGCGCACCATGTCGCGCAGCGTATTCTGAAAGAAGAAGCCCAACATGTCGATGATAACACCGCTAAAGCCCGGGAAGTCCATGTTGACGGCGCCTACCTGCACGCTGTTGATCTGGCGCAGGCTGACCTGAGGTTTGCCACTTTGCAAACGCAGATTCGAGGTCAAATCGACCGTGACGTATTCGATATGCACCCAGCCGGTCGTGTTCGTCGTGCCCGTGATCTTGACGTTCATCGAGAAGTTTCGCACCGTCGTGACCATACGCAGGCCGTCGGCGACAAGCGTCATGCCCACCGAGTGCGGGCCGGTCAGCGTCGAATTGAGGTAGTCGACTCGTGACCAGTGCAAGCACCAGATAAGCGTTGCATCGCAGCTCATCGGCTTGAGCGGGTTGGCCGCAAGCAACGACTGGTGCAAGGAGTTGCGCAGCCCCGCGCTGCTCAAAACGACGTGCAAGATGTCCGCGAGGCTGTTGACCGGTCCGGCACGATTGACGTCGTCAATGGCCGTCTGGCCCAGGCGAAGGGTCACGTCATCGTTGAAAAATCCCGCCTCGGGCGTCCAGGTGTTCGAGGCCAAAAAGGCGCAGGTGCGAACGTTTTGCGCGCCGAATTGATCCTCGGCGGCGATGTCGACGAAGTTGATTCCGTAGCGCACCGTGTGACTGGTCGAGAAGCTTCCGCCGGCGCCGATCGCGACCAGATCCTGGTTGACCGTCAGTTTACTGATGCCGTGGGTGTCCGAGGCGCGCCCGGTCAAGGTGATCGAGCTGCCTGGTGCGGCGTGGATCATCTGGCCGTCGGCCGGGTAGTCGCATTGGATGGCCGGACCAAAGCTGTTGATGATCACGGTGGTCTGGGCACGAAGCTCGACATCGCCCTCGGTGGGGCCTTCGACCAGGGCGGTCAGTACGTAGGTACCCTCCTGATGGTAGCGAAAGCGCGCCGAGCCAAATTCTTCACCCACCGGATCGCTGGTTACCCCGACGCGGGCATTGGTTATCGTGTTGTCATAGCGGTCCGTTACCAGCGAGGCGATCGAGATGACCTGGCCCACGGCGTAGACGTTCTGATCGGGAACGCGTGAGATCACCAGGTGCGCTGGCAGCGTCGGATTGACCTCGAGCAAATCGCCATCGAGAAAGGCAGCGCCCGGCACCGTGCACGAGAGGGTGTAGAATCCAGCGCGGGTGATCGTGACGTCGAGTCCTTCGATATTGATCCCGCTGCCGGAGACGTCTGAGATCAACGTCGGCTCAGCATCGCTGACCACGTTGTCATAGGCGTCGAAGACCACACAAAAGGCTGAGGTCGTCTCGCCGGCACTGATCACGTGACGATCGAGCACGGTGGTTACCGTGTGGGCTTCGCCGGCGACGATCGTCAGGCGCGCCGGCTCCAGATCGACCAGGCCAAGCGATTCGATCGCGCAGCTCAGGCTCGCCACACCGGCGCGGATCGCCTGGATCTGACCGTTGGCAGAGCGCAAAAACGACGTGGTCGGCGATGTGTACACGAGCTGTGCCGGTGCCGCCTCGGGGTAGACACGCTGATCGTCGGCGTCGAAGAGCTGACATTCCACGGTGACCTGTCCGCCCGCAGCTACCGGGTTGGCCGAGGTGATGACCGTCTCGACGCGTGTCGGTGCAGAAGGCAACTGAACGTCGCCAGGCTCGACCTCGCTCGCGTCCGGCTCACCGACGTCTGCGCCATCGTCGGTGTCTTTCGAGGAGCTGTCCTCACCGGTGTCCGGCTCTTCGGTTGACCAGCGCGACTTGGAGTTCGACTCGTCGGTCCCACAGCCCATCGAGCCGCAAGCAAGTCCGAGCGCGGCCAAAACGAGCGCAAGACGCGTCGTTTGGGCGACCAAAATGGGGATAAAAAAAGGGCGCTGAGACATGCAATCACTCTCCGGATAAGTTGCCGTACCAATTGGCGACATACTAGCGGGAAGCGATCTTTTCAGCAAACACGGCGTCACAAAGATTGTGCGGCTTCGCCTCAAATCACTGCGAGAGGACAGCCGTGGGCACGAGGCGTTGTTGGGTGCTCTCGTCGCCAAGCTGGCCATAGACGTTGCTGCCCCAACACCACAGAGTATCGTCGGTGCGTGTGGCACAGGTGTGGTCGGCACCGGCGAACACCGCGCTCCAAGAGGCGTCGCCAAGGACGGCCACCGGCACGGCCGCCGTGGTGGTCGTGGCGTCTCCGAGCTGACCCGAGGCGTTTTGTCCCCAGCACCAGGCGGAATCGTCGGTTTGAATCGCGCAGGTGTGCAGACGGCCTGCTGCCGCGGAGCGCCAGGTGGTCAAAACGCCCTGCTGGGTCGGCGTCGGTGAGCCAAAACCCCAGCACCACAGCGTGCCATTTTGGCGAACGCCGCAGCTATGCTCATGGCCGGCCGAGACCTGGGCCCAGTCGCTGGCCGTGCCCACGCGCTGCGCCGTATTGTGGTTCGTCGAGATGCTGCCCGTGCCCAGCTGGCCACGGTTGTTCTGGCCCCAGCACCAGAGCTGGCCGCCGGCTCGCAGGCCACAGTTGTGGTTGAGGCCGGCCTCGACCTGACTCCAGTCGCTGGCCGTGCCGACCTGTCGAGGCGATCGCCTCGTGCCGGAATTGGTCCCCTCGCCGAGCTGTCCGCTGGAATTTCTGCCCCAACACCATACGGTGCCGTTGGCGCGACGCGCGCAGGTGTGTCCATCGCCAGCAGCGATCGTGCGCCAGTCGCTGTAGGCGTCGACTTGAACAAAGCTCGTGCTCTGGCCCGTGCCGTTGTTGCCGAGTTGGCCGTCGGCGTTTTGACCCACGCACCAGGCGCTTCCGGCTGAGCGAACCGCACACGTGTGGCCCGTGCCCGAGCCGATCGACGCCCAGCTCTGGGACGCACCGAGTTCGAAGGGGGTCGTGGCGTTTAGTGTGCTGGCGCGCGCGAGTTGTCCGCTGTTGTTGCGTCCCCAGCACCAGATGCTGTTGTTCGATTGCACGGCGCACGAATTGTTCGTGCTCGATGACGCGCTCAGCCAGGTCGTGGCCACGATGTTCCACTCATGCAGGGCGGGCAGCCCGAGGTTTCCGATCGAGTCGGTTGCCCGGACCTGGAAGCTGTGCGCGCCAAGGCTCTGGCGCGCCAGAGTCGTCGGTGAGCTGCAGGGCGCAAAGGCCGCGCCATCGAGCGCGCATTCAAACTGGCAGGCCGCCTTGTCGCATTTAAAATCAAACTCCGCTCGGGTCGTCGTGGTCGTGACCGCTGGCGCCAGAGTGAAGCTGGTGATGGGCAAGGTCGTATCGATCGTCCATGAAAAGCTGGTCTGAGGTCCGAGCACCGCGCTCTGGTTGGTCGCTCGAACGACAAAGAGGTAGGTGCCATCGACGAGCTCTTCAAAAAATACGGGTGAGTTACAGAGCGAAAAGGCTGCGCCGTCCAGAGAGCACTCATAGGTGCAATTGGACTGGCTGCATTCAAACGCAAAGCTCGCCTCCAGCACGTTGGTGGCTGCCTCGGGATGGGCCGTCAAAATGGCGACGGGCGAGGCGACGATCTCCCAATCGAACTGTGTCACTGCACCAAGATTGCCTGCAGGGTCGCTGGCGCGCACGGCAAAGTTGTGCAGGCCAACCGTGAGATTGGAAAAGGCTCTCGGAGACGTACAGCTCGAAAACGCAGCGCCGTCCAGGGCACACTCGAAGGTGCAGTTACTCTCGTTGCATGAAAAGGCAAAGCTCGCGTTGCTCAATGCCGTAAAGGCAGTCGGTGTCTGAGAAAACATGACCACCGGGGCGATCGAATCGACATGCCAAACATGACTGACCGCCTCACCGGCGGCGCCGTGAACGTTGAGCGTGCCGACGCTGAAAATATGCCCGCCCTGGCTAAGATTGGACAGAGCCCAAGGGCTCGAGCAGGGCTGCTCGGGCTGGCCGTCGAGCGTGCAAACGAAGGTGCATGGGCCCAGGTCGCATCCAAATGAGAAGTTTGCACTCGTTTGGCGGCTCAGAGTGGCCGGTGCGGCCGTGATCGTCGTCATGGGCAAGCGCGTGATCTGCCAATTAAATGCGATTTCGGTGAAGTTGCCGACGATGTCCGTGGCGCGAACGTCCAAGCGGTGGTCTCCCAGCACCAGATCGGTGTACTCGACCACAGCCTCGCAAGGCTCCCAGACCCCGTTGAGCGCGCAATCGAGCTCGCAGGGCTCTTCGCTGCATTCGATCACGAACGTCGCGTCGGATTCATAGGAGACCGAAGCCGGTGATTGGAGCAGTACAATCTCTGGTGGGATCGAGTCGACCCACCACGTGTAGCTGGCGGACTCGCCAGCTGCACCACCGAGATTGAAGGCGGTCACCTCGAAGGTGTGCTCGCCTTGGGACAAATCGGTGAAGTTTTTCGCGCTCGTGCAGGGCTCTTCAGGCTGACTGTCGAGAACACAGAAGAAGGTGCAGTCGTCCAGATCACAGGCAAACGAGAAGCTCGCGCTCGTTTGCGAGGACAGCGAATCCGGCGCATCGGTGATCGTCACCTGCGGGGGAGCAAGGACGCTCGTATCCACGTTCCATGCAAAACTGACGGGTAGACCCTCGTTGCCCGCGCCATCGCGTGCACGCACCGAAAAGCTGTGATCGCCATCGGCCAGGCCCTCGTGGACCTGAGGGGACTGGCAGTCACGCTCGTTGGTGTCATCGAGTCTGCAGCGAAAGGTGCAGCTCGCCTCATCGCAGCCAAAGCCAAAGCGCGCCTGTGCGCTGCGCGAGCGTAGCTTGGGTGTCTCGTCGAGCGTCGTTGTCGGTGCCACCGTATCGATGGTCCATGCGTGGCTTGCCGGTTGGCTGGTCGTGCCACCTGCGCGAGCGCGAACCTCGAAGAGGCGCTCGCCATCGGCAAGATTGTTGTAGCGGATTGGCGAGGTGCACGCGTGCGGTGTCTCGCCGTCCAAACTGCAGGCGAATGTGCAGTCCTGCTGGTTGCAGCCAAACGAAAACGACGTGTTGTGCTCGTTGGTCAGCGCAGCGGGCACGGCCGTCAGATTCGCCACGACGTCGAGCGCTGGGATGCGCTCGTCGAGATCGTGATAGAGATTACATCCCACGGCACCGATCAGGCCAATCAGCCCAAGCCCGCGAACTATTGAACGTTGCAACATGCTACCTGCCTTTGGGTGGCCAAGTGATGAACAAGGTCGGTGTGTGAAACCCGTCGCATCAGACTAACTCAGTCTGCTCTAACGATCGATCTTTTCGATGGCGGCTTTGATGTCTTCGCGAAAACATGCATGACAATCCTGACGCTTGAGAAAGCCGCATCCTGATCTGGGCAAAGCCTCGACGGCGCGAAGCGCCGGTAAGCTTCGCTTGTCGCCGATACTGACGAGCTGCGCGATCTTCTCTTTGTGCTCGGTACAACCGGAGGCGGCACGCAGCTCCATGGCCGCGCGGCTCCAGGCATCTCGTTTTGCAAACTCTCCACTCTTGTGCAGCGTATCGAAGGCGCGTCGGCGAACGGGATGGGTCGGCCCGGTTTGTGCCAGCTTCTCGAGGCGCAAGGTCGCAGTGTGGTTGCGATGTTTGACGAGAAAGGCTTCGGCCGGCGTGGCGTCGGCCACCGTACGCGATTCGAAGCGCATAAATACATCATCGAGCACTCGCGGCTCATGCACATAGCGCTTATCCAGGCCGATCGCTCGATCGTAGTGATCGAGCGCCTCGCTCCATAGGTTGGCGTTGGCATGGACGATTCCCAGCAGATAGAGGATGTGGGCGTTGGCGGGGCGCTGCTCTTCGAAGGCCTGCAGCTTGGCGAAATCACCGTTTGCGGCCTCGGCCAGCGCCTGCTCCAGGCCGAGCTCTTCGACGAAGCTTTCGCGCTCGGCGCTCAGCGTCTGCGCGGCGCGCACCACGGCGGCCGTCTGGGCTTTGGGTGAGGGAGCGACCGCCGAGAGAACAAAGGATAGCCCCAAGACAAAGGCACCGGCGGCCAAGGCTCCGCCAAGCGCCGCCTTGGTGGCGAAATTGAGCGCTTTGAACCATTGAACCCACGGAGTCCCAAAGCTCGAAGCCTGGCGCGCCACCGGCGCGATGGCAGCTACCAGCGTCTGGCCGGGCGAGGCGTTGGGCGCGCTGTGCTCGAGCAACTCGCCGATGACCAGCAGCTCGTTTCGCACCTGCTCGGCGCTCTGGTGGCGCTGCTCCGGTGACTTGGCCAACAGTTTGACCACCAGCGCGTCGAGCGCCTTGGGGATGGTGACGCCCGTGACCACCTCGCTTGGACGCGGCGGCGCCTTGGTGACGTGCATGCCCATCAGTTGGACGAGGTTGTCCGATTCGAAGGGTAGCCGGCCGGTGAGCATCTCAAAGAGCACCACGCCCACCGAGTAGAGATCGGCGCGCGCGTCGATCTCGCCGCCGACGACCTGCTCAGGCGACATGTAGTGCGGCGTGCCATAAACCATACCGGCCTTGGTCAGCCGGGCCGGCGTCTTGTAGCCATCGCTTTTCTCCATGCTCACGCGGGCGATGCCAAAATCCATGATCTTGACGAAGTCCGGGTCGTCGTCACGCTCGACGAGCATGATGTTCTCCGGCTTGAGATCGCGGTGCACGATCCCCTGTTCGTGTGCTTGGTCGAGCGCCGAACAGATCTGCTGGGCGATGTGAATCGAGCGCAGCGGCGTGAGCTTGTGGTAGGTCGAAAGCGTGGTGTGCAGCGTATCGCCTTCGAGGTACTCGATCACCAAAAAGAATGCGCCGTCTTCGGTTTGACCGAAATCGGTCGCCGCACAGACGTTCGGATGATTGATATTGGCCGCGGCCTGCGCTTCGCGCTGAAAGCGCGCGACGACCTCCTCGTTTTGGGTCATCTCCGGGTGAAGCACCTTGACCGCGACAGTCTTCTTCATCAAGACATGCTCGGCCCGGTAAACCACGCCCATACCGCCCTCGCCCAAACACTTCTCGACGCGGTAGCGCCCGGACAGAAGTGCCTTGGGCAGTTCCGTCTCGACGGCGCTGTCGTGAGCGGCGGTTTGGGCTAGTGGTGTTTGAACCATTACGATGGAGCTCCTATTGACGGACTGCACGAGGCGGCCTGGGACCACGGCGCCCCAAGACAAGTAAAGACGCGGTCACGAAAAAAAGCGCAAGATTTGCGCGCCGCGAAGAGGATAGCATGGCACAGCTACAAGATGAACTGTTAGCGTTATCGCTTATCGCCGGAGCAATGTCTTGGGCCGTAGTCGTGTCCGTCTGCACATCGAAGTCGTCGGGGCTGGCGTTTGCGTCAAGGCCGCTTATCGGTGTGGCATCTGGGGCATCGGGCTCCGGATCGGCCTGGCTCGGATCGGGCTCGACGCGCTCCTGGCGTGGCACGCGCAACAGCGGAGCGGGCAGCTGCTCGCTCGTCAGCCACAGGGCGTTGTCCTGGCGATCATAGGTCAGTGCCTCGCCTTGAATCGTCAGGGGGCGCTGCGCACTGACGATCGGCGTCGCTTGGAAGGCGGCTTCGAAGGCTTCGGCGCTCGGCGCGCAGTAGGTGTAAAGATCGGTGTAGGTGCGAAGTGTAAACTCGCGCCCGTCGGGGGAGACGTCTCCTCCGGTGGTCATGCGTCCAAAGGCGACGAGGTGATCGAAGTGCAGCGTGGCGATCGGCTCAGCCACCACGCCGGCTTCGCCAAATCGCGGGGCAACGCGAAAAACCTGGCTTTGGCCCGTGGCGTTCTTCTCGACGATGTAGATTGCGCCCGTTTGCGGGTGCACGAGCAATGTCTCGGCGTCGCGTGGTCCTCCCGCATAGGTGAAGCGAAGCTCTTCGAACTGGTCAATCACGAGACTGGCCACCGCGGGCGTGCCCAAATCCGGCTCGGCAAAGCGGTAGATCGACACATGCTCACGTCGCGCGTTGTTGTCACCGATGTCCGCAACATAGATGCACGGCGCCGCGTCGTCAGGGGCGCAGGCGGCGATGGCCATATCCTCCCAGTCCACGCTGCCAGCGCCGGTGAGCGTGAGCTCGGTGAGCACTTCGCCGTCTGTTCTCAGGGCGAACAAGCGGGCCGTGTCACCCGAGTCGTTATGAGTCCAGATCAGGTCAGCGCGCAGCCAACTCGCTGCAAGACCCGAGGATTCGTCAACGGCGTCGATCGACAGCGTGCCCACTTTTTGCGCCGGCTGCCAGCCCGTGCACTCTGGCTCGCCAGACCAAGCGAGCGGCGCCCCGAGTAGCGTGAACGATACCCAGGCTGTGGCAAATGAGAGTCGACCCATGGCTGAAAACAAAGTCTCGGTGAGGGTTTACTGCTTTTGGGCGGCCTGGCAGCGGGAGTTGCGCGAGCTGTACCAGGTGCGTGTGCTGGGATTGAAGCCAGCAAATGCCGCGTCAAATCCTTCGCTCCACAGTCCGCGCTTGGCGGCGATCGCCTCGTCTTCGGCCGCGCAATAGACGTTCATGTTGGGAACGGGAAAGGCCGTATAGGTCAGGGCCAGGCCGTTGCTCGCCAGGTGGACGCTTGCGTCGAGCGGACCGGAGGTGATCAGCCAGCCCAGGTAGCGATCGAAGTGGTCGCGATCGCAAAAGCCGTCGACCATGTTGCACGCGATGCGAACCACGGGGTCGGCGTCAATCAGAGCCTTCAGCGCCTGCCAGGACTCGACGCCAAAGGGCTCGCCATCTCCGGAGAAGTCGGTGTTGGCCGGATCGCACTCCATCCAACTGCTGGTCACTCGGCGCTTGATGCACTCGGGAGCATCGATGCCCACGATGCGCAGGCGAACGGCGCTGCCTTCGGCAACCTCCAGATAAAGCGTATCGCCGTCGATCACATGCGCCACCTTGAGCAGAGCGCCGTGAACCACGCCGCCCGGCCAGGGCGCCGTCGCGCCATCAGGCAGCTCCAACAAGGGGTAGGGGATATCCAGACTTGGTACCTCGACCACGTCGATCGGTGAGACGACGTCGGGTTCGACACCAACATCTTCGCTGACCGCCACATCGGGTTTGGCTGTTGGCGAAGGATCGGACGTCACGCACGCCTGAAACGCAAGGGCGAGGCTGATCAAGCTGGTCATTACAAGTCGACGCCGATTTGCCACGGACAATCCTAATTTGGATGAGGCTGGACACTGCATGTTGGAGATCATTTAAGCGAATTTAGCCATCGAAAGTAAAGTACTCTTTGTTGGTGCCCACGCACAGCTTCGAAATATATGAGCATGACCGCTGCCTAAAGCTTTGCCGGCTTTGGTCAATGAAGTTGTGTGCGCGTTCAAATTTTTGTAACCTGCGTCGGGATAACGTTAATCTATGCCGAGATCGCCATGTTTTTGACGCATCACCTTTACCGCTCCTTTGTTGCGCTGGCCATGTTGCCGATTTTTTTGGCACTGGCCCCCGCTTGCGCGCCGGTCTTTACCGATCAAGAGTGTCGCAACGACTTTCAGTGCTTCTCCAATGAAATCTGCACCGATGGTACCTGTCAGTTGCGCCCCGTTGTCGTTGAGGTGTTGCCGGTCATCGATCGCTTCACCGTGAACGCGGTGGTCATCGACGAGGGTGAAACCGTCGTATTGCGTTGGAAGACGAGCCACGCCGCGAGCGTGATCATTGAGGGCGGCTCCTTCAGCTTCGAAGTCCCACAAGACGCCCTGGGCGAGGGTGAATGGAGCGTGGTGCCCGCCGAGACGACGAGCTTTACGCTGACCGCGACCAATGAATTTGATTCCGTCAGCCAGTCATTGAGCATTGAAGTCATCCCCGAGGTCGTCGTGGAGCTGGGCCCGCCCCGCGTCGACTTGTTCGAGGTCAGCGCTACGCGCGTCGACAAGGGAGCCACGGTCACGGTGCGCTGGAAGACGGAGTTCGTTGCTTCTGGCAGCGTTGGTTTTGCCGACCAGCTCTACGTGATTCCCGCCAACGAGTTGAAGTCTGGCGAAACAGATTTTGTGATCAATGACGATGTTTCGGTGGGCCTCGAGCTCGTCAATGAAAAGGGCTTCGTCGCCCGAGAGATAGCGATCGTGCTCGATCGGCCGGTGATCTCGCAGTTCGCCGCGACCCCGGAGTTCAGCATCTCCGGCGACCCCGTGATCTTGTCGTGGAACGTGGAGAATGCCGACTCGATTACCGTGCTCGACGACGACGACGAGCCCATCGCGCTTTCCTCGTCCGATTTAGACGGGCGCACAACGACGATTCATCCCGAAAAAAACAGCACCTATTCCTTGGTCGCTACCAATACCAATGGCTGGACCGAGAGGGTGATCGAGATCGGCGTCATCGCGCGCCTGACCATCGCGAGCTTTGCGGTCAATGATGAAACGATCCGTATCGGTGAGAGCATCGAGCTCAACTGGCAGACCAGCGGTGACGCGACGAGCGTCGCAATCCATGACCAGAACAACAATGCCATCGAGCTCGGCGCCACAACCTTGCCCAACGGCTCGATCACGCTGACCCCCGCGCAGGATACGACCTACACTTTGACGATCACCAACGCGACCCAGACGCGCAGCGAGAGCGTGAGCGTCGTCGTTTTGCCGCTCGATCCCGTGATCAGCGTCTTGACCGCGACGCCCAGCCACGTCGTGGCGGGAACGGACACGACCTTGTCTTGGACGGTTTCAGGTGCCGAGAGCTTGACGCTCGAAGACGCCCTGGGCAACAGCATCGACATCTCCGCCAAATCGCTGATCTCGGACACGATTTCAATCCAGGTCGACGCCAACAGCAGCTATACGCTTGTGGCGACCAATCGCGGCGGCTCTGCGACGAGAACGGTCGATGTAACGACCGGGCCGGTGGTCAACATCGAAGTATTTGAAGCGCTCACCTCGACCGAGATCAGCTTTGGTCAGTCCGTCGCGCTTCGCTGGGTGGTCGAGGGGGCATCGTCGCTCTCGCTGATTCGCGCACCGGGTGGTGCGGTCAACATTGCCAGCAAGTCGATCATCGAAGACACCGTCATCGTTACGCCGTCGGTGGACACCACCTACGTGTTGACGGCAAACGGTTTGGAAGGCCCGCAGACCGCTCTGGTCACGATCATGATCAAGCGGCCCACGGTCACGCAGTTCACCGCCGATTCGCAACAGATCGTCATCGGCGAGAAGGTCAAGCTCAGTTGGCAAACCGCCGATGCGACGAGCGTCTCGATTTTGAGCAATCAAGGTGGCGGCAATGTCGACGTGACCAATCAAGGGGTCAGCTTCGGTGAGTTCGAGTTCCAGCCGGAAGTGAACACGACCTACACTTTACGGGCCACGAGCAGTTTTGGAAGCGCCGACTCCAGCCCGATCACCGTGACGGTGCTTCCATTGCCGCCCGTGATCGAGTCTTTTTTTGCCGATCCCGCGTGGACCGCAACGGGCAGCGACGTTCAGCTTAAATGGAAAGTCAGCGGCGCAACCTCGCTGGCGCTTCGCGACAATCTGAACAACCCGATAAGCCTTGCGGGACGCTCGGTGGAGGAAGACGCGGTCACCGTCAGCGTGCCCGCCAACAGAACCTACACCCTGACGGCGAGCAACACAGGCGGCACGGACATCGAAACCACCTCGGTCGAAGCCGGCGAGTTGATCATGAGCTTTTCGGCCGACGTGACCACCAGCCAGGCTGGCGAAGCCGTCACGCTCTCCTGGCAGACCCAGTACGTCACCGACATGGAAATTCTGGACGGCGACGCTGAGCCCATTGATTTCATCGTGACGGCTACGGGCAGCGTCGTCGTTTTCCCCCAGGTCGACACCACCTACACGCTGATCGTCGAGGGCCCGGGCGGCCCGGCAAGCGCCCATATCGACATCGAGGTGACGAGCGCCGACCTGGTGATCTCCGAGCTCTTTTACAGCGCTCCGGCCCCAGTCGACGGGCGCCAGTGGGTCGAGATTTACAATGCCGGCCAAAGCACGGTTGATCTGTCCAACTACAGCCTCGGAAACGGCACCAGCAACTACGCCTACTCGAAGGTCCAGCTCTCCGGAACGCTTGCGCCCGGCGGCTGCTTCGTCGTCGGTGGGCCGAGCTCGGATGCGACCAATCATTTTCCCGACCTCGACCAGAGCGTGCAGTTTAGCCCGGCCTTCGCCGGCCCCGGCGCCGGCGCGGCAGCCGGTGTGGCGCTCTTTTTCCTGCCTGCGACCAGCATCGTGGCGACCAGCGTACCGATCGATGCCGTCGTCTATGGCAGCTCCAACGCCGGTGGCCTGCTCGGCCCCGACGGTGAGCCCGTGCAGAATCTCGCGATGGGCACCGACGAGGGCGACTCGCTCGAGCGCACCAGCAGCGGCGCGTTTGCGATACAGTCCTCACCAACACCGGGCGATTGCAGTCACGCGCTCTAAGCCTCTGGTCCTTCCAAAGCATTGAATTCATGGAACCCGATTCATTTCTCATCGACGCGACGCGAGGCGAAGAGCGCTTTCGCGTCAGCGAGCTTTTGCACGTCGGGCGCAGCTATCAAATCGTGCTCGCCAGAGACACCCATCTCGACGACAAGCTCGTCTGCGTCAAGGCGATCCTCTACGACAGCGAGCGCACGGGCGATGCTGACTATGTCGGCGGCCGTCGCCAGGCCCTTCGCGAGGAGATGGAGTTTCTCACCCTCAAGAGCCCACTGCTGCCCGACCCGATTGACTGGCTCGAGATCGCCCAGAGCCCGGTTGGCCTGGGTGACGAGCCACTGCTCGTCTACGAATACCAGCACGGCCAGACGCTCTTTGAGCTCGTCAGCGAGCGCCACCCCTCGGGCCTTGCGCCCCTGCGAGCGCTGCGCATCTTCACCTCCCTGGCGCGCTTTTTGAGCGATATCCACGAGGCCGGCTACGTCTTTCGCGACCTCGACCCGCGCCATGTCATCGTTGGCTTTGACGACATCATTCACGTCACCGGCTGCGGAAACGCCACCAAGATGGGCGAGCCCCCCAACCGCCACAAGGCCGATCTCAACTTTGCCTACGTGGCCCCCGAGGCCAGAAACGAGGTCTCCGGCCAGATGCTGCGCCGCGCCAGTGACATCTATTCGCTCGGCGCCCTGATGAGCTTCATGCTCACCGGCGAGGAACCTCGCCCGAGCGTGGAGAACCCGCTGAACAAGGACGCCTTCGATCGGCTCTCTAACGTCGATCCGCCCGGCTTGAGCCTGATCGTCGCGCGCTGCCTGCAGCCGCTGGCCAAGAAGCGCTTCAATCACATCCGCCAGCTTCTGCCCTGGTGCGATCCCGACAATCTGCCCACCCCTCAGAGCGAGGGATTTGGCCTGATCTTGCTGCCCGCTCCTTGGACCGGCGCCGAATCGCCCGAGACCAACCGCGCCCAGCAAAGCAAGATCTCGGCCGGCCCCTTGATCAGCGTGCCGCCCCATGCCGAAGCGGCCCCCGAGCAGTCCCCGGATCATCGCCCGGCGGCCGCGACTCCCGATCACAACCCCGAGCAGCCCGATGATCGCCGCCGCCGCTTGTTGATTGCACTGGCCGCCGCCGCCCTGGTTGTGGCATTGCTTGTGCTGATGACCGTGCTGCGCGCGGGCGCGGCTTGAAACCCGGCAAGTTGGCGGCGGGCTGCCAAGGTCGGACCCTCAGGGGACCCGACTATGCGAATTCTGATCGAGTGTAGGCAGGATCATGCGTGACGAATGGAGCGTGGCCTTTGGTGAGATGGCCCGCGCGCACTGGACGCCCGAGCGCGTTGGCGAGCTGACCGGCTCCAAGCGCCTGCTCGTCACTCCCGATGCGGCGCCCTTGCTGCTTCGCGCGCTGGGGCTCTTGCACCGCGATGCGACGATGCCGCCTCGCCAGGTGCACAAGTTTCTCCAACTCAACCACATGCTCTGGACGCTTGGCCCGCCGCTTCGCGAGTTGATGGGCCGCTTTGCCCAGCTCAACATCGTCGACGCGGGCTGCGGTCGCTCGTATCTGAGCCTGGCACTGGCCTGGTGCTTTGAGAACGTCTGGATGCACCCGGTGCGCATCATCGGTGTCGACCGCAACGCTGCGCTGATCGCCGAGTGCCGCCGCATCACTGAGCTGGCCGGCCTTGACCACCTCATGGCGTATGTCGCAAGCGATCTCGAGAGCTTCGCCCTCGATCAGGGCAGCGAGCTGCATGCCTTGATCGCGCTACACGCCTGTGACACGGCCACCGACGACGCCATCGCCCTGGGCCTCGCCCAAAAGGCCGAGCTCATCGCCGTTGCCCCCTGCTGCCAGGCCGAGCTTGCCCGCGGCTGGCGAGCGCTCTCCGAGGCCGACACGGCCGGCGCCTTTGCCCCGTTGTGGAACAGCCCGCAGCTTCGCCGCGCGAGCGCCGCCACGCTCACTGACACCTTTCGCACCCTGCTCCTGGCCGCAGCCGGCTACGACACCCGCGCTGTCGAGTTCGTCGCCTCGGCCCACACCCCCAAGAACACCCTGATCCGCGCCATGCGCCGCACCGACTTTGCCACCGAGCCGGCCAAACAGTACCTCGCGCTTCGCGACGCCACCGGCGGCGTCCCCATCAAACTCGAGCGCCTGCTCGCCAGCGAGCTTCGTGCCCGCCTGGAAATCGCCAAGCCCACGCATGGTTGAAGCAAACGCGTGCCAAGTGGAGCAAAGGCCGATGACGACAGCGCGGCGAGGGGTTCGAACAACGCCTGCTCAACGCCATTGAAGATGTCGCCGCGCTCGGGGTGTCGCGGATCTGTCTGATCGGCTCCGATACGCCGGAGCTCGGTTGTGATCTCCTGGCTCTTCGCCCAGTCGATCACCAACGCGGGGGTCGGGTCCCTTGAGGTGCCGACTTAGCCCTTATCAGGCAAATTTTGCGATCAGACCCTGGCGCGAGCACCGTTGACCCACATTTGCTGGGTATTGAACACCGGCCGCTGTGCGCTTGAGGGTAAAGATGTTCAGGTTGCACCGGCGCGCAGTCACCCTTTAAGGGTGAAAATACTCAGGTCGATGCGCGCCCTGATATCGTTTAGGGGTAAAAATGTTCAGGTCGATGCGCGCCCGCTCGTCGTTTGGCGGGTACAAGCATTCAGGTCGATGCACGCGCGCCGGTGCCCTGGCGCACAAACGCTGAGGATGGACCCTCAGCG
>JACCWM010000144.1 GCA_013697635.1 Lujinxingiaceae bacterium | reverse complement strand
ACATCGCTGGTCTTGTTTTTCATGTTCGTCTGGCCTGGTGTCATCATCTAAAGAAACTCTCTTTGCCCTGAACACACTACACTTAATTCGCGGGATGCGATTGTCTCAGTCACGTTGGCACACAGGGCGCATCCGCGCTCCACGAGATTCACTTCCCCCAGCACCTGCCAATACAGCCATTTTAGAAGTTGTGTATGATTAAGAGGCGGCTCGCCATCGGTCCATTTTTAAAACTCCCCATTTACGACAGCCTGCGTCTTAAAATACATTTCCCCCTTAACTTACTGGCATTGGCCGCAAGGGCGCCGGGGTCTTCGGGGCGCGCGGGAGCTCGTCTGTAGCTGGTCAGGCTGATTCACCGGCGCCGCAAGGGCGCCGGGGTCTTCGGGGCGCGCGGGAGCTCGTGGTTGGACTGGCACTTGGACTGGCACCGGCACCGGCACTTCGACCGGCACTTGGACCGGCACCGGCACTTCGACTGGCACCGGCACTTCGACCGGCACTTCGACCGGCACCGGCACCGGCACTTCGACCGCCACCACCACTTCGACCTTGCTTCGTTGGGAGAGCTTTTAGCCCCCTCCCCCTCCCATATTCATGGGATGGCATACATCGCGCTAGCAAAGCATGATTACTTTGTGACCATACCTACGACCGATACCCTGAACCTGAAACCATTATAATTTGTGAGAATTAGTCACGTGAAACATCGCCTTTTCGTCACCCTCGGCCTCTGTGTGTCTCTGCTCGCCCCCGTGGCCGTGCAGGCACAAGACCCCATCGCCGACGCCGAAATCGAAGACGCCGAATCGAGTGACTCCACGTTCGGAGATTATTTACTCCAACTCACCGGCGGTAAACCCTCGGGAACGAACATCGGCACTCTGACCCACGCCAGCTTCTCCTACGGCTTTGTGCAGGTCTCGGGCCATCCCTTGCTTACGGGCTTCTCCTATTCCGAACGCGGCGGTTGGATGGGTCAACTCATCCTCGTCATGCTCGCCGGCGCCGCGGCCCAAGATCAAGCCAATCGCGAACGCCGCACGGTCAGCTACGAGGTTCCTTCGGAGCGCCTCAGCTTTCTTGGCTTCTCCATAGACTATCTCACGGGATCGGAGGCCGACGCGTGGGGCCGCGCAGCGCTTATGCGGGCCAACGTCGACTGGATGATCTCGTTTAAAAAGGGCGGGTGGCTGCCCTTACCCGAAGGGCTGCCATTTACGCTGTCTATCGGTCTGATGCTCGTGGGCCGCCATGTGCCCCCTTCTGAGGGCACGGGAGGCCAACGCTGGGGAGACATCCACTTGGGGCTCTCGCTCATCACCGCCTATCCGATTACTCGTTGGGGGCAGCTCGACCTCAGCGTCTTTGGGGGTGGCGACATCGTCAGCGAAGCGCGTGCGGGTGGGACCCTCCACCTTGGCAATCGCTTTTTTGTGGCCGGAGGGCTGACCTTCGTTCCTGACTACAGCGGTACGGAGTTTCGCCTGGGGATGCGTCTATGAAGCGTCTTATTGTGCTGAGCACGCTCTTGGCCGTCATAGGCCTACCCCATGTGACATCAGCGGCTGACAGAAAGCCCAAGGAATTGATCTCGGGCGTCGACGTACAGCTCGGCGGTCATATGCTTCAATCCGATAAGCAGGGAATCCCCCAGGGCGAGTCGATTCACGGGGTGGATCTGGGCGTGCAGATTGCCTATTACTCCCACCAGTCGATGCTTAGAAACTGGTCTGGGGTGGACTTGGCCCTGCGGATGGGAAAGATCGGCGAATCTGTATTCATCCTCATGCGTACCGCGGTGCCATGGACGGTGCTTGACACTGATCACCTGGCCCTGGCCATGGGCATCGGCGCGGAGTTGGCCCTGATGACCAACGATGGTTACGCCTCGGCCCTGCTCTGCATGCGTCTAGGCCTGGGCCTGGGTCCGCTCGAACTGCGCACCGAATTTGACCTGCATGTCGGCCGCGGCTATCGCATGCGCGCGCTGGCACCTCTGGTGGGCGGGCTTGGAGTTGGTGCTGAGCTGAGCAAGATCGAGGCAAATAAGAGCACCTTTGACCAACAAACCCTCTTGCTCTTCTATCGCTTCGGACGTTAAGGATTAGGCCGTACAACCACTGTTATACCCTGTCTAATCAGTGCGCATGGTCGTGATCGTGGTGATGGTTATGGCCTTCATGAGCGCCACCGGCCTCGGCTTTCTTGGCGCCGTGCTCGCAGCCCTCACAGCCCTCACCGCAACCGGCGTGTTCGCCCTCGGCAGCAGCCTCGGCTTTGGCAGCTTTGTCCCCACAGCCGGCACAATCGCAGCCAGCCTTGTTGGCACCCTCAGCTACGGCCACGGCTGCGCCGGCCACACTGCCATGCTGCACGAGCTTCATCTTGCACAGCGGGCAGATGCCGTCGCCTTGCTCGGCGCGGGCATAGTGCACGGTTCCCATATCGCAGATCCAACTTCCCTGCGGGACGCTGTCTTTGGAAACGGCAGGAGCAAAGCTCGAGCCTTCGACGGAGACCTCGACGAGCTCAGCCTTGATTTCGACGGCGGACTCGGCCGTGGCTTGGGGCGCTGCCTCGACAGCAGTCTGGGGTTTGTCACAAGCCACGGCGAAGACCATGGCCAACAGCACGGTAAAGGTGAACTTCTTCATTTCGATGACTCCATTGCAAAGTGCGTTGATAGATGGGCTCTGTGTCCAACTCCAACAACGCCACTATCGCTTAGCTCCACGATCGTCAAGGCCATCTTGCCAGGAGCACTACGGCGTCTCGAGCACGAGCAACGTGCGGCCATCGTCTAGCGTGAGCGCGGTGCCGGCCAGCCTAACGGCCAGCCCGATGGGCAGCTCGCCGTCGTACTCGCAGACGCGGGTGGTCTG
This sequence comes from Lujinxingiaceae bacterium, assembly GCA_013697635.1. Classification (GTDB taxonomy): domain Bacteria; phylum Myxococcota_A; class Bradymonadia; order Bradymonadales; family Bradymonadaceae; genus JACCWM01. The sequence goes on along the minus strand of JACCWM010000144.1, from coordinate 1,062 downwards.
ACCGGTGCAGGCATCGGCGAAGACGAGCTGGCAGCGAAGCGCGCTTCGGGTCTGGCAATGCTCACAGCTCTCCAACGCTAAGGCGCGGGCCTCCTCGACCAGCTCGGGCCAATCGACGTAGAGTTCATGGAGCGCACGCTGACCAAGCTCACAGGCTTGCTCGGTGCAGGCCTGCTCGTCGGAGCAGTCAGCTTGTGTGGCGTCGCATTCGGCGGCGTCTTCCAGGCACAGCGCCACCTCCTCCTGAATGCTTGGGAGCACGTGACAAACCTGGCCCAAAAAGAGCTCCTCCATGACCTGGATACGGCACTGGCGAGCAAAGCATTGATCGAGCAGCTCCAAGGTGATCTGGGCGACGGGGGCCTCGAGGACTCGATCCTCGCCAAAGACCAGGCGATGGGGATCGGGCCCCAGCGCAAGTTGGACATAGAGGTGGTTGCGTCCGTCTTCAAAGCGTACGGCCTCATTGGCGCAGCCGTAGAGGATCTGATCGCATTGAGGCGCCAGATCGAGAGGCTGACAGCGCTCTCCTTGTTCGGCGAAGAGATTGACGCCGAGCAGGTACAGCTCCACGAAGGCTTCGGTGCGAAGCGTCTCATCGCCGTGGATCACGGCGTGGCGAAACAATCGCATCGCACCGACGTCCATCCCGGCCTCGGCCAGCCGTTGGCCGACCAGCAGCGCGTCTTTTGCATCGACGGGCGCGTTGTGGTTGGGATCGACCATGATCCCCGGATAGCTCTGACACCCCAGCAGCAGCAGGCACGCCGCCAGAGCAATCCCTGCGCAAATCCTCATCTTGATCAGTTTCGAGACAAGCCGTGCCTGTTTGCGTGCTCCGCCAGATCCAATGCGTGCTGTGCCGCGCAGCCTTCTATCTGTGCAAATCCTGCTATCGCGGGCACCGCTATTGCTCCCCGCAGTGCGGACTCGAGGCACGCAAAGCCTGCGTGCGCGCCGCCAATAAACGCTACCGAGAGAGTGAGGAGGGACGCGGTGACAATCGCGATCGCGTGCGTGATTTCCGTGCCCGCAAATCGGCGCCGGTCGCCGATGTAATGG
>JACCWM010000143.1 GCA_013697635.1 Lujinxingiaceae bacterium | reverse complement strand
ACATCGCTGGTCTTGTTTTTCATGTTCGTCTGGCCTGGTGTCATCATCTAAAGAAACTCTCTTTGCCCTGAACACACTACACTTAATTCGCGGGATGCGATTGTCTCAGTCACGTTGGCACACAGGGGGTTATGAAAGGTCTTCACAAATTTGCATGGCGCAATTTTTGGGAGGGAGCTATGGTCGGACCAGCATTTACGTAAATTACAGATTAAGCTCGTGACGGGCAGCCTCAGTATAGTGAGATTTATATGTGGAAGAACGCCCTCGTTGGCGGCCTCGTTTTTTCAGTCCTTGGCCTGTCCGTGGCAGCCTGTTCGTCCAGCGACGAAACGTCGACCGCTGCGCCGGCTGCGTCGGTGGGCTCGGGGTTTGATTTCCAAACCGACGCATTCACGTTTGCGAATTTTGGGGGTGAGGGCCAGGGCCCACAGCTTACGCCCAACCTCGTAGCGCGCATGTTCGGGCCTGAAGAGGTCTGCGCCTTTGGCACATTGCCCTGCACACTGAATCCCGTGGCCGAAGGCTGGATGAAGAGCACGAACGGCACGTTGGCCCAGGGCCGAAGCGAGGGGTTCGCGATCACGTCCCTGCTTTTCCACAGTGGCGTCTTGGACCCGAATGACTTTGGCGCCCCGACCGTCGCCGAGCTGACCTTGTTCGGAAACAAGAAGCTACAAGAGGAGTTCGCCTACTGGGCGGCAACTCAGGCCGTGCCCTCGGTGCTCAACACCAACGAGCGATACCAGGCCAAAGACGTCATCCCATTTTTGATTCGGGCCCTCGATCCCAAGAGCGAGAAGCACTACCGCCTCGCCATTGCCCAGCGCACCGAGACGGGCTTTGCCCGCGGTCATGCGCTGACGCCCATCGGTTACTTCCGGGACGCGCAAGGGGTGTACTGGCTTCGGGTCTACGACAACAACTTCCCCAACAACGAGCGGCGCATCGAGATCAACCCGGCGGCCAACACCTGGCGCTACACGGTCCCCCCCATCGAGGGCGACGAACCCATCGTCTACGAGGGTAGTGCCGAGAACGGCAACTACCTCTATTTTGCGGCCGTCGAAGACAGGCTCGGGGTGCTCAAGGCCCCCTTTGCCGCCGACTCCCAGGTGCGAAGCCTGACGTACTCCTCGGTCTCGTTGGTCGCGAAACTTGGCGAGCGTGAGACGGGCATTCGCGGCGGTGAGATTCTCGAAGCCGAGGGCGACCGGGTCATGCCGGCCTTCTCGAGGTGTCCCCGCTGTGGCAGCGACGTGCCGATCATCAATCAGGTGCTGATCGCTCAAGGGGTCGCGAAGGACGCTATCATCGAAATCGAGACCGCGGGCACCGTCGTGACGCGAACGGGGCTCGGGGACACGGAGAAGGCCATTGGACTGGAGCCCGGCGATGGCGACGTCGACTGGGTCTCGGCTACCGGAGCGGGATTCACATCGACGGTCTACCCGCAAGGCGACACGAGCCAGGACAAGGTGACCTTTGCCGCCGACGGATCGACCTCTTACACGTCCGCCTCCGGCGAGGGTGTGACGATCTCCACTCAGATCAATAGAGGCGACGGCGTCTTCGAGGAAGTCACGGTCTATGTCGAAGGCTCCGGCGACCCGGACAAACCGGTCGTCGTGCGGGTCGTGATCGATGCCGACGGTGGCGCCAAGGTCGAAGTGGACAACCTGCCCGAGGGCAGCGAGGTTACGGTCTCCGTGAAGCGTACCGAAGACGATAAAACCACCTTCGCAGAGGACATCACCTATAAATCCAACGGCGACACCTCCACGGTGTCTTTTGGCAGTGGAGACGCCGCCGCGGTAGTCACCAATGGCACCGACGTGCAAAGCGCGAGCTGTACCAACGGTGAATTCGACTCCGGCTTCGAAACCGACGTCGATTGTGGCGGCAGTGTCTGCGAGCCCTGCCAGGCGACGAGCAACCAGGCGACGACCCCACAATGCATCGTCGCCTCCGATTGTAACACCGCCCTGTGCCTCGATGGCCGCTGCCGAATCAAACAGCCCGTCATCATACGTGTCAATCGCCTGCCTGACGTGAGTGATCCAAACACTCCGGTCAACGAGGGCATCCCGATCATGTACGAACTCGACGGCGTTTCCACGCGCTTCTTGATGCAAGCGGATTCGGTGGAAGGACCCTTCGAGTTTGAATTGGGCAATGCCTACCAATATCAGGTCACCTCTGTGCAGCATTGCGCCGCCGACTACGCCCTTCAGACTACGGGGCTGAACGCGCCGCAGGACCAGGAGCCTCGCGGTATCATCGAGGTCAAATGCCCCGAAGACGGTTCCCGCACGATTTACGGGAAAGTCATTTATAATCCGATTAGAACGCCTCCCCTGACTCCGGATAATCCGGTGATCGTATGGCTAAACATCGATGGGACGGCGAAGGAAGTGCCGATGAGCGGCACTGCGCTGATAGTCCCGGGATTCTTCTCGGAATCCTGGCAAGCGGCGGTCAAGACCAACCCCTCGAAGCTTTCCGCCGATGGCCAATACTACGAGTGTGCGGTCCCCCCCTATTATAGCAACAGTGGCGACTTCTACTCTCCGGATCTGCTCGTCGAATGCAAGTTGGCCGCTGCGCCCACCTGCAGTGACGGGCGTCGCAACCAGGACGAGTCCGGCGTGGACTGTGGCGGGGTCTGTGCGGCCTGCGCCGACGGCGCGTCCTGCTGGCTTGATAGCGATTGCCTCACCGGCGCGACATGCGTCGCTCGGGTCTGCACGTCTTCGGGCGGAACCTGCTCCGACGGCGTTCTAAACCAGGACGAGACGGACATGGACTGCGGGGGCCAGCGCTGCGGCACTTGTGACACGGACAAGATCTGTCAGGTCGGGACGGACTGCACCTCGAAGGTTTGCCAGGGCAACGTCTGCATGGCGCCCACCTGCTCCGACGGCGCTAAAAACCAGAACGAGACCGACCTCGACTGTGGTGGCAGCTGCTCGCCATGCGCCGTTGGCGAAGCTTGCCTCGTGGCCGCCGACTGCGCCTCCCAACGCTGCGGTGCTTTGAAGGTCTGCGACGCGGGCACCTGCACGGACAACCGGCGCAACCAGGATGAGTCGGACATCGACTGCGGCGGTACGATGTGTGGGCCTTGTGGGATCGGCAAGATATGTAATCAGAACGACGACTGTGGGTCGAGCGCCTGCACGGGCGGACTTTGCGTGGCCTCGTGCACCGACGGCATTCAGAACCAGGACGAAATAGGCGTCGATTGTGGCGGCAGCTTCTGTACAGCCTGTCCCTCCGGTGCGGCCTGCACCCTGGACTCGGACTGTCCCTCCAACAACTGCGAATGCGCCGCGAATTCGGGGAATTGCACGGGCGCCTCCGGCCAGTGTGGCGGTCCCAAGCTCGTGGCCGATCTGCCCACGACCGACGGTGTTGCCACCAGCGCAACGTTAACCGTGCCGGCGGCCTGCACGCAGGTCTACGTGCAGGCCTGGGGCGCCGCCGGCGGCTCGGGCAGCTCCGGCGGTGGCGGCGGAGGCGGGTTTGGAACCCCCGGCGGCGCCGCCGGCTATGTCAGCGGCACCCTCACTGTGGCCGCGGGAGACGTCATCAATGTCTGGGTCGGTCAGGGCGGTAACTTCGGCAACGTGTCGTTGCTGGGCGGTGATCCGGGCGTTGGCTCCAAGTACGGTGTGGCGACGCGCGGTGGCAAAGGCGACGGAGGTGCCTTTACCGGCGGTGGGGGAGGCGGCGGCGGACTTACGAGCGTGCAGGTCATGGGCGCGAACCCCGCCTCCTTCGTCATCCCTGCCGGAGGCGGTGGTACCGCGTTTGCACAAGGCGAAGACGTGGAGTCCGGCTCCGGCGGCGGTGCCACGGACTCCAATGGAGAAAGCTCACCGGTTGGTTTTCAGCAGGCCGGCGGTGGCGCCGGCGAAGAGGGCGGCAGTTCGGATGGTGTGATGGGAGCGTCGGGTGGCGCCGGGACCTACGGGACCTACCCAGGGGGATTCTCGACCGCCGACGGCTCCTTCGGGGTCCCGGCGAACACCAGCGCCCCGGACTACTTGCTGTGCAAAGGCCTTAGCGACGGGGATATCGGTGCCGGGTCCAACGATGGAGGCTCGGGCTTTGACAACGGTGGCGATGGATGTGTGGTTCTGCGGTGCGTGGCCCCTTGAGTAGTACTACTAGAATTTAGGACATGAGATGCGAAGAATAATATTGAGTCTAGCCTGGGGGCTGACGGCCTGCATCGGCTTGTCGAGCTGCGTCGAGGGGCCCGAGTCTGACGCGTTCCAAAAGCCCTCGGGAACCTCAACGCTGGGGCTCGACGAGACGGCCAACTGTCCGGAAGGGGAGGTCGGTTGGCGCTTTGCGACGACCCTCGACCCAAACTCCACGGAGTACTCTCGACAGGCCGGGGAGAGCGCCCTCGTGCAGGTCGCGCAGCGTTTTGCCGTCAGCGTGCAATCGTCGACCTGCGCCGGTGACGCCAGCGAGTACGACCGTGTCGTCCGTGAATGCGAGGGTGACCTCTCGTGTCGCTTCGCATCGACATGCACGGGCGCGTTCGAGGTCGTCTATACCTGTGGCGCCTCGGACCGAGATGACGATGATGCGCAGCGTGAGTACACCGCCACGGCGAGTAGTGGCGTCGTCGTGTTGGCCTGCTCGCAACCGGCCCAGGCGGCCATCGAGCAGGAGACTCGCACGGCCTGCATCCCCCGAGAGTGCCACGGCCGGGCACGGCGCGATCTCAACATGAACTGTGTTGAGGACCCGACGATCACCGACGTTGCCGTCTACGCCTGGATCGGCCAACCCGACGTGACTTACATACCGACCGAGGGCGTCTCTCCAGACGACTTATGGAATTACAGGTATATGTCGAAAACGGCGTTGACTCCCTTTGTTCCACCCCAGGGTTACCTCGATATCAATGCCCTCACTTTTGCTCATACGCCGCTCTACCCGACGATGGCCTATCATCTCTTGCTCAACATGAACTTTTCATGGGGCATTATGCCCTCGCGCTCGACCGTCGTGGCCTGGATCGATGATGAATACCGGAATACGCAGACGGGGGCGACGGAGCGAGGGTTTCGCTGCTTGGCTTTTACCAAGGATCTAATCCCGGAGATTGCCGAGAATGTCTCCGAAGGCCTGACTCACCTGGTCAAATATGAAGGCACCTTCTCCAAGGCCTGCGTGGAAGGTGACCGACTCTCGGAGGATAATGCTGCCAAAAGGCTGGGACTGACCGTGCCCGCCTTTCGCGAGAGCTACAAGTACAAGAGTTCCACGTTGCGTTTCTCCTACGACATGGAAGGGCGAACGGCCCTGCATAAGGGCGTCAGTATGGCCGACGGGGACGCCAACATCCTGGCCTACAACACGCCGGAATGTGCTCCGAATCCCCAGGACTTCTACTACAACGCCACCACCGGGACCTACGACCTCATCGCCTACTATTCGCAACGTGAGGTCCGGTCGATGCCCATTGTATTCGTCAACGAAAAGACTCCTCGCCGGGCTCACATCATCCCCGGACCTATTCGAGCCACTCAGGACCTGACCATCCGCACCGAATCGAGGCTAAACGCGAGTTTGCCCATCGATCTGGAATGGAAGGCCTTAAACTTCAACGACGACAACCCCTTTAATCCCTTTGCCAAAGGCGTCGACATCGGCGGAGCCTGGGATGAACGTTCGCCCTGGCCTGACGGTAATTACGCTGCGGAGAACGTGCGGGCGTCGATCTTCGTGCTTCCTTACGGCGAGTATGGCCTTCCCGGATCGAACCTGGAGTGGCACTACAAGTTCCCAATTGGTGAGATTAAACTCCAAAATCCGAACCCTGATGGTACGACGGAATCGGTCAACTTGCCGATCACCGAGAGGATCAAGCGATACTTCACCACACCCTTCTCAGGGGCTTATGTCGAAGGAGATTCCCGGCTCTTTAGTCTCTTCTACTGCATCGAATCCGACGTCAACCCGACCCGGCCCGCCCATGGTTTTCAACCCCGTGAGGGAGCCACAGGCGTGTTTACTTACGACAGAGAAGGCAACCAGAGAGATGTGTATGCCAAGCAAAACTTCATCGTCCAGAATCGGGCTGAGTCGGGTGCTGCGGCGCGCAAAGTAGCCTACTCCGTGGAATTGGATAACGACTACGATGCCATGAAGAATGTCTTTTTCAATCGACGCTACGGTCAGTGGGGGCATCCCTCGGTGCCGCGCACGATGCGCGGCTGCCGCCAGGCGCGCACACCGCTTCGCGTCAACGTCGATCGTTTCTCCTCACCCCTTGAGCCCATCGCTTCGGCCGGGTTCACGGGCACCACGGATAACTCGCAGACCGGTGACGCGAAGATGTCCGGATCCAACGACAACGACACTCAGATCGATTGTCAGGGCGCGGCCAGGGACAACTGCGTGGAGGCCGTCAACGGGGGCAACCGCACCGATGGCCAGAATGGCCGGTCGACCTTCGACCTAAACAGCAGGCTCGGCCGTAAACCCGGGGACACGGCATCGGCGAGTATGAGCGGCGAGCTGCTCGGCTTCCAGCTTCTCGATCCGGCCGACCCGGCCACCTCCTCCGTAAGCTATCCCGGAGATCTCGATACGCTGTCCTCGACGCCGGTGACGATCACCCTTGCCCCAGACTGGGACAGCCTCAAGAGCCAACTGCAATTTGCCACCCAGGGCACGAGGGCGACCTGGGACAAGGGGAGATACGCCGGTCAGATGGGCCTGGGGGTAGGCTGGGGTTATAAGCAGGTCTTTGGTGTTCCCCCCAAGGCGATCCTCGTGACCTTCTCGTTCACCGTGGGCGTATCGCTGGCCCTGGAAGCGGAGTTTCAGTTCGCCCCGACCAGCGAGCAGGCCTATCCCTGTATCGGTACCAAGTCCTGCATCGTGAAGATCGACGAGGCCAAGACGTTTAGGGGCGCGGCCCAAGATTGCAACGTGCGCGGTGGACGTCTGGCCGAGCTGAGCTCGATGGCCGAGGCCCTCGAGGTCGAAAATGCCATGGGCACCGACGAAATCTGGCTCGGCGCACAGCTCGCCTATCGCCATCCCGTGCCCTCTTGCGCCACGAACTTCAACGCGTCGCAGTGTACGCCGACGAGCAGCACGGAGTTTCGGTGGCTGTCAAACTCCGCGGCCTTCGCGTCCAACGTGGGCACGTCCGCTCCCACCTATCACGCGGCCCATCTACACCGTGCGAGCTCTGCCGGGCTGCAGACCCGCTATCCGCAAAGCAGCGCCGTCATCTACAAGCCTGACGGAACCTTTCGGGCCGCCCCGGTCGAAACGCTAAAACCCTACCTCTGTGTCTACGAGCCGGCGGCGAAGCAGCGATTCTTGCGCTGGCAGTTGGCCCTCAAGACCGGCGCGGCGGCGGGCTTCAACCTTACCGGATGCTGGCCCAGCGATAACCCCGGCTTTTGCCTCGGCGCGGGCTTCAACGTCGTCGCCTTGAGCATCGGTCCGGTCTACGAGAGCCTCTATCACTGGCTCTACCGCGCCGGTGAGGACAGCCCCTACACGCGCCGGGGCAATACGAACATCTCCGTGCCCTGGTCACTCAAGCTATTCGAGGGCAACGTGGGCGCTTCGTTCAACTTTTTCTGGTTCTCCGTTAGCTACAACCTCCTCACCTACGACGGCATCACCGCTGACGAAGGCAAGCTCTACGACGCGGACACCCCTGTATTCGAGAGTCTTCAATGATTAAGTCCAAGACAAAATGGTGTGCTGCCCTGGGCAGCGTCGTATGTGTGGGAGGCGTCGTAGCCTGGTTGAACGTGGATGGTGCAAACCCTGCAGCCCCCAAGACCGAGCTCGTCGAGGTCGTCGCGCCACAGCACAGTGTCAAGAACCCTGACACGCACGAGGTGACGCTTCCAATCGAGCGTCTGGCCGAGAAAGGCTGTGCCTTTCGAGCCCAGGAAGGCCTGGCCTATGACCTGGTCGTAGAAGGACGGGGCGCGCTCGACTTGAGTGGTATCGTGGCCAACGTCGCGCCCACTTCAACCGGCGATGTGCGCACCTCGACCCGTGCGCGGCTCGAGCTGCGTGCCCTCTCGAGCGACGAGCACGCCAGTCTGCTCGTCGGGCGTTTTGCCCGCATCGAGGCCAACCACGTCGTCGATTCGGCGAGGCTCGGCGAGCCCTTTTTGGTGAGCATCAACCCCGATTGTTCGATCGTCGGCTTTGCCCACGCCAAGGACATCGACCAGGCCTACGCCCGAGTGCAGCAAGCCCTCGTCCATGAGCTCAGTTGGATGTGGCCCACCGAGGGCAAGGCCAGCTTCGAGGGTCGGGCACACCTGGGCACCTATCTCGCCGACGTCACCACGGCGATGCGTTTAGAAAACCAGGTTTCGCAGAAGCTGTGGGTCGAACAAAACATCGTCGACTTCAAGCCCTGGCCCGCCGGCCCGGCGACCATGCAACGCGTCACCAGCCACCTGCAACGGGTTCGCCCCGGGACCGTCTCCTGGTTCGAAGAACTCGACAATCGCACCTCCTATGTCGGCGCCCGCTCGAGCCTCCAGCAGGGCACGAAGGCCAAATACCTGAGCGCCAACACGCCTTCTCTTGACGGGGTATCGACCGCGGAGACCGATTACGTCTGGACCGATCTGCTGCCCCTTGACCTCCATCTCGCCGAACCTCAGCCCCCGACCCGCGCCGAAGTCGCCGCCCTCGATGCCGTGCGTCATTTGACGATCGAGCAGGCCGTCGAGCAGTACGTCGAGCGCGTAGCGAGCGAGGTCGCGATTCAGGACACCTGGCCCGCCCTTCGTGATTTCTTGGAGGTCAAACCGCAGGCGGCCGGCAAAATCGTCACCATGATGCAGCGCCGTGAGGTCAAGCCCGAGGCGACGATGGGCATCTACATCGCCCTTGGCAACGCGCGCACCCCTGAAGCACGCTCGGCCCTCGAAGGCATCATGAATGACGAGGGCGCTCCCGTCATCGAGCGTAGCCGGGCGATCCTCTCGCTCATCGATCGAGACGACGTGGGCCTCGACCTTGCGAACTCCCTGGGGCAGCGCGCAAGCGCCCTCGTTGATGGAGAAGATTCCGCAAGCCGTATGCTCGCGCGCCAGTCACTGCTCGCCCTCGGGGCGATGTCCGGTCGCAAACCCCAAGATGCCGAAATCAAAGCGAGCGCCCTGCGTGCCGCAACCCAGCTCTTGGCGCAAACCAAAGACAAGGACGCGCTCTACCAGCGGCCCGTCTTCGGAGCCCTGGCCAACGTCGGCGATCCGAAATCCCTGGCACTCATTGCCCACATCCCCAACCACCCCGATCCGGCCGTGCGCGAGGCGGCGGCGATCGTCTTTAGACGCATGCCCCCGGCCGCATCCGCCGATTTCACCGCCCAGTGGCTCGCAAAGGAGACCAATGCGAGCGTCAAACGTGCGCTCTGGCACACCATCGAGCTGCAGACCTTCGATGCCCAGGCGATGACCAGCGATCAAGTGCTCAAATACGCTGTGCGAGACCTTAAGGAGAAGCCGGGCTTCATCACGCGAAAGGCGCTGATTCGCCTGCTCGCCCGGGCGATTGAGCAGACGGAGAATGACGAGCTCGGCATCGCAGACCTCTTCGCCCACCTCATGCCCTTTGAATTCGAGCAAAAGAGCGGCTATCACCGGATGATGGACCCCCACATCGACGATGAGCGCCTCGCGGCGATCTATGACGAGGTCGCGCGCTCCTTCGTCCCCGATGAGAACGCCTCAGGTGCTGATGAGCGCTCCGATGACCCTGACCAGGCCCCCTTCTTCGTCGATCCCGTCGTGGATCATACGACCAAGCCATCCGTCCCAGGAGGGATCGCGCCATGAAATACCCACATCTGATTGCCATGCTCATCGCCTGCAACCTCGCCATCGTCGCCTGCGGCGGCGATGACGACGCCCAAAAGCCTTTGGCTGCCGGAGTAGACCCCGGTGATTCCGCCCGCGAGACGCCCACCCTGGGCGCGCCCGATGGCGAGCACGAGGCCCCGCCCCCGCGACCTGTAGTACCGGCCGAAGACCCCATGCCGCACACCGAGCCCGGCGAGTGTTGCCCCGTCGTATTTGCGATCGCCCCGCAAGACCCTGAACACGTGCTCGAAGTCGTGCTCCAGGGAAGCATCCAGCCCCTCGCCACCTCGCACGGCTTGATGCTCGAGAAGCGCGAGGGTGTCTGGTCCGTTGAGGTCTGCATGCCCCCCGACTATCGGGGCACCTATTATTATGAGGTGTTCTTGAAGACCGAGGGCAGCGATGAGGGGTTTCTCACGCTGGCGCGAAACCCCTTTGCCCCGACCAACGACGATCAAGCCGGTGAAGACGTCAATACCTGGCTGCCCGCCGACGACTGCGACTCCCTGGAAGCGGCGCGCCACTCCCAGACGACGCAATAGACGTGGACGGGCGCACGCGCCCGCTTGCTTCGAACAGACGTCGCGTCGCGAAGATACCTGGCCCTACTCGCCCCCCGCGTCATCGACGCACACACCCAGGCTTAATCCGGACCGACGGCGCAAAATAACGAGCGCTTCGTCCCACACGCCACCACGCTGACCGTACCCCACCCCAACCCGGTCCCCAGGGCTTGCCCTGAAAAGCAAATGTATGGTTTTGGCATTTATAGCGACAGCGACGGGAAGATTGCGCTCTACGGAATGGAGACGAGCGAATATCAAAAGTTTCTGGCCGAAGTAGGCGTTAAGAAAGTGAAGGCCATGAAGTCGAGCAGATTAGAAAATGGCCCGGGTTTCTAATCAGGACTGCGACGTGAGAGGGCTTCATGAGCGATCACGGCGCAGTCCGCGTTTCATGTGCACCTGTTTTAGAAGCTCGTACTCGGGGTCCTCGCGCACCTTCGCCCAGGCCTCGCGAAAAACGACGGCCGCTTCGCGCTTGCTAACGTCGGCCCAGCTCAGGGCGTCACGCACCTTGCCATCTTCGTCGTATTTGCGTCCCCCGGGATATTTGGCGTAGCGCATGGCCCGGGTAAACCCCATCTGAAGGTATTTGCGGGCCATGTCCATCCCCACAAAATCCTCGACTCGCCGATACGCCTCATACTTTTCGCGAATCGCTCGGGCAGATTGACGGGCGGCCTGCTCATCGCGGTATCGCCACAAGGGCAACAGCTCGCTCTTGTAGGGCTCGACCTTGAAGACGCCTTTCTCGTCTGCGGAGTAGCGGTACTGCTCGGGATGCTTTCGAAAGTCGATATCGTATTCGCCAGCCATACGTTGCCTCGACAGCTCGGATCTCAGTCGGAGTTGGTCGCGACGATCCAGAGGGCGTGGACCCTGCCCGGAATGCCACCGAGCAGGGTCAAGACGATATTAAGCCAGAAGTGAAGTTGCACGCCGACGGTCAGAAAGACCGCAAGGGGCGGGAAAATCAGGCACAAGATGATGCGGATCAATGTCATGAGGTCGTGCTCCTGCGTGGTGCTGCGTGGGTTGATGAAACGGCTCTTCGCGACGGACTATTTCTTGAAACTGTCACCGAACTCTGTCGTCATCGAAGCCTTGACCGGCTGTGCTGGGCCTCGAGTTGATCGCGGAGCTGTCTGCCGAAGCCGTGGTGGGCTTTGCCTTGATTCAACGGTGCATGTCCTTGATAATGCGCGAGACAACGTCATCGACGCGCTTTGAATTCGTTTATTGAGATACGGAAGTTCAAAATCATGAAAACTCTCTCCCCTGTGTGTTTTTGTCTCGTGCTCGCTCTGCTCGTGCTCACGGCCTGCTCCGTCGAACCTGAACAGGCCGTTTTCGAGGGCGAAAAGCCCGGCGAGCATCTGGCCCACGACGGTGACGAAGGCCTGGTGTTCGTCGGCGAGGCGCAGCCGTTGCTCGCCACACTGATCAAGGGCGACGAAGAGGCTTTTCTGATGGCGCCGATCACGGTCGAAGCCTCGGCGTTCAATCGCGTCGGCATGCGCTTCGACGCGGCTCGCACTCCCAAAATCGACGTCCGTGTCTGGGGCAGCGAGCAGGCCGGTTGGTCGGCGTGGACACCGGCAACGATCACCTACAAGGAGGGCGAGGCGCACAACGCGCACGCTGACATCAGCGCTGCGGGCTCTCAGATTCAGCTTCGCTTTCGCGACATCGAGAAGGCCGAGCTAGGGTTCATCGCGATCGAGGCGTTCGTGTTGACGCCCGATCCGCTCGTCGCGCTTGATTCCGGGCTGCTCGACTCCGATCTGCGACAGGTCGAGCAAGCGCTCGCGGCCAACACCGGCGTCGACGTCACCCGCGCACAATGGGGCGCGGCGGCGAGCCGCTGCACGTCCAATCATGCGCCCTACCGGATCACGATCCACCACACGGTCACGCCGAACAACGACTCCTCGATGGCCTCGCGCATGCGCCAGATCCAGAACTTCCACATGAACACACGTGGCTGGTGCGACGTCGCCTACCACTTTTTGGTCGGCCAGGACGGCAAGGTCTACCAGGGACGGCACGAAGGCCGCCTCGGCGGCCACGCCGGCGGCGCCAACCAGGGCAACCTCGGCGTCAGCTACATCGGCACGTTTAGCGACGTGCCCGCCTCGGAGCCGATGATCAACGCGGGCGCGCGTATTTTGGCCGCCATCCATGGCTACTACCGGATCACGCTCAACCGCAGCTACGTCTTTGGCCATCGCCAGGTCGGCACCACAGCCACGGCTTGCCCGGGCAACCGCCTCTTCGCCCAGATCGACACGATCATCGCGCGCGCCAATGGTAACCCGGGCGGAACGCAGCCGCCGCCGCCTCCGCCCGAGCCCACCGACGCGCAGGGCTGCACGACCACGCAGCGCAACAATTGCGGCTACTACGGCTGCGGCTGCGTCGGCGGCCAGTGCTCCGGCGGCCACTGCGCCGGCAGCGGTTGCACCACCCAGCAAGAGAGCAACTGCGGCGCGTTCGGCTGCGGTTGTGTCGACGGCCAGTGCTCCGGGGGCAACTGCCCCGGCGCGGGCTGCACCGAAAAACAAAAGAAAGACTGCGGCTTCTACGGCTGCGGCTGCGTCGACGGCCAATGCTCCGGCGGCCATTGTCCCGGCACCGGCTGCACGACCAAACAGGCTAATGACTGCGGCTTCTACGGTTGCAGTTGCGTCGACGGCAAGTGCTCGGGCGGCTATTGCCCCGGACCCGGCTGCACGGAAAAACAAAAGAAAGACTGCGGCTCGTTCGGCTGCGGCTGCGTTGACGGCGCGTGCTCCGGCGGCCATTGCTCGGGCACCGGCTGCACGGAGAAGCAAACCAACGATTGTGGCAACTTTGGCTGCAATTGCATCGACGGCCAATGCTCTGGCGGCTACTGCCCCGGCTCGGGCTGCACCGCCAAACAAAGTACGGATTGCGGCAAGTTCGGCTGCCTCTGCAGCGACGGCGCCTGCGCGGCCGGCTTTTGCCCCGGCACAGGCTGCACCGCCCGACAGGACGCCAACTGCGCGGCCTTTGGCTGCGGATGCCAGGGCGGCAAATGCGCTGGCGGCGCCTGCGATGTCAGCGCGTGCGCTGAAGATCAGCGCGATTGCGGCGTTGGAAACTGTGTCCCAGCCAGCGGCTGCTGCGAAGACGACGACTGCACCGGCACCCAAAAATGCGTGAACGACATGTGCGTCAACGACGGCGAACTGCACGCCGCCTTCAGCGTCGCCTCGATGTCGCCCGTCTACCCCAACGTCCCTGAGCCTAACTCACCCGGCACGCCCGTGCTTGTCTCGAACACCTCGGTGGGCAACATCGTCACCCGCGCCTGGTCTTTTGAGGACGCACTGCCTGCCACGACGCACGACGCCGATGTGCTGACTTACTTCCAGTCGACCGGCCGCAAGGAGATCAAGCTCGAAGTCTGCACCGCCAACCGTGCGCAGTGCGACGTCAAGACGGAGCACATCGAGGTCGTCGACCCGGCGCCCACGCCCGGCGCGATTCGTTCCGAGCCCGAGGCGGCCGCAGCCTGCGCGCAGGTCACCTTCTTCGTCGACGGCATCACCGGCTATCCGACCCCCGCGCTGTCCTGGCAAATCATCGACCAGGCCGGCGGCGCCGTCGTCGCCGAGGGCCCCGAGCTCAACGGTGGATTCTGGAACACCGAAGGCGTCGCCCCGGGCACCTACTTCGCTCGCCTGACCGCCAGCAACGGCAGCGGCGAGGCCCAGAGCGACAGCCCCCCGGTCACGATCGGCCCGGCCCCAGCCGGTGGCTGCCCCGACCCCGACGACACCGACGACACCGACGAGCTCGACCCCGACGCCGGCCAAACCCCCGACAGCGGGAGCACCACGGCCGACGTCTCCACTGGCGAGAACCCGCTGACCACGCCCGACTCCGGCTGCGCCTGCTCCTCGGCCAACACGTCCCCGAACTCCGGCACAATTTTGCTGGTACTGCTCGCCCTCGGCCTCGTGCGCTTGCGCCGTTTAACGTCCTCGATCTGATGGGCCCCACAGCGGGGGCGATGGCCGTGCAGGCA
>JACCWM010000040.1 GCA_013697635.1 Lujinxingiaceae bacterium | reverse complement strand
GTCTTTTCGCATCTTCGTGTGCTTGAGCTTCTCCTCGCGGCGGGTGTGAAAGAGCGTGATGAGCCGCAAGGCACTGTCGGTGTTGGGAAATACGCCGCGGCTTTTGGTGACCTTGCGCACCTGGCGGTTGAGATTCTCGATGGCGTTGGTCGTGTAGACCAGCTTGCGAAGCGTGGCGGGCAAGCCCCACAGCGCGCTGATTTTCACGAGATTGACCTTCCACTGCTTGACCAGCCCGGGGTGACGGCTGCCCCACTGCTCTTCAAAGGCGAGCAGCGCGTACTCGGCCTGCTCGAAGGTCGACGCGCCGTAGATTGCGCGCAGGCTCTTGGCAATCGGCTTGCGCTCCTTCCAGTTCACCAACCGCAGGCTGTTGCGCACCAGATGGACGACGCACGTCAAGAACAGGGTGTGAGGATAGACGGCGTTCACGGTCTGCTCCAGGCCGCTGAGGCCGTCGCCGCACAGAATCAAGATGTCCTTGACGCCGCGCCCCTCGAGCTCAATGAGCACTTGGTGCCAGAAGCTCGCAGACTCTTTGGGGCTCTGTGTCGCGGGAGCGGTCCATACGCCGAGCACCTCGAGATTTCCTTGCTCGTCGTAGGCGCATACCTGGTAGATAGCGGTCGAGACGACGCCGTTGGCCTGGCGAATCTTTTGGTGCAGGCAGTCGACGAAGACCACCGGATAGAGGGGCTCGAGGGCGCGGTTTCGCCAGGCGGCGAGCTCCGGGTCCAGGCGCTCGACGAGCCGGCTGACGAACATGTCGCTGACCTCGGTGTTGTAGAGCTCGCGCACGTGAGCGCTGATGTCGCGTGTGGTCATGCCGCCGGCATACATCGAGATGACCTGGCGCTCGAGCTCCTCGGAAACGCTCGCTCCCTTACCCAGCACCTGCGCCGCAAAGCTCGCGTTGCGGTCGCGTGGCACCTCGATGGAGGTCTCGGAAGAAGCTCGTCTTGAGCTGCTTGGAGCTCGAGCCATTTCGCGTGTTGTTGCGCCGACGACTCCTCTCTTCGGCCTGCTTCTCAGCGCTCATATGCTCATGTGGCGCATACCCCAGATGCTCGACCATCTCTTCTTGCATCGACAGCTCAACGATTCGGCCGATGAGGTTTTTGAGGGGCGAGCCCTGCTTGAGCATCTCACTCAATGAGCGCCCCGCATTGTCTTTGACCATCGCATGCAGCACATCGTCGAGCTCATCAGGCAGCACATTGAATTTCGAACGTCGAATCTTGATCGCACTCATGTCATTGCTCCATGTAATTTGTGACTCGTTAACTGACCTTACACGAAGTTACACAAATGACGTTACAGCCCCCCCGGCGAGGGTGGGCAGAGCCACGTCTTGACCTTCAATGTCTGAATAGACTTATCGTCGCAATTTGCGACAGCCGACTCTGTCATAAGTTGTCCCAAAGGTCTATCACGCCCGTTACAACCCCCGAGCTGCGCGCAAGTTTCTTGCGCCGCCAGGCTTCGTTCTCTAAGCTGGCCGCTCCTTGGACTTCTTTTGAAAATTGAATAAGGGTGGCAAATGGCAGTGATGATTCCGGAGCATATTGTGGTGGGCAATGGCGTGACCGAGTCGGAGCGCATGATCTTCGATAAGCTCAAGCGCACGCTCTCCGATGAGTTCTATGTCTACCACGGCTTGCGCTACCTCGAGCCGTCGCGCGCCCATGAGGGCGAGGCGGATTTTTTGGTCTTGCATCCGGTCAAGGGCATGCTCGTGATCGAGTGCAAGGGCCTGGGCGTCTACCGCGATGAGAAGGGCCAGTGGTGGCGCGATCAGCCCCACGGCCGACGCGAGCGCATGCAAGCGCCGGAGGAGCAGGTTCAGCGTCACGTCAAAGATCTGGCTGAGAAGTTCAGGGGGCCGCTGGCCAAGAGCTTTCCGGTGTTTCGGGGCAAGTTTCCCCTGGTCTTTGGCTGGGCGCTGGCCTTTCCGATGGCCGGCTGGGAGGGGATCAATCCGCCGCCCGAGCTCGAGCGCGAGGTGATCTTTGACGCCATGGCGCTCTCGGAGCTTGGCGTCCACGTGCAGCGCGCGATGAGCTTTTATGCGCGCCGCTTCGATGGCGAGCTGCCGCGCATGAAGGAGGCGGAGTTCAAGCGCTTTTGTCGCGAGATCGTCTCGCCGGAGTTTGGCATCGTCTCCAAGCTCGCCCCGATGATCGAGTTCGAGACCCAGCAGATGCTGCGCCTGACCGAAGACCAGACCAAGGTGGTGCGCCAGATTCAGGCCAACCGCCTCATACGCGTCGAGGGCGGCGCCGGCACGGGCAAGACCGTGCTGGCCGTCGAGGTGGCCAGGGATCTGGCGGCGAAGGGAAAAAACGTGCTGCTGTTGTGCTTCAACACGTATTTGGCCGACTACCTGACCCAGACCGTCGAGCCCTGGACGGATATGGCGGGCAGCGTGCAAGCCACGAGCTTTCACAAACTTTGTGGCATCGCCGGCACAAGCCTTGGCCAACCGCTGGCGCCGCCCGACCATGAGGCCGGACTCAAGGCCCAACAAAACTACTGGATCGAGGAGGCACCGCTTGTCTTGCTCGAGGCGATCGAGGCCGGCAAGCTCGGCGGCTGGGACGCGATCATCGTCGACGAAGCACAGGATTTTGCCACCTTCTGGTGGGAAGTCTTGAAGGCCGGGCTTCGCGAGCCCGCCCAGGGTCGCATGGTCGTCTTCTACGACTCGTCGCAGACGATCTTCGAGCACGGCAGCCAGGTGCCTGACTACCCGGTCTATATGCTGGCCGAGAACCTACGAAACACGCGCTCGATCGCGCGCGTGCTGTTGCAACTCGTCGCCGTCGAGATGGAGTCCCATCCGGGCTGTCCCACCGGCGAGGAGCCTGTGATCTACCAGCAGCAATCGCCGGCCAAGACGCGCAAACAGCTCACGGAGCTGCTCGACAACTTGCTGGGCCGCGAGAAGTTGGCGCCCCACAACATCGCGATCTTGACCGCGCGCTCGCCCAAAAACTCGGTGCTCGAAGGGGCGACCACGCTCGGTGATCATACGATCGTGCATCAGCCCGCCCAGTGGAGCCAGGGTCTGTTGCACTCGAGCATCTCGGGCTTCAAGGGCCTCGAGGCCGAGGTCGTGATCATGCTCGACGTCAACGCCGAAGACGAGCGCTGCTCGGTCAACGCGCGCTACGTGGGCGCCTCTCGGGCGCGCAACCGCCTGTATGTCTTTGCCAAAGGCGACTGGCTCGCGCCAAAAAGCTGAAGCGCGAAGCGCTCGCCAAGTCTATGATTGACAAGCGCATACGCTTTGCTAGCGTGCGCTCCACGAGATCTGGTCCGACCGCCCTCAAATAATGCACGACCTACCCTGGTTTTCCATGCTGCCTGCGCGCTTGCACCTGCTCTTGTATTTGCTCGTGATCGCGTTGGCCGGCACAGGCTGCGCTGATGGTGCCCAGATCGAGGCCGAGGAGGATTCGCTCGAGGTTGAGGCTTTTGTCGAGGAGGTGTCGGGCAAGGCCGATGCCAGCGCCGAGCCGCGCGTCGAGCTCAAGCTGATGCTCGCCAACGACGAGATTTCCCTGGCCCGGGATACCTTCGGGCTCAAGCGAAAAATCGCCGCCTTGAGCGCGGTTTATTTTTACGACACGCCTGAGCTCGAGCTCTACGAGGGCGGGCTGATCTTGCGCTCGCGCAGCCAGCAGGGCGACGTCGACGATTCCACCGTCAAGCATCGGCCCATGACGAACGACGACGTCGACGCCGAGCTTTTGGGCCGCGAGGGCTTCAAGTGCGAGATCGACCGCAGCCCCGACAAAGAGGTCTCGTCGTGCTCGTTCACCGTCGTGCAAGACAAGGGCGAGATTGCCGACGTCGCCAGGGGAGCCCGGGCGATCGACAAGCTTTTTTCGGCGCGCCAGGAGCTCTTTGCCCAAGAGTTCTTGGGCGACCAGACGATCGCATGGGACACGCTCGAGGTGCTCGGCCCGATCGAAGTCTTGAAGTGGAAGGTCTCGACCAAGAAGCTCGAGCAGCGCCTGACCCTCGAGCTTTGGACGCTCGCTGACGGCACACAAATGCTCGAAGTCTCCACCAAGGTCACCCCCGACCAGGCGGACAAAGTACAGACCAAGATGCTCGCCTACATCGCCTCCAAGGGTTTGCGCATCGACGCCGAACAGATCACCAAGACACGCGTCGCCATGACCAGCATGAGCACCCAGCCCTAAAAACAGCGCCCATCAGGTAAAGCGCCATGTCCAAGCAAGTGCCGATCGAGATAAGTGAGGCCCAGGCGCTGAGTTTTCGGCTGCGCCGCTGTCACCTGGCCGGGCCCGGTGCTGAAAGCCTGACCGAGGCGGCGCGCAGCATCGTCGGCGCTCAGGCCCAGCAGGAAGTGCCGGCGTTGTATGGCATGAGCCTTCGCACGGCGACACGACCGAGCGCGTTGGCGGTCAAAGCGGCCTTGAGCGAGCCAGGTGCGCGACGCCTGGTGCGCACATGGGGCCAGCGCGACACCTTGCACCTCTACGATCCGGCGGACTGGGCGATGATCGTCGCAGCCCAGAGCAAGTGGCCACAAACCGGTCGGCGCGGCGCGATCCCGACCGACGAGGAGCTCGAGGCCGCTCACCAGGCATTCGTCGAAGCCGGTCGCCCGCTGCTGCGAACCGACCTCTACAACGTGCTCACGCCACGTCTGGTTGAGGAAGCACGCGAGCACCCCGGCAGCCAGGGCAACGCCGAGCGCTTTGCCGCCTCGCGCCTGATCTGGGTTTTGGCCCAGCGCGGCGACCTGTGCGTTGGCGATAAACGGGGCTCGGAGAACGAGTACGCCGCGCGCGAGCTCTGGTTTCCCAAGCTTGACTGGCAGCTGCCCGATGCCGACGAGGCCGCTACCGCGCTCGTTGGCCGCTACCTGTCGAGCTTTGCACCGGCGACCGCCGCCGACATCGCCCACTTCTATGGCGCCCGCGTCACGGAAGTGCGTGGCTGGCTGGCCGGCCTGCAAAGCGAGCTCGTCGACGTGCGCTGCGCCGGCCGAAAGGGCTTGTTGGCGCTGGCCAAAGACGCCGATGCCCTGCGCTTGCCCGCCGACCAAGAGAGCGTGCGTCTCTTGCCGATGTTTGACGGCCAACTGATGACCCACAAGGACAAGAGCTGGATCATGCCCCTCGAGGCCGAGCGGCCTCTGGTCTGGCGAAAGGCCGCCATGCTCGCCCCCAGCGTGCTCGTGGGCGGCCGGATCGTCGCGACCTGGTCGACCAAGGTGGCGGCCAAGCTGCTGACGCTGAGCATCGAGCCGCTCTCGGGCTGGCGCGCCGAACACCTGCAGGGCGTCGAGGCCGAAGCGCGCGCCTTCGC
>JACCWM010000036.1 GCA_013697635.1 Lujinxingiaceae bacterium | reverse complement strand
CCAGGAGGGCCTGGTCGTAGCGCTCGAGCGCAATGAGCGCGCGCACCTGGACGAGACGGTGATTGAGCGCCTCGCGCTTTCCACGAAGCAGGTTGGGCCGCGTGCGCGAGGTGGTGTAGGCAAGGGCGTCTTCGATGTGGCCACGCTCGAGCAACCAGGCGCCAAGCAGGTTTCGCAGCATCATGTAGGCCATCAAGAGCACATAGGGCACGACCATGAAGGCGATCGCCTTGGGCACGAAGAAGGCATTCCACTGCTGGTACTCCGGCCGAAATGCGAGGTAGATACCGATGAAATAGGTCAAGGCCGTGGCCAGTCCGAGGCTGCCGCAAAACGAGATCAGGATGGGCGCGATACGACGCACGATAAAAACCTCTAAAACAACGTCGAGCGGAGTCGATCACCGCCGTCGACGACAATGAGCGAGCCGGTGACGAAGGCGCCGGCCTCCGAGGCCAGAAACAAGACGATAGGAGAGATGTCCTCGGGCGTGCCAAAGCGCCCAAGCGGGATGCGCGATTCGAGGCGCTCGACCATTTCGGCGTCGGTCCAAAGCCGTTCGTCGCTGCCGTCGGTGCGCACTGGTCCGGGCAGTACGGCGTTGACCGTGATGCCGGCGCCGCCCCACTCGACGGCCAATGTCTCCGTGAGGCTGTTCATGCCGGCCTTGCTCGCCCCGGAGTGCGCCATCAGCGGCGAGCCATTGTAGGCGTTGGTGGCACTGATGTTGATGATTCGCCCGCCGCGCCCCTCGGAGAGCATGCGGTTGCCGACCTCGCGGCACATCAGGAATGTACCGTTGAGGTTGATGTCGATCACGGTGCGCCAGCCATTGGGACTCATGGCCGCCGCCGGGCCGATGAAGTTGCCCCCGGCATTGTTGATCAAGACATCGATGGGTCCCCATTGCAGGCAGACATCATCGATGCAGGCAGCGATCGCGTCGGCGTCGCGAATGTCCAGCAGGTGCAAACTGGCCTTGCCACCTTCGGC
Source organism: Lujinxingiaceae bacterium (assembly GCA_013697635.1). Taxonomy (GTDB): domain Bacteria; phylum Myxococcota_A; class Bradymonadia; order Bradymonadales; family Bradymonadaceae; genus JACCWM01. The sequence goes on along the minus strand of JACCWM010000036.1, from coordinate 174,377 downwards.
CTCGATCAGATCGACGGTTTCTCGCAGCTTGGCCTCGCGCCTTGCGGCGATAGCGACGCGCGCGCCCAGCCGGGCGAAGTCGCGTGCCATCTCACGACCAATGCCGGTGCCGCCGCCGGTGATCAGCACGACCTTGCCCTCAAAGAGTGCGTCGCGAAATATCATTGAAGCTCCTGATGCGTGGATTGAAGCGCGTGGAAGGCCTGCTATAGTGGCCTGGCGAAAAGGCGATTTTTCCCGAACACTGAGGCTTGAATGAACCCATCGGCACCCGACACGTCCATTGTCACTTTCGCCGAGATCGAGCAAGCCCGCGAGCGCATTCGAAATGCGGTGGTCATCTCGCCGTGCTCACCGAGTGCACTGTTGAGCAAACGGCTGGGCTGCAAGGTCTTTCTCAAACTCGAGAATTTGCAGCTCACCGGAAGCTTCAAGGAGCGCGGCGCGTGCAACAAGATACGTCAGTTGAGCGAAGAGGAAAAGGCGCGCGGAATCATCGCCGCCTCTGCTGGAAATCACGCCCAGGCGGTCGCCTATCACGCAGCTCAGTTGGGTATCAGCGCAAAGATTGTGATGCCCGAGGGCACGCCGTTGCTCAAGATCACGCGCACGCGTGGTTTTGGCGGGGACGTGGTGTTGTGGGGCTCGAGCTATGATGAAGCCTATGCAAAAGCCGTCGAAGTGATGCACGAGGAAGGGCGTGTCTTTGTTCATCCCTTCGACGACCGGGCAGTGATCGCCGGGCAGGGCACGTTGGGTCTGGAGTTGCTCGAGCAAAACCCCTACCTCGACTGCGTCGTGGTGCCCGTTGGTGGTGGAGGCCTCGCCGCCGGAGTGGCCGTTGCGCTCAAGGAGACCAACCCCAAGATCCGCGTCATCGGCGTGGAGGCCGAAGCGCTGGCTTCGATGAAACTCTCGATCGCGGGCGGCAGCGTCGTCGAGGTGCCCGAAGCAACGACGATCTGTGACGGCATCGCCGTGCGCAGGGTCGGCGAGCTGAGCTTTGCGACGCTTCGACACTACGTCGACGATATCGTGACCGTCAGCGAAGAGGAAGTTGCCAACGCAATTCTCGATCTGCTCGAGCAGGATAAGACTGTGGCCGAAGGTGCCGGTGCGGCTGCGGTGGCCGCGCTGATCGGGCGGCGCATCGGCGGCGTCGACGGCAAAAAGGTGTGCGCGGTCGTCAGCGGCGGCAACATCGACGTCAACGTCATCGCCCGCATCATCGAGCGCGGGCTTGTCGCCGCGGGCCGCATCTACCGCATCGACTTGCAGCTTCGCGATACGCCCGGAAGCCTGGCGCGGGTGCTGACCTTGATCGCCACGTCACGCGCGAACGTGCTCGAGATTTACCACAATCGCACCTTTGCCGAGGGAAGCCCGCTCGGGCTGACCAATGTCGAACTCAAACTCGAGACGCGCGGTGAGCAACACATCGAGCAACTCAGAGCGATGCTCGAAGATGAGGGCTATCGCATACTCGACCGCCTGTAGCGGCGGGGATGGGCGTGTTTACTATCTTGAAGAAGTGGTGATTTACCAACCCTTTCAGGAGATGACACGTGGCTAATTTCGACAGTATGAACAGCATGCAGGACTCGATGGCGACCGGCAAAGGTGGGCAAAAACAGGGGCCCATGGGCGTGGAGATGGAGCGGATTTTCCAGCAACTGGGGCCGCGTGCCGTCTTCGGCGAGCCCGTGCGCCAGGGCCGGGTCACGATCGTGCCGGTAGCGGAGATGCGGCTGGGATTTGGCTTTGGCAGCGGTGAGGGCAAGCGCTCCAAGTTGATGGGCAAGGGCGGCGGCGGTGGCGGCGGCCGAATCATTCCCTGGGGCTACATCACGCTGACAAAAAAGGGCGCAAGCTTCGAGACGTTTCGAAAGCCAGCCTCAAATCACCGCCTGCGCCGGGTGTTGATGTTGGCCGTGGCCGTCTGGGGCGTGGCGGCGCTGGTGAGCGCCAAGAACTCCTGATCCAGCCGAGGTCGGCGCCTCGCACGTGCACTTGCCAACGGGCATTTTCCTGCCAGGCGCCACGCTCATCCGCTTACCCTTCCTTGGTCCCACCCTTCTGAATTGACAACGCGCAGATGGTTTCTAGCTTCGCTGTCCACACATCCTGAGCGTTATTGGTGATGTATCGACTTCGATTTTTCCAAGGTCATTGGAGGACACCGTGAAGACTGCACCCAAGAGCAAGAAAGTCTGGAAGGCACCGCGCGTCGAGGAGATTGCTGTGAGCATGGAGGTCAGCGCCTATCAATGTGCCGAAATTTCGCCTTCCAAGGGCTAATTGATGAGCTCCAAACTCGACATTCTGGTGTTGGGATCGGCCGCCGGTGGTGGCTCGCCGCAGTGGAATTGTCGCTGCGCAGTATGCGCGCGGGTGCGCGCCGGCGGCGCGGGGACGGCTGTGCGTACGCAGTGTAGTCTGGCCGTCAGCGCCGACGGTGGCAAGCGCTGGGTGCTGCTTGGAGCTTCGCCCGATCTGGGCCATCAATTGGCCGGTCATGCAGCTTTTTTGCCACGCGTCGGGCGCCGTCACAGCCCCATTTCGGCCGTGGTGTTGGCGAACAGTGAGGTCGATCATATCGCCGGCCTGCTCAGCATGCGCGAGGGCCACGGCTTCGGGCTCTACGCGACGGCGGCAACCCATGCGGTGCTCGAGCGATCGGCGATCTTCAAGGTGCTCGACACGGCCCTGGTTTCGCGACGCGTGGTGGACTTGGAGGTGAGCACGCCCTTGATCGGAATCGACGGCGCATCGATTGGCATGAGCATCGAGGCCTTCAGCGTGCCGGGAAAGGTCGCGCTTCATGAGGAGCAAGCCGGCCAGACGCCAAGTTTGGGCGAGCTGGGTGAGCAGGTCGTCGGCCTGAAGGTGAGCGCCGGCGAGAAGTACTTCTTTTTTATCCCGGGATGCGCTGCGTTTACGCCCGAGCTTGGTGAGCGCCTTGGCGCTGCGCCGTTGGTCTTCTTTGACGGCACGCTTTGGGACGACGAGGAACTCGTGCGCCAGGAGCTCTCCTCCAAATCGGGCAGGCGCATGGGCCATATGTGTATCGATGGCGCCAACGGCAGTTTGGCCTATTTCAGCGGGGTCGAGATCGGACGCAAAGTCTTCATTCACTTGAACAATTCCAATCCCGTCCTCCTGGCGGATTCTCCCGAGCGAAATCGGGTGGAGGCCGCCGGCTGGGAGGTCGCCTACGATTCGATGGTATTGCATCTATGAACTTTCCGCTGACACCACGTGAATTCGAAGCCCATCTGCGCGATTTCGGGGCCGCGCGCTACCATGGCCATCATCCCTTTCACCGGCTGATGAATGGAGGCGATCTCAGTCAGGCTCAGTTGCAAGCCTGGGTGCTCAACCGCTTCTATTATCAAGCGGCGATCCCGCGAAAGGATGCCAACATCTTGGCGCGATCGACCGATCCGCTGTTTCGGCGAGCCTGGCTGCAGCGCATTATCGATCACGACGGCGCAGGCGACGATGCCGGCGGCCTGGCGCGTTGGCTGCTGCTCGCTGACGCGCTTGATCTTCGCCGCGAGGACGTGATCGCCCACAAGGGCGTTCTTGCGGCGACACGTTTTGCCGTGGATGCCTACGTGCATTTCGTGCGTGAACACTCGCTGCTCGAGGCCGTCGCCTCGACACTGACCGAGTTGTTTGCGCCCACGATCATCGGGGAGCGCGTCGATGCGCTGCTGTCGCACTATGCTTGTTTGCCCATGGAAGCCTTGAGCTACTTTCAAAACCGAATGGATCAGGCTCCGCGTGACGCCAATTTTGCGCTCGACTATGTGCTCGAACACGCCCGCACAGCCGAGCAGCAGCGCCAGGTCACCGAGGCGCTCGCGTTCAAATGCGACGTGCTCTGGGCCCAGCTCGATGCGCTCTACCAGGCCTACATCACGCCGGGCCATGTGCCGCCGGGAGCCACCCAGTTTGGGGAGAAGCGATGAGAGAACGACTGCTCGTCGATGAAAGCAGTGTCTTGCATTTGCCGCGCTACGTGCGACTGGGCTTTGACCAGCTGCGGGCGTGCTGGTTGGTGCTCGCGCCGGAGCGCATGTACGTGCCCGACAAGATCGCGCTTGAAATTCTCAAGCGCCTCGATGGCGTGCGTCGCATTGAACTCATCGTCGACACATTGGCCAAAGAGCACGCCGCAGAGCGCAAAACGATTGCGACCGATGTGTTGAAGTTGCTCCAAGAGCTCGCGGACAAAGGTCTGGTCAGCACATGAGCCTGCCACCTCCGCTTGGCATGTTGTGTGAGCTGACCCATCGCTGCCCGATGAGCTGTGTGTATTGCTCCAACCCTGGCGAGCTTGTCCGTGGCGCGGGTGAGCTGGATACGCAGAGCTGGCAGCGCGTACTCGAGGAGGCAGCGGCCCTCGGCGTACTGCACGTGCATCTCTCTGGCGGTGAGCCGTGCGCGCGCGCCGACCTCGAGCAGATCGTCGGCCAGGCATGTGCGAGCGGGCTTTACACCAATCTGATCACTTCGGGGCTCTTGCTCGACGCGCCCAGGCTGGAGCGACTCTGTGAGGCAGGCCTCGATCACATTCAACTGAGCATACAGGCGGCAAGCGCTCAGATGGCTGCGCGCATCGGTGGGCGCAAGGGCGCGCACGAGCGTAAGCTCGAGGTGGCGCAGCTCGTCGGACAAATCGGACTGCCTCTGACGATCAACGCCGTAGTGCACCGTCAGAATTTGAGTGAGCTGGAGTCGATCATCGCTCTGGCTGTCGAGCTTGGCGCTCAGCGCCTCGAAGTTGCGCACGCCCAGTACGTGGGTTGGGCGCTGGTCAACCGTGCGGCCCTGATGCCAACCCGAGCGCAACTCGACGAGGCGACCGAAGTCGTCGAGCGCGCCCGCGAGCGGTTGCTGGGCCGCCTGGTGATCGATTACGTCGTCTCCGACTACCACGGCGTGCGGCCCAAGGCCTGTATGGGTGGTTGGGGCCGTCGGTTCATCAACGTCTCGCCCGATGGCTTCGTGCTCCCATGCCACGCAGCACAATTGATCGACGGGCTTCGCTTTGACAACGTGCAAGCGCGCGCGCTTGGCGAAATCTGGTCCGAAGGCGAGGCGTTTTGCGCCTTTCGCGGCTTTGATTGGATGGCCGAGCCATGTCGGAGTTGTCCACGCAAGGAGATCGATTTTGGCGGATGCCGTTGTCAGGCGTTTTTGCTCACCGGTGACGCGCGAAATCCTGATCCGGTCTGCGAGCTCTCCGCGCACCATAGTCTGCTCGCTGGACACACCTGCGGGTTGGCTATCGACGCGGCCCCCGAGCTCGTCTATCGACACTACAGCCGTACGCCCTGAACCAAGGAGGCGCGATGCGATCGCGACTAGCCCCGGTTGTCGCTGTCCTGCTCTGGTGTGGATGTACATCGCCGCGAACACCCGATGCTCAACCCCAGCCCGAGGAAGTGCCGCAGGCCGAGGCGCCCGGGGTCGAGCCCCAGGCGCGGCTGCCGACGATGAAGGATGCCGTGCGCGACGGCCACGATCCCAACCGGCCGATCCGCGTGGAAACCCATGCGTTTTATCCCGACGGGCAGCCTTTGAGCGCGAATCGCCTCGCGCAACTTCAGATGGACGAGGGATTTGGAGTCGAGGTCTTTGCCCGGGATCTCGAGCACGCGCGCATGATCGCGGTGGGCCCTGACGATACGGTCTATTTGACTCGGCCCAAGCAGCGCGACGTGATCGCGCTGCGCGACAGCAATGGCGACGGTCAGGCCGACCAACGCTTCACCGCAGCCTCCGAGCTCGACAGCATCCACGGCATCACGATTCACGAGGGTCGCGTCTATTTGGCCTCCAACCGCTATGTCTGGCGCGGTAGAATCGAAGCGGACGGCAGTTTTGGTCCGCTCGAGGAGCTTGCCAGCGATCTGCCCGACGGCGGCCAACATCCCAACCGCACGCTCGCCATCGGGCCTGACGGCATGCTCTATCTGTCGGTTGGGAGTACTTGCAACGCCTGTCCCGAGCCTAACCCGGAGAACGCGACCTTGATTCGAGCCCAGCTCGACATGAGCAATCGCGCCGTCTTTGCCCACGGGCTTCGCAACACCGTAGGGTTTGGCTGGCACCCTGACACCCAGGAGCTCTGGGGCATGGATCACGGCACGGACATGCGCGGTGACGACATCCCGCCCGAGGAGCTCAACCGCATCTCCGAAGGCCTGCACTACGGCTGGCCTTACGTCTACGGCGATCGAGAGTTCGATTACGTGACAGGCGAGCCCGAGGATACGAGCTTCGAGGAGTTCGCCGCTCAAACCGAGCCCCCCGTGCTTCTCTACCAGGCACACGCTGCACCCATGGCCATGGTTTTCTACAGGGGCTCGAATTTCCCGGCATCTTACCAGGGCGATGCCTTCATGGTCATGCGAGGGTCGTGGAATCGTCACACGCCCGTCGGATACAAGGTCGTGCGGCTGCGCTTCGAGGACGGCCAGCCCCAGGGTTTTGAGGACTTCATCACCGGCTTTTTGAACGACGACGGCAACGTTCACTTTGGTCGCCTCTCGGGCATCGCACTCGATAACCAGGGGCGGCTCTTGTTCAGTGACGACGAAAATGGCGTCATCTACCGGGTTGGCTATCAGCCTAAGGCGGCGAGCAACTGAGCCGGTGTCTCAAGGATAGACGACCTTGACGAGCTTGCCTTCGCTGTTGATCTGGGTGGCATCGCCGAGCTGGCCGGTGGCGTTGAAACCCCAGCAAAAGGTCGCGCCGTCGTCGTCGATAGCGCAGCTGTGTTCGCCGCCGGCGCTCACCGAGGATGCCCTGGTGGCGAGTTCGACCGCGACACCTGTGGATGACCATGGGCCAGGGGCGACGCCGAGTTGACCGCGATCGTTTGCTCCCCAGCACAGCACACTCTCGTCGGTGGTGCGCGCACACGAATGTTGACCGCCGGCAGCCACCGAGAGCAAGGTCGCACTCACCTCCGAGGCGGCCGAGGGCACGTTGCGGGCCGTCGAATCCTCGAAGCCGAGCTGGCCGGCGGTGTTTCGCCCCCAGCACCACAGCTTGCCGATGGCAGGCTGGCTCGCCACAGCGCAGAAATGGTGGCTGCCAGCCGTCAGGTGCGAAAAGCGTGCGTCGGTTGTGACCGGTTGCGGCGCCAGACGGTAGCTCTGGGCACTATCGCCCGCTCCGAGCTTTCCATCGGCTGTCGAGCCCCAGCAATAGACCTGGCCGGCGTCGGTGCGAGCACAGGCGGCCTCGTGTCCAGCAGTGATTTGCACAAACGTCAGCGTTCCATCGCCAACGCGCCAGGGCCGTAGCACACGTTCACGCTCAAATTGGCTGGGGTCGCGACCAGCCTGTGCCGTGGCGTTGCGCCCCCAGCAGTAGGCAACCTCGGATTCGGCGATCGCACAGCCAAACGCCAGGCCTGTGGAGAGGCTCGTGAACTTGAGGGCACTGTCGACCGGCGCCGGGAAAGCACGCGTGTCGGTGGTAAAGTCGCCTAGCTGGCCAAAGGTGTTGCTTCCCCAACAATACAGCGTGCCGTCCAGCTCGAGCGCGCAGGTATGTGCGCCGCCTGTGTCGATCGCCTGAAAGCGGTGATTGCCGCTGACGGCCGCTGGCACGAGCACTTCGGTTGGACCGCCATCGCCCAGGCCGAGCTGGCCGTCGCGGTTGTTGCCCCAGCAGTAGGCACGCCCGTTGACCGCAAGCCCACAGCTATGTCTCTCTCCGGCGTGCACCGAAACGAGCGCAAAGTAGAGCTCGACCTCGATCTCCTCGACGATCGGGCCCGCTGTGGCTCGAATCGTCACACGGCCGCTTCGCAGCCCGCTTACCTTGCCATCGGTGTCGATTGTGGCCAGTTCGGTGTCGAGGCTCTCCCAAAGCGTGGCCGATGCAGCAAGCTCGTGGTCGTCTTCGGAGAAGTAACGTGCGCGGAGCTGGGCGCTGTCGCCGACGTGCAAGCGCGGCTGAGGGTCAAGGGCCAGTTCGATGCGCGCGAGGTCGGGGCAAACTCCGCAATCGAGCTGGATTCCGCACGAAGCGTACTGCCCACATCCGCCCAAAACCGTGAGGCAGTCGATTGGTTCACATCCGGCGATGTCGGCGTCACTTGATGCGTCTGATGCGTCAATCCCGGCGATGGCGTCGGTTTTGTCGATCGCATCGCTGGAGGCATCCTGTCGACCAAACGATAAATCCTGCGGATCCTTGATACAGGACCAGGCACCAAGCACGACGCCTGCCATGAGCAAAAGCCCGCAGAGTTTGCAAAGGTGGCAGTCAGCAGGGACGATGTGTCGCATTGAGTGAACCATGAGGGACGGGATTGGCGCGCGATCGGCAAGATAGCACAAGGCTTTAAAGGCACCAACAATGGCGGAGTGGGCTGGGTTGGCTGACTCAACGATGCTCACCTCGCTCTTCGAACTTCCAATCCTTGTCGTCGACTGCCAGACGACCGGCGCGAGCCCCGCCCACGGCCACCTCATCGAACTTGCCTGGAGTTGGACCGCAGCCGCTTTGCATTCTCCCGACGTAGTCGCGCGCAAGATTGCCCTTCCCCAAGGTGCGACCGTCTCTCGCCGCGTGCAACAGATCACCGGCCTTGGGCCGCTCGATCTTGTCGATGCGCCAGCGGCGCTCGAGGTTTGCCAGGAGTTGCGCGCGCAGACATGTGCGCGGCAGGTGGCAGCAGTGGTCGCTCACTACGCGCGCTTTGAGCGGTCGTTCGTCGAGCCGTTGGATACGGGGCTATCGCATCCCTGGATTTGCACGCACGCGATCGCGCGTCGCTTGCTGCCCGGGCTTCCTCGCTTGGGTCTGCGCGCCGTGGCGGGCTACCTGGGCTATACGCTGGCCGAGGAGAAGCGCGCTGGCGATCATGTTCTGGCGACGGCCTTCGTATGGCGAGCATTTGTCGACTTGTTCGAGCGCGAGCATGCGGTGTTTACCCTGGCCGATCTGATGGACTGGCTCGTTCAGACACCTGCCCCGCGCGATGCCTCGCGCATCTATGCCATGCCGCGTGAGAAGCGCCTCGCGCTGCCTGAGACGCCCGGCGTCTATCATCTTCTGAGCCGCAGTGGTGACGTGCTCTACGTGGGCAAGGCAAGCTCGCTCAAGGATCGCGTCAACTCCTACTTTCGCTCGCCAGGCACCCTCTCATCGAGCAAACACGAGCTCGTATCCCAGGTTCATGACATCGCGGTCACTGAGACAGGCTCATCACTCGAGGCCGCGCTGCTTGAAAATGAGCACATCAAACACCTCGCGCCGCCCTATAATGCGTCCTTGCGCGAGGGCCGGCGCCGGGTTGTGTATCTGTCATCCAATCTAACAGAATCGAGCCCAGTGTCGGCTCCAACGGTGATGCTTGGCCCGTTGATTCGCCGTGACGAGCGCCACCCCATCGAGTTGTTCGCCGCGCTTGTCGAAACCACCACGCCCGACGCCCTATGGGCCGGCGAGCTTGCCGGAGGGCACGATGTGGACGCAGCCGCCCTCGCTGCAGGCTTCGCGCTCTTTCGGGAGCGTCATGGATTGGGCACGCAGGCCGTCGTGCTGGCCGATTTGCTGCGCCTTGGGCGCGAGTTGTTGCGCGCTCGCGAGAGGGCAATCGCGATCGACGATCCCGATGAATTGCCGGTCGACGAGCAGCCCGCAGACAGCCCGCAGGCCATCGCAACCCGACTCGAGCGAATCCTTTCAAACTTCTCCAGGGAGCTCGCGCGCGCGCGTTGGTTATGTCGACTGAGCGAGAGCGTGCTGGCCTGGGAGGATGGCGAAAGCCCCGAGCATCCGCGACGCATGCTCGTGATTCATCAAGGTCGCGTTTGGGAGCAGGGAGAACTCGAGGCCGGCGAGCCCTTGCCGCTGCCGCCTGGCCATCGTCGATCTCGCTTGCAGCGCCAGGGTGTCATGGATCTTGGCACCTACGATCGGCTGCGCGTGCTCACGACCGAGCTTCGCCGTCTTGTGGCTGCTGATAAGGCGCTATGGCTGCGCGTGGGTCACGCCGAGCCGATAAAAACGGCGCGCCTTGCGCGCATTCTGCTTCATCTTTAAGCGCTCTGAAAACGTGCAGGCTCAGACGAAGACCACGGTCTTGTTCTGGTCGATGATCACGCGGTCTTCGAGGTGCCAACGCACGGCGCGGGCGAGCACCTGACGCTCGATCGATGCGCCAAGCTCTTTGAGATCGCGCACGCTCTGGCGGTGCGTGACGCGGATGACGTCTTGTTCGATGATCGGGCCGGCGTCGAGCGTCTCGGTGACGTAGTGGGCCGTCGCGCCGATGAGCTTGACACCGCGCTCGTCGGCCTGGGTGTAGGGGCTTGCGCCTACAAAGGCCGGCAAGAAGGAGTGATGGATATTGATGATGCGTTGGTCGTAGCGCGCGACAAAGTCCTGACTCAAGATCTGCATGTAGCGAGCGAGCACGACGAGATCGGCCTCGCCCTCCAGTAGCTCGAGCATCTTGGCCTCGGCGTGCGGTTTTTCGCCCTTGGCGACCGGGACGTGATGAAAAGGGATGCCAAAGGCCTCGACCGCCGCGCGCGTGTCGCCGTGGTTGCTGATCACCATCGTAATCTCGGTGGCGAGCTCCTGGCGAGACCATCGCCACAGCAGCTCCATCAGCGCGTGGTCGTCGCGCGAGACGAGAATCGCAGTCTTCTTGAGCTCGGCGGCGTAGCTTATCCGCCAATCCATGTCGTAGCGTGAGGCGACGGCGCGCTCAAAGGAGCGCTCCAACACAGACTGGGGCAAATCCGCGTGGGGCAACTGAAACTCGAGGCGCAGAAAAAACGTGCCGCCCGTTGGATCCGTGGAGTGTTGATCGAGCGCCGTGATGTTGGCGCCGTGGTTGTAAAAAAAGGTCGAAATCGTCGAGACGATTCCTGGTTGATCCGAGCATTTTACGAGCAAGCGAGCCGTGCTCGCGGTTTCGAAGGTCGTGGGCGCGAAGGGCGTTGTCATCAATGGGTCCATCGAAAAGAGCATTTGGAAGGCGAGAAGGTCTGCTGCGCGCAGGATAATCGAGCCTGCCATGCTCCACAATCAGCGAACCAATTGAAGGCGAAGTCGGCCGTGGATTATTGGGCCAAAGAATTGAGAGTCACGATCGACGATGCCTGCCAGCGGCCGTCCCAAACCAGGTCGAGCTCGATGAGCCCTGGGGCGCGCGTTTCTGGCTGGCGCATGTCGAAGAACAAATTGCCCGCGCTGTAGACGATCGCCTTTTGATCGTAGATCTCGAGCTCCTGAACGACGTGGGTTCCGTGGCCATAGACGATGTCGGCTCCGGCATCGACAAAGCGGCGTGCAGCGGCGCGTTGATGGGGGGCCGGGTGTTGCGCGAGTTCGCGGCCCCAGTGCAGCGAGACGATGAGCAGCGCGTCGGCGTAGGTCGCTCGAAGCACGCCAACGTGTGCGACGAATGAGGCCAGGTCACGCTCCCAGTGTCGAATCGTCGTTGGGCCCGAAAACGGACGCGTTTGAATTGGCGAAGCATGTACAGTCGCGGCCGTGACCAGCGCGCGGCCACCTGCAAAGGCCAGCAGGGTCGCGCCAAAGCGGGCATCGCGCTCGACGGGCGTACCGGGAGCGCCGGCGGCACCAATGTTGCGCTGGCTCAGATGCTCGATGGTCCATGCAAGGCTTTGGGGTCCGCAGTCCATTGCGTGATTGTTGGCGACGATCGCGACATCGACGCCAGCGGCGACGAGCCAGTCGGCGTAAGCGGGCGGTGCGGTGAATCGGTGGCGCTGCGAGGTGAGAAGCGGGGCGCTCTCGGCGGCCTGTTCGTGCTCGCACAGGGCCGTCTCGAGGTTGATCAAGCTCAGGTCTGCCTGAGCGAGCCGCTCACGGATCTCAAAGAAGCCCTCGGGCTCGCGGTTCTCTTGCCAGCCGGCATCGCTCCAACGACCGAACATGACGTCACCACCGAGCACAATTCTGTAGGATGGTGTCAAATGGGTCGGCGCGAGTGTGGACCTGGGTTTTACGATTTGTCGGCCCTGGCAGCCAGTGGTCGCAAGCACGACGATCAGCATCGCCAGCGCGCGTGCCTTCATTGCAGCATCCAATGGCCGTCGACATGCGTTGCGCAGCGCTCCTTTCCCAGCTCCATGACGCAGTGCGAGCGCGAACTCAAATGAGCCTCGCAGGAGAGCGCGGTCTGCGCGTCGACCCAGAACCCGAAGCCGTTCCAACGGTACAGCGCCCAGCGACAACGCTCGCCCGCGCTCTCGATCGCGAGCAGCTCGAAGGTGCCGTCGCCGTCGACGTCAGCGAGCTGGAAGTCGACCAGCGGCAGCGACAACGCGCTGCCGCGCCAGAGCGGAACGAGCCGGTCGTCAGCCCAGGCCATCACCCAGACGGTGCGGTGCGGGGAAGATTCATCGTGGCGTCTGGCGCGCGACCACATCCCCAAGACGAGTTCGTCCTCTCCGTCGCCATTGACGTCGGCGACGGTCGCCTTCCACATGGTGAAAATCGGGCTGGTCCAACGCCTGCCGTCTCGCGCGAAGCTCACGAAGCCGCGTCGAGCATCGCGCGCAAGAAACACCTCCAGCGCGGGCGTGAGTGAGGCGTTTGCGCTTTGCCAGCGTGGATAAAGCACGCTGTCGGGCTCTACCTTGGTGGGGGGCTCATCGCCACGAGCCAAGCCGCCGCCGAGTGCGACGGCCATGATGGCCGCCACTGCGCTGGCGATTGGCATCTTCATCTCAACTCCATGAACCTACTGCGGATAGCATTTCAGGTTGCTGCTAAAACCACCGCCTGCGCGGCAAATGTAGCCACTGCGACAATCTAAGCTGGTGAGGCAATCTTTGTGGCATTGGTTGTTTGAATCGCAGGTTGAGCCGTTGGGGCAAAGCGCTGTAAAAAATGCACAGGACTCCGTGCAATAGCCGCCCGGGTAGGAGGTCAGACAGCTCGCGCGCGTTCCGCCACTGCATTGCCAGATTGCCTGGCAGGGCTGGCCGACGGCGGCTGTGCCGGTGCCCGCTGGCGCGCACTCCTTGACGTCGTTTTCGACCACATCCATGAGAGGGATGTGGCACAAATAGCCGTCGGCGCGACATTGGGTATTATCGGTGCACGACTTGGCGCAAATCCTCAGCCCAGGTCGCACGGTTCCGCAGTGGCTGCCCGTGGGGCATTCACTGCTCGTCTGGCAGTTCTGGGAGCAGTAGCCGTGTTTGAAATTCGTCTCGGTAATGCAAATCGCGTCGACGCCGCTGCACTGCGACGCGTTTGTGCAAGCATCACCGATCGGCCTGGTACCCGGGCTTTCGGTCTCGCAGATTCCCGCCACGCAGCTCTTGCCAGCGCCGCATTGGCATTCGATGATCGTGCCGCATCCGTTGTCGGTCTCGCCACACTGAACGCCAAGCTGGGCGCACGTCTTGGGCGTGCAGTTGCAATCGCTATCGAGTTGATGAGTGCAGCCCGTCGGGCAGCAGCCGTCGCCGCTGATGCACTGCGTGATGGCGGAGTTCGTGCACATCGAACTGCAGGTCGAGGCGGAACCGCTCAACACGCTGGACGTGCAGCTGTTGGGTGGGGTGCATGAGGTCGGGCAATTGCCGTCACATAGCTCGCCGGGCTCAATGATCCCGTTGCCGCAAAACGATGCGCAATTGTTGTCGTTGTTCGCGTTGCAGTTCGCGGGGCAGCAATTGTCTGAGTTGATGCACTGCGTGATCTCCTCGAAAACGCAGCTCGCGGTGCAGTTTGCTGCCGTGCCGATGAGGCTTGCACGCATGCAGGCATTGGCGTGGGTGCACACGGTCGGACAGGCTCCGGGACCGCTCGAGATCCCCGGATCGCATGCCTCGCCGACATCGAGCACACCGTCGCCGCAACGGGTTGAGCAGTCGTTGTCGTTGGCGCTGGTGCAGCCGTCGGGACAACAACCATCGCCATGCTGGCAGGCCGTGAGGGGCGTGTTCGCGCAGTGTGCCGTGCAATTGTGGGGCGAGCCGACGATGATGGCCTGCATGCAGCTGTCGCTGGTGCTGCAATTCAGCGGACATGCTCCCGGACCAGAAACGATCTTTGGATCGCACAGCTCGCCGGCCTCGAGCACGCCGTTACCGCAGCCCGGCATGATCGGATCGGCATCGAGCGGCACGTCCTCACCGATCACTGGAACGTCCTCGCCAATCACCGGTACATCCACGAGCGAAACATCGGGCTGCCAGCTGGTATCCTCGGTGCCGGTATCGTCGATCGACCACGCGTCATCCTCGTTGATTGGTGTCTCCGATGAGCGGCCGCGCCGCGGCGATTGGGTGCAGGCTGAAAAGAGCACAGCAAAGATTAGCAGAGTCGCCAGCAGCGATAAGTGTTTCATGCACATCTCGGGTCGATTCGTGGGTTCGGTCGTGACGCTTTGCACGAAGTCGATCACCAGTAAGTCTGATCGTTGATTCGACGGGTGAAAAAAGCCTTTGCACCCCTATTATTTAGCAGGAATTGCCCTTGAGGGCAAAGCGTCCTTAGCAGCTCCCGGTGGCGCTGATCAGCCGAGGATTTCGAGCAGCTCGACGTCGAAGACGAGCATGCCCTGTGGGTAGCCAGGTGCGCCCTGGTAGGCCAACTGCTCGGGGATCCAGAAGCGCCAGCGCGCGCCGCGATTCATCAGTGAGACGCCCTCGGTCCAGCCGGCGATCACGCGGTTGAGTGGAAATTCGGCCGCGCGGTTGCGGTCATGGGAGCTGTCGAACTTCTTGCCGTCGGTCGTCCAGCCCGTGTAATGCACGCGCACGGTGTCGGTCTTTGCTGGCGATTCGCCGCTTCCTGCTTGCAAGACGCGGTAGGCGAGCCCGGAGGCGGTGGTCTGGGCGTCGGCGGGCGGTGCTGCGACGTCTGCGGGGGCGGTTGTGTCGGCCATGATCTTCTTCTCCATTTTTAGTTGATGTAGCGGTCTATGAGTGCGACCTGCCAGAACCAGACACTGGTCACCAGAAAGCCGATGCCAAACACGGCGATGCCGGCAAACGAGAGCGTCAGAGCCGAAAGCGCAATGCCCCAGGCGCGCCAATAGGCGCCTCCACCCTCGAAGACCCGGCCAAGTGCGCGGCTGGCTCGCGCGGTCGGCTGCAAATTTCAGCCAGACCCTACTTGGGTCGCAGGCCAAGTTCAACCCACGCGAGCGCATTCGTTCGTGGGCGACGTGGGCGACGAGGGATTTAGTTCACGCCCGCAAGGCTGCCCACGAAGTGGAAGATGACGAAGAGCGCCACGAGCGTTGCGAGCAGCGCCAGGGCGATGCCCAGCAGGGTGCGCTTTCGCTCCATGCGGACCAGGTACTGGCAAAACACTTCAGCTTCATCGACGACGACAGGGCTGTTGCTCGACATGGTGGGGCCTCGGGTGTGATGGCACAACTGTGCTGGCCGGCTTTGGCCGGTGTCAGTTGCGCGCAGGTGTTACCTGTGAATGGATCAGGGTAAGCTTGAATGTCGTTACAATATCAACGGCTTGTAGTGTTCGCTCTTTGGGAAGGATGGGAGCACTTCGCCCGTTGATTTGGAAGGCGTGTGTGCGGCTGGCCTGGCGAGCCTGTGGGTTGGGCATCGGCCTTTGGCGGCGTTGCTTTTTGACCGGTGGTGTGCAAGACATTACTTCGGTTTTTTCGCCTCTTCCCCAAGCGCGTCCTCGGGGCAACTTCAGCACCTGATCATCCTATGAAATTGCGTCTTTCAGTGGCGCTCAGACGCTACGGCGACGACATCTACATTGCCCAGACGCTGGCCTTTCCATTGGTGAGCGCGGCGGCAGCATCGCGCGTCGAGGTCTTCGAGAAGCTCAGCCGCAGCCTTGTCCACGTGCTGGGACATCTGCACCCGCGCCTGCTTTGCGAGCTGGGTCGGCCCATCGAGGTGCTCAGCGAGCGTTTGCGACTGCCCCTGTTCGGGGATCATGCCAGCCTCGAGGCCGACGATCATGACGATGATTACCCGCGCTACGAAGGCGACGCCGAGCCTGCCCTGATGGCGGTCGACGTCGTGGCGCGCCGATTTGGCGGCGGTCTGGTTCATCTGCAAATGCCGCTCTTTCATGTGGGGACATGGATGTTCGAGGAGGCCGGCGCATTTCGCTTTGACGCCGACGGTGGCGCCATCGCCGAGCTTTTGCGCTCGATGCGCGCCTGGGGAGCAGGCGGCCTCTTCAGTCGTGCAACGCCTGAGGGCTTTGAGATCGAGCAAATCGAGGTCGACGTGGCGCCGCTCGACTTGGCCGAGGTGCCCGACGAGATGCGCTGGCGCGACTATTTTGACGCCGAAGATCTCATCAAGACAGCCGGCAGCGAGCGTGCGCCGGTGCCTACGCTGGAGTCGGTCGCTCAGTTGTGGGCGGACAGCGGCGCAAGCACGGCGCAGGCGCTCGAGCTGGCCGGCGCGCGCTTTGGGCCGGTCTTTGGGCGAGATGAAGCCCTGGGCGAGCTCGGCAGGCTCCTCGAGGGCAAGATCCCAGCGGCCGTCGTGCTGGTAGGACCGGCGCGCGTAGGTAAGACGGCGCTGGTCAAGGCCTTTGGGCGCCGCCTGCTCGAGGCGCCGCCGGGGGCCGAGGCTCGAAGGCTATGGTTTGCCGACGCCCCCAGGCTGTGCGCAACCGAGCCGATGTCGCCGGGCTGGCAGCAACAGTGCCGCGAGCTCGCCCGTGAGCTCGAGCTTGCTGGAGACGTCTTGTACATGGGGCGGCTGGTCGAGGCGCTCGACGCCGGAAAGTACGTCGGCAGCGACTACAACCTGGCTCAGTTCTTCAAACCTCATCTGGCCGATCGGCGCATCCGCGTCGTGGCCGAGGCGACCATCGAGGAGTGGAATCTCGTCGAGCGCCGTGACATCGGTTTTGCGCGCGCCTTTACGGTGATGCGCATTGACGACCCCGCGCCAGGCGTCGACCTCGAGATCGTGCGAAAGGCCAGCGCTCTGCTCGCCAAAGACGACGGCATCACGATAGGCGAGGAGGCGATCGCGCGCGCCTGGGGATTGCAGCGTCGCTTTGCCACGGCCGGCAGCCCCGTGGGGCGCACGATCGATTTCGTAGCGCGCACGCTCAATCGTGCCGTCCAGCAGCGCCATAAGACCATCGACGTCGGCGAGATGGTCGAGAGCTTTTGCGAGGACACGGGCATGCCGGCGGTGATCTTGCTCGACGATCGCACGCTCGATCTCGAGGCCGTGCGCGCGCGGCTGACCCGGCGCGTGATGGGCCAGGCCAGCGCCGTCTTGCGCGTGGCCGACATCGTCGGCGTGACCAAGGCCGGCCTTGCCGCCGACGACCGCCCGCTGGGCTCGTTTCTCTTCGTCGGGCTGATCGGCGTGGGTAAGACCGAGCTGGCTCGCGCGTTGGCCGAGTTTCTCTTTGGTAACGAAAAACGCCTGGTGCGCCTGGACATGAGCGAGTACGCCAACGCAGACGGCTACAACCGCCTGATCGGTCAGGGCAACGAGGACGGTGATTTGACCGGGCCGGTTCGCCGCCAGCCGTTCTCTGTCGTGCTGCTCGACGAGATCGAGAAAGCACATGCCAACGTCTTCGACCTGCTCTTGCAGGTGCTGGGCGAGGCGCGCCTGACCGACGCCAACGGGCGCATGACGCGCTTTCAGAACACGATCATCATCTTGACGAGCAATTTGGGCGTCGACTCCTTGCGCCCGACCATGGGCTTCTCCGATGGCACAAAGGCCCAAGAAGGCTATGTCAGCCACTTTCGTCGCGAAGCTGAAAAGTTCTTTCGCCCGGAGTTTTTGGCGCGCATCGATCAATTCATCGCCTTTGAGCCGCTCAGCGCCGAGACGATCACCGCGATCGCCAAGCGCGAGCTCGACGGGCTGCACATGCGCGACGGCCTGCTCAGCCGCGATACGACCGTAGCTTTTGGCAGTGACGTGCCGGCCTGGCTGGCAAAGCGAGGCTGGGATAAGCGCTACGGCGCTCGCCCGATCAAGCGTGTCGTCGAGCGCGAGATTGTCTGGCCCCTGGCCGCAAAGCTCGCCGAGCGCGACCAGGGGCCGGGCGGCCCCTGCCGGGTCACCGTCGAGGTCGAGCCGCCGGGTGATATCGATTCGGGCCGGCTTGTCTGGCGCGTCGAGGCCGTGAGCGAAGACCTGAGCGGCGCCAGCCGCAAGGTGTTGTTGGGCCAGCTCGAACAAGTCGCCGAGCTTCGCCGCCGCCTGCAGCACTGCCTGTATGCCGATGTCTTCTCCGATCTCGAGTGGCAGGTCAACCAGTACGACATCTCCAGCCAATCCGCGCACTTTTGGAAGGACCCGGAGGCGGCCGACATGGCCCGACGCTCCGAGGAGGCGCGAAAGGTCGTCGATCCGGTCTTGCTGCTTCAGACCGAGCTCTCGGCGCTCGAGGACCTGGCGACCGAGGCCTACCACAGCCGCACCTTCGACATCGTCCCGGATCTGGCCGAGCGCGTCGACGAGCTTGCCCTGCGCATCGAGGAGGTCTTCTTGACCGTGATGCGAACCGTCTATGAGGAGCCCGACCAGATCGTGCTCTTCATGGCGTCGAGAAATCCCCACGATCCGTGGCGCGCGCAGCTCATCGATTGGTACGGCCAGCTTTGCAGCGTGCGCGGCTGGCGTATGAAGATCTGGCGCGCGCGCACCGACTTCCTCGAGGAGCCAGATCGCGAGGATCACGACTGGCGTCGACAGTGGGCGCCAACCTCCGAGGCGCGAGGCGGCGCGCTCGCCATCGAGATTGAGGGCCATGGCGTGCGCCCGCTCTTGCAGGGCGATAATGGCTTGCACCGCATGATCGCCCAGGAGGGCAATGCTGTGATCGATGTTGTCGTGCTGCGCGAGGACGAACAATACCCGCAGCCGGCCGGCCTCGAAGATGCGCGCTCGTCGGCCTCGACGGTGCGGATCTGGAACTTTCGCACCCGCGAGGTCACCCTTGCCGACTTCGAGCCACGCAGCTTCGACCCGCGCAATCCCTGGCCGGCCGTTATGCCGGCCCTCGAGGAGATCGCCTGGCAGCTCGTCGACTTGGACTGGTACTAAACGATGAAAGTCACGCTTCAAATGTACGTCGCGCAGCCGCAGCGGGGCCACTTCGAGGTCTCGATGCCCTGGGTCAGTGCGCTGTCCAGCCCATTGCGCGGCCCCAGTCCGGCCAAGCTCAAAGAGGAGCTGATGTTTCAGGCCCTCGAGCTGGCCCAGGAAAAGCTCGCACCCTCGGAGCTCGACCGTTTGATTGCGCCCGACGAGCTTCAGGTGATGAACGTCTACATCGAGCTCGAGCATCAGTCCGAGAGCTCGCGCACGCCCGTGCATCTGAAGGCTTTTACGCACGCGATCATCGGCACATGGCCTGGTGACACGAACTGGCACGTCTGGTTTCCCAAGCTGCCGGGCGAAACCTTCGTGGTCCAGCGCATCGAAGACATCTACTACGAGGCACAGGCCTGGATCGCGCGCTGGGCGGTGCGAAACGACGTGATCTCGCTTGATCAGCTCAACTGCGGGCCGTTTTACAGCATCGATCCTTTTGAGGTGGAGCTGGGCTTTCCCTCGGCGGTCGAGGGCAAGTCCGACGAGCCGGCATCGTCGGGCAGGCTTCGTCGCCCTGAGACCCTGCAGCAGGTCGCGGCCAATCTGCTCCACCGCGCCGAAGACGGCACCTTACCGCCGGCCTACGGCCGCCTGGACGTCGTGCGCGAGCTCGTCGCCGCGCTCTCCAGCCCCAAGGCGACCAACATCTGTCTGGTCGGCCCGTCGGGCGTGGGCAAAACGGCGCTCATCGGCGAGGTCGCTCGCCAGGCCTGGCTGCTCGGCAAGAGCTACCAGGTGCGCCGCGATATATGGCAGAGCAGCGGCGATCGCATCATCGCCGGCATGAGCATCATTGGCCAATGGGAGCAGCGCGCCGAGACGCTCTGCGACGAGCTCGCTGCCCGCGGCGATCTGCTCGTGATCGACGACCTCTTGGGCCTGGTTCGCGCCGGGCGCACCACCCACGGCGAGAGCAACGTGGCCAGGTTCATCGAGCCTTATCTCGAGCAGGGCCGCTTTGCGATCATCACCGAGGCCACCGAGCAGACCTGGGAGCTCGCGCGCACGCTCGCCCCGGGCTTTGTCGACAAGTTTCGCCGCGTGCAGCTGCCCGAGCTAGCCTACACCGACACCTTGAGCGTGCTCACCGAGCAGGTGCGCGATCTCGAGCGCCAGCAGCCCGTGCGCTTTACCCCCGATGGCGTCGAGACGATGCTGCACCTGGCGCGGCGCTTCTTTCGCCAGGAGGCATTTCCGGGCAAGGCCGTTCGCCTGGCCAAGCAGTGCTATAACGAGGCGCTTCGTCGCATCAACACCTTGATGGTGCGCGAGATCCGCATCGACGCCGAGCTCGTCGCCGAGGTCGTGCATCGCCAGACGGGCCTGCCAACGACGATCTTGCACCAGGGCCACGGTCGATCGGCCAAGGCGATTCGCACGGCCTTCGAGGGCCGCATCTATGGCCAGCCCGACGCGATCGACGTGCTCGTCGGCCTGGTGCTCACGATCGAGCAGGGCTTGAGCGATGCCAGGCGCCCGCTGGGTAGCTTTTTGCTCATCGGCCCAAGCGGCGTCGGCAAGACCGAGACGGCCAAGGCGCTCTCCTTCGATCTGTTCGGCTCCGAGGAGCGCATGATTCGCTTCGATATGAGCGAGTTTAGCGAGCCCTATTCGACCTCGCGCCTGATCGGCACCCTGGGCCAGCCCGACGGCGAGCTGACCGGGCGCGTGCGATTGCAGCCGTTTAGCGTGCTGCTCTTCGACGAGATCGAAAAGGCCCACTCACGCGTGCTCGACCTGCTCTTGCAGCTGCTCGGCGACGGCCGGCTCACCGATGCCGCCGGGCGCACCGTGGATTTTTGCAATACCGTCGTGGTGATGACCTCGAACCTTGGCGCCGACTCCGAGGAGCGCTGGCTGGGCTTTGGCGGAGGCGGCGCGGCCGACCGCGCGTTGCACTACCAGCGAAGCGCCGAGCAGTTCTTTCGCCCGGAGTTCTTCAACCGCATCGATCGCATCGTGGCCTACCGCCCGCTCGAGGCCGAGACGCTGCGGCGCATCGCACGACGCACCGTGCGCGAGATCCTCGAGCGCCGCGGCTTGCGCCAGGCCCAGGTGCTCGTCGACGTGGATCCGCGCCTGATCGAGTCGCTCGTCGGCCAGTCCGTCGATCGGCGCTACGGCGCGCGAACCCTGGCCCATCGCATCGAGCAGCAGCTGATCACGCCGCTCGCTCAAAAGCTCACGCAGTCGGTCGCAAGCGATGCCTTGACGCGCGTCACGATGATGCCAACGGCCGACGGTGGCCGCGGCATCGATCTGCGCCTGCACTCGATTCACCGCGCAAAGCGCTACACGGGCGCCGTGGGCACGCTCGGCGAGGTGCTCGTCTCGGGCACCGATGGCGATGCAGCCACTGAGCGCTTGCAGGTGCGCCTGAAGCACATCCGCCTCGAGATTGAGACGCTGCTCGCTCGCCCTCAGACCCAGCTCGTCGTCGACGACTACGAGCGCATCCTGGCGCGCCTCAACACCGAGGGCGGCGACGGTGTCTGGTCCGAAGACCTTGCCGAGAAGTTGCGCCAGCGCGAGGTGTTTCGAAGCAAGCTCCAGCACGCGCAGCGCCGCATCGAGGGCATGTTCGATCCCGAGCACACCGGCTCCTGGGAGACGCCCGTCACTACGCAGCTCGATAAAACGACCAGCCACCGCATGGCGAGCTTTGCGGCCGAGGTCGGCCGTGAGCTGATCTGGCTCAACACCCAGCTCGCCAGCCTCTCGGGCGCCAGCGGTGACGCTGCCACGCTCGTGATCCGCGGCCTGGCCGGCCCCCACGAGACGATGCTCGCGCACTGGCACGAGTGGTTGCTTGCCCTCTCCGATGCGCTCGACCTCAACCTCACCGTCGCCTACCTCGTTCAAGACGTCTGGCGCCCCACGGCCGATTTAGCCCAGGCCCACGGCGTCGCCTTCTCCACCGAGAGCGCTGGCGTTTTGGATCTCTTTCGTGTCCTCGAGGGCTACACTTGGAGCCCTCGACTGCCCTCCCACGGACAGCACGCGCTGCTGCTGGCCCAGGTGGTCGAACAGGGCGTCACGGACAAAACGCGCTTCGTGCGTATGCTCCAACAGGGCGAGCTGGGTAGCTTCGATGAAGACGGCGCACATTGCGTGGAGTTTGTCGAAGCCGACGGCCAGCTCGAGGACGTGCGCTGGCAGCGCAAAATCGCGATTCCCGAGGAAAAGTCCAGCAAGAACAAGAGCTTTGCCCTTGAATTGGTGATGGCGCGGCTCGCGATCTGGGAGAAACCCTGACATCAAAGCCGAGGGCAACATGAAACAAGCCACAGTTTATCTCTTCGACATCGATGGCACCCTGATCACCAGCGGTGGCTCCGCGCGCGGCGCCCTGCTTCAGGCCTTCGAGAGCTTTTTGGGCCCACAGACGCGCGTCGAGTTCTCCTTTGGCGGCATGACCGACCGCGCGATCATCCGCCAGGGCCTGCTCGAGAGCGGGCATCTGGCCGATGAGAGCCGCATCGATGAGATCCTCGCAGCCTACCTCGAGCTCTTGCCCGAGGTGCTCGCTGCGGCCGATGGTTTTCGCGTCCACGACGGCGTCCTCAACGCCCTCGACGCCCTCCAGGCGCTCGCCACCACCCGTCCCATAGCGCTCGGACTTGGCACCGGCAACGTCGAGCGTGGCGCGCGCCTCAAGCTCGAGCGTGTCGACCTCAACGGCTACTTTGCCTTCGGCGGTTTTGGTTGCATGAGCGAGCAGCGCCCCGAGCTTTTGCGTCTGGGCGCCGAGCGCGGTGCCCGCAGCCTTGGCCGCGAGCTTGCCGACTGCCGCGTCGTGGTCATCGGCGACACCCCCAAAGACATCTCGGCTGCCCGAGCCATCGGCGCCCAGGTCATCGCCGTGGCCACCGGCGCCGCCAGCCTCGACGAGCTCGCTGCCTGCAAAGCCGACTTTCTGTTTGAGAATTTGAGCCACTCCGGCGTGCTCGAAGCGCTCATTGGCTGAGCCCGATCGCCATGAATCAGAGCTCGGTGCTGGTCAAAACACCCAGCGGTACATGGCGTTGGCGCTTCGGCCAGGCATGACGACTTCTCGACCTTCGACGCGTGAGAGATGGTCGCGGTAGACCGTGTTGAGCGTGTTGTCGAGGCGAACGCTCAAGACATGCAGGCCACCGGCGTGAAAGCGGTAGCCGGCGTCAAAGCCGAGCAGGGCGTAGCCTTCGGTCGGCAACTCCTCGGGCGCCGTGCGCGTCTGGGCGCCGACCAGGCGCACGAGCGTGCCCAGCCAGAAGCTCTCGGCCTCGTAGCCCAGCTTCAAGCGAGCGCGAAGCGGTGGAATCGCCGGCAGCGGGGTTCGCTCGGTGTCGAGGCGCATCGCGCGCACGTAGTCGACGCCGGCGCTGAGTTCGAGGCCGGCGAGGATGCCGACCTTGGCCTGCGACTCAAAGCCGCGAAAATCACTCTCGGAAGACTGGTAGGCATAGATCGGATAGCCACTGGCGGCGTCGGTCTGGCCGGTGGGTTCGAGGAAGACGTAGTTGTCAACGCGCTGATAAAAGGCAGCGAGCTCGAGACTGACGCGGCCAAAGCGCATGCGGGTGTAAGCGTCGATCCCGCGGCCGATCTCGCTCTCGAGCTGTGGGTCGCCGATCTCGTATTTGCCCGTGCCCAGGTGTGCGGCGCGCGAGTACAGCTCCTCGATCATCGGCGCTCGGTGGGCCTGAGCCGCCTGTGTGCCAAACTCCAAAAAATCGGCCGGACGTATGTTCAGGCCCACCGAGCCCGAGAGCGTGGCCTGTGCGCGGCTGTGTGCGGGCTCGGTGAAGTGGGCGTTTGGCCGAGGCTCGACCAAGTGCAGCTCTGGGCGCACCCCGAACTGCAGGCGGATGCGCTCGGTAAGCGGGATCTCCTCAAATACAAACGCCGCCAGAAAGTACGTGCGGCTGTCCGGTGTGAGGCCGTCCTCGCCGCTCACGACGATGTCACGCGCGACCACATTGAAGCCGATCGCGCCCTGATCGATCGGGCCCAGATTGCGGTGGCGCACGGTCAAGGTCGAGCTTGTGACGAGCTGCATGAAGTCCAGTTCGACCTGCTCGACGTCGGCGTCCTGGGCGCGTCGCTCGATTGCCATCTCCTGGTGGTGGTAGCGCGAGCCATGGAAGCGCAGCTCAATGTTGTCGGCAAAGCCCTCACGCTCCCAGTTAAGGCGGCCCTGAATGTTCTGGCGCGCGCTGCGAATCTCGACACCCTCGGCCGTGGTCTCGAACTGCTCGGGCAGCCCGTAGCTGTTGCTCAGCGCGCCGGCGGACAGCCCGCCTTGCAAGCGACCGCTGGAGAATCCCAGGCCCGTCGAGCCCGTCAACTGCGAGAGGTGGGTGCCCTCCAGTGCACCTTGCGGTGTGGACAACTCCCCGGCCTCGCGGGCCGAGATGCGCGCGGTCGCAGCCCAGGACTCGCTGCCATAGATCAGGCGGCCGCCGGCGGCGCCGGCGGTGTTGACGCTCGCGCCGTGCAGGCCGACGTCGCCGTAGAGACCTGGCGCCCAGTGCCTGGGAATGTCCTCGTTGAGAATGTTGACCACGCCGCCGAGCGCACCCGAGCCGTAAAGCAGGCCGGCCGGACCACGGATCACCTCGACACGATCGATCGCCAACGGATCGAAGGTCACCGCGTGATCGTGGGCCGTGCCCGACAGATCCCCCATGCGCTCGCCATTCTCCAAGACGAGCACGCGCTCGCCATCCATGCCGCGGATGACCGGGCGCGTCGGAGCAGGGCCAAATGAGCGCATCGCGATGCCCGGCTCACCATCGAGCATCTCGCCGAGTGAATTGCCCGCGCGCCGCTGCAAGGCCTCGGCGTCGAAGGCCTGCTCGGGCCGATAACTCACCGGGTTTCTAAGCGGTGATGACGAAGTCGTGACCGTGAAATACTCCGACACGCCCGTCAAACCGCGCAGCTCGATGTAGAGCTCGCCGGCGCGCGCTGCATCGTCGGGCAAAACGATGCGCTCCTGGTGCAGCTCAAAGGCCTCGTGCTCAATGCGCAGCGTATAGCTGCCAGCGGCCAGGCCCTCAAAGCCAAAGCGCCCCTGGCGATCACTGACCGTCTGGCGTTGAAGCTCTTCGATAAACACCGTCGCCTCCTGCACGGCACTGGCCTGTTTGGTGTCGACCACCCATCCTGAAACCTCGAAGCGTTGCTCGTCTTGGGCGAAAGCCACGGGGCTCAGCATCAAAAAAGTCATGGCAGAACACGATAAAGCCCAGATTCTTTTCATGGGGCGTCTCCCGTCGTTCTTGGTCGATCGGAGAAAATCAACATGTGTTTTCCTTTAATAATTATTAAATGTGTTTGTGTTAATTAATTTATTAGCCTTAGCTAATGCAAATTTGTGCAGAATGCCTCCGCTGTCAAGGTCCAAGTGGGGGCGCGGGCACTATCTGCCCGGGCGTTTTCAATCCGGACAGGGCGAAATTGATGCGGGGTGTGTCGTCGTTCCATGTTTGGCGTTGAAGTTCCACGACGGACGCCTTAGCCTCCGGCTCGACGCGGCAAATGATGTCTTTGGGCAAACCCAAAAGATCAGGCAAGGGTAGATTGATGGCAAAGCAAACACGCAGGGTCGAAGTTTACCTGCATCAGCGCCCGGACTGGGTTTACGGCGAAGTGCTGGGTGCAAACGAGCTTGGCGCAGCCGGCTCGAGCGTCGAAGAGGTGCTCGGGCGACTGGGGCGCCTTGCCGAAGAGGGGCTCAAGATGGGCCAAGTGCGCGCGGTGAGCGCGACCTCGGCGTCGACCACCCGCCAGATCCGCGTCGAGATACCCGTCTTAAGCCTTGGGCGCATTGAGATGCTCGCGCTGTCATTGTTTGCAATATGCCGCTCTGAAGAGGCGCTTCAGCACGTCTATTTGCCTCAACTTGGCGTGGACTTTACGCTGACCGATCCAAGCCAGCTCGAGCTCATTGCGCTCGAGCAGATTCGTGCGCGCTATGAGCTCGAGGAGCGTCTCGGGGCGATGGCCCAACAGGCCGGTGGCCCAACCTCCGAGGAATTACGTGCGGCCGGCTCGACGATGGAGGTGCGCACGATCGAGGTGCGCTTCGATCCGAAGGCAGCCATCGAGGCGCCCGAGGAGGAGACCTACCCGACGCTTGCCGCCGTGGCCGAGCCGATGCATCGCCTGCTCGACAAGAAGGATGCACCCAAGGCCTTTGAGCGGCGTGCCGAGGTCGAGACGCTGCTCAACTACCTCGGTGGCCACTCCGAGCGCAGTGTGCTGCTGACCGGACCGCCGGGCGTGGGCAAATCGGTGATCATTCAAGACGTCGTCGGACGCATCCTGGCCGGCGATGTCCCCGAGACCCTCAAAGGTGTGGGCGTCTGGCAGATCAGCGGCGGGCGTCTGATGGCGGGCATGCGCTTTTTGGGGCAGTGGCAGGAGCGCGTGATCAACCTGATCGAGGAGGTCAAGACCTCCGGTGCCGTCCTCTTTGCCGAGAACCTCATCGAGCTGCTCGAGAGCTCCGGCACCGAGCAGCACGTCGAGGGCATCCCCGGCCTGCTGCTGCCTCACATCTTGTCGGGCGACATTGTGCTCGTCACCGAGGCGCGCCCGGAACAGCTCAGCCTGGCCGAGCAGAAACATCCGAGCTTTTTGCGCGCGCTTCGCCGCCTGCCGATCGAGCCTTTGCCGGCGGCCGAGACCGACCGCGTTCTCGACCGCGTCAGCTTTCGCCTCGGCCGCCAGCACGGCGTGCGCTTGAGCGTCGAGGCTCGCCAGAAGATTTTGGAGCTCACCGGTCGCTTTCGCGGCGCCGGGGCCTTTCCCGGCCCGGCCGTCGAGCTTGCCGAGCGTATGGCGCGCACGCATCGAACCCAGGCCGTCGCTGAGGACGGCCAGCCGCGCCTGGTGCTGCTCGCTGAACACGCCGTCGAGGCTTACGCCTCGCTCACGGGTTTGCCCAAAGAGCTCTTGGACGCGAGCAGCGAGTTTCACGCCGACGAGGTGCGAAGCCACTTTGCTGAGGCGATCTATGGCCAGCCTGAAGGCGTTGAGGCCATGGTCGATTTGGTCACCGTGCTTCGCGCCGGTCTCAACCCGCCCGCTCGCCCGCTGGGCAGCTACCTGTTTTTGGGGCCCACCGGCGTTGGCAAAACGCAGACCGCGCTCACCCTGGCGCGCTATTTGTTCGCAAGCCACGAGCGCGTGATTCGCTTCGACATGAGCGAGTATCAGGATAGTTGGTCGGCGGCGCGCCTGGTCGGGCGCTACAAGGGCCAGCCCGGCGAGCTCGTGCGCCGCATCCGCGAGCAGCCCTTTCAGGTGATCCTCTTTGACGAGATCGAAAAGGCCCATGCCACGGTCTTTGATTTTTTGCTGCAGATCCTCGGCGAGGGCCGCCTCACCGATGCCCTTGGCCAGACCGTCTCGGTGACCAGCGCCGTCGTGATCATGACCTCGAACCTTGGCGCGGGCGGACCCTCCTCGCTGGGCTTTGAAGGCGGCAATCCTGACGCCGCGCGTGAGGCCGTCGGCCAGCATTATCGCGGCGTCGTCGAGGAGTTTTTTCGCCCGGAGTTTGTCGGTCGCATCGACCGCATCATCGCTTTTCGTTCGTTGGGCAGCGAGACGGCGCGCTCGCTCGTCGAGCGCGCGCTCAAGGAGGCCTTCTCGCGCGAGGGTCTGGTGCGCCGGCTGATTCGAGTCAGCGCTGAGCCTGCCGTGGTCGACTACCTGATAAAGATCGGCTTCGATGAGCGCTACGGCGCGCGCCCCCTGCGCCAATCGGTGGAGAGCTACATCATCGCTCCGCTCGCCAATTTTCTCTCGCGCGAGAGCGACGTGCGCGAGGTCGACCTGCTCTTTCGCATGGTCGACGGCGCCCCCCTGCTCGATCTGGTCTAGAACATCAGGATCGCGGCTGGATCGTCAGCGCCGCCTTGAACGCCCGGTAGTAGTCGGGCTCGTCGAGCGCCTCGGAGGTGATCTCGCGGTAGGCGATCGTTCCGTCTTTGTCGATGGTATAGAGCCCACGCGCCAAGATACCCGGCGGCACCATCTTCATGCCGAAGCGTTGGCCGAACTGGCCGTCACGATAGTCCGAGGCCAGGTGCAGGTGGCGCAGATCCCAGCGTTGGGAGAAGTCTTGAAGCACAGCCGGGCTGTCGCTTGTGACCACCCAGACCGGGATGTTGTTGTCGCTGCCCTCGAAGCGCGGAATCTCGGCATCGAGCACGCGCAGCTGAACGGCGCAGGCCGCGATCGTCACCGAGGGCACCGAGGCCAAAATCACCACCCGGTCGCGGCGCAGGTCGTCGAACTCTACGCTCTCGCTCGGGCTGATGCTGACCGCAAAGTTCGGCGCCAATTCGCCGGGTTTGACCTCGTTTCCTTCGAGCCTCACCGGCTCGTTTCGAAATCGTACGTCGCTGTATGCCATCGCCTGACCTCCTCGATTCGTGACTGCTTAACACGAGCGAGCGCCTACTCTGGGGCGATCTCTTCGCAGCCTACAAGCCTTGACACAGAGCGGCCCGAGTCAAGCTGGCTTTACGTTCAGTCGCGCGGTCCTACTATGAGATGTGAGCCTTGGCGACGCACCCATGCCCAGGAGGGCAACCCATGCAACATCAGGATCATTATCCAAAAAAAAGTGACATGAACCGGGCGCAGATGGCCAGCAGCGGATCGCGCACGATCTTTACCCTGATCGTTTTGACGATCGTTTTGGGGATCGCGATTTACTGCGCGATCAGTTTTTGGGGGGCCGCCACCGTGGTCGAGCCCGAGCCGACGACGGCGCCCGGCATCGGAAGCGGGGCCGAACCGGGCGCGCCCCAGCAGCCGGCAACCGTACCAAGGGATTGACCCGCAAGTCGGCCGGCTGTTAGTGATGTGCCACACAAAAGCCGGCCACCCGTGGCGCGGCGCCCTGGACGAGCCCAACGATGCCGCAGCCTTACCGATACGCCTACCTGCACGGCTTTGCCTCCAGTCCGCTCTCGATCAAAGCGCGTCGTCTGGCCGAGATTTTTGCCGCGCACGGCCATATCTTGCACCTGCCCGATTTGAACCAGCCCTCGTTTGCAAAGCTCACCGTCAGCGGCGCGCTCGAGGCCCTCGAGCGCCTCGATGCCCAGATCGAGGGCGGGCCCTGGCGCCTGGTCGGCTCGAGCATGGGCGGCTATCTGGCCGCGCGCTTTGCCGAGCTGCACCCGCAGCGCGTCGACCGGCTGGTGCTCCTGTGCCCGGGCTTTGATCTATTGCAGCGCTGGCCCACACTCTTTGGCAAGCGGCGCATGGACCAGTGGAAGGCCGATGGCAAGCTCGCTTTGCCCGATGCCGCCGGCGAATTGGTCGAGCTTTGGTGGGAGTTCATCGAGGACTGGGGCAGGCATCCGGCGTTTCCCCAGGTAGCGGTCAACACGCTGATCTTGCACGGGCGCAACGACGAGACGGTGCCGATTTCAGGCTCTCGAGCCTACGCCGCCGAGCGCGCCCATGTGCAACTCGTCGAGCTTGACGATGACCATCGCCTGCTCAACTCGCTCGACGTGATCGGCCAGGACACGCTGAAATTTTTTTCGATCGATTGATGAGCTCCTAAGCTGCTGTACTGACTTGTTTTTTGTTGCCGTGTCTTGTTTGGGCCTGCATCGCCAGAGAAAATAGCTACTTGACACGATCAGATCGCACTGCATACTGACAGTGCAGATCGGCTTAAAATCTTGAGATCGTTAGATCATTTTGATCTATAGTGGCCATGGAAGTGCCCTGAAACCAGATCAATTTCAACCACTTAGCGGTGGTGTTGATCCGGTGGAGATCTCAGATCCGATCGCTGGAGCTGAGTACATGTTCCAACAGGGGGGTGTACTCAGGTAGTACAAGGATGTCGTTCAAAACCGGCCACGGATGGCCCATTCATCGCGCCTCTCAAATGCATGCGCGGTGTTTGCTGACAGACAGGGAAGTCGATGCAGCAGCAGCAATCGTTAGGCATGGAAGGCCAGCTTGAGCCCTATTTCTCGCACCCCGAGGGCTTTACGCTCTTTGAGGCCGACGCGCTGACGCTGCTCGAGCAGCTCGAGCCCGAGCAGTTCGACCTGATCTTTGCCGATCCACCCTACTTTCTGTCCAACGGGGGCATGACCTGCAAGAGCGGGCGCATGGTCTCGGTCGACAAGGGACGCTGGGACAAGTCGCAAGGTGTCGAGGCCAATCACCGCTTCAACCTGCGCTGGCTGGAGGCCTGTCAGCGCCTGCTCAAGCCCAACGGCACGATGTGGGTCAGCGGCACCCAGCATGTCATCTACAGCATTGGCTTTGCCATGCAGTCGCTCGGGTTTAAAATCCTCAACGACATCGCCTGGTTCAAGGTCAACCCGCCGCCCAATTTGTCCTGTCGCTACTTCACCCACGGCACCGAGACGGTCATCTGGGCCGCGCGCGACGAGAACAGCCGCCACACCTTCAACTACCAACTCATGAAGGAGATGAACGGCGGCAAGCAGATGAAGAATCTGTGGAGCATCATGGCGCCGCGAAAGTCCGAGAAGCTCCAAGGCAAGCACCCCACCCAAAAGCCTCTCGAGCTGCTCGACCGCATTGTATTGGCCTCGACCAACGAGGGCGATTTGGTGCTTGACCCGTTTTGTGGCTCGGCGACCACCGGAATTTCGGCCTTTCGTAACAAGCGACGCTTCGTAGGTATCGAGCAAAACCCCGAATACCTCGAGCTGTCGATTCGTCGGCTCAGAGAAGCCGAACAAGGCCAATGAGCTTGTGTACGGGGAGCGCGCTCCCCGCGGAGTAGCTATGGAATACCGAGGCCTCAAACTCGATCGCTTCCAGGAAGAAGCCATCCGCCATATCGAAGCCGGCCACAGCGTGCTCGTCGCCGCGCCTACCGGCACGGGCAAGACGCTGATCGCCGACTACCTGATCGAGCACGTGCTCGAGGGCGACGGCGAGATCATCTACACGGCCCCGGTCAAGGCGCTCTCCAACCAGAAATACCGCCAGTATTGCAAGCTCTACGGGCGCGACAAGGTCGGTCTGATCACCGGCGACCTGGTGATCAACCGCGATGCGCCGATTCGCATCATGACCACCGAGATCTTGCGCAACATGCTGCTCGAGGGCCAGGCGCCGCCGCGCGATGCCGACGAGGAGAAGCCTTGGGACGTCGAGCTCGAGTCGCTCTCGCCCAAAGAGAAGAAGGCCTGGCTGGAGACGGCCTCGCCGGCCGATGTGACGATGCCCGATCTCGAGCGGCTGCGCGCGGTGATCATCGACGAGATCCACTTTCTCGACGATCCCGAGCGCGGCACGGTCTGGGAGGAGTTGCTGATCTATCTGCCCTCCGAGATCCGGATCCTGGGCCTGTCGGCGACGCTCTCCAACCTCGACGAATTCGCAAACTGGCTCTCCTCGATTCGAAAGACAACGGTGCGCGTCGTGCTCGAAGAGCAGCGCACCGTGCCGCTCGAGTTGCAGCTGGCCAACCGTGACACGGGCCTGGCCAGCCTCGAGCACTTCAACCGCGAGTTCGCGCACTGGAAGAAGGCCGCCCAAAAGGAGAAGGGCGCAAACGTCGACGACAAAAAGGGGCGAAACGAGGGCTCGCGCCGCGGCGGCCGCCACAGCGGCAAACAGGGCGGTCGCGAGCGCAGTAAAGACTCCGCCGAGCGCATGACCAACCACTCCGACGTGATCGAGATGCTGCCGGAGAAGAGCTTTCCGGCGCTGTACTTCATCTACAGCCGCAAGTTCGTCGAGCTCTTTGCCACCCAGCTCGCTGGCTCGCGCGCCGGGCAGCGCTTCTCCAACTGGGAGAAGCGCTTTGCGATCGACGAGCGCCTCGAGGCCTTCGACAAGCAGTTCCCCAACGTGCTCACCCGCAAGCTTCGCCAGATGTACGCCCAGGGCATCGCCTTTCACCACGCCGGGCTGCACGTCGCGCTCAAGGCGCTCGTCGAGGAGCTCTACGAGAGCCGCCTGCTCAACGTGCTCTACTGCACGACGACCTTTGCCATGGGCATCAACATGCCCGCGCGCACGGTGATCTTTGACAGCCTGACCAAGTTCAACGGCACCGAGATCGTGCCCCTGACGGTGCGCGAGTTCATGCAGATGGCCGGGCGCGCCGGGCGCCGCGGCATCGATACGGTGGGCCACATCGTCGTGCGCCAGAACTTCAGCGACTACGAGGAGCTCCAGCCCCTGCTCAAGCGCCTGCTCTCCAACAAGAGCGAGCCGGTGCTCTCCTCGTTCAATCTCTCCTTCAACTCCGTGGTCAACCTGCTCGACCGCTTTTCCGAGCGCGAGATCCGCTTCATCCTCGAGCAAAGCTTCAAGGCTTATCAGAGCACGCGAAGCGCGGTCGTGGTGCGCAGCCAGCTTGAACGCATCGAACCTGTGGGCGACGACGACGAGGACGACGCCAACGCCCGCGAGCGCCGCCGGCGCCGGCGCGAGGTCGCCAACCTGCAACGCCAGTTGGCCGAGCACGAGCGCCCGATGATCTGGGAGGCCTTCCAGCGCAAAGTGAGCTTTCTTCGCACCTACGGCTATGTCGGCGACGACAACGTGCTCAACACGCCGGCCAGGATCCTGCGCCACATCAAGATCGAGGAGATCTTTGCCACCGAGCTGATCTTGAGCGGCGTGCTCGAGGACCGCACCCCCGAGGAGCTCTTCGGGATCATGTGCGGCCTGGTCCAGACCCTGCCCAGACAGGCCCGCGTCAAGAAGCCCGGCGAGAAATGGTGGCCGATCTTCGAGGCCCTGCACAACGTCTTCGACAGCGACGTAGTCACCGACGCCGAGGCGCTCATCGGCCTTCCCACGATCTTTACGCCCGAGTTGATGCCCCTTGGCGAGCGCTGGGCACGCGGCGAGAAGCTTGCGCCCCTGCTCAACGACATCCAAAACCCCACCGACATGTCCGGCGATCTGGTCGGCGCCTTTCGCCGCGCCAAGGATCTGATCGGCCAGCTTCGCCACGTTCACCACGCCGACGAGCAGCGCCGCCGCGAGCTCACCAAGCTGCTTCGCGACGTCACCCGCGACGAGGTCGAGGTCCTCGACTAGCGCCCCGAAGGTAAGTGGAGGCGGGTTTGCCCCTCCACCCGAAGGGAAGGGGAGGTGGCGCGTAGCGCCGGTGGTACAGGGGGCTCTTGCTGTGGTTGCATTCCTCTGTCAGAGCCGCTGTCTTGCAGTTGACGATGTACGTCTTCATTACAACTTTATGAACTCATACTTTGAGATATCCCAGATGCGAGTCGCACTGGTCCTATTTGCTTCTTGTCTCGTGATTTCCTGCGCACCGGCGTGGATCGAAGGCCCTAATAGGAGGCCTTCGCCGGAGATGATACGGACCATGGAACCCCGACTCCCGGCATTTGACCAATGTGTTGCTGAGGCTCAGCAGCGAGATAACCAGAAGGTTATGTATCCGCTCATTATGCAGTGGACCCTCGATTCTGAAGGACGGGTCAGCGATCCAATTATCAGGCAGCCGAGTACTGCCGACAACACGATGCAGCGCTGCGTGCTGGGAGTGATGAAGACCCTGCAGTTCAAGACCGATGGGCGCGAGAAAAGGACAGGGTACATCCTCCGTCTTTATCCGAAGCCCTTACCGCTGCTTCAGGAAGTTTATCCGAAGGCGGTTGCGGAGCCTCCCACGATCGTCTTGCATGGAAAAGACGTCGTCGACGCGGATATGAATAAGGTGTTGTCAGAGCTCGATCCCGGGTTGCGTGCCTGTGTTGGACAAGAGGGCCAAAGTGCGGAAAGCGATACGTCCGTGGCCCTGATGCTCAATTTAGATAGCGAATCAAGGCCATCCTCTGTTGCCATCAAAGAGATTCACAACGAGCCCGATGAGGTCGTGGAATGTTTAAGCAAGACAATGGAAGCGGCACGATTTCCGGTCGCGCTGGCCAACGGCCCATTGACGCTGGTCTTCCACATCGTTCGGATTCATCAAGCTCATAAAGCGAGGAAGGAACCCATTCGCGCCTATCTTCAATTGCTTAGCCAATGCTGGCACCCGTTGCCCACAGAGGAAGTACGGGTCTCTACCGAAGTCTTGGCACGTCAAAACGGCGATGTCTTCAGGTATAAATTCGGCTCCAGCGAAAAGCTTCCTGAGGACGTCGCCAGCTGCTTGCACGACACCATGGTCGCGGTGAAATATATTGACTATAGCGATTCAAACCGAATGATATTATGGAGCCAGTACCTATGGGTGATCTCATTCATTGAGCGAGGCTATCTGTGGCCGGTGTTCATCGACGGCACCTAGCCTGGCCTATTCCCCCGCCTCCAAGACCCCGGCGGGCTTGCCTCGGACTTGCCTCGCCGGTGAATCAGATTGGCAGCTACAAACGCCGCGCTAGCGCTGCGCTTCGAACCAATTCTCGACCGCGACACCCTCAAAATCCGCGAGTGGCAAGACCGCCCAAGAGACGCGCAAAACCCCTCCATTCTGCGGTGAAATGACGATTCGTGCCACGGATGTGAGGACCATTTCATCCCTGCACGGGCGCCACATATCCTGGCTCATGAACCAATGACTAAGGCCGGCGGCTGGGCCCTCAGGCCTGCAGTGCCAAGATGTTTCCGACAAGGTATCGGGCGCGAGGGAAGTCATTGGTGTGACCCGCGACGGCGTCTAAAAGTTCCGCGGTGTGACCTTTTAGCCATTGGCGAACGAAGGTCGCGGCGGCGTCTTGCGCTTCGATTTCGGCAAAGATAGTGGTGCGGCCGTCAAGGAGGGTCGCGATATCTTCGATGTCTTGGCTGAGAAGCCAATCGCCGCCTCCACGATCCTCGAAGGCCTCGATTTTGGCAGCCAACAGGTGGATCGGTCCGAAAGCCTGAATTGTGATTCCCGAGGGCAGTTCAAAGGAGCGGGCTTCTCGAAAACCTTGGCGAAACCAATCGCTTCTGCCGAAGCCTAAGATCTGGGGCTCGGTCGGAAGCACGTCGAGGATCAAGTCGTCCTTTTTCCAACGGCAGATCGGAGCGCCATCGTCACTGAAGCTTTGTTCGAAGCCGATGCGGCGCAATTGTTCTTCAACGGTCGCGAACTCACCGTATCCGGCGACTTCAACCACCAAATCGACGTCCTTGGTGGCCCGCACCGGGCCGCTGGCGGGGTCGTCGACGTGTAGCGACACTGTGGCGCCACCCAGGAAGACGAATGGATGCCCGAGTGACGAGAGCGCCTTGTGGGCTTGTTCGAGCAGCTTGAAGTGAGGATTCATCGCAACAGTCTCGTCAACTCATCGGAGGCCACTCTGCGTTCGCGGGCTGAGCCGAGGCGCAGAATGTCGGTCAAGGCCAAGAGCGTGTAGAGGCGTTCGTTTTCGCCGGCGGCCGGCAAGGCGGCCGGATGGAGAGGTTCGATGGCAATACCGCGCATCGTGCCGTTGGGGGCAGGCCAGACGTAGACGTCGTCGCCACTGATGTTCATCAGCTCGGTCAATGCAGGAGCCTTCCAAGCGGTGGGGACGCCGCGTTGAATCCGGCCTGCTACGGCGGCAAATGCGTAGCGAATTCCGTGGGTCAAGAACTCGCACAACTCGGGCGTGCGGACATGGCGCGTCTCCTTGTCAAAGAGATGGCTGAGCTCTGCGCGGGCCAGCGAGCGGAAGATCTGCGAGGGGCTTAAGCCGAGTTCGTTGGCGAGGCGTTCGAAGGTCCAGGTGTTTTCGTCGCCCGCCGCTGCGAGCGCAAGGAGAACATAGATGTCTTGGGGGCGTAAATTATTCATGTTCAATTTCCTATTCCAGAAAGTGGAACGAGGCTGCACTGTAACACAGATAAAACGTATTCCAAATTCTGGAAAATGGAATTCCAGCGGGAAATCATGACCGTCTCACACAAAAGTAGCATCAGCGAAGTGAAGTCCGGTGGAACACGGTGGCTCACGGTCGCTTCTCAGGCTCGTTCACCGGCGCTGCGCGTGTCTTTGGGGCTTTGCAAAGCGGTTGGCGGGCAGGCCGTGTGGCTGCCGGATCGTTTGGCGTGCCTAAGCTCTGATCAGGGGCAAAATTTCGTTGTGCGCGGCCACTGGCCGGCGCGGACTAATCCTATGCCGTCGATACGTTTCCTACCTCAAGCGGTGTTGTTTGATCCGCGATCCAGATGGTCGCATTGAGGAGGAGGTTTTTGTGATTGTGGACCGCAACCCCAGACGAGGCGCATGCGCGCTTTTCGCCGCGGCGCTGTTCTTTTTGGCCGCACCATCGCTCGACCAGAACCTGACTCTTCCTAGCGTGGGCGCTCAGATGCAGGCGCCCAGCCCGCTGCCCGGCCAACAGCCCACAACCGAGCGCACCCCCAAGCTTGGCTTGCCCGATGTCGTGGCCCTCTTTGAGAACCAGCGCGCGCGGGTGGTCTCGGTGCAAACCGAGATGTCGGCCGCCACGGGCGTGCCCTCTGTGTTCGAGCCCTTTATGGGACCGCCCGGCGGCGCACCGGTGATCGGACAGGGCTCGGGCTTTGTGGTCGACGCCCAGGGGTTCATCATCACCAACTATCATGTGGTGGCGGGCGCCACCGTGATTCGTTGCATTTTTGAGAACGGTGAGAGCCTCGAGGCTCAGCTCGTCGGCGCCGATCAGGTGACCGACATCGCCCTGCTGCGCGTTGAGGCCGGACGCCCGCTGACGGCCGTGCAGTTTGGGCGCTCGAACACCATTCGCACCGGTGAGTGGGTCGTGGCGATCGGCAGCCCCTTTGGGCTCGAGCACACGGTGACCGTCGGCGTGATGAGCGCCACCGGCCGGCGCATCGGCCATGGACCCTACGACAACTTCTTGCAGACCGACGCAAGCATCAACCCGGGCAACTCCGGTGGCCCGCTCTTCAACCTCGACGGCGAGGTGATCGGTGTCAACACGGCGATCATCCGCAACGGCCAGGGAATCGGCTTTGCCGTGCCGATCGATACGGTGCAAAACTTGTTGCCCGCGCTGCGCGATCGCGGCTACGTGGTGCGTGGTTTCATCGGTGCAGGGGTCCAGGATCTGACCGAGGACCTCGGGCAAACCTTTGGTGTGGAGCGAGGCGCCGGCGTCTTGCTCGGCAGTGTCGAGCCCGGCGCTCCGGCCGCTCAGTCCGGCCTTGAAACCGGAGATATCGTCACCCGCTTCGCCGGCCAGCGCGTCCAGGACACCCCGGAGCTGCTCTCGGCGGTCGCCGATGGGCGCCCGGGCAGCCAGGTCACCGTCGAATTTTTGCGTGACGGCGAGCTGCGCAGCGCCGAGTTGACCATCGGTGAGCGTCCCGATCCGGCGCGCCGTGAGATCCTCGAGCAACGCAAGGCCGTGCCCTCGCCACAGGGCACAGCTCGCCTGGGCGTGGCCGTTCGGCCCGTAACGCCGCAGGTCGCCCAGCAGCTCAACGTCGAGCCCGGCGTGGGCGTGGTCGTCGAGCGCGTCGAGCCCGGCTCGGCCGCCAGCCGTGTGCTCACCCGAGGTGACGTGATCATGCAAATTGGTGAGCGCGATATCGCCACACCTGAGGATCTGACGCGCGCGCTTCGTGAGCATCCCGAGGAGATGCCGCTTCGCCTGCTCGTACACCGCCAGGGCCGAACGACCTTTGTGGCGGTCAGGATGCGCTGATTGGGACTATGAAGCCGGGCGCTACTCGAGCATGCCGAACGGGTCGCGCGCGCTTTGCTTGTCGCTGCCGAGCAGGCCGCGAAAGACGTAGACCAGGTTGCCATTCTCCGAGATCCAGGTGTCGGCCACCTGATTGAGCACCAGGCCATCGAGCAGGCGACGGCTCTGGTCGACCGGCATGTGGCAATGCACGGCGACCTCCTCGACGGTCAGACGCCCGCCGTTGTGGGCAGCCAGCGCCAGCACGCGGTGCTCCTCTTGGGGGGTGATGGCGGCGCTCTTGGTGAAGAGATGTTTGACGTTCTTCCAGGCAACGACGCCGGCGCCCGTGCCAATGATCGCCATGAACACGATCAGCCCAAGGTTGGTGCCAAGCGCGCCGCCCGTGCCCAGGATGATATCGGCAATCAGCGCAACGCCCATCATGGCGCAAAACGCCACGACCACCAACCCCAGACATCCCAGGCAACCCTTCATCGTATCCCTTGTAGCGAGGCGCACAACGCGCGGCAGCCGTACTATGGCGACGCCAGACGTTAGTCCCAAGGGCGCTCAAAGGTCAAATGGGTTACTCCCAGAAGGTTGGTTTCTTGAGCTTCTCGCCGCGATTTTTGCCCACGACCATGCGCACGCCGTGAATCGTGTCGGGCAGCACGCGCCGGCTAGCCCAGCGCACCAGAAAGTCCGGCAGCCAGCCACCGATGTCGACGTTGAGCACGTATTTGATCACGGTGTACTCTTCGTTTCCCTCGTAGGGTTGCAGCAGCCAGTAGCCGAACATGTCGGAGAGGTTGCCGCTGCCCTCGATGTATTTGAAGGCCGAGGTGAAGCCGGCGATGCCGGCCACGGTGCTGGGCAGGTTGGTGACGCGAAAGTGGCCGTGGCGATTGCTCGCCGGAAACGGCACGCGCGCCGTGCCCTTGCAGACCAAAACCGTGTCGCTCTCTTTGCGAACGACGCCGGTGTCGACAATCGAGTCGCGCCACTCCTCGTACTTGCCGCAATCGGTGATCACCGGCCAGACCTCGCTTATCGGTGCTTTGACCAGACCGACGACCTCGCCGCGGTTGACCGTGTCCAATTGCTTCATATCGACGCTGACGCCTCCCGAGGTGATCACACGCTTTTGGGCCTCGCTGAGCTTGATCGCCCGCACTGGCTCCTGAGCATGGGCCAGGGCCGCGCTCCAGCTTAGAGCGACAAAGAATAGCGCAAGGGTGCGACGCAACCAGGGGCGGGTCGTCGATGTGTCGGGAATTTTGAGACGATTGCAAAACGCCATGAGCAGAGCCTCATCAAAAACTTTCTTGTTTAGTCTTGGGATAAT
The DNA here is from genome assembly GCA_013697635.1 of Lujinxingiaceae bacterium. Taxonomy (GTDB): domain Bacteria; phylum Myxococcota_A; class Bradymonadia; order Bradymonadales; family Bradymonadaceae; genus JACCWM01. The sequence goes on along the minus strand of JACCWM010000036.1, from coordinate 135,327 downwards.
TCGTGCGCTTCGAGCCGGGTTCAAATCGGCCCGGCACGCATTTGGACGCGAATCTTACAGAAAAATTTTGCGCGGTGTCACTCAATTTGCGGTCAGACGCGATGATGATCGTCAAGTGGCCGAATTCTAACCGGAATTGGCCATAGGCTAATCCGGTGCTAGCTTTGAGTCCACAGCAGTAAAAAAAGCGTCTCGTCGAACTACGGGCACCGGGCCGACTATCAGGCCGGTTGCATGGATAGATACTGGAAATGCGAGTGGAGACTACGATGATCAATCGACGCCCCCTGCACGTTGCCGTCATTTCGGCGGCTCTGGCGCTGTTGCTGGTGCTGTTTTCGAGCGTTGCCCTGGCTCAGTTTCCCGATCCCCTGCCCGATCCCCTGCCGACCCCGGATCAAGACGTCGAGGACAAAGAAGAGGAGCAGCAAGAGGAGCGCGAGCAGGAACAGGCCGAGGGTGGAGGGCCCGAGGATGGCGAAGAGGTCGAGATTCGTGTGCTCGGCCAGGCCGGCGACTTCGGCCTGGGCGCGGGCGCCAACATCTTTGGCACCGGCATCACCGCCAAATTCTATCTGGCCGACCGAAACGCCATCCAGGGCCTGCTGGGCTTGTGGGGTTGGGGGGCGCTGGGCTTTGTGCTCAGCGGCGACTACATCCGCGAGTTCGGGCCGCTCATCGACACCGAAGATGGCAACCTGCTCTGGGGCCTGGGCGCGGGCGGCGTGGCGATCTTCTATACCCGCATCTTCGGCGGCTCGGGCATCAACTTTGGCCCCACCCTGATCGGCGCGCTGACCTGGCAGTTCAAGGAGATGCCCCTCGAACTCACCTTGGAGCTTCGCCCGGCCTTCATCTTTGGCAGCGCAACGCCGTTCTTCAACTTCAACAGCGGTGGCGCGGTGCGCTGGTATTTCTAGCGCGTGAGCCCGCCCGAGGCTTTCCAAATTGACATTTGGCCTTCCGGCTTTGCACACTGACCTCGGTTTCTGTTTAGTGGCGATCTGAGAGTCGGAGTGTTTCCATGGTGTGGTCTGCTCGGTACGTGTGTGCGTTGATGGTCGTTTCTTTGGCGGTGGCAGGCGGCACAGGCTGTGCCCAGGATGTCGGAGACATCGACCGCACCTCGCCCAATCGCACGATCAAGAGTGATCTGGCCGGCGATTGGTACTTTGCCCAGACCGTCACCGAGGTGCCCTCGACGAGCATCTTCACCTTCATCGGCGAGACCAGCGCGCTCGAGCGGGTGCGCTGGGACATTCAGAAGGACTATCTGGTCGCCTTTCGCTCCTATCCGCGCCTGGAGAACTCCGATCCCGACGAGCTTCGAGAGATCGAGCGCTACACCGAAAATCCGGTGGCGGCCTTTCGCATCGAGAGCCACTTCGACGTCACCCGCTCCTACAACGCGGCCACCGGCGAGCAGAGCAACGTGATCGTCGAGGACAGCTCGGACAGGCACTGGTACGACCGCAAGTACATCCGCGTGGACTGGTCGAAAAACCTGATCACCAACTTCGAGTTCATCTCGTCGGCCTGGACGATCACCAACCTCGACTACTTCGTGCAAAAGGAGCAGGGCGGCCCCGACGCCTTCTTCGAGCAGCGTGAGGGCGGCAAGCTCAACTACTTCGATTTTGTTTCCAAGATGCACATCGTGCCCGATCCCTGGGGCTGCATGTTCACCTGGTACGGCTGGGCGGCCGAGGATTGCACCGCCGGCGAGGTCAAGGTGCGCAGCAGCTTCATGCAGGCCGCCGAGCTTCGCGAGTACGAGCCGATCCAGTACGACGACCGCATGATGTCCAAGTTCGGCTACTTTCGCACCGAGCGCTTTGGCTTCGATCCCTGGCGCGGCATCACGCAGTCGGGCCGAAAGTATCTGGCCAACCGCTTCGCGATCTGGGAGCAGGTCTGGGAGAAAGACGGCAATGGCGCGGTCAAGCGCGACGCCCAGGGCCGCCCCTCGGCGATCCCGATGGCCGAGCGCGCACCCAAGCCTATCGTCTACCACGTCTCCGAGTGGATGCCCCATGACATGTTCCCGGCCTCGGAGCGCGTGGCCGACAGCTGGGATCGCGCCTTTCGCCGGGCTGCGGCGGCCGCCAAGGGCGCCGAGCCCGACCAGATGCCGCGCATGTTCGTCGTGTGCCGAAACCCGGTCACCGATGAGGACCACGCATCCTGCGGAACAGTCGGCACCGTCGCGCGAACCGGGGACATTCGCTTCAACCACATGTACTGGGTCGATCGTTATCAGGGCGGCGGCTTGCTTGGCTACGGCCCCTCGGGCGCCGACCCGCTCACCGGCGAGATCATCTTCGGCTCGGCCTACGTCTATGGCACCGAGATCGACGGCTATTCGCAGACCTCCACCGATCTGGTGCGCCTGCTCAACGGCGATCTCGACGACGACTCGATCATCGACGCCGACTACGCGCGCGCCGAAGTGGCCAGCCGGCTCGGTGGCGACGTCTCGCGGCCCAAAGCGCGCGCCGCCGCGCTCAAGCAGGCGCCGACCGGGCGCGACGTCGCAAGGCTCACCGGCCCCAAAAAGCAGGCTCGCCTCGCCCAGATCAAGGCCCACGGTTTGCCCGCCCAGAACTTCGATCGTGATGCGCGTCAGATGAAGAAGATTCGCGACGCCGGCTTTGACGATCTGCTCATGAACAAGGAGATCGAGCGCGCCATGACGCGCGGTCGCTACGGCTCGCCGAACAATCCGGCGCCGGCGGACGTGCTCGAGGCGATCGCGCCCAGCAAATGGGCCAGCGCCGGCCATCTGCGCGAGCGCTCGGCCAGATACATGCACGCCGCGCGCAACAACCTCTATCTGAGCGCCTTTGCCGACGACTCGATTTTGGGCTACGCCAGAAAGTTCACCGGGCAGGTCGACTACAATGCCGTGCGCCAGCAAATCCGTGAGGAGGTCTACCAGGCCGTCATGGAGCACGAGGTCGGCCACACGATCGGCCTTCGCCACAACTTCCAGGGCTCCTACGACGCGCTCAACTATCACGACGACTACTGGGGTCTCAGAGCTGAGAACCTCAACGCCGGCGAGTCGCTCGACGATCTCTACGAGATGAGCACGCCCACCGCTCGCCAGCTCGACAACAGCATGTCCGAGTACGCCTACTCCACGATCATGGACTACGGCATGCGCTTCAACAGCGATATTCGAGGCACGGGCAAGTACGACGATGCGGCGATCATCTTTGGTTACACGGCCGGCGCCCACAAGAAGAACGACGGCCCGCGCCCGGGCTTCGTCGAGGTCTACGACAACCCTGGCCAGGCGCGCAACATCTTGCGCCGCTATGAGGACGTCGACTCGCTGGCCTACGACTCATTGCTCGAGAGCGTGCACTACACGACGGTTGCGCGCTCGTTTCCAAGCCTTGACGACATCGCCAAGCGCCGCCTGATGCGCTACGACGACGTCAAAGCTGCCCGTCGCGCCAACGCGGCCGTCGCGCCGATCGAGGTCAGCTACATGTTCTGCTCGGATGAGTGGGTCGACGCGCTCGTCTCCTGCCAGCTCTTCGATGCCGGCGCCGACCCCTTCGAGATCGTGCGCAACATTCGCAACAACTATGAAAACTACTATGTTTTGAACCACTTTCACCGCGACCGCACGTTCTTCTGGCCGGACGACGTCTTCTACCGCATGTACGCGCGCTACTTTCAGCCGCTGACCAGTGTTTACCAGCAGTGGGTGTTCGCCTACTTCTACGGCACCGACGACGGCCTGCTCGACAGCTACTATCTGTTCGCGGCGACCAGCGCCTTCAACCAGCTGGCCGACGTGATCCTCACGCCCCAGGCCGGCTCCTACGATCGCGACGCCGACGGCACCTACCGCCTCTTCAGCTACGCCAGCGAGCGCGGCGCCGATCTGGTCGTGCCCTACGGCCCGGGCCGCCACCAGTCCTCGACCTACGACTTTGCCAGCGGTTATCACTTCTACGATCGCGTCAAAGAGGCCGGCCACTTCTGGGACTATCTGGGAGCGATGTTCGCGCTCACCGACAGTGAAGCCACGCGCCTTGGCGTCGACTCGAGCGCCGACTCCCAGACCTACAGCATCCCCTGGTATCTGTTCTTCGACGTCGAGCTCACCGAGCTGATGAACACGATGTACACCAAGGACGCCGATTTGCTCGGCCCCACCGTGGTCGCAGGCCAGCTCGAGCGCCGCCCGGTCTCTCTACTCGTCATCCCCGACGACAACGGCGACTACATCTACTTCGACCCCTACACCGGTCGCGAATACCCCGAAGAGGCACAAGGCGCCCGCCTCGATCTCGGCGTCTCCTTTGACCAGCAGCTCTACAGCGCGATGTACGGCATGGCGTTTTTCACCTCGAACTACTCGCTGGACTTCCCTGACCAGCTTCGAGTCTTTCGCCTGGGCGGCGCAGAATCCATCGAGCCCGGCCCCGGCTTCGAGATCGTCTCCTTCGACGACCCCTTGCGCGGCCACCGCTACGGCGCCCTGGTGCAGATCGACGCCGATTACAAGAGCGGCGGCCACCTGCTCATCGAAGAGGGCCAGCGCTGGGCCGCGCTCTACGAAAACGCCACCACCGACGAGCAAGCCGGCGAGGCGATCTACTACCTCAACGACGTGATCGAGCGCGCCAACCTCGTGCGCGCGCTCTACGAGTACTTTGGTACCGTATTCTAGGATTGGATTGGGCCATGACCCCTTATGATCATGCCGGTCTATGACAAAGACGAGCGCCCCGCGCTTGGCGAGCCGGTCGCGCTTCGCATCATCGAGCTTGGCGATGAGCAAGAGCTAAAACAAATCGCGCGCGATCTGATCGGAGCGAGCACCTCGATCTCGGCGACGGACCGGCGTAGTTTCGGCGGCGGGTGGCTATGATGGTGCTTCCTTCTACTCTTAATCCAAGGGTTGCGGGTTCGAGTCCCGTCCACCGAGTTTTCTCGGTGGTAGCTCAGCACTCCCCTCCATTGGACGTTCGGGACGAAGGAAAGTAGGATTTCTGTTCCCCTGGCTAACTGCGGGTCTGAGCACGTTGTGATTGCGAGGAGCTGCCATTCGACCGGCCATCGGGTGGTTTTAAGAGCACAGCCGATGCGGGCTCATAAAAAGAGCGTGGGTTCCTCTCGCGAATAGATTTTATCTTCGCGTTTTAGCGGAGTTTAGCGGCATCTTTAGCGCTTCGCCCTTAGCGTTTTGCGTTTCGCGCCATTCGCGCTCAGCGCGTTCGCGCTCAGCGCTCGGGGTGTTTCTTACACCTCGTAGGTGCGCTCGGCGCCAAAGCCGATGGCCTTGGCCTGGCCGGTGTTCATGCCGACGAGCTCTTCTTTGGCGGCTTGTTCGAGCAGCGCCTGGGTGATCTTGAGATCGGCGCTGGCGGCGCGAAAGGCGGCCTTGAATACGGCGTTCTTGATGTAGCCGCCGGTGAGCGCATAGCCCTCGCCAAGGGCGGCAAAATCGATCGGGCCGTCGGTGGGCACGGTGTCGGGGAGCAGGCCGGCCCAGATGCGGGCGCGGTTGGCTGCGTCGGGGAAGGGGAAGGCGAAGCGGTAGGTGAGCCGGCGGCTCAGAGCCTTGTCGAGGGTCTCGACCATGTTGGTGGCGAGCAAGACGACGCCCTCGTGGCGCTCGATCAGGGTGAGCAGGGTGTTGACTACGGAGTCGTCGTGGCGTGAGGCGCGACCGGCGCCGCGCTCCATGAGCAGCGAGTCGGCCTCGTCGAGAAAGAGCACGGCGCTGTGGGTGCGGGCCATCTTGAAATAATGCTCAAGGTTGCGCTCGGTTTCACCGACCCACTTGGAGACGATTGCGGGGATCGCGGCAATCAGCAGGGGCAAGTTCAGCTCGCCGGCGATGCTCTCGGCGCACAAGGTCTTGCCGGTGCCGGGCTCACCGTAAAAGAGCGCGGAGACGCCGCGCCCGTAGGTGAGATGGGCGCCGATGCCCCAGCGCTCGAGCACGGTGCGCTGGCTTCGGGCGGCGCGCACGAACTCGCTGATCTGCTCGCGCAGCCGGGCGGGCATGATCACGTCGTCGAGGCGCACTTTGGGGTGGACGAGCGTGGCGTCGATCTCGCCGGGGTGGAGCATCTGCTCGCGGGCAGCGCGCTCGAGGTGGTCCATGGTGATCGTGGGGTTGTCGTTGTTGCCGTGCACGGCGTCGGCCACGGCCATCAAGACGGCGTTCTTGATGTAGCCGCCGGCCATGTCGTAGCGGTCGGCCAACAGGTGCAGATCGACGTCGGCGTTGAGCGGGGCTTTCTCGGGCAGATGTTTTTTCCAGATCTCGTGGCGGGCGACGCGGTCGGGCTCGGGAAACTTGATCTTGACCAGGATGCGCCGGTCGAGCGCGGGGTCGAGCGCCTCGGGCAGGTTGGTGGCCAAAATGGCGACGCCCTCGAAGCGCTCGATCTCGGTGAGCAAGATCGTCATCAGGCTGTTGCCCATGCGCCGATCGGCAAAGAACACCTCGCACTCGTCAAAAAACAGCACGGCGTTTTGCAGGCGAGCCTCGCGAAAGAGGCCGGGCAAGAAGCGCTCGGCCTCGTGATGGGCGGCAAAGGTCGGCATGTCGACGTTGAGCACGCGCTTTTCCATGTGCTTGGCCACAGCGTGGGCGGTCATCGTCTTGCCGGTGCCGGGCTTGCCGTGAAAGAGCATCAGGATGCCGCGCCCGTACTGGATCACCTCGTCAAAGCCCCAGTCGGCGCGCGCCGTGAGGTAGCGCTCGTGATTCTCGACCACCGAGAGGATGCGGCGCTTGTCGCTCGGGTCGAGCACGATGTTCTCAAAGCTTGCGCGGGGCAGCTCGACCGAGGAGAAGTCGAGAAACTGGTCCATCAAACTGTCGTCGCCGACCAGAAAGCCAAAGGTGCGGTTGGTGACGTGCAGGCTGGCGCGCAGCAAGTCGTTGGGCGCGATGTAGCGAATGGCGATGTCGAGGGTGACCAGATCGTTTGCAATCAAGGCGCCGCTGCTCGAAAACGTCTTTCGCCGTGTGATGCGCTCGGCAAAGGGCAGCTCGCTGAAGTTGAAGGCCACCTCGATGGTGACCTGCATGACCGGATAAATCTCCATGTTGAGCGGGGCGTAGAGCTCCTGAAATTTCTTGGAGAAGCCCATGGCCGTGCTGAGCAACATGATGTTGCGCTCGAAGGTGTCGAGTGAATAGAGATCGCAGAGGCGGTCGAGCGCCACCGGACGGTTGGCCTTGCGGCTGGCCTTCAGGCGCTTGTCTATCGCCGTGCGCTGCTTTTTTTCCAGAGCGACGAGGCGCTTGGAGCGCTGCTTGAGCTCGGAGGGCGTCTCGGTGCTCTCCTCGACGTCGCCCATGTTGTAGTAGCCACCGCGTTGGCGTTTGGCTCCCGTATCGTTTTCGTTGGTGTCGTCCAGGTCGTAGCCGGCTGCGATTCGCTGGCAGCGCGTCTCGATCCAGGCTAGCTCGTCTTGAAAGTAGTCGAGTTCGCTCTCGTAGAGGGCTGCTGCGGTGCTCTTGGTTGCCATGTCCTGTCCTGTCCGATTGCGATGGGATGCGAAAAAATGTGGCGAATCGACGTCGGGCGAGTATGGCACCCAAAGCGCGTGTGACAAAGGCGTTTTCGCCTCGCGCGGCCTGGCCTGGTGAAAGGCCATTGATCATGGACAATTTATCGAAGATCCACGATAAATTCGTCTTTGACCCACCGCTTGAGCCGCGCCACCTTTTAGAACATCTTTATCTGGGAAAGAGTCCGCGATGAGTAATGTTGATGCGCCAGATGGCAAACTCGTCGAAACCTGGAGAACCCTGGACAACGACGCAACGCTTCAGCTCGACATGGGAAAGACGATCTTGCCCACGGCGGCCGGGCCATCCGAGCAGCCGGCCCTGCACACCTTTAACCGGCTCAGCGATTCCGGCCCGGAGTTTCGCATCACGCGCACCATCGGCGAGGGTGGCATGGGCATCGTGCGCCTGGCCGAGCAGGGCTCGTTGCACCGCGAGGTCGCGGTCAAGACGGTGCGCGACGACAAGCGCGCTGCCCAGTCCACCAGCGACTTGTTGCGCGAGGCCTGGGTCATGGGCCGCCTCGAGCATCCCAACCTCGTTCCGGTCTACTCGTTGGGCGCCGACGCGCACGGCGGCCCCATGCTCGTGATGAAGCGCATCGAGGGCGTGAGCTGGGAGAAGGCCATGCACGATCAAGCCCATCTGCCCAAACGCTTTGCCGGCAGCGACCGGCTCGACGCCCACCTCAACATCTTGATGCAGGTCTGCAACGCCGTTCACTTTGCCCACGCCAAGCGCATCGTCCACCGCGACTTGAAGCCCGAAAACGTCATGCTCGGCGCCTTTGGCGAGGTCTATCTGCTCGACTGGGGTCTTGGCGTAAGCCTGGTCGACGACGGTTTTGGCAGGCTGCCGCTGGCCAAAGACATCCAGCAAGTCGCCGGCACACCGTGCTACATGGCGCCGGAGATGGCCGCAGCGCGTGGCGATCTGATCGACGAGCGCACCGATGTCTACCTGCTCGGCGCGATCTTGCACGAGATCCTCACCGGCCATGGCCGCCATGAGAGCAACAACCTGATGGCGACGCTGATGCTGGCCTTTCAGTCGGAGCCTGCGCTCTACGACGAGACGGTCGAGGCCGAGCTGGGCGAGATCTGCAATCGCGCCTGCGCGGTGGGGCCGCAGCAACGCTTTGCAAGCGCCGAGGCCTTTCGCCAGGCCATCGCCGACTACTTGCTGCACCGCGATTCCTATCGGCTGGCCAACGAGGCCGACAGGCTCTCGGAGCACATGCGCGCCGCAGTGGGCGCGCCGGAGCAAAGCGTGGTCGACATCCACGCGCTCTTTGCCCAGGCGAGCTTTGGCTTCGAGCAAGCGCTGCGCGTCTGGTCGGGCAACAGGCGCGCCACGACCGGCCTGCAGTCGCTCTTCGAGCTCATGGCCAACTTTGAGATCGACCAGAGTAACGAGAGCGCCGCGGCCTTGCTCATCGCCCAGCTCGAGCGCGTGCCAGTGGAACTCGCGGCGCGCTACGAGGCGCTTCGCCAGAGCATGGCGCGAGAGGGCGCCGAACTCGACCAGCTCAAGCGCATTCGACGCGCGGTCGACATCACCTTGGGCAGCCGCGAGCGCGCGATCATGGCCTTCGTGCTCGGGATCTTGTGGATGCTCATTCCGATGAGTCACGGCCTGTTGCTGCGAAGTGGCGCGATCACCCTGAGCTGGAACTCCTACATGTCACAGCTCATTGGCGTCACGGTCGTGGGCGTGGTCGTGATCGCGGCCGCCTGGCGTCGGCTCATTCAAAACCAGGCGAGCTTTCGCATCGTCACCTCGATCATGGTCGGGCTGGTGGCCAACCTGGCCATGCGCGTGCTCGGGCTCAAACTCGATTTGCCGATCGTCAGCGTTGTCGCCATGGAGGGCGTCTTGTTCGCCACGGTCGCGGCGCTCGCTGCGACCTTTATCGACCGGCGCTTGATCGGGGCCGTGGGCGGCTTCTTGCTCGGCGGCATCGGCGCGGCGTATTTTCCCTCTCTGGCGTTTGAGATCAGCGGCGTGGGCAATCTGCTCTCGATGTGGTTCTGTGCGCTGGTCTGGTATTCCGACAGCCGCAAGAGCTCCCAAGCGACGCAGACTGGAGATCCGTACTCAACTCACGTAGGTTAGTGCCAGCACTGAAGGCGAACGCCTCGAATCATCTTTGCGAGAGAAGTCATGAGTTCAGCCTCGCATCCTGACGATCATCTACTCGCCGCCTGGAACGGGCTGGCCGAGGACAATCAGACGATGCGCCTTGTATCTGCGGACACCCTCGAGCCGCTGGTCGTCGGACTGCCCGAGGCCTTCTCGATCGCCTCGCTGCCAAGGCTTGCGGCGCTCGACGCGGTGGGCGCCCCGGGCGAGTACCGCGTCGCGCGCACGCTCGGCCAGGGCGGCATGGGTGTGATTCGGCTGGCCGAGCAGACCTCCCTGTTTCGCAACGTGGCGATCAAGACTCTGCGAACGGATCAACACTACGAGGGCGCCACGCTCGACTTGTTGCGCGAGGCCTGGATCACCGGGCGTCTCGAGCACCCCAACATCATCCCGGTACACGCCTTGGGCCAGGACGAGCACGGCTTGCCCATGCTCGTGATGAAGATGGTCGAGGGCGTCAACTGGGCCGAGGCGCTGCACGATCCGGCCAAGATGCCGGCACGCCTTCGAAGCGAGCGCGATCCGCTCACGGCCCATCTCAAAATTTTGATGCAGGTGTGTAACGCGGTGCACTTTGCCCACACGATGGGCATCGTGCACCGCGACTTGAAGCCCGACAACGTCATGCTCGGCGCCTTTGGCGAGGTGTACCTGGTCGACTGGGGCCTGGCGGTCAGCGTGATCGACGACGGAAGCGCTCGCTTGCCGCTGGCCAAGGACATCAAGGACGTGGCCGGCACTGCGGCCTACATCGCCCCGGAGATGGCCGGCGCCCATGGTCAGGCGATCGAGGCGCGCACCGACGTCTACCTGCTCGGCGCGATCTTGCACCGGCTCGTCACCGGGCAACCTCGCCACGGCGGTGAATCTTTGATGGCTACCCTGATCAACGCCTACGACTCCAAAGCGGTCGATTATCCCGACTTCGTGCCGGGCGAGCTTGCCTTGATCTGCAACAAGGCGACCGACCGCGAGCGCGCAGGGCGCTATGAGAGCGCCGAGGCGTTTCGCGTCGCCGTCGAGGATTACGTCGAGCACCGTGACAGCCACCGGCTCACCGAGTCGGCAGGACGCCAGTTGGCGACGCTGCGATCCTTTATCGCCGAATTCTTGGCCCAGCCCCACGACGCCGCCGGCCCGCGCACCCAGCGCCAGCCGCCAACGCTGATTTATAAGCTCTTTGCCCAGTGCCGCTTTGGCTTCGAGCAGGCCCTGATGCTCTGGGCCGACAATGATGACGCCAAGAGCGGCGTTCAAGACGTGCTCGAGGTCATGATCGACTTCGAGTTGCACGTGGGCGACGAGAAGGCCGCCGCCAATCTGCTGGCCGAGTTGAAGCAACGCAATCATGAATTCGAGCAACGTCTGGCGGCATTGCGCGAGGCGCTCGGCCGCGAGGCCCAGCAGATCGACCGCTTCAAGCGCATCGGCCACGACGTCGATCTCGAACTCGCGACCGGGGAGCGAAGCGTGATGATCGCGCGCCTCGCCGTGGTCTTCGGCGGCGCGCCCTTGCTTAACAGCGCGCTGGTGCGACTGGGCGCGAGCGAGTACTCGTTTCAAAACTACTTCGTGCAGTTTGCCGCGATCTCGGCGGGCGCCGCGCTCGTCGTCTATGTGATGCGCCACAAGTTGCTTAAAAACGCAATCAACAAGCGACTAATCGCCTCGGTGTTCGCCATGTTGGCCGGAGCCCTGGTCATGCGCCTGTTGGGTTTTGTGCTGGGGCTTGACGTGGCCGGTTGCACGGCGCTCGAGAATGGATTGTTCGCCTTTGGCATCTTGATGCTGGCGCTGCTCACCGATGCAAGGCTTTGGCCGGCGGCGCTCGCTTTTCTGGTGGGCGCCTTTGGCGCGGCCTTCGTGCCGTCGCTGGTGCTCGAGTTCGACGGATTGAGCAATTTTGCAGCGCTTTTGCTGATCGCGCGCGCCTGGAAACAAACAGAGGACTCAAAGCAAAGATGAAGACGCCTGTACAACCCGACGAAAACTTGATCGCATTTTGGAAGACGCTCGCCCTCGACAGCCAGACGATGCGCGTGGGCGCGAGCAGCGACACGATCGAGGGCCCTCGTCTGCATCACAATCTGACGGTGAGCAAGCTGCCGCGCCTGGCCGCATTTGGCGATCTGAGCGAGCTGGCCGAGTACCGTGTCACGCGCACGATTGGCGAGGGTGGCATGGGGATCGTGCGCCTGGCCGAGCAAACCTCGCTCTACCGCGATGTGGCGATCAAGACCGTTCGCGTTGGAGCCAACGAGGGGGCCGCCGACGACCTCTTGCGCGAGGCCTGGATTGCCGGGCGCCTTGAGCACCCCAACATCATCCCGATCCATGCCCTGGGTCTCGACGAGATCGGCGCGCCGATGCTCGTCATGAAGAAGGTCGAGGGCGTCAGTTGGGCCGAGGCTTTGAATAAGCCCGAGCTTTTGCCGGCCAAGTTTCGGGTCAGCGAAGACTTGCTCGAGGCCCACCTCGATATCTTGATCCAGGTCTGCAACGCCGTGCATTTTGCGCACAGCAAGGGGATCATTCACCGTGATTTGAAGCCCGACAACGTCATGCTCGGCGCTTTTGGCGAGGTGTACCTGCTCGACTGGGGCCTGGCAGCGAGTTTGATCGACGATGGCAAGGGCCGGCTTCCGCTGGCAAAAGACGTCAAAGACGTCGCCGGCACGCCGGCCTACATCGCCCCGGAGATGTCCGCAGGGCATGGCGAGCAGCTCGATGAGCGCACCGACGTCTACCTGCTCGGTGCGGTGCTCCACGAGCTCGTCACCGGTACGCCGCGCCATCAAGGCGCGTCGGTGATGGCCATGCTGATCAATGCCTTTCGCTCCGATCCGGTGGCCTACGACGAAGACGTACCGCGCGATCTGGCCGCGATCTGCAACCGGGCTACCAGTCACAATCGTGAAGACCGCTTTGCCAGCGCCGAGGATTTTCGCCTGGCCCTGGTCGAGCATTTGCGCAACCGCGTCAGCCGCAAGCTCAGCGACGAGAGCGCGAGGCGTCTGAACGCCTTGAGAGCCCAGATCGCCGACTTCTTTGTCGACTGTGGGCCAGGCGATGGCGTGGCGATCGAGCAGGAAGCGCCCGGCTCGCTCTACGAGCTGTTCACGGAGTGTCGCTTTGGCTTCGATCAGGCGCTCAACATCTGGCCGGGCAACGAAGATGCGCGCATCGGCAGGCAAGCGGCGCTCGAGGTTATGGCCGACTTCGAGCTGCGCATGGGAGACGAGAAGGCCGCCACCTTGTTGATCGACGCCTTGAGCGCGCCGTCAAGCGCGCTGCTCGAGCGCCTCGCCATGCTGCGCGAGGCGCTCGGGGCAAAGGAGCGCGCGCTCGACGAGCTCAAACGCATCAGCCACGACGTCGATCTGGGCCTGGGCGGCAAGGACCGAAGCGTGATGATGATGTGTCTGGCCCTGTTGTTTGGCGGAGCGCCGATGATCAACAGCGTCCTGGTGCGAAACGCTCTGAGCGAGTTCTCGTTTCAAAACTACTTCGTGCAGTTCGCCGCGATCTTGACGCTCTCGACGCTGGTCGTCATCGTGATGCGCAAAAAGTTGTTCAAGAACGCGATCAACACGCGCATCGTCACCTCGCTGTTCGTGATCCTCGCGGGGATCTTGATCATGCGCCTTGTCGGCTTTGCATTGGGGCTCGATGTCGGCGGTTGCACAGCGCTCGAAAACGGTTTGCTGGCCTTCTCGATCATGATGCTCGCCAATCTCGTCGACCACAGGCTGTGGCCGGCTGCAGGCGGATTTTTGCTGGGAACCTTCGGCATCGCGCTCTTTCCTGAGCTGGTGCTCGAGATCGACGGCGCAAGCAATTTCATCGCGCTCGCGCTGATCGCCTGGGCCTGGCGCGGAGACAGCGCCGCGCCAGGCCCAGGCGCTTAGCTCTTATCTGGGGTAGGGGGTCAGGCGCAGATAGGGCTTGATCTCGGTGTAGCCGGCCGGAAACTTCACCTTGAGCACCTCCGGATCCTTGAGCGAGGGTACGATGATCACGTCCTCGCCGACCTTCCAATTGGCCGGCGTGGCCACGCTGTAGCCGTCGGTGAGCTGAAGGGCGTCGATGACGCGCAACAACTCGACGAAGTTTCGACCCGTCGCCGCCGGATAGGTCAGCGTGAGGCGAATCTTGCGACTGGGATCGATCACGAACACCGAGCGCACCGTCATGGTGTTGTCGGCGTTGGGATGGATCATGCCGTAGCTGTGCGCCACCTCGCGCGACGCGTCGGCGACGATCGGGAAGTTGACGATGGTGTCCTGGGTCTCGTTGATGTCCTTGATCCAGGCTTCGTGGGACTCGAGCGAATCAACCGAGAGCGCGATCGTCTTGACGTTACGCTCCAGAAACTCGCCCTGCAGGCGCGCCACTGTGCCAAGCTCTGTGGTGCATACCGGCGTAAAGTCCGCTGGATGGGAGAAGAAGATGACCCAGGAGTCGTCAGCCCACTCATGGAAATTGATCGGTCCGTGGGTGGTTTGAGCTGTGAAATTGGGTGCAATATCGCCAAGTTGCAGTGCCATGGGTGCCTCCATTGATGGTGCGCGTTATTGGGTCGTCGAGCGATGAGAAGGACGGTCGTATCAGAAACCCTACCGAGCTTGTAGGGTATTCTTAACGTGTCATCGCCGACAATGCAAGAAGCAGGGCCCCATGATTATTCCGGGTGAACCGCTGGATTTGCATCGCGTTCGAGGGACTCGACAGCCTCGCGCACCCGGCGGCAGATTTTTTCACGATCGAAGGGCTTCTCGAGTACCTCGATATCGTGGGTCTCGAGCCACTGGCGAACGTCATCGGAGAAGACGCCACCGGAGATGAAGATCACGCGCTCGCAGAGCTCAGGTTGCCGGCTGGCGAGCGCGCCGTAGAAAACGACGCCGTTCATATGCGGCATCATCAAGTCGCACAAAATCAGGTCGAAGGCCTCGTCGGTCTCCAAACGGATCAGCCCATCTTGGGCGCTGGTTTCGTGGACGACGGTGACCGACTTGCCCAGCGTACGTTGAACGGCGCGGCCCATGCGTTGCTCATCGTCGACGACGAGAATGCGCGCGACCGTCGATCTGGGCGCTTCCACTGCAATGGCTGCGACCGCCTCGATCTCAGGAATAGCGCGGCAAAGCCAGACGCGAAAACAGGTGCCTTGGCCCGGTTCACTTTGCACCTCGATGCGTCCCCCGAGGCTCTCGACGATGTTCTTGGAGATCGGCAGCCCAAGACCGCTGCCGCCGTTGCCGGCGCGCGTGGTCATGAAGGGCTCATAGATGCGCTCCAAGACTGCCGGCGCCATGCCCACGCCGGTGTCGGAGACGCTGACGACAACGAAGTCACCGTCGATCTCGGCCGCCACGCGAATCTCGTTTTGCGCGGCGTCGCCAGACGGAATAGCCTGGGCGGCGTTGACGATCAGGTTGAGAAAAACTTGGGCGATGCGCGTCTCGGTGCCTTCGACGTAAAAGCCGCCGGCGTAGTCCTTGACCAGCGTTGCGCGATGCCGGATCTGGTTGTTGGCGATGCTGATCGCCGAGTCGAGCACCTTTTCCAACTCGACGGGGATCCAGCTCTCGGTGACCTTCCAGTGCGTGAAGGTGTTGAGGTCGCGTACGACGTCACGAACGCGCGCGGCTCCTGCGACGGCGTCGTGCAGCGCCTCGATGATCGTGTCACGCTTGATGCCCAGCTCAGCGACGACGTTGCTTACCGGGTCGACCAGCTTGGCTGCTTCGGACAAGCGCGCGATGAGCGCTCTTTCGTCAAGCAGCGAGCGCCAGGCGAACTCGATGTTGGCTGTGATGAAGGCCAGCGGATTATTGATCTCGTGGCCGACGGCGGTCGCCAGGTTTCCCATCGAGGCGAGCCGGTCGACCTCGATCAAACGGGCATTGAGCTCGCGCTGCGCGGTCAGGTCGCGGCCGATCACGCAGATCAGCTCGGCCTCGCCGTCGGCGTCGGGTTTGACGCCGGCCGCCGTGATCTCGATCACAATCGTGTGCCCGTCGCGGTGGCGCCACTTGCTCGGCGTGGCCAGAAGCGGCTGGCGTCGCACCTCTTGAACGACGGCAGCAATCTCTTCGGGGGGCTGATCGACAAAATCATGCAGATGGGCCACGCCGCGCTCATCGCCATCAAAGCCCAGCAACTGGCGAAATGCGGCGTTGGTCTCGACGACGCACAAGGTGTGAGGGTCGAAGACATAGATGGCATCGGGCGTGTTTTGGAGTACGGCCCGGTAGAGCTGGTCGCGCTCGTCGAGCTCATCGCGGGTGCGCTGGCTCTCGTGCTCTTGTTGTCGCAGTGATCGCCAGCTCATCAGTCCGATGAGCAGCAGCAGGCCGGTGGAGAAAAAGAGGCTGAAGCCACCGAGAATGCGCCGCATTCGCTCGCTGGCAAACTGCAATGTCTGTCGAAAGGGCACGGCCAGACGCTCGACCGAGGCCTCGATCGCCTCCAACTCGGCGTGTGCTCCATCAACGTCGAGCTTGCCGGCGCCATGATCGGCATGGACTTGGTCACCGACGCGCTGCAAGCGTTCGAACTCGATGTTGGATTGGCGCCACAGCGCATCGACGCTTTGCACAGCCGGCAAGTAACTGAAATAGTGGTGCGCGCGCACTCCGACCGTGGTGCTCGTCGAGGAGAAGCCCGCCTCCTCGAGGCGGCGGATCACCAGCGACAGGTCGGGCTCGGGCTTATCGAGCTCGGCGCGTACCTCGATGCTCAGCAAAGGAACTCGCATGGCCTGCAGGTACTTTGCGTAGTGTGCCGGGTTGCCCGTGTCAGCGTAACGATAAAGACTCGTGCCGGCGGCCTGCACCGCGTGGGCTACCCGGCTCTGGCTCTCGTTCCAATACTGGAAAACCGAGAGCACCCTGATGCTCGCGGCGTTGAGCGCGCCCAGCGAGAGTCCGATGACGACGATGCCCACCAGCGGGAATCGATTGCCAAATATCCATCGCCAATGTCTACGAAAATTAGCCATTGCACTTGACCCTGTCACCTAGAATTATTGCGGCAGAACGATCAAAAGCCTATCACAGATTGGCCCATGCACTAGCGGCTTGCCGCGAAGGTCCGCATTTTCTGCGTAGCCGCGCTTTACCTCGGCCTCGCGCCATGCGCACAATGGGCAGGCATCGCAGACGCTCGATCGTTGTCCCACCCTCTCTTGTGGAGAATGGTATGGTTCCCAAGGCCTTACGCTTTTGGTTCGTCTTTCATTTTGTCGCCGACATCGTCTTTGCGGCCCCGCTGCTCATCGCCCCGGAGTTGTTTCTGGGCATGTTCGGCTGGCCGGCGGTCGATCCGATGACGGCGCGGCTGGTGGGCGCAGCGCTCGTGGGCATTGGCGTGGAGAGCTTGCTCGGGCGCGACGCGCCCCTGGAGTCGTTTCGCACCATGCTGCGCCTGAAGATCTTGTGGTCGGGCACAGCGACGCTGGGCATCCTTGTGACGATGCTCCAGGGCGGCCCCGCCATGGGTTGGTTGTTTTTTGCGATATTTGCGAGCTTCAACGGCATATGGACGTACTGGTTTCTACGCCTGCGTGCGATCTCGCAGGCGGCGCCAGCGCTCACGGCTTGAGCCTGGCGAGCGGGGGCAGGGCGCCCGGCTCACCAGGCTCGGGCTTGGCTCATTCGACGATCGTGACCGACTTGATGTAGTCGAGCTCGGGAAAGCTCGACTTGAGGTAGGTGTTGCCCTCGGCCTGCATGCGTCCCTGCGAGGGACCGCGGCCCTGGGGCGCACCTTCGCCGTAACCGGCGTAGAGGCTGTTGACCACGTCCATACCCTCGACCACTTTACCAAGCGGCGCAAAGCCCTGGGGATCGAGGCCGGCATTCTGGCCAAAGTTGATGAAGAGCTGTGAGGTGCGCGTGTTCGGACCGGCCGTGGCAAAGGTGACGTAGCCCGGCTTGTTGCTCTCTTTGACGGCATCGTCGGGGATGCGCGCTTCGCGCCAGGCGGCGTTGACGTCGGCCTGGCCGTGGATGCCAAACTGCACCATGAAGCCCTGGATCACGCGAAAGAAGGCGACGTCATTGAAGTAGCCGATCTTGGCCAGGTTGTAGAGGCGATCGGCGCCGTTGGGCGCCCAGTCGCGGGTCACTTCAATGACGATGGTGCCCTTGGTCGTCTCGAAATTGAGCTTGTAGCTTGCCGGGGCGGTCTCGGCGGCGAGCGAGGGATCGGTCATCGCCGGGTGGCGCTCACCGGCCGGTGCAGCCTCGACTTCGTTGGCGACCTCAGCGGCGGGCTCGTTTGCGGGCTCGTTTGCGGGCTGCTCAGCCTGCTCCTGCGCGCTCGGCTCGGGCGCCGGTGCGGCCGCCTGGGGCGTTTTTTGCCCGTTACAGGCCGCCGAAGCGGCGAAGATCAAGACGAGCAAAAAACTTAGCGTGGGCTGGGACATTGGGGTTCTCCTGGGCTGGTAGATGACATTTGAGAATCTTGGACAAAACCAAACCGGGCTATAATGGCGTATATCCCACACTGCTTGTCAACCCTGCAGCAGCTTTAGTCTTGTGCACAGGCGAGCGCTACACCGCCCTGACATGCTCGGGCATAAAGCGCGTCGGCGAGTGTCTTGCTCGCCGGGCCGCCCTGTCCACGCTCATGGAGCGCTCCGAGAAAGTAGCATCCCAGCATGTGCTGGCCCTCACATGCCTGGTTGAGCAGGGCGCGAGCGCGCACAAAATCGGCTTCGACGCCCTGGCCCATCGCGTAGATGATGCCTGCGTTATGGCACGAGGGTGCAAAGCCTGCCTGGCAGGCCTTCTCGTAGAGCAGGCGAGCCGCGTCGACATCCTCGCTGCTCGAATCGTCGCCGCGTGCGTGCAAGACGGCCAGGCTATGGCAGGCCGCGCCTTCCCAGCCCTCGCAAGCTTTCTCGAAGAGTTCGCGCGCGCGGCGCGGATCGGCTTTGACGCCGCTGCCGCTCTGATAGAGCACGGCCAGGTTGTGGCAAGCGCGCATGTTTTCGCCCTCGCAGCTGCGCTCATAGAGCGCGCGGGCGCCGGCCAGATCACGCACCGGGCCGCCTTCGCCAGACTCGCCTGGGCCGGCCTCGAGCATCGCCGCGAGGTTGTTGCAGCCGCTGAGCTCGCCGCCGTCGCAGGACTTCTCGTAGAGCGTCTTGGCACGGTTGAGGTCTCGTTCGACGCCCTCGCCGCTGGCAAAGGCCGCACCCAGGTAGTAGCAGCCAAGCATCTGGCCGCCCTCGCAGGCTCGCGCATAGAGCGCGTAGGCACGGGCAATATCGAGCACGACCCCCTGACCGGTGCCGTAGAAGATGCCCAGATCGACGCAGGCCAGCAGATCGCCCGCCTCGCAGTGTTGTGCGTTGCGCTCGAGCGCGTTCTCCAGCGCATCGCGGCCTTGCCCGACGAACTCCAGGCTGCTGCAACCGGTGGGGTCGCCGCCATCGCAGGCCATCTGATACCAACGGCGGGCGCCCTCGACATCGATCGACACGCCCAAGCCCTCCTCGAACATCAGGCCCAGATCGACGCAGGCCGGCGTGTGGCCACCGTGGCAGGCCGTCTCGAACAGCTCGCGCGCAGCCTCGATGTTCGACTCGACGACCACGCCGGATGCCAGTTGCACGCCGAGCTCATAGCAGGCCGCCATAACGCCGCCTTTGCACGACTTCGAGGTGATCTCGAGTTCGGCCGGCAGGGTGATCTCGGCGTTGTGCGCCGGCTCGAAAGGCACACTGGGCTCGTCAGCTTCGCCAGGCTTGAGCTGAGCAAAGACCAGCAAGCCCAAAACCAGGCCCAACAATGCGATCACAATGCGAAGTACGATGCGCTTTCGAGTCAACATGGTCAGGCCCATCGTGTTCAAGTTCGTTTTGTCGTAGAGTATAGAACTTGCTATCTGGTATGCAGCAAGCGTGACGTGGTGAACAGCATATCTGTTTCGCTTCACATTGTTGAGTCTGCCGAGCGGTTGGAGCGCAAGATGTTGAGAAGTCGTAGTTTTAAGCAAGCAGCCGGCATCGCCGCCGCCATCCTCGGCCTGGCCGGTGCTAGCGCCTGTGAAAGGCAGTTGGCAAGCCCGCCCGAGCCAGCCGTTTTGCCGCCCACGGCCGTCGAAGCTGACGTGGCCGTGACCCCCGAGATCGTCGAGAGCGCAGATGCCGGGCGCGACGCGGCGGCTGAACCGGGACCGGCGCCCTTTGTGATCGAGTCGTGGCCCGGGCGAGAGGAGATGCACACATTCAGCCTCACATGGCTTGGAGGCAGCGACGAGATTGCGCTTCGCCAGCACCCGGACGCCCTGTCGGCCAGCGTCGCTGAAGTCAGCTGGCCAGACGGCAACGAAGTCGAATGGAAGGAGACGCGCGTCGTCGTAACCCGCCCGCGCATCTACCGGGCGCTGCGTCAGACACGTTTTGTGGGCGTTTTCTACGATCCTTTGGCGGAGCCCATCGAGCCCGAGGAGATGGTCGCAAGCGAGGAGACTCTCACGATCGAGGCCGAAGAGCGTGTCGCGCTCTTTCAGTATGCCGGCGAGGGCGCCTGTTATGTCGAGGTTCGCGAGCGCCTGTATCTGGGGAGCTGCCCGGCCAAGCAATTCGCCGCCGAGAGCGAGCCGTCCGTGGGCAGGCGCAAGTTCCAGCCGCTCGAGCAGCAGTGGTGGGTGCTCGTCGAGCACAAAAAGGCCAGTGGTTGGGTGCGCGTCGACGAGTCGCTCTTCGAGGTGCGAACGCGCATCCTGTCCGAACACGAATAGCCCTTTTGAGAGCACGGCTTGCTGCTAAACGCGACGTCCGATGACAATCATCGGACGTCGCGCTGTTTTAGCGGTAGCCGACGCTGCGGTTGATCTCGGCCACTGCGGTGGAGCGGCCGGTGACCGTGACATGGAACTGACGACTCTGGCTGCCGGCGCGAACCGTGACGCGGGCATTGATCGGGTGGTCACCGTCGTCCTGGCGAAGAAGATGTAGGCGCCAGGTGCCGTTTTGCGCCGTGGGCAGCGCCAGGGTCTCAGGACCGGGGCCGCGCACGCCGCTGACCTTGACGTTTCGACGCTGGCTCATCCAGGAGAGAAGGCGTCCATCGGGCTCGACCAGCGCAAGATCGAGATCACCGCGCCCGCTCCACTCGAGCTCGACGACGATCTCACCTTTGGGCCCCGCGCCGGATTTGTGGCGCGTTGAGCGCACAGGTGCGCTTCCCAGGCCGAAGGGGCCAAGGTCGGTGGCCAGCGGGCAGTCGAGGATGTTCAGCGGGCTCTTGGGGGCACGCGTGAGCAAGGCCTCGAGGCTGACCGCGTGGGCACAGGCCATGGCGTCGTCGCCGCTGGCATCAAAGGCTGCCTGGACACGCTCGTGCAGCCACTTTGCCCGAGGGTTGGCGTCGATAGCCGAGCTCAAGAGCACCTCAGCCTGCGCGATCTGACCGCGGTAGGCCATGAGCTGGGAGTGTGCAAGAATCGCCTCGGAGTCCATCGGGTCGCGCTCGAGCCAGGACACAATCTCGCGCTCGGCGGTCTCGATCTGCTCGGCTTGCACGAGCGAGCGGATCAGGCTTCGCCGCGGCAGCCGCGCGTTCACGTCGCGCTCGGCGGCCTTGCGGTGGGTCTCGACGCGGCGAAGAGCCTGCGCCGAAGGCGAGCGCGGCTCGCTCAAGCTAAATTGAGCGACAGGGCGCGCACGGCGATAGCTGCTTCGCATAGGCATTGGCTCCGCGCGATCTCGCGGAAAACTCGACGTGGGTGCTCCTGCGCTGCCCGAGCCAAACATGTCGTCCATGTCACCGGACTTGGATAAACCTTTGTCTGATGGCGCCATCTTCTTTGCCGGAGATGGTGCCACCTGGCTGCGTGGGGCCGGCTCACTCTTGGACTCGGCGCTGCTATCGGCACGCTCGGTCGGCCCGGACTCGACGGCCTCGTCGGCGCCGCTCCAGTTGGGGCGATGTTCGCGGCGCACGTTGAACTCGCGCATCATATTTTCGTCCTCCAGGGCCAGAAGCGAGGTGTGCCGTGAGAGCAGACCATGGCGAATCGAGAGGGCGACGATCTCGGCGCGATGATCGCGCTCGGCGTCAAACTCCAGATCGCGAATGCGCTGCTCGGCCCAAAGCCTGGAGGCAAAGGCGTTGCCGGCCTCAGGCCTGGCCACGATATTGATCGGAAGGCGCCGCTCGAAAGCCTCGCCGGCGTAGGTCGCGCGCAGCACGACCTCGCCACTGGCTTGTTCGCGAAGCCTGGCCACGATGACCAGCTCCTCGCCGCGTCCAAGCGAGAGCGGCTCGCTGGGATAGACTTGCTCAAAGCCTTTGGGCAGCTCGACGCGCAGATCATGCAGCGCGCTGCCATAGACGCGTCCCAAGACGCGAAGGGCGTGCTCGCCCAGGTTGTTTCCTGGCGTCAGACGCACCAGCGCACCGCGCCCGGCTCGCGCCAGCGCCTCGAGCGCGAGGATGTCGCCATCGCCGCCCAGATCGATCACGGTCATCTGCGCGTTGGCTCGAGCGACTACGGCGCGCGTCGCCTCGGCAATCTTGCCGGCGCGAAGCTCGCCGCTGCTGGCGATGCCGTTGGTCGCAAAGACGAAATGCAGGGCGCGATTGGAGGCGTCCGCGTTCGAGCGGCTTCGAGCAAGCTCGCCCGCCACACGCAGCGCTTCGACGAGGTTGGTCGAGCCTTCGGCCTCGATTGTGGCCAGCTCATTGGCGATCGCATCGGCGTTGGCCATCGACGGGCGATCAAAGCCGCGCGGTCCTACAGCACGGCAGCGCTCAGCGCAGGCGATCACTACCACGCGATCGAGCGGATCCATCTCGCGCACGATCTGGGGCAAGAGCTTGCGCTGCAAATCCAGGGCTGCGCCGCGGCGTCGATGCGAGACGTCGGCGATGAGTACGACGTCGCGCGCTCGCGTCTCGCTGCTCGCCAACAGGTTGGGGCGAATGCTCAAGACGGCATAGCCGGGTTCGTTGCTGCGTCGCGGATCGGCGTATCCATAAGCGCGAAGCTCACGGCCGTCGTCGTCCTCGGGGATGCGGATCGACAGATCGCCTGTGGCCACGAAGTGCTGGGCATCAAAATCCACCGCCACGCCGCGCAGTGCACCCGTTGGTACCACGTCTTTGCCGCTTGCAGTGGTCACGCGCTGGGTCTCGACGCGCGCCGGATAACCGTGCACGCGCACACTCTCAGCGGATACCGCGGTGCTGATACGGGCATGAAAGGTGAATTGATCGGCCGGGATGCGCCCGATCGTGTCGTAGGCCATCGGATAGGTGTAGGTGTGGCCGTTTGCGCTGCTCTGCAGGCGCTGGGTGTAGCCGATCGTGACCTGACGGCTCGAGCGCGGCTCGATCGGAAAGATGCGAAGCTCAAATTGATCGCCTTGAACCCAGCGCAGCCAGGCCGGATCGCGCCACTGGTCGATCAAATCGCGCCAGATGCGCGCGGCGCGCGCGTTTTCGACAAACTCGCCCTCCATGATGCGGTTGCCCACCTTGAGCGCGAGGCGGCTGATCTGGGCGTCGTCGGGAAGCGGAAAGCGATAGACGCCCTCGATCGTTTGCGACGACTCGTTTTGAAAGACCTCGGTGATCTCGGTGTAGGCCATTGCGCCCTGAATTGTGACGACGACATTCTGGCTTTGTTTGCGAAGCGGCCACTCGCGCTCCTCGCCAGGCGTCTTGCCCGTGAGTGTTCCCAGGCCGCGATGAATGGCCGCGGTCTGCTCCTGGCCGCCGGACCAGCCAAGCGCCGACTCCAGATTGCTCGCTGAGGTGATGTAGGGGCCGGCCGAGCGCTCGAGGTAGATCTCCTGACCGGCGCGCGCGATCAGCGGCTCGCCGGCCTCGCCAAGCACGGCGACCTCGCCCTGGGTGACCGTGACGATGCTCTCGTTGGGGGCGGCGACCACGCCGACCTTGGTGCCGCGCAAGACGACCTCGCCAGTGGGCAGGTAGACGCGCGTCTCGCGCGCTTCATCGCTGTGGGGCATGGCGATGATCGCCTGGCCGCGCAAGACGCGAAGCCCGCGCTTGACGTCGCCGACGAGCTCGACGCTCGTGCTGTGGTTGAGTTCCACCTCGCCGCCGGCGTCGAGGGTAAAGCGCGCGCGGCTTCGACCGTCGGTCTCGATGATCGAGCCGGGCGTCAGCAGCATGTTCGCCACGGCCGGGGAAGTCGCGTCGCTCGCTGCGCCTTTGACCGTCAGGCCGCTTGAACCGCCGATGGTCTCCATCGATGATAGGCTCGCTGACCAGCCGATCGGCGTGGTGTCCGGCGCGACGAGCTTGGACTCGGGCACAACCGAGGGCGCTACCCGCTCACAGCCAAGGAGCAGCATCGGGATGAGAAAAAGCAGGCTGAGGGTGGCGCGGGTTGGGTTCGAGCAAAGCATGGCGTCCTCGTGGAGTTATGTTTGTTGCCAACATACTCCGATTAACGCCCCAAATGGAAAATGGATCTTTGAACGGTGAGAAAACCTTGTGAAGACCGCCCTGGAAAGTCGTCCGCAATATTGTGCTATACTAAGAGCAGGTAGACCAAAACCAGGGGCAGGGCAGCAAGCGTGGCGCCGCCAGCAAGAGCCAGATAGAGCGGAAAGAGCGCAAAGCTTTGCACGCGCCGCGAGGTTTTTTGCACCCGGGCGCGGGCGATGTCGAGAAACGCGTTGGTCTTTTGCGCGCCGTCGGCGATGCGAACAAGCGCATCGGGCGTGTGGACAAGCGCGTCGTCGTTGTCTGGATCGTCGAGTCGATCTTTGGCGCTTCGACGAAATGCGCGGCTGATCGTTCGGGTTACAAGTCGGCCGGCGCGGCGCAAAACGCGCTCGATGACCCAGGTCACCGGCCGGCGCAAGACGCCCACCTTGGCCGCGATGACGACCTTGATCGCTGGAACGATGACCACGAGCAGGGCGGCCTGGAAGAGCTCCACAAGCGCGATGCGCGAGCGTTCACCATCGCGGCTGGTCGCGTTGACGTCGCGCGCGATCTCTTGAACGGTCTGGAGGGTCAAGTCGATGATCGCGCTGATGTGGGCCATGATGCGACGCACCACGAAGGTCAGGCCGAGCAGGCCGCCGAGCAACCAGCCCGTGATCAGCACATAGGCCAACATGATCAGGAGAAAAGGGGTGGAAAGCGCGCCGTAGAAAAACGCAAACCAGGCCGTGAGCCCGACCGCCCAGACCGTGGCAATACCAGCCCCCATCAGGGGCATGATGCGCACGAGGCTGAACATGTGCTCGACGTGTTCAATCAAAGCATCGCTGCGATAGCGGGTCAAATCGACGCCGGTCTTCTCGGACCATCGCTCGCTCAGGCGTTGAAGCTCTTTACTCATGGCCACACTTGTTTTGAAAGAAGCATCGATTGCACGCGCACAGCCTACCACGGCCGCGCCGACAAAGCCTGCACGTTCACCGGACAATGCTCACTTGGGGCTGGCGATTTTTTGGCGGCCCGGTATAAGATGGCGCTCTATGAACGGCTCAAACACGGTACAGAATATGGATGCCTTTAAATTCACCTTGGCCGCCGACGGCACATCGCTCGCCTACCAGAGTCATGGCAGCGGTCATCCTTTGATTTTTACCAACGGCTATGCCACGTCGACCTTTTATTGGCGCCCGCTGATGGGGCGCCTTGGCCACCGGGCAAGGCTTGTGACCTGGGATCTCAAGGGGCACGGTCGCTCGGCGCCGGCGCGCGACATGGGTTCGGTGACGGTGCCAGCCTGCGCCGACGATCTGCGCCGCGTCATGGACGCCGCCGGCATCGAGCGCGCCACGCTCTTGGGCTTCTCATTTGGATGCCAGATCGTGCTCGAGGCCTGGCGCCATTTTCCTGATCGGATCAACGCGATAGTGCCGATTTTGGGCCCCTATGGGCGTCCCTTCGACAATGTCTTCGACCCGCGCGTTGGCAAGGTGGTCTTTCGGGCCTTCCAGATGGCCGGTCCGCGCGGCGCCTCGATGATGTTGCGCACGGGCTGGTACGGGGCCAAGTTGCCCGGCTCCCACGAGGTCGCGCGCAAGCTGGGTATGGTTTGCAATTCGGTGGGCGCGGGCGACATGCGCCCCTTCTACGACCATCTGGGCGCGATCGACGCCGAGACGTGGTTTGCCATGGGCGCGGCAGCCCAGGAGCACAGCGCCGAAGACCTGCTGTCGACCATCGACGTGCCCGTGCTGGTGATCACCGGCGGGCGTGACTCCTTTGCGCCGGCGCATCTGGGACAGCGCATGTCCGAGCTCATCGAGGGCTCACGCTGGCTGCACATCGCCGACGCGACCCATACGGGGTTGCTCGGCCATACCGACGTCATCGGTGACGAGGTCGAGCGCTTTTTGGACAGCCTCGACGCGAAACCGGCGCGCCAGGCGGTTACTTAAATATTGGCTAGACTTGAGCAGGGTGTTGAAAATGATTGATTCGTCGAACTACCCATCGTGGCTTCGCGTCGAGCCGGCAAGCTTCGCGCTCTCCAAGACCAATACCCGCGACAAGCGCGGCGCCGATGGCCACGTGCTCACCCGCGAGCGCGCCGAGGCGGTGCACGAGGAGAATTGCGAGGCCATTCGCCATCTGCAGTTTTTGCTCTACGCGGAGAACCGGCGCAGCGTGCTCGTCGTCTTGCAGGCGATCGATACCGGCGGCAAAGACGGCGCGATTCGCCACGTCTTTGGCTCGCTCAATCCGCAAGGTGTGCGGGTGCAGTCGTTCAAGGCCCCCTCGACCAAGGAGCGGGCCCACGACTTTTTATGGCGCGTTCATCATCACGCCCCTGAGCGCGGCCACATCCAGGTGTTCAACCGCAGCCACTACGAAGACGTGCTCGTCGTTCGCGTCAAGAACTATGTGCCCGAGTCCGTGTGGCGGCCGCGCTACCAGCACATCAACAATTTTGAGTCACTGCTCGCCGACAACGACACGCTGGTCGTGAAGTTCATGCTCAACATCTCCAAAGACGAGCAAAAGAGCCGCCTTCAGGCCCGTCTCGACGACCGCGAGCGCAACTGGAAGTTCGATCTGGGCGATCTCGACGACCGCAAGCTCTGGGATGAGTACCAGTTGGCCTTCAACGAGGCCATGATTCACACCTCCACGCCGCACGCTCCCTGGTACGTCATTCCTGCTGATCGTAAGTGGTTTCGCAACTATGCGATGAGCACGATCTTGCGTCAGGTGCTCGAGGCCCAGGACATGCAGTATCCGCCTGTACCCGAGGGCCTCGACGCGATCGTTATCGACGATCTGTGATCGCGGAGCGGGGCCTTACTCGAACTCGGCTAGCTCGGCATTGATTTCGCGTTCGAGGGACAAGACCAGCTCATCGACATTTTCGTCGGTGATCTCAGTCTTGGCTTCGGCCTGGAACTTGGCGCGAAGCGCCGAGCGCGTCGGTGGCGCATCCACACTGGCGGGTGCCTCGACGACCTCCGCGGCCGGCTTGGGCGCCTCGACCGGTGCCTCGACGGGCTCCGTGGATTTCTTGGTGTCACAACCCAGAGCGAAGAGCAAACCTACGCACAAGAGCACGCCGATGGCGAAGAACGAAGATGGCTTGAGTATCATGGACTACCTTTAGCACTGGCCGAAGAGGAAGGGTTCAGTCGTTTGATGTGGGCTTGATCGAAGGCTTGACGGCGGGCCTGATTTCGGGCCGGGCGCGTAAGTCCTTGCCCTCAGCCGGCGCCAATTGCTTGGCTTCACGCTGCAAGCGCTCATGTGCCGCGGGCGGCGTTCGCCGAAAGCTTGACATGGTGCGCATGTGGCGGCGCATCTCTTTTTCGCGCAGTAAATTGGCCTTCTCGACCAGGTTCGCGTTGTCGTTTTGGGTGCCCAATTCGCGAATTCGATCGATCTGTGCCAGGCGACGCACATGCTTCGCCTGCTCTACTTGGAAGCGTCCGTCACGCATGCGCGTCGAGCGCTCGGCGCGGATTCGCTCGCGAAGCGCCTCGGTCTCGGCGTCGCTTCGCTCGGTGCGCTGGGGACGAACGCCGGGGCGTGTCGATGGCGGAAAGCCTTTGTCGTCGCCCAGGCCGCGTACCGGAACCTCCGGGCGGGCACGCTCGTCGGCCTGGTTGGGCAGCGATGGACGGGCGCGGTTGCCTTGCTCGTCCGGGCGGCTGAGAACTTCGGGGCGAGCCTTGCTCGGCCGATTCGCGTCCTTCTTTTCGGCTTTGGCAGGCAGGTCGGACTTTCTTTTGAGATCTTGGGCCTTGAGCTGGTCGACGCCGGCTTTGTCAGGGCGCGCCTCGGCGTTCTCTTGAGCAAAGGCGTTGGCGGCAAGTGACAGGCTCAACACGGCGATCAGGGCAATGGACTTGTATGTGTTTTTCATTCGAGCATCCTCATTATAGGGGCGCATAATCCTTGTGCAGGATCTGGCGCGCATCTTAGACGATAGCTTCGACGATCGCTAGCCCCCAATAATTCTTTGGACTTGGGCTATTCGGGCCGGCGAGCCACGACGACCTTGGAGACCAGGTGGGCCGTGGCGCTCTCGATCTCAAAGCCCACCTCCCTGAGCAGATCCTCAACCGTATCCTTGAGATAGCTCTTGTAGTAGGGCTCGTGGTAGATGGTCGCAAAGCGCTCGAGGTAGGCGCCGATCTCGGCGCTCTCGTGGCGCTGGGCGGAGTCGCAAAAGCTCAGCCGGCCGCCGGGTTTGAGCACACGAAACATCTCGCGCGCGACGTTGCGTCGCGCATCGCGGGGCAACTCGTGGAACAAAAAGATCGTGGTGACCACGTCGAAGCTGGCGTCGGCAAAAGGCATCGCTTCGGCATTGTCGCTGACCAGGCTGAGATCGGCCACGTGGCGCAGCTGCTGGCTGGCAAAGCGCAAATAGAACGGGCTCAAATCCAGGCCGAAGTACTTGGCGTTGGGCAAGGCCTTTTGAAGCTGCAACAAAAACCGTCCCGTGCCGCAAGCCACGTCGAGGATGCGCGGGCGCTCGATCGTGCGCGTGGCCTCGATGACGGGTGGAATCGCCATGCGCCGCATGATGTCGGCCGTACCCGCAAACAAAACCTCGACGGCCATATCGTACATGCGCGCGGAGTGATCGCTTAGCCAGCCGTCGGTTTGCCAGTGGAAGTTGCGCCGGTAGTAGCGTGGATAGGCCGACAAATCGAGCGCCTCGGGCAGCTCGTCATAGCGGTTCTTCTGGCTGCGCATCAGCACGCGAGGCGCCTCCAGGAGCACTTGTGGGATGCAGCGCAAGTATTGGCTAAGGGGCAGCTGAAGCAACAGCTCACGCGGATAATAGCCCTGGGCGACGTTGGCCAGATCGGCCTCGAGCAGGGCATCGAAGCGGCGCTCGATCAGTTCGATCTGATCGGCGGGAGGGCCGGCCAGCTTGGGGGCCATCAGGTGGTGCCAGGCATCGACGAGCAGCGAAAACGAGCGCGCCAGGTGATCGTGCTGAACGCGGTAGCGCGTGCGTACCAGACCTCCGGTCAACTGCTCCCAGAGGCTATCGGGCTCGAGGGCGCGCGGTTTCACAGCTTGCGACGTGGCATTCATCGGTGGCTCCGAGGCATTTGAACGTGAGCGATGCTCCTTCCATCTTGACCACCTGGGCCACGATTTCAAGCCTTGCTCGGCTCAGCCTGGCCGGGCAACGAATTCCAGTGCCACCGAGTTGACGCAAAAGCGCACCGGCGAGTCGGGCCCATCATCCTCGTAGATAAAGCCCAGGTGCGAGCCGCAGCCCTTGCAAAACAGCTCGGTTCGCAGCATGCCGTAGCTCGCCTCGGTCTCCTCGAACAGATTGTGGGCGTCGAGCGCTTCGACGAAGCATGGCCAACCAAAGTCTGCGTCGACCTGGGCTAGCGTGTCGAACAAAGGCGTATGGCAGCCTCGGCAGCGATACATTCCCTCAGCGCGAGGCTGGCAGTGCTGGCCGGAGAAGCGCGCCTCGGTGCGCCCTTCACGCATCACGCGGTAGGCTTGAGGATCGAGCTCCGCTCGCCATCTGGCGTCGGGTTTGTCGTACTTGAATTTCACGGACTTGCTCCTGGCAGGTGGCCAGGGACTCGAGAAGCCGCGCCCGCTAGCCTTGGGTGGCCGAGTCGCGCGCCTCGAAATCCAGGGCCACGGAGTTGATACAATAGCGCAGCCCCGTCGGTGCGGGACCGTCGTTGAAGACATGGCCAAGGTGAGCGCCACAGTCGCCACATCGGACCTCAGTGCGTGCCATGCCGTGGCTTGTGTCGGTGATCTCCACGACGGCATCCTGATCGTAGGGCTCAAAGTAGCTTGGCCAACCACTTCCCGACTCGTATTTTGCGCGCGCGTCGAACAGGGCCTTGCCGCAGGCGATGCAGCGGTAAATGCCGTCCTCTTTGTGATGGTAATACTTGCCGGTAAAAGGCGTCTCCGTGCCACAACCGCGCGTCACGCGGTAACTCTCCGCATCGAGCTCTGCTCGCCACTCGGCATCGGACTTTTCAACTTTGAACTTCATGGCAATTTCTCCTCATAAAGGGCCAGCGGTTGGGCAGGACTGTAGCATAACGCTGAAGAACAAGCCCTCATGCCCGTGTGTATTTGGTTTTTCAAGGCTATGTCCTTGATTTGGCGTTCTTTTTCGCCTTCGGCCTGGATGCCGCTCGCAGCCGGATGCTATGCTGTGCGGAGCGAGGTCAACTCGACACCTATAATCAGTCCAATGTTGGTCTTGACGCGTCCATGCTGGTAGCATGGGCGTGTCATCAACCAATACCTGTCACCTGACGGGCCGAACGCATGAGCAAAACATGAAAACCGGTTTAACGCGGTTTGCAATCGTCGCCCTTTTTATGATCAGCGCCGCGAGCGGATGCCTCGATGGCAGCCTGACCCTGGGTATCGACACGCGCAATCCTACGACGCAACCCGATGACGCCGCTGCGGATGCTGCAGCTGTTTTCGACGTGCGCGACGTCGCGGATACGGCCCTGCCCGGCGAATCGATCTGTGGCAATGGTGTGCTCGAGGATGGCGAGCGCTGCGATCCGCCCTCGAGCTGCCCACAAACCTGCGATGACGGCAATGCGTGCACAGTGGGCGAGATGCTCGGCAGCCCCGATCAATGCAACGCACGTTGCGTTCAAAGGGCGATCGCGCTCTGTGTTGATGACGACGGCTGCTGCCCGGCCGGCTGCACCGCCGATGATGACAGCGATTGTTCGGCGACGTGTGGCAACGGTGTGATCGATGACAATGAGAGCTGCGACCCGCCCTCGAGCTGTCCACAATCCTGCGCCGCCGCCGATGCCTGCACCAACAGCGTGATGATTGGAAGTGCAGCCAACTGCAATGCGCGCTGCTCGCAAAGCCCCGTCACCGAGTGTGTCAGCGGTGACGGATGTTGTCCGCTTGGCTGCACGGCCAACAACGACAACGATTGCTCCGCAAACTGTGGCAATGGTGCGCTCGAAGCCGGCGAGAAGTGTGACCCACCGGGGAGTTGTCCGACGAGCTGCAACGACGGCAATGCCTGCACGGTAGGAGTAATGACCGGCAGCGCCCAGACCTGTGATGCCGAGTGCACCCAAACGGCGGTCACCGCTTGCAAGCACGACGACGGTTGCTGTCCAAGCGGCTGTACTTCTGCGAACGATAACGACTGCAGCGCCTCGTGCGGCAACGGTGTCGTCGAGGCCGGCGAGACCTGCGATCCGGTGGCGAGCTGCCCGACGAGCTGCAACGACGGCAACTCCTGCACGGTGGGCACCCTGAGCGGTAGCGCCCAGTCGTGCACCGCGTCGTGCACCCAGGTGGCGATCACCACCTGCAAGAGTAACGACGGCTGTTGCCCGCCTGGCTGCAACGCCACCAACGACAACGATTGTGCGGCCTCGTGTGGCAACGGTGTCGTCGAGGCCGGCGAGACCTGCGATCCGGTGGCGAGCTGCCCGACGAGCTGCAACGACGGCAACTCCTGCACGGTGGGCACCTTGAGTGGAAGCGCCCAAACGTGCACTTCCAAGTGTACCCAGAGCGCGGTCACGGCCTGCACGAGCGGCGACGGCTGCTGTCCGGCGGGTTGCACGGCCGCCAACGACACCGATTGCGTAGTCGACTGCAAAAATCCGGCGAGCTGGCCCACGGCCTGGAAGAACTTCGAGACCGAGGTGATCACCCAGATCAACCAGCGCCGCGCTCAAGGTGCAAACTGCGGTGGCACGAACTACCCGGCCGTGCCTGCCGTCAAGGTACACGCGGCCTTGACCGAGGCGGCGCGCTGTCACAGCGTGGACATGGGCCAGACCAACAACATGAGTCACACAGGCTCGGACGGCAGCACCTTCTCTCAGCGAATCCAACGCGCCAACTACCCCGGATCACCGCGAAACGAGAACGTCGCCGCCGGCTATTCGACACCGACGGCCGCCGTTAACGGCTGGATGAACTCCTCGGGGCACTGCAAGAACATCATGGCCTCGAACACCAACGAGGTCGGCATCGGCTACTTTCACAAGAGTGACTCGACCTACAAACACTGGTGGACGGGGGTCGGTGGATTCCGCTGAGACGATCCAGTGCGCGTGCCATAGGTGCGCGCAAGTGGTTGGTTTTAAGCGTTATTTTTGATGTCCAGGTCGCGAAGCACGGCCATCGCGGCGTTGTGGCCGGCGGCACCAATGACCGAGCCTGCCGGATGGCAGCCGGCGCTGCACGAATAGACGCCCGCCACGGGTGTGGCGTAGGGGAGGCGGTCGTCGAAGCCAAAGCCGTTGTCGATGTGGTGGATGTGTCCGCGCGTTATCCCGAAGTAGGACTCGATGCGCGCCGGATGCAGCACGAAGGTGTCGACGACCAGATCGCTTGTGCCGGGGGCGAAACGATCGCAGATCGAGAGCAGGTGTTTGACATAACGGCTCTCCTCGGCCTCCCAGCTCGTGCCGGCGAGCTCGTAGGGCACCCACTGGACAAAGAGCGCGGAGTTGTGGTGGCCGTGCTCGTCTTGGAGCGAGGGGTCGACGGTGGTGTGGATGTACCACTCGATCGTTGGAAATTCGGGAAGCCGACCCTGTTGCACCTCGTCAAAGCCCGTGCGAAGCGAGCGCATGACATCTTTTTCTTGCGGGAGCAGATGAATGGTCGTTCCATGCTGGCCGCGTGCTTCGGGCAGGCATGTAAACTGCGGTAGCCCGCTCAGCGCCATGTTGACTTTGAGCGTTGTGCCGTCGCGGCGGTAATTGTCCAGCCGGGCGTTGTATTCGGAGGGTAGATCGGCTGCGCCGAGCACGTCGCGCATGCGAAACGGGTCGGCATTGAAGATCACCGTCTTGGCGCGGCGCACGCTGCCATCGGCCAGGGCGACGCCGCTTGCGCGACCGGCCGTGCGCTCGACGGCGACAACTCCGCAGCCCACCTCGATTTCGGCGCCAGCCTCTTTGGCCGCCCTGGCAAAGGCGTCGGAGACCGTGCCCATGCCGCCTTTGACGATCATCCATGTGCCATCGGCGCCGGGCAGCCTGCACATGTTGTGCACGAGAAAGTTCATGCCCGTGCCGGGCGTGTCCCAGGTGCCGTTAAGGCCCGAGAAGCCGTCCGTTACGGCGTACATGGCCTTGACCAGATCGCTTTGAAAGCCGAAGCGATCGAGGTAGTCGCCCACCGAGCCGCGGCACAAGTCGACAAAGACATCGCGAAGGGCAGGGCGCACGTAGCGCTCGGCCGTCTGCTCGATGCTCGCCGGCTCCGCGAGCCAGGTCGGGGCGATGTCCTCGCGAAGCTTGGCGATCTCGTCTTGCAGCGCGCAGTTCGCCTCCCAGTCCTTTTGCGAGAAGAACTCGACAAATTGGCGGCGCGTCTCCTCCTGGTCCGAGCCAAAGAGCAGGTAGCGATTGTCCGTCGTCGGCAAGAAGTAGTGCGGGTCGCGCCGGATCAAGGGAAGCTCGACGCCAAGCTTGGTGACCAGCTCGGGCGGCATCAGGCCGAGCAAATAGGCGCCCGTCGAGGTGCCCAGATTCGGCGCGGCCGCAAAGGGATACTCGGTTCGCACCGCGCCGCCGACGCGCTCCTTTTCCTCGAGCACGAGCACGTCGAGCCCGGCGCGGGCGAGCAATACGGCGCTGACCAGGCCGTTGTGACCGGCACCGACGATGATGACGTCATGACTATCGCGCATGGTTTTCTTCTCAGTTTGGATGGTGGGCCCAATCGAGCGCGTCGTTTGGGCTCGACAACGCTCGATTCAGTTCATATTGGTTAGACCAAGCTCGTTTATTCAGGTGGTTTTTGCAAGCGTGAGCAACCCATGGTCGAACCTCTTCAAGTCAGCGCCAGCGACGATGCGCGCAGTCGGCACTATGCGCTCGTGCTCGAGCGCATCGAGGCATTGCTCGCGGACGAGGACGACTGGACTGCGGCCATGGCCACGGTGGCCTGCGAGCTGCACCACGGCTTTGGCTACTTCCATTGGACAGGCTTTTACCGCGTTGTCGGCCACCAGACGTTGGTCGTTGGCCCCTATCAGGGCGGCCACGGCTGCCTGCGCATCGCGTTTTCCCGCGGGGTGTGCGGCAAGGCGGCCTCGAGCCGGCTGACTCAGCGCGTCGACGACGTGCACGCCGTTGCCGACCACATCGCCTGCTCGGCCACTACGCGATCGGAGATCGTCGTGCCCGTGCTCAGTGCAGCCGGCGAGCTATTGGCCGTGCTCGATGTCGACTCGGATTTGCCGGCGGCCTTTGGCGCGCTCGATCAGCTCCACCTCGAACAGTTGTGCGCCCGGTTGGGCGCGCGCTATGGAATGGATCCACCTGCGATGGCCCACCCTAATTTGCGAGCCAAATGATGCCTTCTCCAGCCTTTCTCGACCTCCACGTCGACAGCATCATCCAACAACGCCTCTTTGGCTACGACGTGGAAAAGCGCCACCGCGCCGGCCTGCGGGGCCAGCCCCTGTTCTGGCACGCCGACATTCCGCGCATGATCGAGGCCGGCTATCTGGGGGCGTGCATGGGCGTGCACTACTTTCCCTGGGAGAGCGAGAAGGGCTGGGCCGAGGCCAACAAGCAGATCGACTATCTCGACGCCCTGTGTGCCGGCGACGAGCGCTGCCTTCGCGTTCACAGCCCTGAGGATTGGCAGCGTGCGCGCGAGCAGAGCAAGCTCGGTATGGCGCCCGGCGTCGAAGGCGCGCACATGCTCAACGGCCGCCTCGAGCGCGTCGAACAGCTCGCCGCCCGCGGCGTGGCCTACCTGACGCTGGCTCACTTCTCGAGCAACCACGCGGCCACCTCTTCGATGGGCCGCGGCGCTAACGAGATCGACGGGCTGACTGCCTTTGGCCGCGAGGTTGTGGCCGCCTGCAACCGCTTTGGCATCGCCGTCGACGTCGCTCACCTCAACACCCCAAGCGCGCTCGATGCTTGCGCCGCAGCCAAGGCGCCGATCTTCTGCACGCATACCGGCGTCAAGGCTATCCACGACCATGCGCGAAACATCTCCGACAAGGAGATCGACGCCATTGCCCAAACCGGCGGCCTGATCGGTTTGATCTTCGCGCCGATTTTTCTGGCCGGCAAGCTCAAGGCCGACACCGAGGTTCTGCTCAATCACCTCGAGCACGTCGTTGAGCGCGTTGGCGTCGATTTCGTCGCGATAGGCTCGGACTATGACGGCTGGCTACCCTCGATCTTGAGCGATCATCGCGACTGTCGCGACATCAATCGTATCCCCGATGGCCTGCGCAAGCGCGGCTATGGCGAGGCCGACATCTTGAAGATCTGCGGCGAGAATGCCGAGCGCGTCTTCAGGGGCGTCTGGGCGCTGCGCGAAGCATGACCTCGAGCCCGATGTGATCGGAGAGAAAGCGCATCCCCTCGCTTCCAGGCTGGCGCGCAAAGTGGCGAAGTTGTTGGCTCGCGATCGCGAGCGTCGCCTCATGGGCCTCGGTTTCACGCTCGATAAAGACGTAGTCGAGCCACTCAGGCGTTGACGCCTGGCTCTGCTCGTACTCAAACAAGCAAGCCGGCTCGATCATCGTGACCAGGCTTGAGTCGTTGGCCCGTGCGCCAGCCCAGACGTCATCGAGCACAATGCCTGCCCCGGCGAGCTGATCGAGCGTGTCGGCGAGCAGCGCTCGCGCTGAGGCGTCGTGCCAGTTGAGGTTGAAGTCGCCGGCCACCACCACGACGTTTTGCGCACGGTGGTGGCGACAAATGAACTCGTTGAGCTGGCGAAGTTGGGCGCGTTGCACGAGCAGTCGCTTCTTTTTTGGCAGTGAGAAGAAGTGGCGCTGGGCCTCGAAACGATCCAGGAGCCGGGCGGCCACGGGGTTTTGAAGTGCCCGCGCCAGCGTGCCCGCGAGCCAGGGCCTTCGCCTCGTCAGCCGCTGCAGCCCGAGCCATAGCGCCTCGCCTATCACCTGGCCTGAGAACAAGTGCGTCGTGTACAGCTCGATGCCACCAAAGCCCAGATCGATCTCTGTGAGCAACACGCCCTTGTTGGCCCAGAAGTCCGGGTCGCGAATCGGATGGCCGCGGTTGAGCAGCGTCAAAGCGGAGCCATCGTGGGCCGCCCGGGTCAGATGAAACGGCTCGGCGACCACGCGGCTTATCGGCCGCCCCACGCTCAAGGTACGCAAGCCGCTGCTCATGGGCAACTCGTCGCTTGCAGCAGCCGCCAGCGATTGCATCCACCGTGGCGGCTCGTTGCCTGCACCGCCCAATCCCGCGCCACCCATCCCTGCGCCAGGCCCGGATGCGCCCAGCACCCCGGTCTCATCCAACCCATCGCGAATTGTGTCGAGTAGTTGCGGGCAAAACACCTCGCCCAAGGCCGCCACCATCACTTCGGCGCCCTGCGCTCTGTGCAGCTCGCCCAATCGCGCGCCGAGCTCGCTGGCGCGCTGCCTGGTCGAGGGCTTGGCGCCCACGCGAAGCCGCGAGCGCGGCCCGAGCGAGAGCTTCTCGCCCAGCGCGGCCAGCGTCCCCAGCGCCGGCGTGAGCGTCGGAGCGCCCATCGCCACGAGATCGCTGACCATGCGCGCGTTCAGCTCGATGCCGTGCAACAAGAATGTGTTGTACCAGATCAGCCGAATCGTGCAGCCCTCGCCCCCTTGGGATCCTGTAGAGAAATGTGAATGACCCATTGAATTTCAGCGCTCGCAAGATGTGCAAAGGCCTCGTGCGTGCGCTTTGTACAACGCGCGATCGCCAGCCGTTATGCTATTGAGCGTGACCAAGGCTAGAGCCCATTCAAAGAAATTTCGCCGCGATGAAATTGGATTGCGCCGTATAAAGTTGTTAAGTTTCAACATCTTATGGCGCATCTAGGCGCGCCTCAATGTCCATCGTTACTACGGGCTTGTATGAGCAAACATATCGCTGTCACCATCTTGCTGGTCCTCCTTGCGTTGCCGATTTCAATGGCCACCGCGCAACAAATGCCCTCGTTAAAGCACGAATCGGGCGAGGCTGTGCCGAACTACTTCGGCGGCGTCTTCGTCTCGGTCGAATCTGCCCAGACGATGCAGAGCCGCGTCAACAAGGCCATTGACCGCGCCGTCGGTAGCATGAGCATGTTTACGCGGGGCAAAGCGCGCGGCAAGCTGCGCGGGCTGACCCATCCCTGTGCAAACTTCGTTTTCGACGTGCAAGCCGCTGAAACCAGCGTGCAGTGCGAGGACCGCCAGCCCAGCGCCGCGCCGGTCGACGGGCGTGCGATCGAGCTGGTCAGCGCCTCGGGCGATCGCTATGCGCTCTCCCATGCCTTTGAGGATGGCTCACGCATGGTTCAGACCTATGCGACCGAGCATGGTCAGCGACAAGATGTGTATGAATTCATCGATGACGGCCAGCGCCTGATGGTGCACACGAGCATTCAAAGCAAGTGGCTCACCGGTCAGGTGCGCTACACGCTTTACTTTGAGCGCGATGTCGCGATGCTCCAGAGCGCCGAGCGCTAAGCCAGCGCCTCATCGCACATGACGACCGGCCTGAGCGATTCGCTCGAGCACGACGGGGTTTGATTCGCTCTTACCAGCCTTTGCGAGGAGCAAGAGGGCCTCGTCTGTGCCGAGCATGCCCAGCGCGCTGATCGCCGTGAGGCGAAGCTGCACGTCGTCATCGGCCAGATAGGGCGCGATGTCGGCCAGCGCCGCGTCGCCAAAGACGCGCGCCAGATGGCCGATGAGTTGGTGGCGCAGGCCCTCGCTGGAATCGCTCGCGCTCAAGAGCGCGCGGAACAAGGCGTGAACCGTGGCGTCGGGCCAGAAGCCCAGCGCTGCCACCGCGCGTTGGCGGTGCAGCTCAGCGCTGGCCTTATCGCGCGCGATGTCAAACATCACCTCACGTGCGTTGGGAACGGCGCTCTCCAACTCCGCTTGACTCACAAGCCCGTGGTAGCCCGAAAGCAGCAGCTTCGCGCGCTCGTGGCTGGCCTCGGCGTCGGGCTTGAGCGGCGCGCTCGGGCGCGTGACCACGTCATGTTTTTGGGCGAGCGCGCTGTGCGCCAGAAAAAGGCTCAGGGCCGATCCCACCAAAACTTTCATCCATGCAATTCGTGAGAACATCAAGGGCTCCAGGCTGCCTAATCTTTGGTCAATGGGTTGACGCGCACGACCCAGGCCTGATCATCGGTCAAGTTGGTGTGGGTAACGCTTGCCAGCGGAAACATCAAGTTGCCCAGATCCGGGCAGCGCGATGGAAAGCCGCTGCGGCACTCGGGCGTGTCTTCGAGCGGATCGAATCCCTGGCTGAAGTGCTCACTGGTGTGGAACAGACCCAGATAATGGCCCAACTCGTGGGCGAGCACGACGCCGGTAAAATCGTCGCCATCGACGACGCTGCCGTCGCGCTCCTCAAAGGCCGTCCCCATGTATTCGCTGGTAAAGACGACGCCGCTGACTGGTGAGCCGTGAAGGCCGGCCGCACCGGGCAGACCCAGCGAAATTCCGATCGCGCCGCCACCGTCGGAGAAGGCAAACTGGCGCACGAAGAAGATGTTGGCGCTCAGGCTGCGGCTCAGATCGCCCTCGGGCTGGCGCGAAAGCGCCACGAGCTGCATGACCTCAGTCTGAGAGCGAATCACGGAGAAACGCAGCGCATCGTCGCCGCTGATGTCGTGAAAATTCACCTCGCCAAGGCGGATCGCCGCGCTCTCGTAGATCGCCGCGAACTGACTCAACACACGCTGTATGCTCGCATTCTCTTCTGCTGAGATCGCCGTAACACCGTGGACGCCGACCAAATAGACATTGAGATCGATCGTGGTGCCAGGCGTGCTCTCCTCGAGCAAGTAGTGGCAGACCTCGTTGGCCTCGGTACGCAGGTGGTAGGTGTGCTCGCCGCTCTCGAGCTGGTCGGCGAAGCGCCCGATGGCAGGCACCACGGTCGGGTTCATTGAACCGAAGAGCTGTGATGGCACGGTTTGAAAGGCGTTGGTGGTTTGAAAGTTGATCGTGGCGCCCGATGGTGTGGTCACATGCGACGGGCGAAGCCGGCGGCCGTCGCGCGAGATTGGCGTGACCATGTAGGCCAAGGTCTCGGGCGCGATCGCGTAGCTGAACTCGACTGTGCCACCCTCGCTCGGTGTGCAGCTGAGTTCGAAGGGCAGGTTCTCAAGTGCATCGAGGTCGATGCGCGGTGTCGTATCGGGTGCGCAAAACGAGGTGCGAAATCCCACCCGGGTGCAAATGTAGCCATCACGGCAATCGCCATCGACCTGGCACATGCGCACACAGAAGTTGGGCTCGCTGCCACGAAAACAGCGGTTGTCCTGGTAGTCCGTGGCGCAGCTCTCCAGATCGATGCAATTCATGGTCGTGCAATAGCCGTCTTGCCAGTCTGGAGCGTTGATGCAGGTGCCCCCGCGACAGTCCACGTCTTGCTTGCAGGGCTCACCATCGACGGCGCCGCGCGACGGAATGACGACCGCGACCTCTTCCTCGTGCTGGTGACCCCGATCGGGCTCGCTCAAATCGCCGGGATCGGCATCGAAGGAGGCGACATCGTCGATGGGCTCTTCAAACTGAAAGGCGGGTTCAACATCGGCATTGCCACTGCATGCACCAAGTAGGCAGAGCATCAATAAACAAGCCATTTTGCTTGGAGTCATGGCAAACATCATCATCTTATCAGTCCAGCGGCCGGGGGCGCCGCGCCGTTAAAATACGAACACTCGGGGGACCGTGATGCAAGTTGCTTGCCAGAGGGGGCCACGAGCGCCCCGGGGCGAGCTTAGCTGACGATATCGATCGCCACGACGCCCAGGCCAGGCTCGGCGCTGACCGAGCTGAGTCGGTAGTGCTCGCGCCAGCAGGCCGAGGCGTCAAAGCCAAGCTGGTCGAGGCGTGGGAAGATCGTCTCGGTGATCGTGTGGTAGAAGATCGCGGCGTGCTGGGTCTGGGTTAGAGTGCCCAGGTTGGCGCTGCCCTGCTCGACGACGATCTCGGTGCCGGCCAGCGCATCGAGCGTCTCCGGGCCGCCAAAGCAGCGCTTCTCGAAGACGGCCATCAACCGGGGCAGCTCGCGTCGCACCTGCTTTTTCTGCTCGGTGCTGAGGTGATCGCCCAACCACTGCAGCAGCGCCCAGCCGTATTCGGCGTCCTCCTCGAGGCTTGCGGCCATGGTCAGACAGACGTCGCTTATCGCCTCGTTGGTGGCGATCGTGCCCAGGGCATCGAAGATCGGTACGGAGAGCGTGAAGTTGAAGCCAAAGTTCACCAGTGCGCTTTTGTAGATCGCCATCATCGGGTCGCCGCTCTGGTTAAAGGAGACCAGATGCTCAGGATTGACCTGGCGCACCTCGGCGTTTTCGAAGCGCCGCGAGAGCTCGGCACAGATGACCATGTTGCGATAGCTGTCTTCGAGGCTCTGCAAGGCGCCGGCAAAAACCTCCACCGGGGCGCCCATCGTGATCAGGCGCTGGCTCAGATCGTTGGCTTGGGCCATCGCATAATAGCTTGCCAGGGCGCGGCCGGCCCATTGTTCGCGGGCCTCGTGCACAAGGGGCAAGGGAAGATCGCCAAGGCGTACCGTGGCCAAGGAGGAGGCAACCTCGGGCTCGATCATCTGGCGGTGGAATCGGGAGAGTTGATCAGTGGTCATGCTCAGATCGATTTTAAAGCTCATGGTGCCTTCCGCAAGGTTGATAGGACGGTGCAACGCAATTCAACTGAGAACGTCATAGTCCCGGTTCTCTGCGGGATTACGCGAATGCGATAGAGGGCAATGTTTCCACCTTGCCCGCATAGTCAATGTGCGAGGGGCCACTTTGTCGCGCAGATTTTGGGCCTTCGGTTCAAATCATCTGCAATACCAAAAGCTTGCGCGGGCTGGTCGGTTTAACCGACCTCTGGACAAGCCAGCAGTTGATCTGCGACATTGGGATCACGTCTTGAGCCATCGTGCGCAGCCGTGCTTGTCCACAAAAGCCCACCGAACAATGCCAAGGAGCAAAAGCGTGGCCCAGGAAATCGAGCGCAAATTTCTCGTCAAAGACACCTCCTGGCAAAGCGAGGTCGTCAAGCGCACGGCAATGCGCCAGGGTTACATCGACACGGTCGGGCTGACCACCGTGCGCGTGCGTCTGCAAGACGACCAAGCCTATCTCACGATCAAAGGTGCCACGCGTGGCATCAGCCGCAGCGAGTTCGAGTACGCCATCCCCTGCGAGGACGCCGTCGCCATGCTCGACGAGCTCTGCGAGGGCCGCCGCCTCGAGAAGGTGCGCCACCTCGTCGCCCACGGGGCACATTGCTGGGAGATCGACGTCTTCGAGCAAGACAATGCCGGGCTGGTGGTGGCCGAGATCGAGCTCGCCAGGCCCGACGAGCACTTCGAGCGGCCCGAGTGGCTGGGCGAGGAGGTCTCCGACGATCCGCGCTACTACAACGCCAACCTGGTCAGCCATCCCTATGCCCGGTGGGCGCAAAAGCAGGCTTAGGCCAGCTTTCGCTTGAGCATCTCGTGCACGACGAAGCTTGCCACATCCGGTGCCGTCGCACCGGCGCTGAAGCCGGCGTCGAAGCCCAGCTCGAGGGCGAGCTCGTGGGTGATGCGCGGGCCGCCGCAGACCACGATCAAGCGCTCGCGCATGCCTTCGGCCTCGAGCATGTCGATAAGCTCGGCCAGGTTGCGAATGTGCACGTCCTTTTGGGTGACGATCTGGCTGACCAGCAGCGCATCGGCCTTCTTCTCGATCGCCTGGGCGATCAAATCCTCGTTTTGCACCTGCATGCCAAGGTTGAAGGCATTGAACATCGGGTAGCGCTCCAGGCCGTACTCGCCGGCATAGCCCTTCATGTTCATGATCGCGTCGATGCCCACCGAATGCGCGTCCGTGCCCGTGCAAGCACCTAAGATCGTGACCTTTCGCCCGATATGCTCGCGCACGAAGGCGTTGACCGCATAGAAGTCCATGCGGCTCGACTCGACCTTGGCGACGTGAATACTCGTAAAGTCGATCGTCGCCTCAAAGCGCCCGTAAGCGATGAAGTAGGTGTAGCCCTCGCCCAGATCGTGCATGTGGTAGATGCGCGGATCGCCTAGGCCCATCTGGCGCAACACCTGGCGCGCGGCCTCGCGCGCCTCCTCACCAAACGGTACGGGCAGCGTGAAGGCGAGTTGGATCTGGCCGTCGTCGATCGTGTCGCCATAGGGGCGCACGCGACTGAGGTCGGGCGGCGTGGCGCCCGTGCGCCCGATGAGGGTCATTGCTAATCCTTAAAAAAAGGGGCGCTTTGCGCGCGCTTTACCCGAGTCTTTTACAGCCTTGGCCAACTTTCGGCAAAGTCGAAACGCAGTTCGCCAGGCGGCAGGTGGAGTTGCCATGGGCAACGTGACTTGCCGCTTGCGAGACCACCGGTAAGCGTCACAGACGCCCAATCTACAAGCGGATCGATGATCTCGTGCATTGGCAGGGCTTTTGCAGTACTGCTCTTGCAGTTGGCCGGAGCCGGTCACATCAATGGATCAATAGCACGATTGAGCTTGTGAGATGACGATGATGAAAAACAATAAGATTTGGTGTGGCGTGTTCGCTCTGGTGATGTTCATCAGCATTCTGGCCTGCGCCGATGACGAAGGTGATACGGGCGTTGTCTCCTCGAACGCGACCTGCAGCGCCCATACCGGCTGCGCCGATGCCGCCGAATCGTGTGTCTACGCGCTGTCGCAGAGCTGCGGCGCCGAGGGTGGCCAGGGAACCTGCCAGATTCGCCCGGACGTGTGCACCAAGGAGTACAATCCTGTGTGTGGCTGCGACGGCCAGACCTATGGCAACCCTTGCATGGCCAAGGCCGCCGGCGTCTCGGCGCAGTCCTTGGGCGAGTGCGCACCGCAGGTCCAGGCCTGCGGAACGCGCGGCGGCTGGCCCTGCGATGCGGACGAGGTTTGCATCTTTGAAGTCTCGGCCAATTGCGGACGCAGCGACCACCCGGGCACCTGCCAGACGCCTCCCAACGTCTGCACCCAGCAGTACCAGCCAGTATGTGGCTGCAATGGCGAGACGTACGGCAATGCCTGCACCGCACACGCAGCCGGCATCTCGGTCGACTACGAGGGCCAGTGCGCAAGCGAAGGCGCCTGTGGAACGCGCGGCGGCGTGGTCTGCAGCGACGATGAGTTCTGCAGCTTTCCGCTCGAGAACAAGTGCGGCGCCACCGACATGGGCGGCACCTGCGTGTGGCGGCCCGAGGCTTGTACCATGCACTACGATCCCGTCTGCGGCTGCGACGGCCACACCTATGGCAACGCCTGCTCGGCCGCTTCGAGTGGCGTTTCGGTGGCCGCTGCCGGTGAGTGTGCAGCCCACCAGTAAGTAAGACTGGTATCGG
This sequence comes from Lujinxingiaceae bacterium, assembly GCA_013697635.1. Lineage (GTDB taxonomy): Bacteria > Myxococcota_A > Bradymonadia > Bradymonadales > Bradymonadaceae > JACCWM01. The sequence continues at coordinate 91,835 of JACCWM010000036.1, read as the reverse complement.
AGAAACAATAAAAAGGGCGCCCTCATCGCGAGGGCGCCCTTTTTGTTGCAGTTAGAGTCGCTCGGCCTTGAGCGTGAGTGCTTCCTTGCACCTCTGCCCGCACACCGGGGCCAAGGCCTGCACATGTACATGCAACGGCAGCGGTTGAGCTTGTCCATGACTGGAGCAAGCTTTGGGTCCCAGGTTTACAAGAGTTTACAAGCTAGCGCCCGAGTCTTGGCAATCAAGCAAGTTTTAGTCAAAATCTGCCTGGTTTTGCGCAATGAACGCCGGGATTTAGAAGGTTTGGCGGCGCCCGCTCTTCTCGCTGAAGCCGTCGGGAAGCTTGGCAGCCTCCTGCTCGACATCGACCAGATAGCAGTGGCTTGCGTCGAGCTCGCTCAAATCACACTCGTTCACGCTCAGCGAGCGCAGTGTCACGTAGCTGAGCTCGCCGGACTCGAAGTTCACGTTGACCCAGCGCCCGCGCTTGAAGGTCAGGCGCTCGAAGTTGATATCGGCCCCGCGAAGCCCCGAGAGCACGCAGTCATTGAACTGGCAGTCGGTCCACTCGCAGTTGTCGAGCTGCAGCGAGCCCAGCTCGCACTTGCTCAGCGTGCACGAGTCCACCGAGAGACCGTCGGCACTGTTCTCGTCGAGGCGGCAGCTGAACATCGTCGTGCCGTTGAAATAGGCCCCGTCCAGGGTGCACCCCAGAAAGTTGACCTCGGTCAAGGTGCAGGACTCGAATTCGGCATTGGTGAAGTTGAGGCCGCTAAAGTCGTAGGCCGCCAGGTTGAGCTCACGAAAGGTCTCGTTCTCGAGGCTGGGAATCGGCTCACTGTCATCGCAGAGCTGCTGAATAGCCTGATGAAACGCCTGTGGGTTACCGCCGCGGATCAGGCTTGCCAGAGATTGGGCCATACATACCCCTATGCAAATGGTGATAGGTCTAAGACACCAAACTCAGGCGATCTTAGGCACTTGACTCGAGAAATACAATTGATGAGGCCGATGGCGTTTCAACCTCTCACGGACTGTGCTAGGCTTAGCCTAACGTTGCCGGTTTGCAAAGGCGTTTTTGTCAACGCCCGTAGCCAGGCAAGTTCGCCGAGACCCGAGCATGCTCCCACGATTTCTTTCGACCAGCCACTGCCCCGTTGCCGCCGCGCTGCTCTTGGCGCTTTCGCTCTTTTTCGGCACCAACTCGGCGGCCTTTGCCCAGGCCGGCCCACCGCCTGGCACATCGGGCGATCTTTATGCCGCCTATTATGGTGATGGCCTTCGCCACTATGCCGAAGGCAACTATGTCGGCGCCGTTGAGAATCTGTTTCGCGCCTACGCGCTGCAACCCTCGGCCGGTGTCTTGCGCCTGATCGTGCGTTCCTACGACTTCATGGGCCACTGCGGCGCCGCTCAAAAGCAGCAGGTGTTCTTCACCGAGATGTTTCCGCGCGAGAGCTCGCCCAAGCTGCAGCAGTGCCAGGAGACGGCAAGCCTTGCCCTCGAATGCCTGCCCTTTGGCACGCCCGTGACGGTCAATCGTTTTGTCGAGACCTATTGCGGCGCCGAGATCCAGGTCGCTCCGGGAAAACTCTATGTCGAGTCGCCGGCCCACGTCTCGGCGCAAACGCTGATCGTCAAACCCGGCGAGCGTGCCGTGGCCCACATCAAGGTCGAGGCGCAAAAGTGGTCACAGTCCGTGGCCCGGCGCAGCCCAATCGCCGAGGTGCCCAGGCTGCAATCATCACCTTCGCAATACGCCGTCTACCAATCGCCGGACGGTCTCTACCAGATCTGGGTTCGCTCCGATTTGCGAAGCGATCCCGACATGGTTCCGCTCGACAGCTATGCGCTTCAACCGCGCGTTGAGATCGTCTGTGCCGAGGACAACCTCGACGAGGAGCGCGGCTGCTTACTGCTTCGCCAGCTCCAGGAGAGCTCGCGCGGCTACACCGATGATCCCCTGCGCCACAAGATGCTCATCCCCAAGATCCCCTAGCTTGAGCGCGCACCGAGATACACTTCAACCACCTGATCGGCCGAGCCCATGAGCTCGTCGGCGATCCAGCCTGCGCGCTGCTCGCGCGGCGCACCGCGCAGGCTGGCCCCGATGTGCACCAGGCGCACCTCGCAGGCCAACTCGCGGCGCATGCGCTCGGCACGCGCGACAAATCCCACCAGCCGCTCGACGATAGGCTCGCCCTCACCATAGAGCACGCCGATGAGCCCGAGCGGCTCGTTGATCGTCAACGCGATGAGCGCGTTGAGCTCGTCCACCGGCGAGCTTGACCCGCTATCGCGTTGGCCCACGCCGTAGACCAACGCGCCGATGGGCCCCCAGCGTGCTCGTACCTCGAAGAGGGTGTCCATCAGCTCGCTGAAGTCACGCGTGATGAGCGGCGCCACCTGCACCGCGCAGCCCGCCTCGTGAAGCTGCTCTTCGAGCTGGGCAAGCGAGCTGCCTGGCTGCTCGAGCAGGAGAACGCGCGCGTTGAGACGTCGGCTCAGTGCGACCAGGCCCTCGGCCATCACCTCATCTTGGGGCAGCGCGGCGACGATCACGCCCGCGTGTGCACGCGGGGCGCCAGGTTTGACAGGCAGCCCGGCTGCCGGGGCGCGCTCGAGGGCAACCCGTCGGCCGTCGCCGAGCAGCCCGATGACGCTCTGCTCACCGCCACAGATCAGCTCGTTGACGATCGCCTGGGCAATCGCCTCGGTTGAGAGCCCGTCGGCCCCCAGGTCGATTGCGCGCACGGTACTTTGTTTAAAGCGTGTGGCCATGGCCTCGCTCGAGGCCAGTATGCCGCCATAGGGCGCGCATACCGGATCGAAGGGCGCAAGACCCAGGCCTCCGCCAGTATCTTGTACGGTGACAAAAAAGCCTGCGCCCTTGGCCAGGCGCGCACCGATCGCCTCGCCAAGCGCGAGCGCCTCGTCGAGCACTTCGCGCGCATCATCGAGCGTGTAGGGCGCACGAAGTCCGCCCAAGAAGATGATCCCGTCGACGCCGGCCTCGATGCCCTGCGGGCCGGCCAATCGGGCGCGGTGGCCCATCGCGCTCAAGAGCCCGACGAGCAGCGGCGCGACGCCAAAGCCGTCGTCGGTCACAAGGATCGAGGCCGCGCCCTCGAGTGCCTCGATCGCGCGCCCCGGCCGCGCGCAGGCGACCAGCGCGAGCTGCTCGCGCCAGGCGCCGCCGACTTTCTCCGTGCCGCTGGAATGTCCTGGCGTATCCGGGCTGTTCTGGTCTAGTCGCTGCCCGTACACGCTCCAATCGGCCTGTCTGGCAGCATCAATACCTTGCAACAGCGTGTCGAACGAGGCCATGACCTGGCCGTAGGCACGCTGGCACTCGGTCAGTGCTGCCATGTAATCGGCATGGGCCTGGTCAAGCTGTTCGCGGCTTTGTTCCACGGCCCCGAGCAGGGCATCGAGCGCCTCGGGCGAGCGCTTTGTTTTGGTATCGTCTTTCATCGGTATGGGTACTTGCGTTCGCCATCTTGCTAGGGTATTAAGTTGCGTCTTTCCGGGAGGCTCAAGGCTTCGTATAGCAGACTTGATGCCGTTTTCCCATGGTACGACCAGATATTCTCGCGTTTGCCATCACAACGTGTCAGGTTAGTAACGTCATGGAAATCTTCCTTATTGCGGTTCATATAGTCGCAAGCATCGTGCTCGTCGTCGCCATTTTGTTGCAGTCTGGAAAAGGCGGCGGCATGGGTTCAGGTTTTGGCGGAGCGGCTGCGGCCGGTCAGCAAATCTTCGGTGGCCGCGGCGCCGCGAGCTTTCTTGGCAAGGCCACGGTGGCCATCGCGGCGACCTTCATGGCCACAAGTCTCGGCTTGGCCTACATCTCAAGCCAGCCGCGCTCGGCGCTTGATTTGACCCAGGCCCCCGGCACCACCAGCCAGGGCCAGGTTGACGACGTCATCGAATCGGGCAGCGGCCCGGCGCCCAACGCTCCGAGCGATGCGGCTCCCGTGCCCGTCGAAGAGAGCGAGCCGCTCTTGCTCAATCTCGACAGTCTCGACGATCAGCCGGGCGACGAAGCGGTCGACGAAGCGGTCGACGAAGCCGGCGACTGAGCACGCGCCAGGCAAGTTGAAACGCCAAGGTTTTGAATCTGGCCACGTTGTACGCCCCGCTTCGAAATGAGCGGGGCGAGACGTGGCCATTGTCATTTTAGCGCCCCGGCTCTAAGGTCTGTCGCGCGGCGCACAAGTTGACCTTTATTACAGATCAGGTGGTGGTGATGGGATACGACGCAGGCGACATACTCAACGAGATCGAGCGAATCTACGCGCTGCCGACCGGCGAACTCGGCGACAAGGAGCGCGAGCTCTTCGATGCCTTCTTGCTCGAGCTCGAGGCCGGCAGGCTTCGCGCCGCGCGCCCGATCGAGGGTGATGCCCAGGGCCGTTGGCAGGCCGTCGCAGGCGTCAAAAAGGGCATCTTGCTGGGCTTTCGCCTCGGCCACAACCGCGTCTTTGGCGGCGACGACGACACTCTGCAGTTCAGCGACAAGCACACCTACCCGGCCCAGCGCCTGGCCGCCGTCGAGCGCAACATTCGCATCGTCCCTGGCGGCAACTCCGTTCGCCGCGGCGCCTTCATCGGGCGCAACGTCACGATGATGCCCCCGGCCTTCGTCAACGTCGGCGCCTATGTCGACGACGCCACCATGATCGACTCCCATGCCCTGGTCGGCAGTTGCGCCCAGATCGGCAAAGGCGTGCATCTCTCAGCCGGCGCCCAGATCGGCGGCGTGCTCGAGCCCATCGGCCAGGCACCAGTCGTGATTGGTGACAACGTGCTCGTCGGCGGCAACACCGGCCTCTACGAAGGCGTTCAGGTCGGGCGCGGCGCGGTCATCGGTGCTGGCGCCGTGATCACGGCCAGCACTCCCGTCTACGATCTGGTCCACCAGCAAATCTACCGCGCCACGGCCGACGCCCCGCTGGTGATCCCGCCCGGCGCCGTCGTGATCCCCGGCAGCCGCCCGGCCCGCGGCGAGTTCGCCGAGAGCCACGGCCTGCACATGGCCACGTTGTTGATCATCAAGTACCGCGACGAGAAGACCGACGCGAGCGCAGCGCTCGAAGAGCTGCTGCGCTAAGACATGACCCAACCCCTTCTAGCCCTCTCCCAATGCGCCTCGGCGATCGAGCCGACCCTGATCCGCACCCTGCGCGAGCGTGCTCGCCCAGACAGCCTCGATCTAGGTCTTGGCCAGCCGGATTTGCTCGTCGCCTCTGAGGTGCGAGAGGCCGTAGCCGCCCACATCGCCGCTGGCGCCGCCCCCTACAGCGCCAATCTGGGTCTTGGCCCAACCCGTGAGGCCGTCGCCAGCCACTACGGCGTCGACGCGGCTCGGGTGATGATCACGTGCGGGGTGCAGCAGGCTTTGGCTGTGGCGATCTTTGGGATGATTGACGCGGGCGACGACGTGCTCGTGCCCGAGCCGGGGTTTCCGGCCTATCCCAATCTCGTTCGCGCCGCCGGCGGGCGGCCGGTGCCCTACCGGCTCGACTGCGCGAAGGGTTGGCGCCTCGAGGCCGAGGCTGTCGAGCGTGCGCTCACGCCCAAGACGCGCGCGATCATCCTCAACTCGCCGTCCAACCCCACCGGGGCGATCTTTGGGCGAGATGATCTAAAGGCCGTGCTCGATCTGGTGGCCGGGCGGGGCATTGCCTGGATCAGCGACGAGATCTACGAGGATTACATCTACGGCGATCGCCACCACTCCCCGCTCGATTTTGGCGAGCACCGCGATGGGGGCGTCAAGCTCGGTGGGCTCTCGAAGAGCCACCACATGATGGGCTGGCGACTGGGCTGGCTTTTGGGGCCCGAAGGGCTCGTCGAGGGCCTCAAGCCGCTGCATCAGCACATGGTGACGTGCGCGCCGACGCCGGCGCAGGTGGCGGCCGTGGTGGCTTTGAAGCACCATGAGCGCCTGGTCGCCGAGACCCTGGCGGTGTTCGAGCGCCGGCGTGCGCAGACGATCGCCGCTTGCCGGGCGATCCCCGGTGTCGATTTTGCAGAGCCGTTGGGCGCATTCTACCTCTTTCTCGATGTGCGCGCCCATGCGAACACCCTTGGTACTTCCCTGCAATTGGCCTACCGTGTGCTCGACGAGGCCAATGTCGTGACCATTCCGGGATCAGGATTTGGGAGCGGCGGCGAGGGCTTTTTGCGCATCGCCTACACGCTTGACGAGGCTCGCCTGGGCGAGGCACTGCGGCGCTTGAAGGGCTTCTTTTAGTGGCGTACACCTTGAGAGTTGAACACCCACCACGAGGTTTTTAGATATGAGCGACATCGAATCTTTGAAGAATGGGACGATCGACACCAGTGAGGGCGACGAGGCCAGTGCCTGGGAGGAGCGCTTCGAGACCCAGATCAACACGTTCTTTGACGAGGCGATCGCGCGCGTTCCGGGATTTGTCGACCGTCACCTCAAGAGCTTTCGAAAGACCATGGCACGCAGCATGGGCCCGCGCACAGGCCTTGGCGACGTGTTCATCTCGGCGCGAAACCTGGCCGCCGGTGTCTCCAAGACCGTTGGTGGGCCGGACTTTTCGACCTCGACCTTTACCCACGACCAGCTCACCGAAGCCTTTGAGCGCGAGGTGGTCAGCTCCGAAGAGCTCGAGAGCCTGCTCAAGCGCCTGTTTGCCGAGTTCGAGGAGGAGCAGTGGAGCACGCTCGCGGAGCGCTCGGCCGAGCTCGCCGGTCAACAGCACAGCGAGATCGATCAGGTGCGCGCGCGCCTGGTCACGCAGATGGAAAAAGAGATCGCTCACGATCCGCTCCTGGCCCAGGCGATTCGCTCGGGCGTTCGCATCGGTCTGCCGGCGACGCTCGGCTATGTGCTCTTTGGCAAGGTCACCTTCTTGGGCGGCGTGGGTACCGAGGCCGCCGGCGAGGTCTACAAGCGCCACTTGGACTTCTACCGTCGCTCGCTGCTCAAGTTGGGCCGCTTCGAGGTGCCCGGTTGGGTGGGTGCTGTAGGTTTTGCCGGCGGTCTGGTCGGCACACTTGCGGTTGGCGGTGTCATTGAATATGCCGTAAACTCGGTGCGTGACGTCAAGGGTTATTACATCCGCCAGATCAACACGGCGCGCTACATCCTGCTCTACGGCGAGAATCCCGACCTGCCCGAAGGCCAGGGCATGTTGCACGTGGTTCGCGGCCTGGAGCGCCAGTTCGAAAAGCTGCCCGAGCTGGCCGTGGACGTGCTCTCAAAGGAAAACGAGCTGGCCAGAGCCGATGAGCCCGTCGAAGAGAGCGTGGCCCGCGACAAGTCGCGTTAATTCGCCCCGAATGTAGCAGGCATACGGCCTGGGATCCGGCGGCTGAGCTGAGGTCCTATGGAGATCGTCGTCGTTCTGGCCGCCGTATCGCTCGCCACCTTCGTGGTGGTTTGCTACCTGCTCTTTATCTGGTGGCTCGACCGCTACGAGCGCGAGCCCTTCTGGCTCGTGGTCCTCACCTTTATCTGGGGCGCAGTTGGCGGCACCTGCCTGGGTGTTCTCTTCAGCGTGATCCTGGCCGAGACGGTCGGTCTGTTCGTCGCGGCTGACATCGTCGAGATCGTTGGCGCCGTGGTGATCGCGCCCTTGACCGAGGAGTTCACCAAGGGGCTGATCTTCTTGCCCCTGCTGCTCACCAAACACATCGACAACGAGACCGACGGTCTGATCTACGGCGCTGCAGCAGGTCTTGGCTTTGCGGCGCTGGAGAACCTGATCTACTTCGTCAACGCGGTTGAAGACGGGATGGCGGCCTTCTTTACGATCGTCGTAATCCGCACACTGTTCACCGCGCTCGTGCACTGCATTTCGAGCGCGATCTTGGGCATGTCGATAGGCTGGGTTCGCCACCGATCGGGCGCGGCGCGCTGGGCGATCTTCCCGCTGTTGGGTTTTATGCTGGCCGTGCTCAACCACGCGATCTGGAACGCCCTGGCGACCTTCTCCCAGATGACGGGCTTTGGCGACGCCCAGCCCCTGTTCGTCCTGCTCGGTATGCTGCTCGTCATCGCCGCCTCCTTCATGATGTTCTTGCTCACCCAGCTCTCGCTCAAGCGCGAGCACGATTTTATCCGCCGCTACCTTCGCTCCGAGGCCGAGGCCGGCACCATCCCCATGGCCCACGCCGAGATCATCCCCTACTGGACACGGCGCCGGCGCAGCGACTGGCTCGCCCCGCACATTCCCAAAGAGCCTTACATCAAGGCCGCAACCTTGCTGGCCTTTCGCCGCCATCAGCTCGAGATCGCCGGCGGCGAGCGCCGCGCTAGCTACCTGGCCGACATCGCCGCGTTGCGCCAGGAAGTGCAGCGGCTGGCCGGCGCGCGCTAGCGCGCTACAGAGGGGGCGGATTGCGCAGTGCACCACGCGCCAAAGATGCGAGACTTGACCACCGCCAAGAAAGGGTTTAGCTAATATTCGACTGAATGCGGGGCTGTAGCTCAGTTGGGAGAGCGCTAGAATCGCACTCTAGAGGTCAGGGGTTCGAGACCCCTCAGCTCCACTAAAAGGAAGTGCCGGGAAAACCCGGCATTTCCTTTTTTCTTGGATCGGCACCATAATGAGCGTGTTGCCGAACTAAATTCAACTCAATGCCTGGAGTCGCCGATGCGAATAGGAAAATCTGTCGGGACGTTTACGACCGTGCGCAAGTAGGTAGCCCAGCATTGACGCTGCACGGGTCGCATCAACCTTCCAAGTGTCCGCGTAAAGGGCTCGGACGCGGACACCTGGCGAGGAGTAGGCAGATGGGAGGCACTTTTTGGAGTTAGGCCGAAGATGGCAGTCAATGACGATGAGGAGCGCTCGCCCCAGGAGAACGTGCGCGAGCGCCATTTTTTGGTCGACCAGAACTACGTGGGCTGGCGCCTCGATCAGTTCCTGACCAGCCGCATCCCGCGCATCTCGCGCACCTTTGCCGGCGAGATCATTCGCCATGGAAATATCGAGCTCGTGCCCGCGCGCCGGCCCAAGGCGGCGATGCGCCTGCATATGGACGATGTGGTGATCTTGCGCCAAACGCTCGAGCCCGAGCTCGTCCAAGACGGCGAGGCCTCGCTGCTCTACGAGGACGAGGTGATGCTGGTGGTCAACAAGCCGGCGGGCATGCTCGTGCACGAGAGCGCCTCGACGCGGCTCAATACGATCACACACTTTCTGCGCCGCAAGGGCTACGCAAACGCTGAGCCCGTGCATCGCATCGACCGGGAGACGAGCGGGGTGCTGGTGTGCGCGGCTCGTACGGCCTATGTGGCCCGGCTGCGGGGCATGTTTGCCACGACTCACCCGGACAAGATCTACCGTGCGCTGGTGCTCGATCCGCAGGGGCGCTGGCAGCGGGGCATGAGCGCCACGCTCAAGACGCCGCTGGGTCAGGACCACAACAGCGTCTTGAGTGTGCGCATGGGACGTGGAGAACTCGAGGCGACCACGCATGTGAAGGTGATCCGGCGTATCCGCCACGCTTTTGGGCCGATGGCCGACCTCGAAGTGGCCATCGAGACCGGTCGCCAGCATCAGATCCGCGTCCACCTGGCCATGGAGGGCACGCCGATTGCCGGCGACAAGCTCTACAGCATGGACGATGCGTTTTTCATGGCGATCTGCGCGCAGCCCGAGGACCAAGCGCTGCTCTCGCGCTTGCCCTTTGCCCGCCACGCGTTGCATGCCTGGAAAATTGGCCTCGAACATCCGCTCGATGGCCGACGTCTCGTGGTCGAGGCGCCGCTTCCCGGGATCTGGGAAGCGGGTAAGTGACAGGCTCTAGTGGGCCTGCAGCGTGAAGACGCGCGTGGAGCCATCGTCGTTGGGGACCATGACGATGCTGATGTTGCTGTCGCCGCGCTCGAGGTCGAGCATGCGGCCTTCTTGATTGATGTCGGCGAGCTCGGGGATGAACTTGGCGAGCTTGTCGAGCGCCGGCTGGGCACCGGAGAGCTTCCAGCCGCGCTTTTCCATGGCCACGGTGTAGAAATTGTTCGTGGTGTCGAGCGCGGTGGTGGTGCGAAACTGATTGGCGCTGAAGCGCTCTTTGGGTGAGAGGCTCTCGACGCGAAAGTCGCGATAGCAACCGATACAGGCCGGGATCTCCGGATCGCCAGGCTCTTCGACGAAGGCGGTGCCGTTCATTTTGGCGGCGTCAAAGTCATTGTCGGTCCAGACGGCCGTGATCTGAGTACGTTTGACATCGCGATCGTAGGCAGCATCGACCCAGCGAAAGCCCTTGAACTTGGCTTCGTAGTCGTACTTGTCCTCTTCGAGCATTTTTTCGAGGCGCTGCTCGTTGCTGAGTTTGGCGTCACTGAGCACCATGCCGCCCATGGCGACGTAATCGGAGCCGGTTTGAAAGGGCACGATCTCGCCGGCCAAGATGGCCTTGGAGGCGGGGTCAGCGTCATCGAGCGCGCGGGCGTTGTCAGCCCCGGGCAAAAAGGACTGGGCGAGCGCGCCCTTCATGGGCGTGGTGTCCTTGTGGTTTTTCTTGTTGATGCCGCGCGCAACGAACTCGCGTTGGTAGTAGTCGAGCACGTCACTTGGGCTCTTCTCGGTCTCGCCAGCGGCAAAGAACATGACGTTGCCGTTGTATTTGTAGGGGCGGGGCTCGAGACCGGAGTTGGCGATCACCTTGCCGAACTCGGCGCTGGAGTCGGCACCACCGAACAAGTCGAAGATGACCGCCTGTGCCGGCTGGGCGACCTCACCTTCAGGCGAGGTCACGAGCACAAGCCAGGCGATGGTCGCGATGACAGAGCCGGCAGCGGTGAGCTTGAGCAGGGCTAGCAGAACGTGTTTCATAGGTAACTCCGCGTGTAACGCGAATCTCAAATGGTCAAAAGACAATGGCAATCGTTCAGGGACCGTTGGGGTTGTTGGGATCCCAGCTGCCAAAGAAGCCGCTCAAGGGGTTTCCGCCGCCCGCGCAATCGTCGGTGACGCCGTAGTCGTCCAAACTGCACGGGCAATTGGCGCCCGGACACTGTGCGGCGCCGTTCTCGTCGGTGGCGTTTGCATTGATGCAGGATTCGTAGTTCTGTGCGCCCTGGGCGCAGTTGTCGGCCTCGTTGGAGGGCACCGAGTCGCCGCCGGAGGTGTCGGCCTCGTAGTTGAAGACGACGATCGTCTTGTCGTAGGGATTGGAGCGGGCAAACTCAAGACGGGTCATCGCCACGCTGAAGAAGCGATGGGTGGGCATCGTCGGTGCCGGCAGAGTGTAGCGCGCGCCCATTTCGTAGCTGCCGAAATTGCCGTTGGTGGTCTTGGATTTTTCACCGCGGGCTGCTCCGTAGCGAATGCCGGCGACAATGCCCGGGCGCGCTCCCGTGGCCGAGAGGATGCCGCTGGTGATGCCAGCAAAGCTGCCACTGGTAAAGGCCTGGCTCTCGAAGTTGACCAGATCGTTGAGCAGATTGTAGGAATACAGGTTGTTGCCGTCTTCTGCCGTCGTGGTGCCCATGATGCTGGCAAGGGTGAACTTGGGCGAGGGGCTGACGGGCAGCACGACATCGGCCAGGGAGGCCTTGAGCCCGGAGTCGATGTAGATACCGCCGGCGCTGGCGCCGTTGAGGATGGCGTCGGCCATGCCGCTGTAATTTCCGCCGATCAAGTCGCTGATGCCAGAGCTGAGCGGGTTCATGTGATCCATGTTGCCGCTGAGCGTGGTCTGGATCGAGATCGCGTCAGCCATGGTTACGGCCGCGGCCGCCGATTTGACCTCGAGGCCCTGCTGATTGACCTTGTATAGGTCGAGCACGCCGGCAAAGATCAGGATGAAGACAGGCAGGCACATGATGAATTCGGTCATCGCCGAGCCGCGCTCGTCGTCTCGAAGCTTCGATTGTGCGATCGCTTTGCGAAAGGATTGTAGAACTGGCAGCCACTGGGTTTTCATTTGGCGATGCCCTCCATCTTGTCATGCGTAAAACCAGAAGTTGCGCGGTGAAGGTAGAGCAAATCGTTGATCGCGGACTGGCCGCCGAAGTCGTCGTTGAACAGACCGAGCGCGGCGCTCACGATCAAGAAGGGAGCCATGTCAAAGAACATCGCGCCCATGCCCGTGTTGCCTCCATGGGTGGTCTCGCCGAAGGTCTCACCGGGCAGGGTGATCGGACGAAGCCGCGCCGTCCAGGCCGGGCTCCACATATTGGGTCGTGCGGTCACGCGGCTAGCAAAGCCGGTCAAGCCTCCGCTTCCGCTGCTGGCGCTGCCCGAGATTGCGCTGGTGATGGCGCCCGTGATGCTGACGTCTTTGTACATCATCTCGCTTCGAGCGAGCGCAAAGTAGCCCTCGTTCTTGTAGATGATCGTCTGGCCAATGCCGCCGTAGTCCTGTTTGACGAAGCGCAAACGCTTGCGGCCCTCGGTATCGGAGTTGCGCCCGGAGCGTGGCTTATAGGCCAGCGTGATGCTGCCCGAGTTTTGTAGCCACTTGTTGTCGGTGGTCGAACCGCCACCGCCCAGGGCGGCCCAATAGACGCCCAACCCGGAGCGTGAGTCCGTGATCTTGTAATCGAGCACATCGCCGCCATAAATCAAGCCGGCTACGGTGCAGCCGATGGCCGGCACGATCGAGAGGCCGACGAAGATCAACTTCATGCCGCCGATTTTCTCGGTCTGAGCCATGTATTGCAGGGAGAGCACGAGCTGCTCGAAGGACAAGACGTATTCGGCGCAGTAGCTGATGTGGCCGACAACGGCGCCCTCGTCGGCATCACGACGCTTCAAAGGTAGAGCATCGGTCGAGTTGGTGTGTGCCGGAATCAAGGCCATGAAGCTCGTGCCCACGAAGCCATCGAGGAATCCGGCGACCTGGGTGATGGTGTCGGCAAGCCATGTCAAATTGCCCGTGGGCGGCGGCCATGCAGCCGAGGACATCGCGCCGGCGCCCATCGCACGGCCCATGTTCTCGACATAGGCCCACCAGGGGGTGATACCGATCATGTACTTCTGATACTTGTCCAGGGCGGCGATCTCAGTCTTGGCGCGCGAACCGCCAGGAATCATCTGTCGTATGTTGGTAAAGCCCGCTTCAATGCCCTCGGCGATGATCATCACCAGTCCTTTACCCCAGCGCACACATGCCGAGGGGTCGGGGAAGAACGGCTTAAAGCACAAGGCCTTATCGATGGCAAACTGGGCGAGCAAGGCCGCCCAGCCGGTCGCATAGACGTTGGCGTAGGCGTAGATCATGCGCTTGATCGTGTTGGAGTAGGCCACCATGTTCATGGTGCGCGCCTTGACCACGGAGTGACTGAAGGCGCCGTGGTCGGCGGCGATCTGCACGTCCATCTTGTCGCGTGCCGACTGGCCGGTGTCGTAGAGCACCATGGCAATCATGAAGAGGATCAAGCAGGCCGCCATCAACAACAGCGCAATTGCGCCCGACTGTTCGGCGTGAAAACGAGCCAGAATTGTCTTGAGCGAGGTGGTCATCATAGTATCCATCATCAGGTTGCAGCGGCCGACGAACCGAGCGCGAGCTTCTCAGTAGGGATCGATCTTATTGGGAGCCATATGCGTGGTGGTGCGATAGCTGCGTTGGATATTTGCATAAAAACCTGGTCGGCCTTCGACGATCTGCAGCGAGCCAAAGAGGCGGCCCACCAGCGGCATCGCCGAGTTGTGTCGGTAGACGACCTTGGTGGTCAGAAGGCCGCCGGTTGAGGCACCCGATGAGGTAACGGTCGTCGAGCAGTAGGCCATGCGCGTCTTGGGAATGCCGCGCATGCCCAACGGCGCCTTGTCGAAGGCATCGGTGAACTGCTGGCTGCCGGCCAGAGGCTGCTGCAAACTGATGTAGTGTGGCACATTGCCCGCCAGATGAAGACCAGCGAGCTTCTTTTGCAAAGTCGGTGAGTTCGGGTTGCAGGTGCTGAACAACTGCGGCACGACCGGAGCAATCACACCCGCAGCGGCCACTCGCGCTTTGTCATGGGCAAGCGCTGGGGTGACGCCGTTTCGTCCGGCCTGGGCCTCGGGCATCCAGACCGCGAGCGTGCGGCCGGCCTCGTAGGCGGCGAGCGTGGTCAGCAGGCCGGCCATGTTGTTGATCGTCATCTGAGCAAGCCCGAAGGTGAGCAAGATGAAGACCGGAAAAACAATCAGGGTTTCGGTGAGGATCGTGCCGCGGGCGCGCACCAATCGAGTGGTCTTTCGCGACTTGAAGTGCTCGCGAAACATCGCGTACATGATGAAGCCAAGCGCCCAGACGCAGGCAGCCAGCCCGAGTTGCAGAGCCAATTCCATGGCCGCGCGCCCGGACAGCGCGCTGTCGGACAGGGTGCCCTGAAGCGCGCTCAAGGCGGACTCGTTGATAAAGGCTGCGGCCAAGATGGCGAACACCGCCGCTATGCCAACGAGATGGCACAGTGCAGTGATCATCGTTGAGGCCAGGCCGGAGGCTCGACGAGGTTTCTTTTGATTGGATCCGCTTTCCATCAGTGACTCCATTGGCCGGGTTCGCACGTTGCCTCAATTAAAACTGCAAAGTTCATACCCTGGCGAGCCTTGATCTTGATTTCTTGGGTTAAGTGCTTGTGGTTTCATGCAATTTATCATTGCCATGCAGGTTTGATCTGCGCTTGTTGCGCCATCGTGGCACATGCTTAGGTACTGGAGTCCTCACCCCATGGTAGCGAATGATGCAGCCAATGGAAATGATCCAGGTGGGAACAGTAGACCCCGCCTGCTCGATGGGTGCACCCGCGCCTCCAGAAGTGCTTGCGAGGCGGCCCGTGATTGGGGCGACGATCCGCACCATTACAGCGCGATGCGCGTTCGTTGAGGATGGCCAGGATAATTTGAAGGTTGGTCGGGCTGCTCACCGGTGCGATGGCGGTCGGGTGGTGAGGCGATCACCTTGGATGTGATCACCGCTCATGCACGCCCCGAAGTGGGCTAGTCGGGCGGGCTATTCTCGCTCATTTGGGCGAGTCGAAATTGGAGGCGGGCGATAACCTGGGCGATGTCGGCGCGCTGTGGTTCAAGGGCCTGGGCCTGTTGGCCGGCGCGAAGTGCGAGCTCCAGGCGTGGGCGCTCGATCCGATCATCGTGAGCGTTGGACCACGCGATGAGGTAGAGCGCGTCAGCCCCGTCGGTTTGGGCTCGCGCCAAATAGTCTTCGAGCACGCGCACGTCGTCGCCGGGGTGGTCGTTGATGGCGTAGACCACGGTTTGAGCGATGCCAATGGCAAAGGCGGCGACGACGATGGCGTTGGCCAGGCGAAGCCAGCGCGGTGGGGCGCGGCTGGGATCGAACTCTGAGACGCCCACGAGCAGCGCCCAGGTTGCTAGCGCACCGGCTAAAAAGCCGCCGGCGTGGGCGGCGACGTCGATCATGGCGATGAGCAGGGGCAGCAGCGTGTTCAACCCCAAAATGATCACCCACCAGCGCACGGATTGGCGGTAGGGCACGGGTAACTGGCGGTGAAACTTGAGGTGGACGACGCCCAACGCGCCGAGCAATCCAAAGAGCGCAGTCGAGGCGCCCACGGACAGCGCGCCTTGGGCAGCGAGCATCGAAGCGAGCGCGCCGCCGAGCGCTGAGACCAGGAAGATGAACAGCAAGCGGCGCGAGCCCAGCAAGCGCTCGAGCACGGTACCCAAAAAGAACAGGGCCACGCCATTGACGATCACGTGCGGCCAGTTTCCGTGCAGAAAGTTAGCGGAAACGAGGCGAAACCACTGGCCCTCGGCGACCAGAGTGGCACTGTTGGCACCGAGATCGATCATGCGAAAGGGATTGAGCAAAGCGGCGCTGTAGACTTGCACCAAAAACACGAGCGCGATCAGAGCGAGCAGCCCCCGGGTGATGCGCGTGCGGTTGAAGCCGGTCAAATAGGCCGTGTTTGCCAGCGCGCGCATGCGCTCGAGGCGAGCACGTCCATCGGGCAATGCCCGAACGTTCGAGAGGATCTCGCTCCACAGGCTGGCCAGCGCCTCGGGTTGCAAAAAGCTACTCTGGTTATACGAGATCAGGCGGCGTTTGGTGTCGATGAGCACCACTTCTTCGTTGCGCTGTTCCATGCGAAAGATCGCGTTGATGTCAGCGTAGGCGACGGTGTGGCGCCGCCTGGAGTGGGCACTTTTGGGGAGGGTGACGTGATCGTCGGCAAAGTCGATCGTCTGCGGCTGGCGCGGGCGCAGCAAGGCACGCGAAACGAGCACGAGCGAGCTCAGGCCCAAGAGCGCCGCGGCCCAGCTCAAGTTCTGGGCGTCGAGGCCGTGCGTCACCATCTCGGGCAAGACGTGGGTCACAAAGACCAGCGTGGCCAGAATCAGCAGGGCCTTTGACGGGGTGGTCAACAGGCGCGGAGCGACCATCGCAAGGCGCACCGTGGGTGCCGGATGTGCCGTGGCTGAGTCGTTGAGGGAATCGTCTGGAGGGGGGGCAAGCGCCATCGAGAATTCCAAGCGCAAAAGGGGCTGGGCGGGCTGGCTGGCTTCCTCACAGATACTAATCACGCCGTCGAGCTTACCAGTTGGCGTTGACGCGCTCGAGATCCTCGACCGTGTCGATCTCTCGCCATTGGCCGTCGATGGGGGTCCAACCGATCGGGATCTGACGCTTGATAAGCTCGAGAAAGAGGTCGGTCAAATAGGCCTTGCGAAACAGCTTTGCCGCGTGGAAGGGATCGTCATCACCCAGGCGTGCGCGAACGTCGGCAAAGGCGTCTTTGAGTTGGCGTCCGCCAAGCTCAGAGAAGCGGGCAAGCCCGATGAATTCGCCGGCCGCGCGCTGTGGTCCGACCTGTTTACCCACGGCGATGACGCGGTCACCTTCGACCTCGGCCAACTCGGCCTCGCTGACGGGATGATCACTGCGGCCGTCGTAAGCACCGGCCCACTGGCGATCGACGACCAGGCTGATGTCGTGGGCGCTGTTGAGCGCGGCCTGGACCACCTCGGGCGTAAAGACAATGTCGGAATAGGTCGTCAAAAACGGCCCTTCCATCGCCGCCTGGGCGCAAAAGAGTGAAAACAAGATGTTGTTGGAGCGATAATCGAGGTTTGCGTGATAGGTGGCGCCGGCGACGACGAGGCGCTCGGCCAGATAGCCACGAATGATGTGGATATCCGTGACGCCGTTTTGCCGAAATGCGTCGAGTTGGTGGTCGAGGATCGAGCGTCCGGCCACCTCGACCATGCACTTGGGGCGCTCTTCGGTGTGATGTTGCAAGCGCGAGCCCATACCGGCTGCGATGATGATGGCTTTCATGGGCGGTAGAATCCTGGGTGAGCAAGGCGCACGAACACGCCAAGCGAGGTGCGCCCGACATAGGCGACGTAGATGCCAAGATAGAAGAACAAGAAGACCAATGCGCCGTTGACGCCGGGCACCAGGTCGAGCAGTGCGATGTAGAGAAACCATGACGGATAGTGCACGATCCACTGCGCGATGCGCTCGAGCACCCAGACAATCCGGCCGACCAGGCTTTGGGGCATGGCTTTTTTCATCGCCGATGCGCCAGGCTTGATCTCGTGGCCGGCGTACTCCGGGCGGCGTACGAAGTTGGTCAGCGAGGTGCCAATGGCCACGAGCATGACGCCGAGCATGCCGGCTAAAAGCCAGATCGGCTCGTCAAACTGCAGCCAGAGCCTGGCTCCGCAGGCCGCAACCAGCAGCAGGGCCTTGACCTCGTCCATGAAGAAGTCGAGGTAGGCGCCCACGTTCGAGGTCATGCCCTTGAGCCGGGCGAGCTGGCCGTCGGCGCAGTCGAAGAGATAGGAGAACTGCAAGACCAGGGCAGCGAGCACCATGGCGATCGGGTCGCGCCAGCCCACGAGCAGGGCGACCGAGCCGAAGAAGACAAAAACCCCGAGAAAGCTGACCTGGTTGGGTGTGATCGGCGTGCGCCGCAGAAAGTAGACGAGCGCGGCCGCCAGGGGGCGCGCGACGTAGACGTTCCAGAAGATATCTTGTTGTTTGCGCGAGGACCGGTAGACCTCGACGACTTCACCAAAAAAACTCGCCATGTACTTAGAACTCGCGGGGCGAACGTATCGAACGGCGCACTCCGCCTTGTCGGCGGGCCACCAACGGCTGCTCGCCTTCTATCACGGGCATGGCGATTTGGCCAATGATCGAAGCTTGGGGCTCACAGCCCCAGGTTCTGGCGTAGCTGGGACTTCTCGCTGGAAAAGCTCAACGCGTCAATGACGATGTGGAAGCGCTCCGGGTCGACCAGGCGCGGATAGAGCAGGGTTGCAGCGTCGACCTTGAGCTCGCTAAAGGAGAGCTCGCTGACCAGGGTCTTGACCTGCTCACTGGTGAAGTAGTTGTGAGCCGCAGCCAGCGCTATCACCGAGCGCTTGTCGTCGGTAAAGCCGGCATCCTCAATCGATCTTTGGAGAACGCGAAAGTCGGCGGCGGCGATTGGCTGGGGAGCGGACGCGGTGCGTCGATCGGCTCGGTTCTTTGGCGTGGGCGCGGTTCTGGCTCGGCGTTGTGGCTGGGGCTCAGCGTCGTCCTCGTAATGCTCGACCTCAAGCGGCTGCATGAGCGCCTCGGTCGTCGTCTCGGGCGCACCATAAGCCGGGGTTTTGGCCTGGGCCTCAGGCCCGTAGGGCGACTGGTAGCTCTGAGTATACTGGCTGGAGCCAGTGGCGCAGCCGAGGAGCGCCACGCAGGCGCAAACGCCAAGGGCGGCGATACGAGTTCGATTGGATCCAGACATGATCAATTCCCAGCAGGCGTCAGCGAAAATAGGGACTCAAGTTCAACAGGTTTTGAGACGCGATGGACCCGGCAAAAATTCAGGAGACCCAGGAGGTCATGGTCTCTTCGACGATCTTCATCTGCTCGCCGTCCCAGGCCCAGAGGTGCTGGGCGCCGCGGCCGACGCCGTCGGCCAGGGCAAAGCCCTCTTCGTGAACCCAGTAGTCGGTGTCGACCTCGAGCTCGAGCTCCCATTGCTCGGGCACGTTTTGATGCCAGACACTCCAAAACTGGTAGTGGAGGCGAAAGTCCTCGTCGGCGTTGTTTTGTTCGTCGTCGACATAGCGTCGCCACTCCTCTTTGAGCAGGCAGATGGCCAGCGGGCTGTCCATCTCCATGAGTTCCTGTGCGGCAGCGGCGCCCGGCTCGTCGGTGATGAGCAAGAAGACTCGCTCGCCAATCGGCGTGCTGTCCTCGGCGAGCTCGTCGACGGCTTTCTTCTCGAGGAACTCGAAGAACTGGATGATCAGGCCGCCGGTGATGCGGCGCTGCCAGTCGCCGAGTGCGTCGAGATCGTCGCGGCCCGAAAGCGGGGCTGAGCGGTGGGTGGCGCTGAAGGCACGAAGCGTTTGGAGCCATTGGCTCGCTTCAGGGGGCAAAGCGGTGTCGGACATGAGAAGAACCTCAAATTAGGGTCGGGCAGCGGCGTCGGTGTCGGGCTGCTCGCGACAAAGGGTGAACCAGAAGATCGAGCCGCGTGGCGAGTTCGGGCGAAAGCCTACGTTGCCGCCCATGGTGCTGACCAGATGTTTTACGATGGAGAGGCCCAGGCCGGTGCCGCCCATGTGGCTCGCGCGGCCCTTGTCGACGCGATAGAAGCGCTCGAAGATGCGATCGCGGTGCTTGAAATCGATGCCCGGGCCATCATCGCGAATTTCGATGCGCACCTCGTCGGCGCCAAGCTCGGCCACGACTTTGACGCGGCCGCCGTCGGGCATGTGCTTGAAGGCGTTGTCGAGCAGATTGAACAGCACCTGATCGATCGCCTTGGGATCGGCCCAGACGACGAGCTGATCATCGATGGCCAGGTCAATGGCCGTCAGGGCGCGGTCGATTTTGCCTTCGACGGCATCGATCGCGCGGTGGACGGCGACGGCCAGCGCGACGGGTTGAAGCTCGATCTCGTATTTGTCGGCCTCGAGCCGAGAGATGTCCAAGAGATCGGCGATCAGACGCGAGAGACGCTCGGAGTTGCGGTGGATTGCCTCGACAAAGGCGCGGGCCATCTCGCCATCCTCGAGCGCGCCGTCGAGCAGGGTCTCGGCGTTGGCCTGCACGACGCTCACGGGGGTTCGAAGCTCGTGGGAGACGTTGGCGATGAAGTCGCGTCGGATCGTCTCGAGGCGGCGAAGCTCGGTGACGTCGTGGATGACGATGATCGTGCCGCCGCTGGCGCGCTTGACCGTGGCCCGAGCCATGACCTTGCGCACGACGGGGCCGGCCAAGTCGAACTCGGCGCTCGCGGACTGCTCGTGTTCGGTGCGAACGACGAGATCGTCGAGCATCGCCAGATCAGGGATCTCGTCGAGCTTGCGCCCAACAGGGGGCGTCGAGAGCCCAAAGAGCGCGCGCGCGGCGCGATTGACCAACGTCATGCGTCGATCGGGGCTGACGGCGATCACCGCCTCGCCCATACCGTCGAGCACGGCCTCGAAGCGATCACGCTCGCTGGCCATGGTCGCAAGCGTCTGGCCGAGCTCCTCGCGAAGGGTGAGCATCGAGTTGGCCAGGCCGGCGGCGGGCTCATCGCTGGCCAGGGGCGACGGGCGCAGGGTGACCGTGCGGGCGTGCTGCACCAGCTCGCGAAGCGTGCGCGCCATCAAATGGGAGGCCACACCGCTTAAGAACATGGCCGCGACCAGGCCGAACAAGATCGCGAAGACCATGAAAAGGCGCAGGTGGGCGATGACCTCGTCGATGTCGTCGAGCGGCAGGCCGACGCGCACGACACCACGCACGTCGTCGCGGGTGTAGGGCACGGCGACATAGAACATGTGTTTGCCGACCGTGCGGCTGAGCCGGCGCGCCGAGCCAAAGGTCTGGGTCTGGGCTGCGGCGATCTCGGGGCGCGCGGCGTGGTTCTCGGCCGAGTGCAGGGCGTCGCCAGGTAGATGGGAGTCTCCGAGCACGCGCCCGTCGGCGCCGATCAAGGTCACGCGCGTAGCGGTCGCCGTTCCCAGGCGCTCGGCCAACGAGGCGATCGCCTCGGGCGAAGCGTCTGCGGGCAGAGCCGTGACGGCTTCGCGCGCGGTCTGGGCATGGGCCTGCAGCTCGGTCTCAATGCGGCTCTCGAACCAGTTTCGAAGCTCGCGCTCGAGATACAGGCCACTGGCGATCGCAAAGGTCATCAGCAGGCTGACCGCGATCAAAAAGAGTTTGCTGCGAAAGGAAAGTGTCACGCCGGTTGGACTACTCGTTGGCAGGGGCGGCCAGAAAGCAATAGCCGACGCCTCGCAGGGTTTCGATGTAGTCGCCGGCTGCGCCGAGCTTCTCGCGAAGTCGCTTGATGTGGGTGTCGACCGTGCGCGTCATGACGTCGGCGGTGATGTCCCAGACGTCGCTGAGCAAAGCCTCGCGGCTTTGAACGCGCCCCTTGCGTTGGTAGAGCGTGGTCAAGAGCTTGAACTCGAGCGCGGTCAGGTGGACGGCTTGCTCATCGACCCAGACGCGGTATCCGGGTACGTCGAGGCGAAGGCGGCCAAAGACGACGTCACTGTCTTTGGGTAGTGCGGCCTCTTCGGGTTGAGCGCGGCGCAAGATGGCCCGCACACGAAGCATCAACTCGCGCACGCTGAAGGGCTTGACGACATAGTCGTCAGCGCCGACCTCGAAGCCGACGACACGGTCGATCTCCTCACCCTTGGCGGTGAGGATGATCACCGGGACGTGCTGGGTGAGCTCGTCTTGGCGAAGTCGGCGGCATACCTCGGTGCCGGACATGTCGGGCAACATCAAATCGAGCAGGACCAGGTCGGGCAGCGGCTCCTGGCGGGCGAACAAGAGCGCATCGCTGGCGGTCAGCGCGCAGCGCGTCGCATAGCCCTCACGCTCGAGGTTGTATTTCAGCGTGCGGGCGAGGTCTTGTTCGTCTTCGACGATGAGGATGAGGATGGACATTTGTGCGGCGCGCTTCTCGCAAAAGACGGCAACAGGCTTTACTGGGCGAGCACAGCCTGGGAGCCCACGAGGCTGGCATTGTGGCGGCGCATGTCCTCGAGCGCGGCGGCCGCGTCGAGCATATTGACCGCGGCGACGGCATCGGTGACGACAAAGGTCTTATAGCCCAGGTTGACCGCGTCGAGCACGGTGGCCTTGACGCAGTACTCGGTGGTCAAGCCGACCACGTAGAGTTCGTCGACGTCGTGCTCACGAAGATACTTGTCGAGATCCTCGCTCGTAGCTTCAAACGCCGAGTAGCCCGAATCTGTTTCCGGATCCGTGCCTTTGAGAAACTCCTGGTCAATCTTCTCCTTGTCGAGCAGGGGGTCGTACTCGGCGCCGGCTGAGAACTTGACGCAGTGCACCGGCCAGCGCTCAAAGTGCACGGTGTCCTGGGGGTGCCAGTCGCGCGAGGCCACGACCAGTGGGAATTGGGCCATGAGCGCGTTGATCACTGAGATGACGGCGTGGCCTTGTTCGGCTGGAAGCGCGCCTCCGGGTGTAAAATCGTTTTGTACGTCGACGACCAGCAGTGCTTTCATGATTTGATCTCCTGTCGGGCGCGCTCCAAGACCTGCTCGCGCAGCGTGTAGAGCTCCTCGCTCAGTCCTACCTTGTAGATGTGGGGGTTTTCGAAGCGCTTGTGCTCATCGGGCAGGAGGGCAAGCCGGCTGGCCGAAAAGGCGCGGCTTTGATGCGCGCTGACAAGCTCACGCACCTGCTCGCCGTCTTGGACCCAGGGGCTGAGCAGGGCTTCGGTGGCAAAGCGTGAGACGTCCACGCTCTTTCGTGGGTCGAAGGGATGCAACATCCGGCCAACACTCGTCTGCTCGTGCTCGACGACGGCATCGGCGTAGAAGAGGCCGTCGTCGTCGATCAGGCGCAGCACCTGTTTGATGGCGGGGAAGTTAACCTTTTGATAATTCTCCGAGATCTTGATGCGCGGCGAGGAGTCGACCTCGCTGAGCTTGTAGACGCCGCCGAGTGCAGCGTCGTCGTAGGCGGTCACAAGCTGGGTGCCGACTCCGAAGATATCGATGGGCGCGCCCTGGTCGACGAGCAGGCTCTTGATGACGTGCTCGTCGAGCTGGTTGGAGGCGGCGATCTTGACATAGTCAAGGCCGGCCTCGTCGAGCATCTGGCGGGCCTTTTTGGCCAGGTAGGCCAGATCGCCGCTGTCGAGGCGGATGCCGAGCAAGCGCTTGTTTTTAGCCTCGAGTTCTTTGGCCACCGTGATCGCGTGCGGCACGCCAGAGCGCAGCGTGTCATACGTGTCGACGAGCAGCAGGCACTTGTCGGGATAATGCTCGGCGTAGGCGCGAAAAGCCGTGAGTTCGTCGTCGAAGCTTTGAATCCAGGAGTGGGCCTGTGTGCCGGCGACCTCCAGATCAAAGTGGTAGCCGGCCAGCACGTTGGAGGTGGCATCAAAGCCGCCGATGGTGGCCGCGCGACTGGCATGCAGACCGCCCAGACCCTGAGCGCGGCGCAGGCCGAATTCGATCAGCATGCGCTCGCCGGCAACGCGGCGGATGCGCGAGGCCTTGGTGGCAATGAGCGAGGAGAAGTTGACGACGTTGAGCAGCAGGGTCTCGACGATCTGTGTCTCGAGCAGGCCGCCGCGCACCCGGATCACCGGTGCATAGGGAAAGACCACCTCGCCTTCGGCCGGCGCCCAGATCTCGCCGCGAAAGCGAAAGTCGGCCAGATAGGCCAAGAAGCGCTCGTCAAAGCCCAGACTGCGAAGGTAATCGCGCTCTATCGCGCCGAATCGAAGCGTCTCCAAAAGCTCCAAGAAGTCCCGCATTCCGGCAAAGACCACGTAGCCGCCCTCAAAAGGATTGGAGCGAAAGAAGTAGTCGAAGCAGGCTTGCTGAGAGGCCTTTCCCGCCAAGAAATAGCCCTGAGCCATGGTCAGCTCGTAGAGGTCGGTGTAAAGCGAGACGTGTTCGATCAGCGAGGCAGAAGTCGAAGCCATGGTCAGTTCACCATTGCGAAGATGTGGTGGTGTGGGCCATTGGGAAATGGGCGCGTTTTCAAGCCTCCAGATGGACCGGACGAACATAGCACCCCACGTGAGCCTTTCAAGATCAATGTTTGCGGCGGATCAGGGTCGTTTCAAGGAGTGGTACATGCTCGAAATGATGTGGCAGTTGGAGCACCGCGTGCTTGATCGCGAGCAGGTCGTTGGCCCGCTGCTCGAGGAGGTCTGTGCCGTCGCCGGCTTCAGGGCGCACCGCTACGACATGAATGCGCGCGATCAGTGGCGCCCCTTCGATGCTCAGCGCGTGGTGGTCGATGCGCTCACCCAGCGCACGCAATTGTTACGCATCATGAGTGACGACGGGGTGAGCATGGCCATGATCGCCATGGGCAAGCACGGCGAGCAGCCAGTTGTGCACATGCAACTGGTGGGCGAGGCCGGTGCAAGTGCTGCCCCCGTGTCGCTCGCAGGCCAGTGGCGAGAGCTGTTCGAGCGCGTGCCAGTGCGCATGGCCTCGATAAGCTCGCTGGAGTGGCGCGAGGCGCTCAGTGAGGCCGGGATCATGGCGAGCAGCCAGGCATATCATCTGGGCATGGTGCATGCCTGGCACCGCGCGGGGCGTCCGGCAGCGATCGAACAGATCTGCGCGCTGGTCGGCGCCTGCGCTTCGATGGAGCAGTTCGACGTCGGCGAGCATTTGGGCCTGGTACTGGCGAGCGTGCCAAGGATATTGAGCCCGCAGCACGCGCAGACGCTTCGCATGCTACACCAAGTGTTGTAAGAGTGGCGTTTTGGGGCCGAAGACGGCCACGCACACGCTGGGAGTAGCACGCTGGGAGTAGAAGGGATCATGAGCGACGATGCCAGAAAGAGTTGGGACGATTACTTCATGGCGATCGCCACGCAGGTGGCCACGCGGGCGACCTGCGATCGCAAGCATGTCGGGGCCGTGATCGTGCGCGATCGCACGATCTTGTCAACGGGCTACAACGGCAGCGTGCGCGGCCTGGGCCACTGCGACGAGGTCGGCCACATGATGGAGGCCGGCCACTGCGTTCGCACGATCCACGCCGAGTGCAACGCGATCATCCAGGCCGCAAAAAATGGCGTGGCGATCGAGGGCGCGAGCATTTATGTGACGGCGTCGCCATGCTGGCCGTGTTTCAAGATGATTGCCAACGCCGGCATCCAGCGCATTATCTTTGGCGAGTTCTATCGCGACGAGCGAATTTACGAGTTCGCGCGCGTGTTGGAGATTGAGCTCCAGCAGCTCGAGCCGGTGCCGATCACCGCGCCGGCATCGGGCGAGCTCAAAAAAGACACGCCAGCCTGACCATTAAGAGTTGACTTCACTCGTCGGCCTAACTATAAGCCTACGCGCTGCGTTGCTCTTCTGTAACAACCAGCGTGCGAAGGTAGCTCAGCAGGTAGAGCACGGCCCTGAAAAGGCCGGTGTCGGCGGTTCGAGCCCGCCCCTTCGCATTACTCAAAAAGCCCCGCGATTGTTGCGGGGCTTTTTTGCGTTTGGGCAAT
Organism: Lujinxingiaceae bacterium; assembly: GCA_013697635.1. Taxonomy (GTDB): domain Bacteria; phylum Myxococcota_A; class Bradymonadia; order Bradymonadales; family Bradymonadaceae; genus JACCWM01. Next base: position 66,436 of record JACCWM010000036.1, on the reverse strand, counting down.
CTCCAAGTCAATTCGGGGGCGGGCCATTTGTAGGCCAATCGACGGTTAAAAAGCATAAACTTCAAGAGATAGTGTAACTTGCATTGAGGCTATTGTTGGGGTAGAACCTTGCGCCGGACTGTTGTCCTTGCATGGCGCATTTAGTCGCCCATGAAGGCGCTCGCAGTGTCAGTCCGGAGAGCGAGCGCTGATGTTCTGGTCACATTGACGCATCCTAAAGATTTTGGTTGTGGTGATGGCGTCGATACATCGTCTGTTGAAGGAAAAACGCATGATACATCGGTTGTGCACGAGGCCATCCGCTCAGACTTGGATGCGACGTCTGACGACAATGTCGGTTGTGAGTCTTACAAGCGCTGCCCTGTTTGGAGTCGCCGGCTGTGATACGGTCGCGCTGATCAGCTTCTCGGAGCGTCAGTTCTTGGATATCTATCCAGTCGGTGCGGCCGCGCCGGGCGGGCAATGCGAGGGCGTGGGCAACGAGCTCAAGCTTCGCTTCGTGATGATGGCCGACGATTTGACGCCGATCACCAACCGTCCCGGTGAAGTCGTCGACAATGTCCAGGTCAACTTTGGGGCAGACAGTGTGCGCGTGTCGAACAGCGGCCGGGTGTTTTCCATGCCCGACGAGCTTTGTGCGACCAATTCCGACTGCCCGTCGGGATTCACCTGTGACGTTGCCAGCACCAACTTGAGCCCCACGCTCAAGCGCTGCTTCAAGGCCTCGGACGTCGGGCTTCGCGGTACACCCAGGTTTGTCTCCGATACGACCAAGAATCAGCTCTTTGGCGTGCTCTATGAGAACTCCGGCAGCCTTCGCGGTTGGATGCCCACCGATGTCGGTTCACTGACGCCGGTCAACGATGACGGCACGTCGACGGGAAGCGCCGATTCCGGTCCCAACGCCGCGCGCGCCACCGACAACGACAGCGCGCGCAAGGCGGCACTTATTGGCCTGACCAGTTTCTGGCAAATCGCGCGCGATAACGCCGAGCGTGAAAACTCGCGGCGCACCCTCTATGGTCTTTGGACTTTTGCCGGAAGCAGCGCGCAGGTGATCTCCCACATTCCCAATGACGACTCGCTTTGGGCCTCACGCCCGGAGACGGTCGTTCAGGCGCGCGAGCGTCTGGCCGACAGCGTGAACAATCCGTCGGCGACGCGGGCCAATGTCTTTGAAGCGATGACGCTCGTACTCGAGCAGGGGTTTGCCGACGCGAGCTTTGCGGACTACGACAAGACTCTGGTTGTCTTTGTCGACGGCCCCGACGACCTTCGCCTCAAGCAAAGCCACACGGCCGACACGGTGATCGATCGTGCGGCGGCGCTGGGCGTGCGGCTGTTTCTCGTGCATCTCGATCCCAAGCTCAACGCGGACAGCCTTCGCGATGACTTTGTCTACTACGAGCAGCAAGACGAGTGCAGCGCAGACAGCGAGTGCAAGAATTTCGAGCAGTGCCGCAAGCCTCAGCGCTTCGCGATCACGCCGGGCAGCGTGACCTACCCGAGCAATCACGGCGAAAATCCCGACGCGCAGTACTGCATGCCCAAGCGCGACGCCAACGGGCGCATCGGCGCGATTTCCGAGTATGCGCGCATGGCCTGCGAGACCGAGGGCGGCTACATCTACGTGACCTCAGCGACTTCGCTTCGCCAGCGCATGGAAAACCTTCCGTTTACGATGGATGGCATGTGGGAGTTGGGGCTCGAAGTCAGCCAGTTGGAGCGCAAGAGTGTGCCCGCTGGGGAGGCCTACCGGCTTCAAACCGAGTTTTCGGTCGATTTGGGTAATGAGAACAAGTCGGTCAATTTCTCACAACTTGGAACTTCCGGGCAAGGTAGCGACGACAGCCGAGATAATCGGCCTGCCTTCTTTGCCGCGCCCTAACACAAGTTTTCGTGCGTTAATCGTTTGCTCGTTGCGCTAGAATGACCAATGCCGCCTTGCGTAGCCATGGCGAGGTGGTCGAGTCAGGAGATCATGGTGAAGTTGAGCACCTCGTTTTATAGTGTTTTTGGCAGATGCCTGCTCGTCTGCTTGTTTTTGACAGCGGCGCCCGTCGCAGCTCAAGAGGCTTCCTCGGCTGAGGAAGCAAGTACGCTTTCCGGTGATTCGTCGAGCCCGCTGTACTGGGCCGAAATGCGCGACGTCTACACCGTGCAAAAGCGTGTCTTCGAGAAAGAAGGGCGCTGGGCGCTGAGCCTCTATGGCGGTCTGATCCCAAACAACATCTTCGAGACGTACTTTCCCATCGGTGCGCGGCTCAACTACTTCATCCTCGAGAATATCGGAGTGGAGTTCGCCACGGCCTATGCGTTCAAGTCGACCACCTCGCTCAAAGCGACCATCCAGGACGCCAAAGGTGTCGGCGCTCAGGAGATTTTGATTGGCGACTCCCAGCTCATGCATACGAACTTCGGGATCGTCTGGAGCCCCTTTTATGGCAAGGTCGCCTTCTACGATCGCGGGCCGTTTTACTTCGACGTTTTTCTCGTCGCCGGCGCCGGTATCGTCTTGACTCAGACCCAGAAGGACTTCAATGCCGCCTTCGACACCGCGATCAAGCCCGAGGGTGTGCTTGGCGGCGGTATGGCGTTGTATTTTGGGCGCCACCTGGGCGTGCGGGCGGACTTTCGCCAGTTCGTCTTCGAGAAGGTCGCCGGTGGTGTGGCCAATCCCTCCGAGGTTTCGGTGGGGGCGAGCTGGTTTTTCTAGCGCCGGTTCGGACAAGGATCTGATGTATTCCTTGTGCGGTGTTCAACGCCGACAGGGTTGCCCAAACGCGATAGCATAGGTTGCACATGATGGACGTCTTAAGGTTTCGAATTTCCACGGTGATCGCGCTGCTGCTCGCGGCAACGGTGATGACAGCCGATGCCACGTCGGCCTGGGCCCAAAATGAGGGCTCGATCGATGGCGAACTCAGCGAGTTCTGGGCCGTCGATCGCAAGCTCCCCGTGGTCAAGGACAAGCTGTTCACCCGCGAGGGCCGCTTCGGCGTGGGGCTGTTCACGGGCATGATGTCGAGTGAGCCCTTTTTGTATTACATCCCGGTCGGTGGTCGGCTCTCCTACCACTTTCGGGATCAATACGGCATCGAGATCTCGGGCCAGTTCACCGATGTCGAAGGGGTCTTTACCCACGACACCGAGCTGACCGAGTTCTTCAAGCGGCGCAGCCCATCGTTTGATTCAGCGCGCCATACCGAAGACCGCTTCTTGTGGCGGGCCAACGCCGTGTTCGTCTGGAGTCCGTTTTACGGCAAGTTCGCCGTTCTTCAGCGCAAGCTCTCTCACTTCGATCTCAACCTGGCCGCAGGCCTGGGTGCGGTCGGAGTGGAGCGTCCGTCGGTCGACCGCGACAGCGTCTCGAGCACGCTCGCACCCGAGTTGGTCCTTGGTGGCGGTATCCACTTCTTCATGACGCAGGCCATTACGCTGCGTCTCGAAGGGCGTGCCTACGTCTATCAAGGGGCGAAGACGCCGGTTAACAAAGACAGCTTCTTCAGCCAGATCAATGTGCCCACCGAGTTTCAACTCGGGGTCAACTATCTGTTTTGAGTTTGGGCGAGCGGTCTCGAAGTGATTTTACTCCTCATTACGTCGGCAGGAACTTGATGTTTACGCGATCAAATAAGACTACACGTTGGTTTCAACGCCCCGGACTCAGGCGTCTGGCAGGCTGCGTTTTGTGCCTTGCTCTGATCAGCGCGCCGGCCACGTCGGCCTTTGCGCTCGATAAGAACCAGATCATCCAGATGAGCAAGCTGGGTCTGGATGAGCGGGCGATCCGCGGTGCGATCGACTCGGCCGGCGATGAACTCATGTTGAGCGAAGCAGATCTCGCGGAGCTTCGCAGCCAGGGCGTCAAGGACGGTGTGATCGAGCACCTCAAGCGAAGCGGCCACGTCAAGGGAGCGAAGCCTGCAGCTGGCGGTACACCGGCACCTGGCGATGACATCAACCTTGAGCCGGCTCCGGCGCCGGCCGTAGGCGAAGGCGAGAGCGAGGAAGAACGCGAAGAGCGCGAGCGCCTCGAGCGCGAGCGCCAAGCCGAGATCGCGCGCGCCGCCGACGAGCTCAATCGTCAGCGCGCCGCCGACGAGCAACGTGACAGCCAGCTCGGCGTGGTCGCGCGCAAGCTGCCGGGTGCGGCTACAGCGCTGCGCGCGAACAACAACATGCAGGCCGCGCGCACCTATCTGGAGTTTCTCGCCCTCGATCCCGACCCGGAGTCGCCGGAGTGGTACGAGGCGCGCTTTGGTCTGTCCAAGGCGCTCTACCAGCAGGGCATTCTCTCGGGTGCGACGACGCCGCTGCTTGAGACCTTGATGGCCGGAGCGGACAAGCCTCACTTCGAGGAGGCTTTTGAGATGCTCGGCGACTTGACGCGCAAGATCGGCTATCGACCGCCGGTCCTCGAGGAGCTGACGCGCTCCTATGTGGGCGACAAGGGTGAGGGCTTTCAAAACCAGTACAATTATTACATGGGCAAGTTCTTCTTCGACTACAACCGCACGGATCTGGCGCTGCAGTACCTCCAAGAGGTCAAGCCGGCTGCCAAGGACTATCCCAGCGCACTGTATTTGATGGGCGTGGCTCAGCTCGATCCGTCGGTCAATGACATCGGCGGTGCGCTTCGCAACTTCGAGCGCGCCATTTTGGCCGCTGAGGCCTCGCCAGGCAGTGGTAACGAGGAGGTCTTGCAGCTTGGCTACCTCGCGCTTGCCCGCGTTTTCTACGAGGTCGGTCTTTACGATGTCGCGCTGTTCTACTACCAGAAGCTCCCATCGAACTCGTCGAGAAGCGCTTCGGCGCAGTTCGAGCAGGCCTGGACCTATTTTCTCAAAAACGATCACAAACGCGCGCTGGGTGTCTTTCATACCCTGCATAGCCCCTATTTTGGGCAGTGGTATTTCCCCGATCTCTACATTTTGGAGGCGACGGTCTACCTCAACTTGTGCAAGTTTCCTCAGAGCCAGCGGGCGATGACGGAGTTTCGTGCAAAGTATTTGGACAAGCGCCCGCTGCTGCAAAATTACTTGCAGCAGACCTCTGAGCCTGCCGATTACTGGAACATGATCACGCGCGCCCAGGGCAAGCAGGGCGCAGCGAAGGGCGGCCCGCTGCCGGCACTGTTCGTCAATGCGGTCTTGGAGAACGTGTCGTTTTACAATATTTACAATGTCGTGCAGGCGTTGCGGAACGAAAAGCGCGCGCTGGAGTCTAACATCTCGACGCTTGGCGAATTCGGTGAGGAGGTTCTCGACCGCGTCAACGAGCAGCTGGAGACGAAGATTCAAGAGGGTGGTATCATGGTTCAGCAGCGCCTGTCGTCGGTTGACCAGGAGCTGCAAGATTGGGAGATCAAGGCCATGCAGATCTCGTTCGACATCGACAGCGAGGAGCGCCAGCAGATTCAGGAGCGCCTCGTTAACCCGGACTACGAGCCTCCTGTGGTCGAGGCTGGCACGACGCTTCTCATCGTCGCCGACGACTGGCAGCCATGGCCCTTCGAGGGCGAGTATTGGCTCGATGAAGTTTCCAGTTACCGTAGCAGATTGCGCACGGAGTGTGTGGAACAATGATATCACGCAAAAGCATCAAGATGACGTTGGGCCTGAGTCTGCTCATGCTGACCGTGGGCTTTGGCTCTTCGGCGCTTGCCCAGGATGTCTCCAAGGGCAAGCAAACCCGCTCGACGACGGACAAGGCGCTCGAAGAGGCCTCCAAGCGCGTCGAAGGTCAATCCAAGCGACTGGACACGCGCAAAGACAGCGGTGAGACCCTTCCCACCGAGTCGCAGTTCACGCTCGAGCAGGCCCAGGACGAGAGCCGCAAGCTCAGCGCCGAGCAGATCGACCAGCTCAAGCGCCAGCTCGAGGGCAAGAATCGCGGGATGATCGCCAAGCTCGACCAGATCATCGCCAGCGATCCCTACAACGCCCAAAAGCCCAACTGGTTGTTTCAAAAGGCCGAGCTGCTCTTCGAGCTTCGCAATATGGAGTATCTGCGCACACGTGCAGCCTATAACCAGTGTCTTGACGCCTCCGAGCGCGGCACCTCCGGTGCGGGCTGTGTCGAGCCTGAGCCCGATTACACCGAAGCACAGACGATTTACGAAGAGATCTTGCGCCAGTATCCGGACTACAACCGCCTCGACGAGGTGATCTATCGTCTGGGCCGTGGCCTGATCGACGCCGGCAAGGGCGCGCAGGCCGTTGGCTATCTGCAGCGCCTGGTGACCAACTATCCCAACTCGAAGTATCTGCCCGAGACGCATCTTGCGCTCGGTGAGTTCTTCTTTGAGCAGCAGATGACCGGCGCCGCCAAGGATAACTACGTCAAGGTGCTCAACTACAAGAACTTTGCCGATTACGACTACGCGCTCTACAAGCTCGGCTGGGTTCACTACAACCTTGGCGACTTTCGTGACAGCGTCGAGACCTTCAAGGCGGTCGTTGAGCGTACCAGCCAGACCCTGGGCTTTCAGCGCCAGGCGATCAACGATCTGGTCGTCGCCTTTGCCGAGATCGACAACGGCTGGCAGGAGGCGCGTGACTACTTCTTCAAGCACAAGGACAAGGAGTTCACCTACGACAAGCTCGGAGCAATGGCGGGCTTGCTCGAGGCGCAGGGCAAAGAGCCACAGGCGATCGAGATCTACGAGTGGTTCATCACCGAGCGGCCCAACCATGGCCGTATTCCGGACTGGATGGAGAGCATCATCGTCTCCAAGAAGAAGCTCGAGGACTTTGCAGACCTCGAGAAGACGATGACGCGCTTTGTCGCTTATCTGGGCCCCAAAGGCACCTGGGCGACCCACAACAAGGACGCCGAGGGTCCGACGAACAACGCGCGACTGCTGACCGAGGCCACGTTGGCGTTTTTGTCCAACCACTACCATCGCCAGGCGCAGCGCCTGGAGAACAAGGCTGACTACCAGACAGCGGCCAAGTACTACCACCAGTTCATCGATCGCTTCCCGGAGAGTGCCCTGTCGTTTGACATGACCTTCTTCCTCGCAGAGATCTATCTGTACAACCTCAATGACTTCGAGAAGGCCGCCAACCAGTACCAGCTCGTCGTCGATCTGTATAAGAACGACCGCGTGCCCAAGGGTGCCAAGCAAGAGGAGATCGACGCGATCGTCAAGGACTCGGCGTTTGCCGTCGTGACCGCCTTCAACGAGCTGGTCAAGCAGCACCACGAGGACAGCATTCTCGTGAAGATGTCGCAGATGGAGGAGAGGAGCCCGGGTCGCACGCAGGTGCAGCAGGCCAGCCCGTCGGCCGAGCAGCCGCCTATCCCCAAGACGGCGCTGCTCAAGTACGAGCTGGGCTTTGTTACGGCCAGTGATCAGTACGCCTCGATGTTCCCCAAAGAAGACATCACGCCAACGGTCGATTTCGTGGCAGCCGAGGTCTACAAGAGCCGCGGTCACTACGACTCGTGTGTTCCGCGCTATGAGAACATCATCACCTATGCGCCCAAGCACCGCTATGCGAGCTTTGCTGGCAACAGCTTGCTCGAGGCGAACTACCGTCTGCAGCGCTGGGACGAGGTCGAGAAGTGGGCTCGCCATCTGCTCGATCAAAAGATCTTCGACGTTACGCCCAGAGACAGCCTGACCTCGGCTATCGCGTATGCGATCAATCAGCGCGCGATCAACCTCAAGGATGGCAAGGAGTTCGACAAGGCTGCCAAAGAGTTGTTGCGCCTGGCCGACGAGTTCCCCAAATCCGATCTGGCCGCCGGTGCTCTCTTCAATGCCGCAGCGATCTACGAGGCCGGCGACGAGGTTCCCAAGGCCGTCGAGATTTACGAGCGTCTGGTCAAGAGCTACCCCAAGGACAAGCTTGCCCCCGAGGCACTCTTCGTCATGGGCGCGATCTTCGAGTCGCGCGCGGACTTCGACCGGGCCGCGAGCTATTTCGAGCGTCTGGGGACACCGGATTATCGCGAGAGCGAGCGCACCGCTGACGCTCTCAACAACGCCGGTGTGCTGCGTGAGGCCCTGCAGCAGTGGGACAACGCGATTGGCACCTATGAGAGCTACTTGAAGCTCTTTCCGGATCGCGAGAACGTGCTCGAGGTCGAGCTGCAGTTGGCCTATCTGGAGAAGGAGCGCAAGAGCTGGCCCAATGCGGTCAAGCGTTTCGAGAACTTCCTCAAGAAGACGTCGACGACCAAGCCGCAGCAAGTCGAGATCAATCTCGAGCTTGGTTTGCTCGCCGAGCGTCTCAAGCCCAAGAACTGGGAGAAGACCTCGGATGCACACTTTGCCAAGTCCGTGGAGGTATGGCGAGCGCTGCCCGAGGAAGACAAGCCCAAGACACGCCACTACGCCGCCGAGGCACGCTTTCGCCAGGGCGAGGTGATCTACGAGCGCTTCACCAAGGTCCACCTTGCCTTTCCGATGAATCGTCTGACGCGCTCGCTGCAGGAGAAGGGCGAGCTTCAGCAGCAGGCCGAGAACATCTATGGCGAGGTCATCTCGATGGCCAGCCCGCGCTGGGTCGCAGCGAGCGCCTACCGCATCGGCCACAGCTACAAGAACTTCGCCGAGGAGCTCTACGCGCTGCCGCTTCCAGAGGGCTTGCCCGAAGATCAAGAGGACGAGTACCGTGGCACGCTCGATGATTTTGCCTTCCCATTGCAGGAGAGAGCGCTTGCCGCTTTCCAAGCCGCGCTCAAGTTGGCTCTGCAATTTCAGGCCTACAACGAGTGGAGCAGCCTGTCCGCTCAGGAGATCAGCAAGCTCGAGGCTGAGAAGTTCCCGATCACGGGACAAGACGGCGTCGCTGCCGAGCACGGCCGGGTCAACTACTTCCAGCCGTCACCGGTCAAGAGCATGGATGTCGTGATCAAGCGCGCCAAGAGTCGCAAGGAGCGGAATGCCCCCAAAGAGGCGCCTGCGCTCGAGGAAGAGCAGCCGGTGGCGTCTGATTCCAAGAGCTGAACAAGGTTTTTGGGCCTGGCAGGGTTAGAGGAGAGAGACTGGTGACACTCAGGAAAGCAGGATACGAACTCATGAAATCAAGCAAGCGCGCCATGCGCCAATCGCTTTTCACATTGCTGTGTTTTGTCTGCGCCGCCACGCTCCTGGCCTGCGGTGGTAAGGCAACCAAGAGCGACGAGGCCGCCGAAGAGATTCGGCGCACTCAGGCACAGCAGGCTGCCGAAGAGACCGGACTGCAAGAGGAAGCGCTGATGGCATTTCAGCTTGCGCTGGCCGAGATCGAAAAAGATCCGTCCGACGTCGAGGCGGCCATCGGTCATCTGGAGAAGGCAGTTCAGCTCGAGCCGGACTTTGCCGAGGCCCACTATAATCTGGGCCTGCTCTACGGTCAGACCGAGCGTCGCACCGAGTCGGTGCGCCATGTTCAGCGTGCCCGGGAGCTCGATCCGGACGTCTTCGACTATACGGTCGCTCTTGCCCAGGCTTTGGCTGTCAACGAGCAGTTTGCCGATGCCGAGACGCTCTTTAGCGAAGTGCTCGCCCGCGACGAGCAAAACCTCACGGCCAAGAACAACATGGCCGTCATCGCGCTCAAGCGCGACGACGACGAGCGGGCCATGGAGTTCGTGCGTGAGATCTTGCGCGAAGACATCAAGAATGTGGGCGCGCTCAATACGCTGGGCTTGATCTACTTCAAGCGCGGCAACCTCTCGCTTTCGAAGTACGTGCTCGAGAAGGCTCTGCGCGTCGAGGAGAAGAACTCCGATGTGCTGAATAACCTGGGCCTTGTGTACATGAAAGAGGAGAACGTGCCGGCTGCGGTTAACGCGTTTCGACGTGCGATCACGGCCAACGACGATTATCTGGAGAGCCGGCTCAACCTGGGCTCGATCCTCATCGAGTACCTCGATTACGAGCGCGCCGACGAGCAGTTCACCGAGGCGATCCGCATCGCCCCGCATCACTGCGTGGCTAATCTGGGCAAGGGCGCGACCTCCTATGCCACGGGCGAGCACGGCAAGGCGGAGAATCACTACAAATATTACGTGGATCGCTGTGATGCCAAGCATCTGTCGAGCTACGAGCGTCTGGCCAAGCTCAATGAGTCGTTTTTGGACAACCCCAGCGAGGCGATCGCCTATTACAAAAAGCTCGTCGAACTGAATCCCAACACCGACAAGCAGAAGGAATACGGCGCAATGATTGGCTTTTTGGAGAGCCAGTTGAAGTCGAACACCCAGCAAAAGCCTCCGGTCGCCGAAGAAGGTGGAACCCCGGAGTAGGGATTAGACCAGACAGATCATTGACGCTTCCCGGCGTGCTTTGATACCGTTGGACCGCAAGCACGTTGGATTTGAACATGAAGGAGAACACAATGCGTAGACTGGTGGCTTTGATAATGGCTGTGGGCATGTTGGTTTCGGCTTCGTCCGCCTTTGCCCAAGACGAGGTTCGCTCTCGATTCTACGACTTTGACAATATGCTCATCGATGGTGAGTTCAAAGCGCCCGATCTGCTCAAGGATCGCGCTCGCGAGAAGGCTGAGTTCCAGCGTCTGCTCGATCTGAAGAAGAGCTTTCTTCCCAAGATCCAGGAGAGCACCGAAGAGAACGCGCTTCAATAATCGGCGTGCATTCGTAGGAAACACATCCACGCTCTCACTTTCCAAAATGGAGTCGTTCCACAATGAAAATCGTCTGCGGAAGCTGTGGGGCCAAGTACTCCATTGCTGACGAGAAAGTTCAGGGCAAGGTCTTCAAGATTCGCTGCAAGAAGTGCAGCGATGTCATCGTCGTCAAGGGCACCGCTGATGGCGCCGATTCCGAGGAAGCCGAGAGCGACTTCGGCGCGGCCTACGGCGGCTCTGAGGGTGCCTCGGAGTGGTACGTCGTCATCGACGGCGAGCAGGTCGGACCGATCACCCCCGAGGAGGTCGAGGCCTACTTTACGGTGGGTCAGCTCTCCGCGGAGAGTTACGTCTGGCGTGAGGGCCTGGAGAATTGGGCGATGATCAGTGCGTTGAGTGAATTTGCTCATCTGACCCATGAGACGGCCGGTCCTGACGAACATACCATGATCGCGCCTCAGCATCAGGAACTGCCTCCACCGGAGGATGCGACGGCCGTGATTCAGGCCGGCCAATACGCTCAGCAGTACGAGAGTAATGCTCAGCCAGCCTACGACGACCCGACCCTGGGATTTAACGAGACCTATCCGGCCACATCGGAGCCGGCGGGCGGTTACGGTGCGGAGCAACCGAGCGCAGGCTACGGCGGCTACGAGTCCGATTATGCTCAAGAGGGAGGCGGCGGCTACGATGCCGGCTACGGCGCGGAGCAACCGAGCGCGGGCTATGGCGGCTACGATGCGCCCAGCAGCAACGGCCAGCAAGGCTATGGAAGCAACCAGGTTTCGGTGGCGCCGGGATATGGTGGAGCCAGCGGAAGTCCCGATGACAGCTACGATTCCGATGGCGGCGGCGGCATGTTCGCGGCCTTCGATTCGGCGAGCGCCGAGGAGAGCGACTACGGCGGCGGCTTCGGTGGAGGTTTTGGCGGCGGAAGTAGTGATGCGGGATACGATTCGGGCGGCGACGACAGTCTTTCGGCCAACGACATGGTCGGCGCGCGAAACGAAAACTCGGTGCTTTTCAGCCTGAGCAGCCTCGATCAGGTACAGGCCGTCAGCAAAACAAGTGGCGGCGGCGGTGGTGGCAGTTCGAGTCCTGGACCGGGCGCGCCCAACGACAAGTCTGGATTGATCGACATCCAGGCGCTTGCCTCGGCTCACTCGTCGATGAAGGGCATGGGCAAAAAGAACGAATTCGATGCCACCCCGGACAGCTTTGGGCCGTCGACGATGAGCATGCCGGCGTTGATGCCGATGCCCATGGGCAGCCATCGGAGCAACAAGGGCCTGATGATCGCTGTGGTCGTCGGTGTCGCCTTTGTGCTCATTGCCGTGGTGGTCGGCGTGGTGGTCGTGCTCAAGATGGAGCCCAAGACCCAGACCATCATCGAGTCGACCGTTGCCGAGGCCGCGCCCGTGGTTGCGGTCGAGGTCGATCCCAAGGCGGCTGCCGAGGCTGCCGAGGCTGCCAAGGCTGCCCTTGCCGTGGCCGATGGTGTGGCCCCGGTCGAGGAGAAGGAGGATCCGCGCGAAGATTCCAAGACCGTCGCCGCGGCTGACCGCAAGACGGCCGCAGCCACCAAAACGACGACGACGACGACGCGCAGCGATTCGGCGCCGACCAAGACCGAACCCAAGACCACCACCAAGACTGCCAAGGGTGGCGGCGGAATCGATGATATCATCGGCCAGATCGACAAGAAGGGTTCAACGAGCGAGCCGACCGCCAAGACAGCGGCTGCGCCCGCGGCCGATTTGCCACCGCGGCTTTCGCGTCCGATGGTTCAAAGCACGGTGCGCCAGTACAACGCCCAGATCATGCGCTGTCATCAGACGGCGAACTCTGGAAATCTCAGTGGTACGGTTAACGTGCGCTTTACGGTCGAGCCCAATGGCAGTGTTTCGGCTGCGGACGTGCTCGCCGGTGAGTTTAGGGGAACCGACGTCGGTGGCTGCATCGAGGGAGCGGTCAAGAATATGAAGTTCCCGGCCACGCAGAGCGATTTGACGATCAACTACCCGTTCATTGTTCGCTAAGGCGCTGGCCTGACCAACGCCATTTGTGAAAAGAGGCGCCCTTTGGGGCGCCTCTTTTCGTTCTTGGAGAGGCGGTCTCTCAAGAGATCTCGGTCTCGAGCAGGCGCCCGAGGCGCTCGGGTTCGATGCTGATGCCGAGCGTCGAGCCGCCGGCGATGGTGACCATGCCCGGGCCAAATCCCTTGGGCTTTCGCACGTGCTTTGCCTGGGTGTAGGTGACGTCGACGAGCGTGTCATTTTTGCCGCGCGAGAAGTAGGCCGCCAGGGTGGCGGCGTCGAGCAGGTCTTCGCTCTTGGGCTGCTGGTCGCGGTCGATGCGCAGCACGACGTGGGCGCCAGCCCAATCGCGCGCGTGCAGCCAGATGTCTCGGCCGCGAGCGAGGTTGGTGGTCAAGGCGTCGTTGTGGCGGGCGCCGCGGCCGACGAGGATGGTGGCGCCGCTGTGCGCGAGAAACTCGCGGTAGGGCAGGCGCTGGGCGGCCGTTTTGGCGCGCGCGCGTGGAACGGCGCCGCGCTTGGAGATCAGGCGTTTCTCCACAAGCTCGTCGTAGAGTGCTTCGAGGGCTGTGAGCTCGTCGCTGGCCTCGAGGCGGGCGACGGCCGCGTTGGTCAGCTCGAGCTCCTCCATGCTGGCGAGCAGACGCTCCTCAACGCGGCTGGTAGCGTCCTTGTATCGGCGATACTGGTGGAAGTAGCGGGCGATGTTGTCTGGGAGCGAGCGCGCCGGGTCGAGGGGCACCTCGACGGTGGGCATGCCCTCCTGGTAGTAGTCGGGCACGCTGGCCGAGGCCGCGCCGCGCTTGATCTGGCCGTGGGCCGCCTGCAACAGCTCGCCCCAGCGGCGGAATTGTTCGGCGTTTCCGACCTTTTGCAGGTCACGCTCGATGTTGGCAACGCGCTTTTTTAGTGCGCGCTGGCGCTGGCGAAGCTGGCTTCGCAGATGGCGGGTGAGTTCGTCCTGGCGGCCTTCGCATCCCAGATGCTCGAAGGCGTGGCTGAGGCAGGCCGAGCGTTGAAAGGTCGAAGGATCGAGGCTGTCGAGCTGCCAGCGCACGAAATCGGCTTTTGTGCCGGCAGGCGGCAGAGCCGGCGCCTCATAGGGTGCGCCAACGCGCAGGGTGCGTGTGCCCGACGCCTCGCCGGGCTGGTGGCCGCGCACGATGCGCTTTGCGTCGAGCAAGAAGACGTTGGCGACCGCGCCGGTGAGCTCGATGACGAGGTAGGCGACGACGCGCGGCGCGGGGCCTTGGAAGTCCTCGGCCGGTATCCATTGCGGGTCGACGCTGCGCACGGTGAGCTCGACGATGCGATCGCCCTGGCGCTGCTTGATGGCCTCGATGAAGGCGCCATCGAGCCACTTGCGAAGCAACATGGTGAAGGCCGTGGGCTGCTCAGGCTGGCGAGTGCGCTCGGTGACGAAGTGCAGCCGGGCCATTTGCGGCTGGGTCGAGATCAGCAGCAACAGGTTCTGGCCCGGCTGGCGATAGCGCAGCACAAAGGTGCGCTCATCGACCTCGAGCACGCGCTGGATCGTTGCGCGCTCGAGCGTGGGCTTAATCTCCTCGACGATCAGCTCGATTTCGGCGCGACTAAGGCTCATGGTCGATTTCCTGATGTGTATGACTGTGTGCACTGTGGATTTTACGAAGGCTTCAACCATGTTAGTGTAGCGGGCGCACGCGCAAGACCAACATCGAACCGTTCAAACAGGTTGTAGTTACCATGATTCTTCAAAAAAGCTGGGCATTTTGGCTGATCGCGTGTGCGATAGTATTGATCGCCCTGGGCTGTGCCGGCGTCGACAAGAAGCAAGAAGAGAGTCTCAAGACGGCGCAGTGGCACTACGAGATGGCCGCCGGCTATTTTGAGTCCAACGAGGTGCCGCTGGCGATTCGCGAGCTGACCTTTTGCCTGGAAAACAACCCTGATCACGAGCAGGCGAACTATTTGCTGGGCTTTATCTACATGGGCCGTCGCAACTACACCAAGGCCGTCGTGCACTTTCGAGACGTGTTGCGCGTCAATCCCAAGTACCACTTTGCCAAGAACAATCTGGGCGCGGTCTTTCTGGCGATGGGGCGCTGGCAGGAGGCTGAGGAGGTCTACCTCGAGCTGCTCGACGAGCCGCTGTATACGACGCTCGAGCTGGCTCACAACAACGTGGGATGGGCCTATTACAACATGCGCCGCTACAGCGAGGCGCTGGAGCACTTTCGCATGGCGTCGTTTCTCAAGCCCGAGATGTGTCTGGCTGACAACAATCTTGGCCTGACCTTTGAGGCGATGAACAATCGCAGCGAAGCAGTCTCGGCCTACCGGCGCGCGATCAATAAATGCCCGATCAACTACCAGGAGCCCCACCTCAATCTTGGGAAAATCCTGCAAGAGCAGGGCGATGAGCGAGCACGTTTGCACTTTCAACGCTGCGTGGAGCTGCAGCCAAATTCGACGGTAGCCGAGCGGTGCCGGGAGTATTTGCGGCTTCGATAGCCAACAGGGGACGGCCATGGCCAGATACGAGTTCGACGAAGAGGGCAGCCTGCTCTGCGTGTTGGTGGAGAACGATGCGTCGACGCTGTTGTCGCGCATGGGCCACGACCACGTGATTCGGGCCACGGGTTGGCACGGTGCGGTGGATTATGTGGCGAGCGACGTGGCAGCGAGCAGGGTGAGCTTCGAGGTGCCGGTCAAGGGCCTTCGCGCGGACGAGGCGGCGAGCCGCCAAAGGGTCGGGTTGACGGGCGAGGTTTCGGCCTCGGATCGCCAAAAGACCGAGGAGAACATGCTCAAGAAGAGCCAGCTCTTTGGCGAGCGTCACCCGACGATAAGCTTTGTGTCGACGTCGTGTCGTCCGGGGTCGGGCTCGAGCCTGCTCGTTTGTGGCACGCTGAGTGTTCGCGGGGTGTCCAAGGCGCTCGAGGTTGCGATGGACGTCGTGCTCGAGGGTACCGAGCTTTTGGCGCGTGGGCGGTTTTCGGTGACGCACGCAGACTTTGGCTTCAGTGCGTTTAGCGCGCCGCTTGGCACGCTCAAAAACAAAGACACGATCGAGTTCGTGATCGAGGCACGCGGTCGGGCAAAAGCCTAGCGTCTGAGTTCACTCGGCGGCTTCGAGGCGGTCGTAGCGCGTTTGGCGGCGCGTCAGGCTTGCCAGGGCCGTGGTGCTGATCAGCATGCCGGTGGCATCGCGGCCGAGGTTTGCTGCATTGCCTTCGTCGGTATCGATGTGCATTTCCAGGCGAAAGCTCGGCGAGACACGCACGAGGACGTCGCCAAAGACGAGATCGCGATCCCCGCCGCCCAGGGCGACCTCGACGACGTCGCGGTCGCGCACGCCAAAGTGCATGGCGTCGTCCGGGGTCATGTGGATGTGGCGCCAGGCGCAGATGACGCCCTTGGCGAGCTCGATCTGGCCGTCCGGACCTTCCAAGATGATGCCGGGGCTGGCTTCGATGTCGCCCGAGGCGCGCACCGGAGCATCGATTCCCAAAAAGAACTCGTCGGTGCGCGAGACTTCGACCTGGTCGAGGTTTCGCGGTGGCCCCAGGATGCGCACGTTTTGCAGAGTGTTGCGCGGGCCGATCACGTTGACCGTCTCCTCGGCGGCGTACTGGCCGGGCTGGGAGAGCTCGTTTCGAATGGTGAGCTGGTGGCCCGGGCCAAAGAGTTTCTCGATCGTCTCCTGGGTCAGGTGCACGTGGCGAGCGGAGATCGCCACCGGGATTGTGCGCTGGCCCTGGGTGAGGTCGTGCTCGAGCACGAGCTGAACGGTCTCCTCGGCGATCGCCTGGCTCTCGTCGGTGGCCACGACCAGTAGGCGAACGCGGCTGTGGCGCTTGGAGATGTCGGCGACCGGTGCTTCGTCGCTCAGGCGCACCTCGCGGTTGCGGTCTTCGTCGATGCGCGCGCCCAGAAAGTCCAGCCTCTGGGCGATGCGGTGGCGCACCATGACGCTGTTCTCACCGATGCCGGCGGTGAAGACGATCGCGTCGACGCCGCCCATGACGGCGGCATAGGCGCCGATGTACTTGCGCAGGCGGTGGGTGAAGACCTGGATGGCCAGGCGACAGTGATCGTCGCCGTCGGAGGCGCGTCGCTCGATGTCGCGCATGTCGTTGCCCACGCCGGAGAGGCCGGCCAGGCCGGAGTGGCGGTTGAGCAGATCGTCGATCTGGTCGACGTTGAGATTCTTGCTGCGCATCAAATGAATGATGATGCCGGGATCGACATCGCCGCTGCGCGTACCCATGACCAAACCCTCGAGCGGGGTCATGCCCATGCTGGTCTCGATCGAGCGGCCATACTCGACGGCGGCGATGCTGGCGCCGTTGCCCAGGTGGCAGGTGATCAGGCGCAGATCGCGCACGTCGGTCTCCATGAAATCAGCGGCGCGGCTGGCGACAAAGCCGTGGCTGATGCCGTGAAAGCCAAAGCGGCGGATGCGCGGATCTTCGGCGATCTCAAAGGGCAGCGCGTAGGTGCGCGCGCGCTTGGGCAAGGTGGCGTGAAAGCCGGTATCGAAGACGGCCACGTGGGGAACGTCGGGCAAGACGGTGCGCGCGGCGCGGATTCCGGCCAGGTTGACCGGATTGTGCAGCGGCGCAAGGCTTGCGAGCTCGGCGATGGTGTCCTCGACGCTCTGGTCGATGCGCACGGGCTGATCGAACACGTCGCCGCCGTGCACGACGCGGTGGCCGACGCCGCGAATCGTGGTGTCCGCCGCGAGGCTAGCGAGCAGCAGGGGCAGGGCAAATTCGAGGGCTTGTTGGTGATCCATGTTCGGGCAGGCGATGCTCTCCTGGCCGTTGAGCTTGACGAAGGCCTCGGCGCTGCCGACGCGCTCGACGACCATGCGGCTGGGATAGCTTTGCCCCAGGTGATCGCGAACGTCGGCCTTGATGCTCGAGCTTCCACAGTTGATGACCAGAATATGCATGAGTAGATCCTTGAACGCTTGGCGCATGGCTGATTGAAAACTTACGAAAGTCTGCGACAGACTCGTTCTTACCCGCACGAGGGGGTCAACGTCCAGTCGAAGGGAGTCTGGCGCAGTTGGTTTTTAGCCCACGGGCACCCGGGCGGCGCGCGCTTCGCACTCGCCCAGGCGCTCGAGCGCGCGGGCGCCGACGTCTTCGATGACGATCGATGCCGCGGCCGCCGCAAAGCGTGCGGCGTCGGCCGGGGCAAGGCCGGCCATGATGTGGTGGACAAAGGTTGCGGCGAAGACGTCGCCGGCGCCGGTTGGGTCGACGACGTTGGTGGGATAAATGCCGATCTCGATGGCCTTGCCGGCGACGAAGATGCGGCTGCCGCGCGCGCTCAGGGTCAGGGCGACGATGGGCACGGCCAAAACGAGCCGATCAAGCAGGTCGCCCTGGCCGATGATGTCTTCTTCGCTCAGACAAGCGATGTCGATGCCGGTGAGCTCGTCTGTGGTGACGTTCCAGGGCTTTTGGACGACGCGGTGCGCGGTTGCGCCGACGCCGCGTCGCTGGGCCTGCTCGAGGGCGCTGGGGTCGATCTCGGGACCGGCAGCCTTGATCCAGCCCTGAACGTTGATCGCGAGCAGGCCACGGCGCTTGACGCCCTTCCAGGCCGCGAGGTCGAGCTCGCCGATGACCGGTGCCAAATGTATCAGATCGGCATCGGCCCAGGCCGCCGGAGTAAGGCTTGGATCCACCATCGGTGCGCTGGCCTCGAGCAGTTGGATGCGCGGCTGGCCGGGCGGGTAGTAGTTGGCGAAGACGGTGGTCTTGCCCTGGCGGCAAACGGTGGCGTCGAGCTGGGCGATGGCGTCGTTGCAGACGAAGTCGTCGCCGACCACGGTGAGCAGGTGGCTGAGGCCGGGCTGGCGGGCGTGGACCTGGGCGCCGTAGAAGGCGCTGCCGCCGGCGACGAAGCCTTCTTCGTAGTGATCGTGGGTAACGTGGCCAACGACGAGGGTTTTCATGGCTTAGTTGGTGAACTCGCCGCAGGAAACGTTGTAGCTCTGGCCGGTGATCGCGCGGGCAGCGCTCGAGCAGAGGAAAAAGATCAGGGAGGCGACCTCGGCCGGGTCAACCATGCGGCCAAGCGGGATGGCCTCGACCGCCTGGCGGCGAAAGTCGTCTTCTGCCAGGCCGGCGCGGCGCGCGCCTTCGGCGGCGTCGGCCTGGGACATCGGCGTGTCGACCCAGCCCGGGCAGACGGCGTTGACGCGGATGTTGCGCGGTGCAAGCTCGAGGGCAACGCACTTGGTCAGCCCGAGAACGGCGTGTTTGCTGGCGGTGTAGGCCTCGTAGCCGGCGCGGGCGTTTTTTCCAAGCCCCGAGGAGACGGTCACGATCGCTGATCCCTCGGGCATCGTGCGCTGGGCGGCCTTGAGGCAGTGGTAGACGCCGTTGAGGTTGATGTCGAGGGTGCGCCGCCAGACGTCGTCGCTCTGGGTGTCGTCGAGGCGCGCCTGCTGGCAGATGCCGGCGTTGGCGACGAGCGCATCGAGCGGGCCGATGGCTTCGAAGAGATCCTCGACGGCCTTTTGATCCGTGACGTCGAGCACGTGGGACTCGACGCCTAGCTCGAGGGCTGCGCGGGCGAGCTTTTCGTTGTCGCGGCTGCAGATGATCACGCGCTCGCCGCAGGCGACAAAGGCGCGCGCCGTCTCGAGGCCAATGCCGCTCGAGCCGCCGGTGACAAGGACGGTGCGTCTCATGCTCGGACTCCTTTTTTCAATAGCTGGCGAGGATTGCTTCGATGAGTACGCCATCGGAGACGGGGATGGCGTAGTCGTCGTCGACCGACCAGAGGTGGCCGGGGGCATCGATCAGCGCCATGCGCGTGCCCTCGGTAAGGTAGCGCTTGTTGTAGCGCATCGTGGCCAGGATGTCGGCCACCTCGATGTTCTTGGGAATGCGCGTTGGCAGCTCGAATTTTTCGATCACACGGCGGTGAAGCTCGATCATGTCGTCGCCACAGGCGCCGAGTTGGCGCGCGACTCGCGCGGCGACCATCATGCCGATCGCCACCGACTGGCCGTGGTTGAGATCGTAGCCGGAGAGGTATTCGACCGGGTGGCCCACCGAGTGGCCGTATTGAAGCACCATGCCCTCGCGGTGTTCCTTGGCATCGATCGCCATCAGCGCACACTTGAGCTCGATGTTTTTTTGCACGACGTGCTCGAGAAAGTCGCGATCGAACATCGAGCCGTCGTAGTCGAGCAAAAACTTCAGGTAGGCCGGGTCCTGGCCCAGGGCGTGCTTGATCACCTCGCTCAAGCCGTCGGGGATCAGCCAGTCTTCGAGCGTGGAGAGCACCTCGACGTCGACGGCGATGGCGATGGGCGCATAGTAAGAGCCGACGAGGTTCTTGCCGCGATCGCCGTTGACGCCCTGTTTATGGCTGATCGCGGCGTCGCACTGGGCCATCAAGGTGGTGGGCACATGAACCAGACCGATGCCGCGATAGAGCGTCGAGGCGATAAAGCCGCACACGTTGCATACGGCGCCGCCGCCAAGCGAGATGAGCACCGAGCGCTCGTCGATGCCGCCGGCCAGGACGCGCTCGACGAGGCTCGCGTAGTTGGCCAGCGTCTTGGACTCCTCGCCCTCGGCCATGACGATGCGTCGAACGTCATAGCCCATGCGGTCGAGGCCGCCGACAAAGGCGTCGCCGTAGAGCGCGTCGACGCGTGTGTCGGTGAAGACGTAAACCGGTGAGGAGGCGCTCTGGTCGGGCACGAGCTGGAGGCGCTCAGGGTTTTTGACGAAGCCTCGCTGAATGACGACCTGGGTTTCGGCGGCCTTTCCGGTGGTGAACCGGTAGCTCTTGGGCTCGGTCGCCCCGTCGAAGATCGGGCGGCTGACCTTGGTCTTTCGAAGCGTTGCGCGGTGTTGCATCTCGGCATGGATCAGCGCCGATGGGGTGTCGATGTCGTGCCAGGGCGCGCCGTCGGTGAAGACGGCGCGCAGTTTGCCGGCCTTGGCCAGGGCGCGAACCGCGTCGGTCAGGTCGGCCGGCTCGATCTCGCAGAGGGTCTGCTCGAGCACCTCGAAGATGCTCGCTCGAAGCGCGAAGAGGCCGGCGTCGACGCCGTCGACTTGGTCGAGGCTGCGGCCCAGATCGAGCACGCGCAGGCCGTCGAGGCCGACCTTGACCGCGTCTTTGAGGTCGTAGATGCCGGCCAGGTTTTGATCGACGAGCATGACGGCGTCGTCGTCGCCAAGCTCTGCGTGCGCGATGCGCTCGACCAGATCGGGGCCGAAGAGATGATCGGCCATGGCGAGCACGAAGGGCTCATCGATGTGCTCGCGCGCAGCGAGCAGGCTCGAGGCCAGGCCCTGTTGCCAGCCGGTATGCTCGACAAAGGTCAGCTCGACTTTGAGTAGGGGGTGGTTGGTGAGCGCGCGCACGATCTCGGCGCCGGCGTAGCCGACCACGACCACGGCGCGCTCGATGCCGGCCTCTTGCAAGCGCAGGAGCACGTCGACGATGATCGGGCGACCGCCGACGTCGACCAGGGGCTTGGGCGTGGCCGGGCGATCGAGGCGCGCTCCGCGGCCAGCGGCGGGAATAAGGGCGAGCGAGAGCGAGGACGACTTGGAGGGCATGGGTTTCCTGACACCAACCGGCACAAAAGCGTGAGTCACGTTAAAGCGCGGCGCAAAACCACCGGCGCTGACCCACCACAACGGGCGCAGGTTACTCCGAATTCAGGAGCGCAATCAATAGCATGTTGACCCGCGCGTGGAAAACGCGCGGCTGGGCTGGGTCGAAAAAGGCGCTTGAGGCCAATGTCAAGGCATGATCTCAAATGGTTGTGGGGCTTGCCCTCGATTGATATTTGATTAAAGTTTGCATAACAGGAGGCATTTAACCGGACGTTCGGTTGAGTTGTAGTCTCGAGCGAGCCGGGAGTCATTTTTTGGGCGCTTCGCTTGAAGAGCAGTGTCGTCGTGGCTGTGATGGCTGTCTCTCGAAGCCATCAGACATAATACGGAGATGAATTCATGTATCGAACGCCAGGTGGAAACCATCTTGACCCCGCACAAGGCAAACTCGCGGTGTTGTTGCCCGGTATGGGAGCAGTCGCGACGACGTTTATCGCCGGGGTCGAGGCGGTGCGAAGGGGCGCCTCGGTGCCGGTGGGCAGCTTAACGCAGTTGGGCATGCTGCCAGGCGAGGAGGGCACATCGCAAGAGCCCGTGGCGATAGGCGAGGCCGTATCCTTGGCGAGCCTCGACGATCTTGTCTTTGGTGGCTGGGACATCTACGAGGAGAACTGCTTTGAGGCGGCCTGTCAGGCCGATGTCTTGAGCCGCGAGCACCTCGAGGCGGCGCGCGACTGCCTGGCGGCGATCAAGCCGATGGCCGCCGTCTTCGATCAAAACTATGTGCGCAACCTGAGCGGCAGCAACGTCAAGCGCGGCGAGACGAAGATGGATTTGGCCGAGGCGCTGATGGCCGATGTCGCAAACTTTATGGCCGACAACGGCTGCAGCCGAGCGGTGGCTATTTGGTGCGGCTCGACCGAGAGCTTTGTCGAGCTCGAGGCGGTTCATCAGAGCATCGAATCCTTTGAGAAGGGCCTGCGCACGAGCCACCCGAAGATCAGCCCGAGCATGATCTACGCCTACGCCCTGTTGCGCTCGGGCGTGCCCTTTGCCAACGGCGCACCGAACCGCTCGGTGGACTGTCCGGCGATCGTCGCGCTCGCCGAGCGTGAGGGTGTGGCGATCGCGGGCAAGGACTTCAAGACCGGCCAGACGCTGATGAAGACGATCCTGGCGCCGGGCTTTGCCGCCCGGCTTTTGGGCGTGCACGGCTGGTACTCGACCAACATCTTGGGCAATCGCGACGGGGCCGTGCTCGACGACCCGGGCTCGTTTCGCACCAAAGAGGAGAGCAAGCTCTCCGTGCTCGACTCGATCTTGGACAAGACCAAAAACCCCGAGCTCTACGCCTCGATGACGCACAAGGTGCGCATCGATTATTATCCGCCGCGTGGCGACAACAAGGAGGGCTGGGACAACATCGATATCTTCGGCTGGATGGGCTATCCGATGCAGATCAAGATCAACTTCTTGTGCCGCGACTCGATTCTGGCCGCGCCGCTGGTGCTCGATCTGGCCCTGTTCATGGACCTGGCCCAGCGCAGCGGACGTTGTGGGGTGCAGGACTGGCTGTCGTTCTATTTCAAGAGCCCCCAGCAAAACGGGGCCGAGTCGATCGAGCACAACCTCTTCATCCAGCAGCGCATGCTCGAGCAGACGCTGCGCGAGATCGCCGGCATGTCAGTGGCTCGCCCGCTGGCCCACGTGCGAAGCCTCAACGCCTAGCTAAAGCCCCCCACCCCAAAGGGAGCCGGCCACGGCCGCGTGCAGCCAGCCCCCTTTGGGACCGTCAAAAGTCGCCCAACTCTCCATCTCCTCTCAGCCCCGCCGTCGCAGCATCGAGGGAACCTTTATGATGCGCATGTCGTCGCTTGTGACCGGAGCCTTGCCAGGTCTGGCTATCTTGATCGGGGGACTGTTGGCCCTTGGCTACTACGGCCTGGCCGTGCACCCTCGCCGCGACCGCCAGGCGTTTCGCCGCTACGCCGGCTCGGCGCTGGTGCCGCCGATGCTCGTTGGCTTCTTCTACTGGGCGCTCGGCCCGCTGGTTCACGCTCTGGCGCGCCGGGGTGTGACGCCCAACCATATCACCGCTTTCTCGCTGGTATTGGCCACTGTGGCGGCGATAAGCTTTGGCGTCGGCCAGTTCATCTGGGGCGCCTGGATCTTCGCGCTGGCCGCGGCCTGTGACGGGCTCGACGGCCTGCTCGCGCGGCTCACCGCACAGGCCTCGCGCTCGGGCGCCTTCTTTGACTCGTTTATCGACCGGCTTGGCGAGGGCGGCGTCTATTTGGGGCTTGCCTACTATGGCCAGGGTGGCTGGCTGACCTGGACGGCGGTCGCCGCGATCATCGCCTCCTATGCGGTCAGCTATGCGCGTGCGCGCGGCGAAGCGCTGGGCGTGGAGTGCAAGGGTGGCCTGATGCAGCGGCCCGAGCGCATGGTCGTGCTCTTTGTGACGACCTTGGGATCTCCTTATCTGGCCCTATATTTAGAGCCGGGGCGGGGGATACCCACCTACCATCTGGCAATCGTCGGTACGGGATTTATCGCCGCTGCCGCGTTGTTTACTGCCGTCTCACGGGCACGTTGGATCTTCAACGCGCTGCGCGAGAGCGAGGCGTCAATGCCGGCGGAGATCGAGGTCGGTGATCAACCCCTCTCAACGCATTTTGAATCCGGACGAGTTTGAAGATTGTGCGAGCTGCGGCCTCATTGGCCGACTCTATCAAACTTGCCCAACCCTTGGATGGCTTCTGCATGATGTTCAAGCCCAAGCGCCATCTTCTCGACTTGTCGACCACGGCTGTTGCGAGTTTTTTGGCAACAGCGGTCGATGGTATCCTCTTTGCGCATCTGCTGAGCTGGACGCCGCCCTGGGGCGTCTATCATGTCGGCGCGGTGGCCGCACTCGCGGCGATGGTCGGTGGACTGACCCACTTCCTGCTCTGTCGCTTCTGGGTTTTTCAGCGCTATGACAAGCCGTTGATGAGCGCGCTGGCGGCCTACGGGCTGATGAGCGGTGGGGCCGCGCTCGCCCACGGTCTCACCACCCATGCCATGGCCCTGTACGCCGGGGTATCGGCGGCGTGGCTGTTCTCCAAGGTGGCGATCTTCGTGATCTGGACCTATCCGGTCAGCCGTTTTGTGGTCTTTGGGCCGTTGGGCGAAGAAATGAATTGACCCGGGCGATGGCGAGACCACGTTTTGGCGGAGACGTTTATCACAGCACGAGGCATGCAACGGCGTGAAGGGCCCCCTCCTTGATCCTCCCCACACGTGGGGAGGTGTAGCGACGCCCTCCCCATGTGTGGGGAGGGCGCCCTAGCGCCCTCCCCACACATGGGGAGGGGTAGCGGGCAACGCGAGCCAGGCTGGTCATCAGCGTGCATCTGACTGAGTCCCTGAGAGCTCCATGAAACTGTTCACTTCCGTCGTGGGGTTGTACCAACGAGGCTATGTGCTCGTCTTGTTGGTGCTGGTCGCCGTGACGGTCGGAGCCGTGTTCTTGGCGCGCACGCTCAGCCTCGATGCCGACCTCTCACAGCTGCTCCCCGAGACCGCGTCGAGCGTGATCGGTCTGGCAGAGCTCGAGCGCGCCTATGGCGACAACGTCGGTCGGCTGACGGTGGTCTTGCAAGGCCCCGATCACGCCACCAACCGCGCCGCGGCCGAGCGCATCAGCCAGGAGCTTGAGCCTCTGGCGAGCGTCGAGCGCATCGAGCTGAGGCGTCCGACCGATTTTTTCACCGATTTTCGCCTGATCTATGTCGACTACGAGGACCTGGTCGAGGCCGACGAGCGTATCCGCCGGCGCATCCGCTGGGAGCGCGCACGGGCCAACCCGTTGTTTGCTGACCTGGGGCCGGCGCGCCCGCCCGAGCTCGATCTGAGCGACATCGAGCAGCGCTACGAGGCCATCGGCGAGGGCGAGTTTTTTGAGAGCGAGGACGGCCACACGCTGGTGTTCTTCATCCATCCGAGCTTCTCCGCCGCCGATCTGGCCCGCTCGAGCGCGCTGGTCGAGCAGGTGGCCCAGATCGCCGCGGCGCGCCTGAGCCAGGAGTTTCCCGGCGTGACGATGGCCTTTACCGGGCGCTACATGAAGCGCGTCGAGCAGCAGCACATCCTCACCAGCGATCTTCAGAGCGCGACGCTGGTGGCGCTGCTCGGCCTGCTGGTCTTTCTCGTTTTGTATTTGCGCAGCCTGCACGCCACCTTGATGGTGCTCGTGCCGTTGATCGTGGGCACGATCTGGGCCTTTGCCTGGGCGGCGCTGATCTTTGGCTCGCTCAACGTGTTGACGGCCTTTTTAGGCGCGATTTTGCTCGGTCTGGGTGTCGACTATGGCATCCATCTGGTCTCGCGCTTCTACGAGGTGCGCGCCGAGGAGGGCACGGTCGGCGAGGCTTTGACGATCACGCTGGCCACGGCGGGGCGGGCCAGCGTCTTTGCCGGGCTGACGACGATGGTGGCCCTGGGAAGTCTGTCGCTGTCGAGCTTTCGGGCCTTCTTCGAGTTTGGGATCATCGCGCTCGGCGGGCTGGCCTTGATTCTGCTGGCCTACGCGACGGTGTTTCCGGCGCTGATCATCGCCCAGGCCAGTCTGGCCGGCTCGAGCCGCGGCCCGAGCAGCCAGCGTGTGCCCTTGTCGGTGTTGTTCGCGCAAAGGCTTACGCCCCTGTTTTCCCTGGGGCGCACGCCGACGCCGGCGCAGGTGCGGCGCATGCGCGGCGGATTTACGCTGCTCGCCAGCGTCCTGGCGGCAGTGGTCGTCTTGGCCGGCGCCGGAGTGGCCCACGTCGAGCTCGAGCGCGACTTTCGCGCCGTGCAGATGACCGACACGCCCACCTGGCGCCTCGATGAGATGGTCAATGATATCTTGAATCAGTCGCAGACGCCGGCCGTGGTGCTCGTGGAGTCGCGCGAGCACGCGCGCCGGGTGGCCGAGGAGCTGCGCCGGCGCCAGCAGAGCGCGCCGGGTGGCTATACGATCGAACAGGTGCTCGCCCCCGATGACCTCTTGCCCCAGCGCCAGGCTGAGAAGCTCGCGCTGCTCGAAGAGCTGGGCGAGGAGCTGGCCGCGCTGCCCCAGGGCCAGCGCTCCGAGCAGCTCGAGGCGTTTCTCGACGAGATCGATCGCGTGCTCGCCGCCGCGCCGGTTGGCGAGGCGATGCTGCCCGAAGCGGTGCGCATTCCCTTCTCGCGCCTCGACGATCCCCAGGCCTCGGTGGTGCTCGTCTTTGCCTCGCTTCCCATGGAACAGGCGCGCGTGATCGAGGATTTTGCCAGCGTGATGCGCAACCTCCCGGGCGCCGAGGGCGCGCCGGCGGCGATCGACGGGGTCAGCGACGCGCTGCTTCTGGCCGACATCTTGCACTTCGTGACTCAAGATACGCTGTGGATCGTGCTGACCACCGCCTTCGGAGTGTTTCTGGTGGCGCTCTTGGCCTTTGGCTTCAGCCGCCAGTTCTGGTGGCTGCTCGGCTCGCTGGCGCTCTCCTTGTTTTGTGCGGCGGGCTTTGCCGGGGTCTTTGGCGTCGACTTCAATTTTCTCAACCTGATCATCTTGCCGGTGTGGCTTGGCCTGACCGTCGACGCCTCGTTTCATATGTACCTGCGCCTTCGCGATGAGCCCGAGCGCGTGCAGCCTCATTTGAGCGTGGGCGGCTCGGTGTCCGCGGCCTTTGTGACGAGCATGATTGGCTTTGGCTCCTTGCTCGTGGCCCACCACGAAGGGCTGCTCTCGCTTGGGCGCATTGCAGTGATCGGGCTGGGGACTATCTTGCTTGTCAACCTCTTGCTTCAGATGCTCATGGTCTTGCGCGCTCAACTGGTGCGACACGGCCAGCTCGACGATGTGACCGAAGTCGAAGCCGAACAGGCCCAACCCTCGAAACCATGACGCGTAATCAAATCATAGCTGCGGGCCTGGCCCTGGTGTTGATCGCCTACAGCCTGCTCAATCCGCTTCGCCTCGAGCACCTCTTGATGCTCGCGGCGCTGGCCACGCTGTGGTTTGTCTCGCGCGTGACGCGCGAGTTCGTGTTGGTCTTTTCGCCGATCGTCGCCTTTGTCTGGATCTACGACCTGTTGCGCATCTTCTCGGCGCGCGCCGAGCGGGCCGTCTCGCTCTCGGAGGTGCGCGAGGCTGAGCTGGCGATCTTCGGTTGGAGCGCCGATGGCGCGCGCATCGGGCCGGTAGAATTCTTCATCGACCGTCACCATCCCGTGCTCGATCTGATCGGCGCGGCCTGGTACTCCTCGCACATGGCCACGATCATCGGCTTCGGGCTGTTTTTGTGGTGGACTCAGCGGCGCGCCGGTGTTGTGGCGCACTCGGTGCGGCTGCACCGCTTCATGTGGGGCTTTTTGTTCGTCAACCTGATTGGCTTTTTAGTCCAGGTGTTCTTTCCGGTGGCGCCGCCCTGGTATGTCGAACAATTTGGTTATGCTGTGCCCGAGGGCGCAATGCTCGGCGATCCGGGCGGCCTGGCGCGCGTCGACCAGTTGATCGGATTTGGCTACTTTGCCGGGATCTATGGCAAGGCCGCCTACGTTTTTGGCGCGATGCCCTCCTTGCACGTGGCCTATCCGGTGTGGATTGCGCTCAACGCGCGAAGTCTTGCCGGGCGCTCCGCGGCGTGGTTTTACGCCTCGGGCATGGCGTTTTTTGCCGTCTATTTCACCCACCACTATGTGCTTGATCTTGTGGCTGGCGCGGCGTTTTCGCTGGGCGCCTACGTGCTCTTGACCCGCACGGCCCTGGCTCAGGTTCCGGTTCGGATCCATGGCATGCTTCGGGCGCAATTTCTCGAGTCCGAGCAGCCAGCGCAAGCGATCGAGGTGGCCGCATGAGCCTTGGCGGTCACCGGCGACCAGCCAATTGGCGTAGCGCCTGGTCCAAGGCGCCGGTCTCGATGGCGTTTGCCACCGTCGGCGGTGTGGGGCATCTGCCCGGCGGCCCGGGCACCTACGCCGCGGCGCTGATGCTTGCGCCGATCTGGTGGATGAAGGATCTGCCGCTGAGCATGCGCTTGTTGGCGCTGGCCGTCACCCTGGTGCTCTCGGTCGTCTGCAGTGATCGGGCCGGGCGCGCGCTGGGCGAGCACGACAGCTCTCAGATCGTGATCGACGAGGTCGTCGGCGTCTGGGTCGCCCTGGTGTTCTTCGATGAGCTGACCTGGCCGATGCTGCTCGCCGGCTTTGTCGCCTTTCGCATCCTCGATATGCTCAAACCTCCCCCCGCGCACTGGTTCGACCGCGAGGTCCAAAGCGGCCTTGGCGTCGTGCTCGACGATGTCGTCGCAGGCCTGTGGGCGCTGCCGCTCGTCTGGCTGGTCGCGATCCTGCTCTGATTTACGGCGCAAGTTGTTCACTTTTAACGGATTTTTCCGGTTTAGCTGGAACAATTGCGTCTTGCCAACCTATTATATCCTCGGCAAAACTAGAGCAGGAAGCCTTTTAAGTTCAAGGGCTTAGTCTGCATGGCGAAGATAGTTGAAGTTGAGGTTGGTATGAGGAAAGGGCTGATTGCACCGACCGCGCTCATTGGCGCGTTGGTTCTGTATAGTCTGGTCAATCCGCTGAGAACCGAGCATCTGGCGATGTTGGGTGCTGCGACGGGTTTTTGGTTCATGTCGCGGATGACGCGCCATTTCGTGCTCTCGTTCGTGCCCTTCTGTTTGTTCGTTTGGATGTACGATCTGTTGCGTATCTTCGCCGACACGGCGGCCGCCAAGGCCACCGTCGCCGGTGTTCACCAGCTGGAGCTGCTGTTGTTTGGCTGGACCTTCAACGATGGCACGCGCCTGACGCTCAATGAGATCTTTGCGACTGCGCACCATCAGGTGATCGATGTGATCGGCGGGCTCTGGTATGCCTCGCACGTGGGCGTGATCATTTTGCTCGGCGTCTATCTGTGGTGGCGTCATCAGCGAAAAGGCAGTGAAGACGAGCCATCGGGTGTGATGCTGCACCGCTTTTTGTGGGGCTTTTTGGTGCTGAACATCGGCATGTTCACGATCAACTTGCTCTTTCCCGTCGCGCCGCCCTGGTACATCACCGAATATGGCTACATGCCAGCGAGCGTCGACGTGATTGGCAACCCGGCCGCTTTGGCGCGCCTGGATCAGTTTTTGGGCATCGAGTACTTCGCCACAGTCTACAGCAAGAGCGCCTACGTCTACGGCGCAATGCCCTCGGGTCACACGGCCTACGCGGTGTGGTTTGCCCTGCACATGCGAGGCACGGGCTTTCGCATGGCGGGCTGGTTCTATGCCGGTGTGATGGGCTTTTTCGCCGTGTATCTGAACCATCACTACTTGCTCGATGTGATGGCCGGCACGACGCTTGCGGTGAGCGTCTACTTTTTGTTTCGCTCGACGCCGCTTCGACGCATCCCCTGCGCCGTGCAAAAGCTCTTGCGCAATCGTTTCCTGCAGGCCGATCCGGTGCTGGCCCAGGTGCGCGGGCTTTAGGATTTGGCAAGCGCGAGCAGGGCCCGGCGCAGAAACGAGCCGCCCTGGCGCACGACGCCGTAGCGTCGGGTCTGAGGCGCAGCCTTGGGCTCGGCGCCCATGGCAAGCTCGATCCAGCGGCCGGCGTCCGGTCGGCCGATCAATCCCTCCAAACAAAAGATCGCGATGTCGCTGATGCCCGCCGCGCGGGCCGCGGCGACGTCTTGGGCGAGCTCTTCGGCGCTGGTGTAGACAGGCTCGTCTCCGAGCTTGCCCGTGCCCGTCACGCCCAGCGAGGCGTGGGCACGCTCGCCGAAGGCGGCCACGAGATGCTCAAAGAGGCGAAAGTGAATGGCGCGCGCGTCCTCGACGCTGAGCATGCCGCGCGAGTAGCCGGCGATCATCGATCCATAAGCCATGATCCCCGCATGATTCCAGGGCACCGCGGCCCAGGGCGCCTCGAGCAGGTCCTGCCAGAGCGTGCCACCGTCGCGCAGGTCGTGGGCCGCGAGCGGCAAGGTGACGCCCAGCGTCTCGAAGCCGCGCGCGTTGAGCGCGCCGATCTCGCGACAAAAGATCGCGCTCGAGTCGGCAAAGCGCGCCGGATCCATGTTGGCCAAAAAGAGTTGGACGACGGCTGCGGGCAGCCCAAAGCTCGAGCGCAGCAGCAAGCTGACCTGATCGATCGGCGGCTCGAGGTCGACGGCGATCCACTGGGGCGCACACTCTCTGGCCTCGAGTTGGCTCAAGAGCTCCTGGATGCGCTCAAAATAGGCCGCGGCGTTTCGCTCCGAGGGCCAGTAGCCGAGCGCTTCCGGTAAGAGCGGCCAGATGCCCGCGCCCAGACCGCGCGCTTGCACGGCGCGCAGCAGAGCTGCCAGCTCGTCGAGGTCGGCCTCATGGAGTACGGCGAAGATCGGGTGAATCGGGCCGGTGCACAAGAGGTCGAGCACCTCGGCCTTACGTGCGTCCTCGTAGGCCAGGTGCTCGCACCAGATGCGAAAGCGTGGCGAGCGCTGTTGGGCAGAATCATTCATGGGCAAAAGACTACAACAGCGAGGCGTCCCACGTCGCGTCGAATCGGCGCATTGTTTCATGCCCGGTCGTGAGGTTTCAGGCAATAGATCGCCGAAGAACACGCCCGGGCTGCCCGGCGAGCAGGTTCAGCGCGACTGGGGACACTATTTCTCGCGCACGGCTTTGAGATCTGCCAGGCAGTCGGGTCCAAAGCCCGGGCTCTGCTCGTTTCCGGCGAGAAAGCGCGTCTGGAGTACGTCGAAGAGATCGTTGCCGGTGTAGGCCCAGTACATCACGCATTCCTTGCGGGTGCAGTGGCGACCGTGTTCATGGTCGCGGTGGCCGTTTTGCATGGGCAGGCCGTTGTCGACCAGGCCCAAGAGATGGCCAATCTCGTGGGTCCAGATGGTGAGCTCGGCCTCCTGGCAAAACTTGTCTTGCAAGCTCGGGATAAGAGCGCCCTTTCGGCAACTGGACTCGATGGTTTGCTTGAAGATCACCAGGTACTTCTGGCGCCAGGCGATGCCCAGCACCTTGCTCGAGGCGCTGTCCTCGGCATAGTGGCCGTCGACGAACATGACCAGCATCTTGATCGTGTCGGAGTCGACCTCGAGATTGAAGCGCTGCGCGGCCAGCGCGTCGAGCTCGTCAAAGCTCCAGGCGTGATGGGCACCTCGTGAGGCGATGGTCTCGTCGCGAATGGCCTCGATGCCACCGGGCTTGTCGAGGATCTGGGCGAGCCGGCCGATCAGGCGCGCCTCGGTGCCGCCATAGGGCTCAGATCCGGCCACCGATTCGATCTCGAGCACGAGTCTGGGGAAGGGCTGGGCGCGGATGTACTGCTCGACGCGGGCGTCGCCGCTTGCGGCGCTGTCGTCGCTGCAGCCGCCAAGGCCAACGAGCAGGGCGATCATGGTCAGGAAGAGATTCGTTCGTGATAAAAGGGGCATGAGCAGTCCATGGGCAAAGTGAAGGGCATTGTGAGCAAGCCGGAACATGGTGTGATTGACACCGAACTCACCTAAAGTCTATTTTCTGTGCGTGTTGGATTTTTTGGGATTTCTAAAGCGTATTTGTCCGCCTATCGGCGGCCAGTCGGTCTGAATTGACCCTTACCGAGGTTCTACCATGTCCATGGCTTTGATCGTGGTTGTTTTATTTGTCGGCGTCGCCGCCGTGGCGGTTTTCATGGTGATCGGCATCTACAACCGGCTGGTGGCGCTGCGAAATCGCTTCCAAAACGCCTTTGCCCAGATCGATGTGCAGCTCAAGCGCCGCTATGACCTGATTCCCAACCTTGTGGAGACGGCGCGCGGCTACCTCAAGCACGAAAAAGAGACCCTCGAGGCCGTGATCGCGGCCCGAAATGCCGCTTCGGCGGCCAGCCAAAATGCCGCCAGGAATCCCGGCAACGCCCAGGCGATGGGGAGCTTGATGGGCGCCGAGGCGGCGCTGACCGGCAGCCTTGGCAAGTTCTTCGCGCTCTCCGAGGCCTATCCCGATCTCAAGGGCGACAAGACGATGAGCAGCCTGATGGAGGAACTCACCTCGACGGAGAACCGTGTGGCCTTTGCCCGCCAGGCGTTCAACGACTCGGTCACCGGTTACAACACGGCGCGCGAGGTCTTTCCGGCCGTGGTCTTTGCCGGCATGTTTGGCTTTCAGGCCGCCATGCTCTTCGAGATTCAGGCGCCCCAGGAGCGTGAGGCGGTCAAGGTATCTTTTGCCTGATAGGAATGGGGCGCCATGAATTTTTTTGAAAGCCAGGCGGTCGCACGCAAGAACACGACGCGTCTGGTCGCCCTGTTTGTGGCGGCCGTGGCCGCGATCGCCTTGACCATCTACTTCGTTTGCCTGTTTGCTTTCTTCTGGTGGCCCCACGACGGCCTTGGCCCAAGTCCACCGCTGTTCGATGCTCAACTGTTCATTGTCACGGTCGGCGTTACGCTGTGCGTGATCACGATGGGCAGCCTGATCAAGATCGCCATGCTCTCCAAGGGAGGCAGCGTCGTGGCCGAGTCGGTCGGCGGCCGGCTCGTCGAGCCGACGACCACCGATCCCGAAGAGCGCCGCCTGATGAACGTGGTCGAGGAGATGGCGCTTGCCGCCGGCATGCCCATGCCGCTGGTCTACGTGCTCGACCGGGAAGAGGGCATCAACGCCTTTGCTGCCGGCTACACGATCAACGACGCCGCTGTCGG
Source organism: Lujinxingiaceae bacterium (assembly GCA_013697635.1). Taxonomy (GTDB): domain Bacteria; phylum Myxococcota_A; class Bradymonadia; order Bradymonadales; family Bradymonadaceae; genus JACCWM01. The sequence continues at coordinate 33,543 of JACCWM010000036.1, read as the reverse complement.
TGTCACGCGTGGCTGTCTGAAGATCTTGACGCGCGATGAGCTGCAGGGCGTCATCGCCCACGAGTTCAGCCACATCCTCAATGGCGATATGCGCCTCAACATCCGACTGATCGGCGTGTTGTACGGCATTTTGATGATCTATATGGGCGGGCGCATCGTGTTGCGTGTCGTCAGCTCGAGCGGGCGAGGCAGCCGCAATGGTGGAGGCGCGGTGCTGGCCATTGGCGCGCTTGGCCTCGCGCTTTTGATGGTCGGCTGGTTGGGCGTGGTCTTTGGTCGGTTGATCAAGAGCGCCGTCTCGCGCCAGCGCGAGTATCTGGCCGACGCCTCGGCCGTGCAGTTTACGCGCAACCCGTTGGGGCTCTCCGGCGCACTGCAAAAGATCGGTGGCTACGTCTACGGCGGCAGCGTCGAGGCGGCCGAGGCCGAGCAGATGAGCCACATGTTCTTTGAGTCCTCCACGAGCACGACGAGCTTCTTTGGCGGCCTGACCGCGACCCATCCGCCTCTGCAAGACCGCATTCGACGGGTCGACCCGAGCTTTCGCGGCGAGTTCGGCCTGATCGAGGCCGGAGCGCAGCTTGCGTCGAGCGCCTCCGCGGCGCCAGGCCACAACCTTGTACAGCCGATGGCGGCGATGGCCATGGCGGTCGCTGCGACCGCGCCCTCGTCCACCCCCTCGAATTTCGCGCCAGCGCCCTCGAAATTCGCGCCAGCCCAAGCGCCCCAAGGTGCGCCCCAAGGTGCGCCCCAGGCTGCGCCGCAGGCCGCACAGCAGGAGTACTCCTTTCGCCCCGAGCAGGTCGTCGACCAGATTGGCCACGCCACTGCCGCGCATCTGGCCTATTCGAGCGCGCTTTTGCGCGGGCTTCCTGACGAGGTGCGAAGCGCCATGCACGACCCCTTCGGCGCCGTGGCGCTGATGTACACCCTGGTGCTCGATGCGGATTTGAGCGCTCGCCAGGGCCAGGGTCAGATTCTCAGCGAGCTCGTCGACCAGGCGCAGCTGCGTGAGACCCAGCGGTTGTGGAAGTTCGTTGCCGTGCTCGATCCCAATGCGCGCGTGCCGCTGATCGATCTTTCGATCCCGGCGCTTCGCAAGATGGCACCCGACCAATACCAGCACTTTGCCCGTGTGATGACGCGGCTGATCTATGCCGATGGCAAGGTCACCCTCTTTGAGTTTGTGATTCAAAAGGTGTTGCGCCACCGCCTCGACGCAAGTTTTGGCCGCGCCGACGCGCGCATGGTCAACTTCCATGCATTTACGCCGCTTCGCCACGACTGCAACGTGCTGATCTCGGCGCTGGCGCATGTCGGCCAAGAGGTCAGGGCCGAGGCGGTGCACGCCCACGGCCTCGCCATGCAGCGCCTGCCTGGGCTATCGCCCGGCGAGCTCGGCTTGTTGGCGCCGGATCAATGCGGTCTGGATTTGCTCGACGTGGCGCTCGACCGGTTGGGGCTGGCCTCGCCGGTGATCAAGCAGTTCGTGATTGACGCGGCGGCCCATTGCGTGCTCGGCGATGGCAAGGTCAGCCGCGAGGAAGCCGAGCTCTTGCGCGCGATTTGCGACGTGCTCGACTGCCCGCTGCCGCCGTTTCTGCCCGATGCTGGCAAGTGACAGGCCAGCGAGAGCTTTGACTGAGCGGGGCTGGTCCCTAAGTTAGGACGGGTAAAGCGGTTTTCGTACCCTTTTTTACGCGTACCAGCAGGAGGTTTCCAGATGTCATCGGAGATGAAGGTCGACAAAGCGTCGCTCATTGAGGGGCTCAACGAGGATTTGGCCCACGAGTACCAGGCCGTGATCATGTACAATACCTATGCCTCGCTCGTGGCCGGTATTCACCGCGCCGAGCTCAAGCAGTTGTTTCAAGGTGAAGTGCTCGACGAGCTGCGCCATGCACAGTATCTGGCCGACAAGATCACCGCGCTGGGCGGCACGCCCACGACGCGTCCTGCGTCGGTCAAAGTCGAGAGCGACGCCCGAAAGATGCTCGAGAACGTCGTCGAGGCCGAGAGCGAGACGATCTTGCGCTACGTCAAGCGCATGAAGCAGGCCGAGGCCTTTGGCGACTATGGCCTGGCCGGGGTGCTCCAGGAGATGATCGCCGACGAGACCAAACACAAAGAAGAGGCGGCCAAGACCTTGGTCGGTCAGTGGCGCTAGTCGGCGGCCTGCTCGAGGCGCTCTCGCAGTTGCTCAAAGTCTTTTTGGGAGAGCTGCCAGGCGTCGACTGGCGGCTGAACACGCGCCAGCGGTGAGTCAAGCCAGAGGTTTTCGTCATGCTCGCCGGTGACCAGAAAGACCGACGCGTGGTAGCGCGGCTCGACGACGAGCATCCAGCCACGGGTGCGGTCCATCGGTGATTCCCAACGCTTTAGGCTTGCGGCCTTGATATCGCGAAGCGGCCAGGAGGTGCGCTCGAGCGAAAAGCGGCGCGCATCGATCAGCGCCAGGGCCTCCTCGTCGACCTCTTCGTGGCGCACAAAGCCTAATTTGAAGCCGCGCCACATCGGATGCCAGTTCATCATGACGGGCAGAAGCACAAGCCAGGCCATTGAGGCCGCAAGGCCGCCGCGCGCCCAGCGCAGCGTGTGCATGGGGTTGTCGTCGAGCACGCCGGTCAGGTAGAGGGTGCATAGGACGACCATGGTCGACAAAAAGAGCAGGGGCGGGGCGAGGACGGCGGATAGTTCGAGCGGTGCGATTGGTAGCCAGCCGGCGCGAACGCGGTAGCATTGGGCGCGGACTTCTTCGGGTGGTGGGGGTTCGTTTACGTTTACGTTTTCGTTTTCGTTTACGTTTTCGTTTACGTTTTCGTTTTCGTTTTCGTTTACGTTTTCGTTTTCGTTTACGTTTACGTTTTCGTTTTCGTTTTCGTTTTCGTTTTCGTTTACGTTTACGTTTTCGCTCTCTTGCTCGTGAACGTGATCGTGATCGTGATCATGATCGTGATCGTGATCGTGCACGTGATCGTGATCGTGATCGTGATCGTCCTCGTCACACGTTAATGCCGCAACATCAGCGAGCACCTCCGTGGCTTGAAGAGTCTCACCCGCTTCGTCGATCGTAGCCTCTTGAGCTTTTCCAAAGCTCCCCCCATGTTCCGGAAAAGCGCCCAGTATTCCCAAATTCGCACGCTCAACAAGGCTGCGCAGCTCGAGGAGGCCGCGTTTGGTCGCCGTATGCCCCTGTCCGACCAGCGCCTCGATCGGCTCAAAAGCCAGAGTCGCCTCCGTGACGCGAAGACGCTGCTCCTCCCAGAGCTCGGCGGTCTCTTTTTGGGCATCGCGACCGGGCTCGAGCTCGCCCTCGTGCACGAGGGCCTCGAGGGCGTCGGCATCAGCCTCGCGCTGCGCTTCGAGGGTGTCTAGAATGGTGTCGGCCATGTCCTCGAGCGTTTGGCGGGCGTTTTCGGCGACTGTCTCAGTCAGTGCTTCAGCGGCGTCGAGGAAGTCGAGCAGTTGGCTGGTCGCGTCAAAGAAGGCGAAGCGAACGCTCGCGCGGGTGAAATCTTTGGGGGAGTCGTGCTTGGAGCCAAACCAGCTCTCGATAAAGGTCTCGACCTCGCCGGCGGCCAGGGCCGCCGCTCTGGGGCCGAGCAGCGCGCTGGCTAGCGGGCCGTCATCGGGGAAATGAAAGGGCTTGCGCAGATCGGGGGCGGTCAGCTCAAGCCAGTCCGGGAGCGCGCCGGTGAGGGTGCGCAGCTTGTCCTCGAAGGCGTCGAGCTCGACGACGAGCTCGCTTCGCATATCTTCGAGGTCCTCCTCGATACCCATCACGGTGCGTCGCACGATTTCGGCGCGACGGCGCTCGTCGGTCACTTCTTTGGGCGTGGTGGTGCTCATAACTCTGGCCGGCTCAAGAGCCAACCCTCCCAAAATGGTCGTGTTCAAAGGCTTTCAATCAAGCAGAACCGAGGGCGAAGTGTGCCACTGTTGCGGCTTCGGGCGCAAGCGCGACCCAACTTTAGAAGAAGTGGGGTGCTGCCAGGAGCACGAGCATGTTGCAGCTTGCGTGGAAGATCACGGGCGCAACAATCGTGCCGGTGCGCTCGCGCAGCCAGCCAAAGAGCAATGAGGGAAAGAAGACGGCAGCGCGGCTCAAGATCAGCGCGCCGCCCACCGGTATGAGCACGTGGCCAATGGCGAAGAGCAAGCTGGTGATGATGTTGGCCGCGCTGATGCCCAAGAAGCGCCCTGGCAAAGCGCTTTGGCCGCGCGCCAGGCGGCGAAACTCGAGCGCCTGGCTGATGCGTGTTTGCAAATAGCCGCGGTAGAAAAACTCTTCGGGTAAGGCGATGAACAGCAGGTGGGTGAGCCCCCAGAGCAGGATCCACATGTAGCTTCGCTTCACGGTGGTCGAGCTCTCGGAGACGCTCGTGGCGCTCGGACCAAGGTAGATCGGCCAACTCGATGCTGTGCCCTTTGCGCTCACCTCGAGCACGACCGATGCGGGAAAGGCGGCGTGTTCATCGGCATGGCTCTCGGGGCTGATGACCAGCTCGGCGGCCAGGCCGGAGTCGCCGGGGCCAACGATCCAGGCGTCACTTTGCACCATGCGGGAGCGCACTTTGAAGTCGGACGGGTGGCCGGCGCGCACGCCCTGGTCGTCGTGGAGCGGATGGGCGCGCGCCGATGCGACCGTGTGCCAGTAAAAGGGCGCGTCGGCCTCAACCGTGAGGTATTCGTCGTTGGGGGCGTCGTTGGAGATGGCGATGTGCAGCGCGCGGTTGTTCGACCAGATCCAGACGCCGGGCGCGCGCCCCCAATTCGACGGGCGGCCTTCGAGATCGGCCGGCCATTTGCGAAGGTTGTCGATCTCGGGCTCGAAGCTGCGCTCGAGCACGCGCGTCTCCCACAGATAGTAGCCGGCGCCAAAGAAGGGCACGGTCAGCAGGGTGAGCGCAACGCCCCAGAGCGCGCCGCGCCCCCAGGAGTCGAGGGTCAGGCCAAAGGTCTTGGGGTCGAGCTGTTTTCGAGCCAGCCACAGGTGGGGCAGGGCGATAAAGACGGCGGCCACGATCGCGTAGAGGTTCTGTGCGACAAAACCCACCACGAGCGCGCTCAGCGCGGCCAACAGGACCAGCGAGAAGGCAGCGACGTAGATCGCCGCGGCCTCCTTGAACAGATGCTCGGCTTGCTGGCGAGCCTGGGCGATGCTCATTTGGAGGCAGCCTTGGCCGGACTCGAGCGCACGGTGCGCACGGCACGCACGCTTCGCAACATCAGGGTGTTCTCCTGCCAGCCCAGGTCGAGCGTGCCCGTCGGTGTGGGGGCCACCCAGTTGACCTTGCCGCTGTCGGGATCGATGCCGTAGAGCAGATTCGCGCGGTCTTCGCGGCGCAACAGCAGGTAGAGTTGCTCGTCGCCGGCGGCCATGGGCGGGTGATCGACGCCGACCTCGAGCGCCCAACGCACCGTGGCAAGCTCAGTGTCGATGCCATAGAGCGTGGTCTCGATGCGCAAGACGAGCAGGTTTCGGGCCTCGTCGATAAAGCGATAGGAGGTGGTGGGACGCCCGGGTAGCTCGAGGCGCCAGCGCAGGCTCATCTGGTCAAAATCGTAGGCGCTGAGCCGGGGTTTGTCGATTGCGGGCGCAAAGTAGATGTTGCGCGAGTCCGCGCCGTAGTAGGCGCCGCGCCCGCCCAGGCCCTCAAAGGGCCGATGGCGCATCTCCACGCCGCTGAACGGGTAGCGCCGGGTCAGTCCGTTGATGTCGGCGCCGTAAAGGCTGTTGTTGGCGCCCTTGATCTCGATGCCCGACCAAAAGGGCATCATGCCGCTCCAGGCCTCTTCGCCGCTGGTCTCGTCGATGCAGGCGAGCTGTGTGCCGCCCTCCCACATCGTGCCTGCGCAGGCGAGGCGCTCGGAGGGCCTGGCGATGAACGCGCCGCGGTAGTTGGCGTCGAAGTTCAAGGCCTGGCCGGAGCGGTCGAGGCGATGGTGAAAGCGCACCTCTCGGTTGGCGTTGTAGGCGACCAGGCGAAGATCGGAGCCGCGTGAGTGCTTGGGGCTGGGCACGCCATAGGCCACGTAGCGTCGGCCGTCGCCCAGCTTCTCGAAGGCCTCCGGGCGACAGCCAAAGAGCGTCTGCGCCTCGGCGCCTGCATCCACGGTCCAGGGCCACGCGATGACGTCGCCATCGGGCTCGAACACCTCGTGGCAGCGTGGATGAACCTGGGAATCGCTCAGATCCAAGATGCGCTGTTCAAAGGCTGCGGGCTCCTTCAAGTCGATCGCCACCGGCGCCGACCAGCTCTTGGCCTCAATGACCGTGGCCACCGACAGGGCGGCAGCGGGTGCGGGTTTGTCGCGGCGATCGCTGTCGCAAGCCCAGGCGCCGGAGAGCACGCCGAAGAGCGCGCCGGCCTGCAAGAAGCGCTGCAAGCGGCGCGAAACCGGGCGGCTATGGGAGATGCGTTTAATCATGGGCCGAGGATTGCCAGTCGACAATAAAGGTTTGGGGCTGCTCGATGAGTCGGCGATAAAGCGGGCTAAGCTCGAGGCAGGGCCGATGGCCAAAGACGATCAACTTCTTGCGCGCCCGCGTCAACGTCACATTGAGGCGGCGCTCGTCGCTGAGAAAGTCACCGGCGCGCCCGGTCTTGACTAGACTAACAAGGATGACATCGCGTTCGCTTCCCTGAAAACGCTCAACCGTGTCCACATCGATCTTTAAAGCCGACTCGCCCAGCGCCGTGTGCAACAGCTCGCGCAGCAAGTGGGCCTGCGCCCGAAATGGCGAGACCACCCCGATCGTCGCCGCCGGTGCGGCCTGGCCAAGACATATTAGTGTTTCGACGAGCGCCTGAGCCTCGGCCAGGTTGGTGCGTCCATCGTCGCTTGCGTCGACGTTGACAAAGACCACGGCGTGCTCGGGCGCGGTGATCGCTCCCAGCTTCGTCGCGGCGATATCGAGCGCTTGTGTGGCCACCGATTCATGGGCGCGCAGCCGGTCGCCGTAGAAGGCAGCATTGGAGAAAGCCATGATCGCCTCGTTCATGCGGTACTGCTCCTCGAGCATGACAAAGGGAAGCCGCTCGACTAGCCGCTCAAAGAGGCTGCGATCGAGGCCGCCAACGCCCGCGCCGTCGAGCACCGCTGAAACTTGGGAGGCGGATTGCTGGGCCAACAGTGAGAGTTGTCCGGGCTCATCAACCAGCGCGAGATCGTCCTCGGGCGCGTCAAGGCTGGCAAAGCCTTCGATGAACACCGACTGTGCCTGCTCGTTTTCGACGATCGGGGGAAGCTGGCGATGGTCGCCCACCAGCACGAAGCGACGCGCCAGGTTGAGCGGTCCCAGCGTCATGGGCTCGGTGAGCTGGCCGGCTTCGTCGACGATGGCCACGTCAAAGGGCTGGGCGCCGCGCTTGTGGCAGAGAAACTTGATCACCGAGGCGCCCACCGATCCGTGGGCCGTGCAGCCGATGACCATGGTGTCGAGCAAGGCCTGGCTCAGACTGCCAAGCGAGCTGTTGGCCTGGGCCAGATCGTCGCTGAAGAAGTCGCGCGGCGCGAGTCCCTGGGCGCGCAACTTGTCACTCAACTCGCGACAGCGCCCGCTGGAGCCCACGCGCACGAAGTCGCGGTGTCCGGCATCGAGCAGCTTGGCGAGCATCGTGTCGACGGCCGTGTTTGTGAGCGCGCACAGCACCACGCGCTGGCCGCGGGCGACGAGCTCGCGCACGAGATGGGCGATGACCGTGGTCTTTCCGGTGCCCGGCGGTCCCTGGATCAGCGTGCCAACGGGCGCGCCAAGGGCACGCGCTACGGCCAGGCGTTGCGTGGTATTGAGCGCGCGCTCGGAGTCTTCGAGCAGCGCAAAGGGCTGCGTGGGCTCAAAGGCCATGGCCTCGCGCGCAGCGAGCGATTGAGGATCGAGCAAGACCTGGGCGCGCGCTCGATCGCGGTGCTTGATCGCGCCATACAGCGCCTGCAGCGCGCTGCGATGGCCCATGCGCGCGGGCAGCGCGTCGAGAATCCAGCCATCCTGGGGCAGCGTGGCGGCGATCGCCGCGCTTTGACTGCGTACGACGATGCCCTCGCCAGTGGTCGAGACGACAACGCCTTTGACGACGTGGCCGGTGTCGATATCGCCGCGGTGTGCGAGCACGAAGTCGCCTGGTGAGAACAGCCGCGTGGCGCGCCCGCTCAAGCTGAGCCGGCCGGCCTCGCTGTCGACCTCAACGACGCGCAAATCAGCGAGCGCGCTGCGATTGGCCACGCGCTCCGCGAGCCGTTGGCTTTGCAGGATCAGGCCAAGCGCGGCGTTCTCCGCCCAGCGTTCCATGCCGATCAGGCGATTGAAGTGGGCGTGGTAGGCCCAGGCACGGCTCACAAGCGAGGGCTCCCAGCCTTGCCAGGGACTGCCCGGGCCGGTGCTCTGATCGGCGCGTGCACTCGGGTTGAGCCCGAGCATCGCCGTTTGCTCCTGACAGCGATCTTTTCGCCACCGGCACGGCGCAGCGTTGCATTGTCTGGGGTGCTCCATGAAGTGGGGGGCTTTGTAGCCGATGCTCGGGTCGACGTGGCTTCGATGACAGGCGACGAGCTCGTTTCGAGCGCGCAAGATGCGCCGCTCCCGTGCGGTGTCCTCGAGCGCGATGGTCTCCATGCGCCCATTGGCCGAATAAAGCACATGACCGCTCATGGCGACGCCGCTTTGGCGGGCCAGCCCACCCCAGAGCAGCGTATAGCAGCGCACCTGGCTCAAGTGTCCGTCCCAGGGCTTTCCGGTCTTGAGCTCGATGATCTGCAGGCCGTCGTGTTCGTCTTCGGTCACCAGATCGATGCGTCCCTCCAGGCCGAACATCGCCGAGTAGCGTGTCGCCTCGGCGTGGCGCCCGCTCCAGCCCACACGGCTGAGCGCGTCGTTGCGACCGCCGGCGGCGCTAAACTTCACCAAGTTCTCAAAGTGTTTGTGCGCATCGAGCACGAGCGCGGGCAGGTCGTCGTCGCCCAGGCCGCTGGCGAGCATATCGATGCGAAGCAAGGGCAGCCGCGCCTCGAGCGCTTCGTCGAGCGTGGGCGGGCTGGCCGAGCTCAGATCTTCGAGCAGGCCGTGCACGAGCGATCCGAAGACGAGGGCGCGGCCCGGCGCGCCGGCTTCGCGTTGGTCGACGAGCACGCGGCTCGTGCAGTGCTCGGCGGTGAGCACGTCGGTGACGCTGACCGGCCAATACGGCTCGACGACAGGCAAACAGCGCGCGTGGCTGGTCAAGAACCGTCGTTTGGTCGAGTCCTCGACCACGCCGGCGTCAAAAAGGTTGATCAGCGCGCCCTCCCAGGCCCAGCGAACGCTGTGGTAAACATCGCGATCGACGCCCTCGTAGAAGAAGACACCAGTACTTTCGGCTTCGTTGGCCGGGGCTTCGTTGGCCGGGCCCAGATGGAAGCGCAGGCCGGGGCCAAAGCGCTTGTTCTCGATTGTCTCGCGGCCGTGCACGCGACGAAAAAGCACGTCGGCGCGGCGCTCGTCGCTCGGCTCGTCGCCCGCATGGTCGGAACCCTCTCGGATCGAGGACGCAAAGCTCGTGGCATCGATCAGCTCGTCGACACGCTGCGGACGCCGGCCAGGATCCTGGCAGATCGCACGCTCGAGGGTCGGAATCGCAAAGGCTGGAATGCCCGAGAAGTTGGGGGTCGCGCGCATCGCCTCTGCAGGAAGGGCAAGCCAGATCAGCAAGCGAGCGAGCCCGTAGACATCGGTCGCCGGTGTGGGCTGGCGCGCCGAGGCCAGGCCCTGCATCTCGGCTGGCCAATGGACGTCCTGGCCCAAACGCTCGCCAGGCCAGCAGCCGAGATCGACGCCGGTTAGCTTTTCAATCGTGTCGTCGTACCAGACGTTCCAAGGGCTGAGCAGGCCGTGAACGACGCCGCGGCCGTGGGCTGCGCGCACGGCCTCGGCCAGCGGGCGCCACAGGCTTACGGCCTGCTGCCAGGGCAAGCGCGACAAGTCCGTGCTCATCAATGGCTTTCCGCCGGGCACGGGAGTCGCCGTCCAAAAGACGCCCTCGCTCGTGCCCCACGCGCACGGAGCAAACAGGCGCGATTGATGGGCGCCGGCCGCGCGCCGCAGCACGGCCGAGAGCGCCAACACGCTCGTCAAGCCCTCATAGCGGCGAAGCAAAATCGGGCGCGAGGCCGAGGCGCCGCCGCTCTGTTGGCCGGGGTCGAGAATCCACACGGGGCCCGAGGGCGGCAAAAAACTGGGCTCGAGCGACGCGATCTCGGCCGGCGGCGCGAAAACAAAAGACATGGAGCGGGCCCAAGGCAAGTGGCAATTTGAGACATCTCAAAGCCCGCTCAATGTAGCTTGGCCCCTGTGCTCATATCAAGGAGCTTCGGGCACATGCCCGGCTTACTCTTTGCTCTCGGGCGTCAATAAAAGCGTGCACGGCATGTGTTTGACGACGCCCATGGCGACACTTCCCATCAGAAAGTCGGCCATGGCCGAGCGGCCGCTGCAGCCGACGACGAGCAGATCGACCATCTCCTCGCGGGCGACGTGCACGATCTCTTGGGTGGGGTAGCCCGTCGAGATTTCGAGCTGAACGTCGAGCTTTCCGTGGCTCTCGATCTCGGAGACGACCAGCTCCTCGAGCTGCTCGCGTGCCCAGTCCGTGGCTTGGCCGATGTGTTCGGCCATCGTCTGTGGAATCAGTTGGGCGTCGCCGCCGGTGGGCACCAGCGAGGGCAGGTTGATGACATGGAGCAGGTGAAGCCTGCCGCCCAGTGTGCGCGAGAGGGCGGCCGCCTGGCGCGCGGCCTGACGGCTCGGGTTCGAGAAGTCGAGCGCGGCCATCATGTGCGGCGCATCGAGGGCATCAAAGCTGCCCGGGTGTTTGATGATCATCGGGCAGGGCGGCCGATGGGCCAGTCGGCTTGCCGTCGAGCCCAAGACGGCCTTGCCAAAGGCGCCCTTGCCGGTTTGAGCAACCACGAGCAGCGAGGCGCTGCGCTCGCTGGCAACGCCGCTGAGCACCTGACTGGCGTTGCCCTGGCCGATGTGCACTTCAAAGACGTTCGAGCCCGTAGCCGCCTCGAGCCAGGAGGCGACTTCGACGCGCAGGCGTTCGAGCTCAGCGTGGTCATCGAGGCCCGAAACCACCCGGCGAAGCACGAGCTCCTCGTGATTGATCACGTGAACGGCCAGCACCTTGTCCAGGCCAAGGCGTCGGCCAAAGGCATGCGCAAAGCGCGCGGCATCGGCGGCCGATTCGGAGAAATCAACGCCTACGACAATCTCGTTCATCTGCTACTCCACTTCGCTGACACGGTTTACCCAGTTCACCACGATTGAGCACCTGTATGCAAAGCACCGATTTTCAAGATGCAAGTAAGTTCTTGCTCATGGTTGTTTTGCTTTACATGAGCCCTGCCAACTCGCTAGTAGCACATGAGGCGTCGATGCTCCTCGTATTGGGTGTATCGCGACACCGTCTCGTGTCCTATTTCCAACGACCTCGTCATGACCCAAGAGAGCATGTTTTCTCAGCGGCTGGTCTACCCGCTGATGTACGTCGCCCAGAGCTCCCGGCGCGTGGCCTCGCGTCACGGCTTGTTGCTGAAGCGGCTGCAAAACGAGGGCTTCGACGTGCACGTGCTCGCGGCCGACGACGGAGGCTTTGAGGAGCTCGAGCGCTACGGCATCGTCGGCCGGCCCCTTCCGGTTGCGCTTCGGGCCAACGTGGCTGGCCTGCTCGGCGCCTATTTCATCATGCAGGCCTACTTTTTGGAGAAGCGCCCGGTCTTGGTTCATGTCTTCGATCAGCCGCTGGCCTGGCCGGCGGCCTTTGCCGCTCGCCAGGCGGACGCCGCCGCCGTCGTTGCCACCGTCGATCGTCACAGCATGCTCGCGCTCACCGACCTGGCGGCGATCGAAGGGCTGCTCGCCCAGGTTTATGGCCTGCTCGGGCGGCTCGTCGATCGTTACATCGTCACCAACGCCCAGGATCTCGAGCTTGCTCGCGGCCTTGGGATCGTGGAAACTGACAAACTCGAGTTGGTCGACGGCGATGACGCCGTAGAACAGATCTTGGGCCTCTACGACGGCCTGCTCTCATCCCAGATGCGCTAGCAACGAGAAGTCATCGATGAACACCGATTCCGCCCCCGTCAACGATCAGGACGCGGCGCCAACAAGCTCCAGACCCTGGCGAGACGACCCTTTGTCGGTGTTTCTGCTGGTCAGTGCGCTGTTTTTGGCGCTGATGTACGGCGTTGAAAGCCGTCTGAGCCAGTCGGTCAAGACCCAGGATGAGCGCGCATGGCAAATGGGTGTGCACGAGGGCTATGTCGATCTGGGCTGTGCGCTTGGCGCCGCTGGTGCCCGAGGCGAAGTGCTCGTGATCGCATGCAAGACGCTGGCGATCGCGTCGGTGGAGGCTGCGACTCGCGAGAAATTGGGCAAATCGGCCGATGCCACAGGCTTTGAGCGCGTCGTGCTTCGAGGCGCTGCGGCGAGCATGCTGTGCACGCGTGAGGCCAAAGGGGGCCTGGGCACATGCGCCAAGCTCGAGGCTGACACGCAAACTCAGGCTCTGGCGGCCCAGATGGTCGCGCTCTAGTTCTTCATGTGCTCGGAGAAATCGAGCATGATTTCCTCGAGCGGCTCGGCCACGTCGAGCGTGAGTTCGATGTTGGAGTCCAGGCGTGCGCGCACCTTTGCCGGAAACTCATCGACCCGCAGCTCAAGCTTGACCGGGCTCAAGCCGATGCTTCGATCGTTGATCCAGACGCGAAGCGCGGGCGGCCTGGTGCGAATCGTGACGTTGACCAGTTCGGGCAGCGGGATGACGGCCTCGAGTGCCGCCTCCAGGTTCTCCGAGGCTACGCGATTGTCCATGCGGGACTTGACGACGCTGAGGATCGCCACCAGCGAGAGAATGACCACCAGCGCGCCCAAAATGATCGTGATCTTGGGAAGGCCTTGAACCTGGCTGCCGGGCTTTGCTGCGGGCGTTGCCGCGGGCGGCCCCGGCGCCTCACTTTGTTCAACCGTTGGCGAGGCCTTGGGCTCGGTCTGTACCGAGGCGTAGGGGGAGGGCCTGGGTTGACCTTCAGGTTTGTCGATGGACTCGTCTGCTGCGAAGTCGAGCGCACCCTCGAGTTGCATCGGCTCGTCGTCGGCGAGGGCGTCGGCGCTGCCAAAGGCATCTTCTTCGAAGTCCAGAGGCCCGGAGAGCTCTAAGCGATCGGACGACGATCCAAAGTCGTCGCCTTCTTGGGAAACTGCGCCAGCCGGCTTTGGAGGAGACGAGGGAAGGGCAACCTGTTCGAGCAGGCGCAGCGCCTCCGCGGCCGTTGAGGGACGCCGGCTCGGATCCGGGCTCAAGCAGGCCGCAAGAAGCGCTCGAAGCCCGGGTTCGATGTCCAGCCCGGCAACACGGGCGCCAGGGGCTTGGTCACCGCTTTGCTCGCCGGCAAGCATGCCGACGACGACAAGCCCCAAACTATAGAGATCGCTCTGTGGCGAGGCCCGCTCACCACTTTGTTGCTCTGGTGAGCAATAGCGCCGATCGCGCCCCGATGTGCTCAGCGCCGAGCCAACGAGCGCGCTGAGCTGAAAGTGCTTGAGCTTGACCTTGACCTCGTCGCCGTCGTCGATGACCAAGACGTCGGCCGGCTCGAGTTCGCCGTGGATGATGTTGGCTGCGTGAGCATGTTCGAGTCCGGCCAGTGCCTGGCGCCAGATGTCCACCACGCGCCCGATCTCGATCGGTGCTTGTTCGGCGATGATTTGAGCTGTGCTGGCTGCCTCGACCCACTCGAAGACGAGATAGCGCCCGCTACCCTCGAGTTGTCCGTGGCCATGAATTGCCAGCGCCTGAGGAGCGCTAAGCTTGAGCAGCCGTCGGATCTCGCGCTGAAAACTTTGAAAATGCTTGGCCGTTTGGTCCGCAGACTCCTGGCCGTTGGGGCTGGGCAAAAAGGTGATGCCAACCGAAGTGTTGGTTTGTGCATCGATCGCCAGGGCCGGCTTCAACCCCAGGTCGGCCTCGACATCGGAGATAAGGCGGTAGCGCCCTCCAAGGACGGTGCCTGCCGATGGCAAGGGGGAAGACATGGTCTGGCTGCTCATGTGTGGCTCGCGCGCGTCGAACGATTGAATTGTGAGCTTACCACGGGGGTATAGACGCCAGATTAGCAAGTCGGTGCCATGTCGACAAGCGAGGCGACGTCCTCTTTGGAAGTCTTTGAAGTGCGATGGATGTCACCGCCCCGGCAACTGTGGTATCGCTTGGACGAACTTCACCGTCGGCTCGCCGACATCAGGACGAGAATGACAATAGTTTGGACGCGCCAACAGGTTCGTGAGGCCGGCGAAATCGAAATTCGTATCGAGGGTTACGGCTATACCGGCGAGGGTTTCGTGCGCCTCGAGGACGGCTGGCTCTCCGTGCCGGGTGCCCTGCCGGGCGAGCTGGTGCGTGTCGTGGTTCAACCGGGCCAGCGCGAAGGCGCGCGTCGAATCTTTGCGCGCGTCAGCGCGGTGCTCGAGCCCAGCGCGGGCCGGCGCGATCCGCTTTGCAGCCGTGCCGCGGTATGTCGCGGTTGCCAGCTTCGCCACATGACGGTCAACGAAGAGTTGACCTTCAAAGCCAATGCCGTGGCCGAGGTTGTCGAGAAATATGGCGGCATAGCGCGCGCAGATCAGCCCGAGGTGCAAATCATTACACCTCAGCCCATCGGTCGCGGCGACGCTTTTCGAATTCGCACCACGCTCACCTATCGGCGCGCCGACGGCGCGTTTGAGCTCGGTTTGGTCAGCCCGGGTCACGGGCCGTTGATCACCATGCACGACTGCCCGGCTTTGACGGGGCCCGCTCAGCGCCTGGCTGGCATGGTTCATAAGGCTCTCGAAGCGCTTGACACGTTGCCCTGGGACGAGGCGATGGCTCGCGGGGTCGCCGACCAGCTCCCCGAACTGGCCACGGCGCCCGGACTGGCGCTGGTTCGCATTGCGGCGCCAATGCACGGCCACGGCTTTATCGAGCTTCAGCTTGCTGCCTGCGAGGAGGCTGAGCAATTTGCTGCTGCGCTGGAGAATGGTCCGCTCAAGAGTTTGGTCGAGGTTCTTTGTGCGCGGCTGCCGGAGCAGGTCGGTCTCGCCATGGTGTGCGGCGCCCATCGTCGCTCGCTCAAGGCGCCGGCGCGCATTATTTTGCCGATCGCCAACCGCCGCCTCGAGGTGGGCTACGACGACTGGTTCCACGCCAATCTTCCGCCAGCGGAGGTGACCTACGAGGCTTTGATGGGATTGCTGGAGCTCGGGCCCAGGGACCGATTGCTCGATCTGGGCTGCGGAATCGGGACGATCTCCTTGTTGGCTTCCGCGCTGGTCGAGGCGGCGGTCGGCGTCGACATCAACCGCCACTCGATCGCGACCGCCGAGATCAACGCCGCAGGCAACGGCTGCTCCAACGTGCGCTTTGTCGCAGGCAGTTGGGAGGCTGGCCTTCGGCGTCTATTGAGCGCCTCGGAGCGCTTTACCACGGCGACGATCAACCCGATGCGCGAGCCGCTCGGGCGTCGCGCGCTGGCCTATTTACCCTCGTTGGGCATTCGTCGGCTCGTCTATCTGGGCCCGTCACCGGTAGCGGCAGCCCGCGATATTGCCGATCTCAGGGAGTTGGGCTTCGAACTCGACTATCTCGCGGCCTCCAATCTGCACCCGGCCACCTACCACAGCATGCTCGTCGCTCGCCTGGTCAACCCCAATCCCTGAGCAGACGTGCGATCCAAGCAAGAAACGAAAAGAGCACGAGGGCCTGGGCCTCGTGCTCTTTTTTTCTTCTTGGCGCCTGGTGCCGCTCGATCAGCCCTCGAGATGCGGGCGGTAGTAGTTCTCACGAATCACTTCGACGGCGTACTCGAGAAAGCGATCGATGGCGTCATCGGGCAACTCCTCGATTGAGCCCTCGATCTGGCCATAGTGGTTGATCGGTGAGTTCTTGATCGTGATACCCTCGATCTGATTGACGAACTCGTTGCCACGATCGCGCATGTCCTCGGAGAGGTCTTTGTTGGGATGTGCCTTGAGATGCAAGAACACTTCGCCCCGGGTGTTGAGGTCCATCACGGCGTACTTGAGCGAACCGTAGCGGATGTTGAAGCCGCCGACCTTACCGCCGCCGGGGGTGGCGTCACAGCCAAGCTGTCGCGCCTTGATGATGGCCTTCATCATGGCCTTGCGCCGATCTTGTCCGCCGAGTTCTTCTGCCTTGGTGAGAATTTCGAGTGTATCCAATTGAACCTCCTGACTGCCGAGCCGAAAGTGACGGCGCGCTGGCCGCGCGCCCGCCGTTTGTGATCTCTTAAAATTGAAGTGTGATTGACAACCCGATGGACCACAGTGGGAATGCCATCTAACGAGGGATGGAGAGTCACCAGAAATGTTGCATTTGACGGCCCAAATCACATTCATACAACGCTTGGGAATGCTCTCGCATTTCCGGGTCTAAATCAAGTAATGAATTAAGATTCAGTCGGGTGCGGGCCTTTTATGACCACGGTTTGATGAAATTCGTTGAATGCGCTTGATGGTTGAAGAGCGGCACGTTGAGGGGCATAATCGCCCACCGCGAAGCTCAAAAAGACCTTTGCGAAGCGCTGGGGCGGTGCTTACACTTCCTTGTATCAAAATACAGTCAAACGACCCGATGGATTTGTCACACGCTTCACGCCCGGAACCAACCCTAGCTTTGATGGGACAATTTTGAATACACGCACACCAAACAATGATGTGATCAGCTTGCTCGTCGTGGGCTGCGAGGCCAACATGCTGCATCTGCTGGGCGACGTGCTCACCGAGGCGGGCTTTATGGTCACCTCCGTGCATGCCGATGACGCGATCGAGGACGGCCTCGAGCTGGTCGACCCGATGGTGATCGTCTGTGACGAGGTCGACGGTGTCTTCAATGGCGAGCAGCTCTTTGGCGATCTCAAGCGCACGGCGCGTTGGGCGGGCATTCCCTTTATTTTGCTCAGCGATCAGTGCAATGCCGAGCGCGTCGCGCGCAGTCTCGATGCCGGCATGGAGGACTTCATCAGCAAGCCCTTCGCGATCGAGGAATTTCATGCGCGCATCCGCAAGGCCGTGCGCCACCGCATGCGTAACATGCTCCACGTCGGAGAGGACGTGGGTTTTACGGGCAAACTCGAGTTTTTGGAGCTGCCCGATCTGATCATCAATCTGCATCAAAACCAGCGCACCGGGGAGCTTGGGGTGAGCGACGCCGATGGCGACTACCGCTTCGTCTTCTCCGCGGGCGAGTTCGTCAGCGCCCAGGGGCCCGGTGGCATCGCCGGGCGAAAGGCCGTCTTTCGTGGCATTCGCAATGCCACCGGGCTGTTCACCTTCGTGCCGCGCGAGCACACCGACGATGTACCTCAATCGGAGTTGACCAGCCCGACCAACCTGGTGCTCTCGGCGATGCAAGAGTCCGACGAGTTTCCCCTGACGCGCGGTTTGTTACCCGATGGTCTGGTCGGCCTGTCGGCCTCGACCAAGCTCAAGGCGGCCAGCGCGCCGATCGTGGTTTTGCCGCTGCTCGAAGGCGCCAAAGCGATGAGCATCAATGCGCTGATTGACGCTTGTCCGCGCACCGACCTCGAATCCGTCACCGAGCTGCACGAGTTGTTCAAGAAGGAGGTGCTCGTTGCCCACGATACGAAGCGCTCCCAGCCAGCCTGACGCAAACTCTCGACGCAGTCTGGTGATCGGTGCAACCGGATTGGTCGGCAGCCACATCGTGGCCGAGTTGCTCGCCCGCGGCATGGCCGTTCGCGGCCTGCGCCGATGGGACAGCGATGTGAGCCGGCTGCACGGCCTGGGCGTCGAGCTCGTCGTCGGCGACGCGCTGGACTATCACTCGCTGGTCGACGCCATGAGTGGCTGTAGCTATGTCTTCTATGCTGCGGCACCCTCCACGGCGCTTGCACCGCGCGCGGTCTTATCCCAAAGCGTCAAAGCAATTCGCGCGGTCATCGAGGCCTCGCGCGAGGTCGTCGTCGATCGGCTCGTCGTCACGAGCAGTGCGGCGACGATCGCGCGCACGTCGGGCGCCTCTCTGGCCAGCGAAGAGGACATCTACCTGCCTGGAACGAGCACCGACCCATTTGTCGAAGCCAAATATCAGGTGGAACAAGAGTGCTATCGCTATGCGGCCGACGGCGCGCAGCTGGTCATTCTCAACCCCACGCTGTGTATAGGGCCTGGCGTTGACCTCAGGGCTTATCTGCAGCTTGGGGTCGCGTCCGAGGCGCCGATCAATTTCGTCGACGTGCGCGACGTCGCGGCCGCGCACGTCGACGCGCTCGGGGCCGGACAGATCGCCCGGCGCTATGTGCTCGGTGGCGCCAACGCACGCCTGGGCGATCTGATTGGAGATTGGCAGGCGCTGAGTGAGGCGCAGCCCAAGCGGCGACGCTTGCTGCGCCGTTGGCCGGCACGCGCCCGAGGCGATGAACCCAGGGAATCCTATCTGGTGCGCTGTGGTCAGTGGTACGACACCACACGCGCCGAGCGTGAGCTCGGTTGGCGTGCTCGCGCGCCCATGCTCGATCCTAGCGATCAACACCCACGGCCGGGAGAATGAGGTTTCGCCCGGTCTGTTTGGCGTGCAAGAGGCGCTGGTCGGCCGCCTGAAGCAGCTCTTCGGGCTCTTGGCCGTCGCGCGGAAATTGCGCGATTCCGGCGCTGAAGGTGACATTGAAGCTGTCGCCGCCTTCCCTTTCAAAGCGCAGGCTGGAGAATTCATTGGCGACGCGTTGCAGAGCGCGCCGCGCCGTATTGGCATCCTCGTTGACAAGCACGACGGCAAATTCTTCGCCGCCCCATCGCGCACGAATGTCTTCGATGCGAAACCGACTCGAGAGCAGTTGGCCCAGGGCAACGAGAACCCGATCGCCTGCGAGATGGCCGTGGACATCGTTGACGTATTTGAAGTGGTCGAGATCGAGCAGGCAAAAGGCCAGCGGACGTCCGTGACGTGAGACCTCGGCCAATCGGCCGGCGAACTGTTCGACGAAAGCGCGTCGGGTGAGCAGGCCCGTGAGCATGTCGCGATCGGCACGGTCGCGCAGCAGTCGCGTGCGCTGGATGCGGACCAGCAACCGGGCGCGCAGTTCCTCGGCCGAGATCGGCTTGACGAGATAGTCGTCACCGCCGGCTTCGAAGCCGGCGAGTCGCTCTCGGGCGCAGAGTTTGTTGGTGACGAAGAGGATCGGCAGATCTTGCCATCTTGGGATCGTGCGCAAAATGCGACAGATCTCAATGCCGCTCATCGTCTGGGCGACGACGTTGATCATCAACGCATCGGGATTGGTGCGTTCGAGCTCATCGAGCACATGGGCGGGATGCTCGAGATGATGCACGGCCATGGCTTCGGCGCGCACCGCAGCCTCCAAAGTGCGCGCAAAATCGAGGTCGTGATCGATGAGCAACACGCTTGTCTGCTCGCGCCGGCGAAGGGCGCTCAAGTGATGTACGGCCTGCGAGAAGGCTGCGCGGTCCAAGGGTTTTTGCAAGATCAGGGCGGCGCCGGCATAGAGCCCCTGGACGCGATCGAGTAATCCCTCCTTCTCGTAGACCAGGGCCAGCGGCGGAACGCTTGCGCAGGCTGCCACAAGCGCTTGAACGGTCTGCGAGACCGAGGAGATTGCCTCGTCGGCTACGGTTACAAAGATCCCATCGAGTTCGACCGACTCCAGAATCTGCTTTGCTCGATCGAGACCAGTGGCCGTCAGAACGCGCACGAGCAGCTGCTCACCACTTTGGACCATCGTGTTGAGAAAGCGCTCGTCGGCGTCGATGACGAGGATGGTCGCCGCGTAGGAGCCGGGCGACTCCGCCGCGTTGAGCTGTGGCGAGCTCACGCGCACAATGTCACGGCCGAGCCTGATCTCTGGCAAGCCACCGGGTCCGGGTTGGTGCTCGGCTTCGCTCGTCCAAACGCCGAGAAATTTGTCGAGATGATGGGCGAGCTCGACCGGGGAGAGTGGCTTGCGCGCGATCAGATCGACGGGCAAATCGTCGAAATTTCGGGAGGCATGCCCAACGACGCTGTCGTCAACGGGCGCTGCCAGCAAGACGATTGGCACGTCGCGGTCGCTGTGGCGGATCGCGGTGACAAAGGCTCGCACTTCCTCGTCGACCAGTCCGTCGTCGATGACGAGCAGGTCGATCGTCTGATCCGCCAAAACGGGCAAGGCCTGAGCGCCGCGATGAACATGCACAACCCGATGGCCGTGCTGCTCGAGCAGGCGGCCGTAGAGGTTTTGAAGCTCGGGATCGTCGAGTACGAAAAGGATTGATTTCATCTGTCTTCCGTCGTCCGAGTTCATCGCACCGGATGAAAACGAGCGTGTGGGAGGTCGCAATTGGCTGCTTGAATGACGTGAGCACTAGGGTCGGCGTCAATCCATCCCCCTTTTTACAAGCATAAGGGACAAGGTAGGCAGCGGATGCGATTATTCCAGCACGTCTTGGAGGAAAGACAGGCAGGTTTGTGGCGATCAGTCCATCAATCGGGCGCGCAAACGAGAGCTCGCCGCGTCGATGATCGTCACCAGCACGAGCAGGAGCAGCAATGCCGTCGCGGCTTTGTCGTACTGGAAGTTGTTGATGTAGGTGTAGATGTAGAAGCCGACGCCGCCGGCACCGACGACGCCCAGAATGCTCGCTGCGCGAACGTTGTACTCGAACATGTAGAGCGTGTAGCCGAGCAGCAGCGGAAGCACCTGAGGAAAGACCCCGTAGCGAAAACGCTGTATGGGGCTGGCTCCCACCGTCTTCAAGGCGAGCAATGGCTTGGGGTCGATCGCCTCGATGCCCTCGTAGTAGAACTTACCCAGATAGCCGGATGCATAGAAGGTCAGGGCCAGGATGCCTGGAAACGGTCCCAAACCGACGATCACCACGAAAAACAGACCCCAGATGATGCTGGGAATGGTGCGCAGCAAGTTGAGCACGAGGCGCGCGGCGAACTGAAAGGGCCAGGGGGCGATGTTGCGCGCGGCGCACATGGCGATCGGCAATGAGCCCAGGGCCGCAAGCGTGGTGCCAATCAGCGCCATCTGGATGGTCTCGAGCAACGACTGAGCGACAGTTGTTGTAACCGAGAAGTCCGGTGGCAACATACGTCGCAAGAAATCGACGGCGTTACCCAGATTGCCAAAAACCTTGGTTGCGCTGAAGTTGACGCCAAGCGCTGCCCAGACGTAGGCGGCGATGACCGCGCCAATGAGCAACACGTAATAGCTGGCGCGGCCCAGTAAGCCGGCGCCGGGTTCGCGCTCGCGTGCTGCGGCGAGCTTGGCCGCGGGCGCTGTCGGTGTGGTCGCTGCGCGGGCGTGGTCAAAATCGGTGTGGGCCGCCTGGTGGGGCTCGATGCCGAGCATTTCGAGTTGGCGACAGCCCTCGCCGGGATCGCCGTCGAAGACGATCTTGCCCCCATGGACGAGCAGCACGCGATCGGCATAGCGGCGCACCATGGCCAGATCGTGCAAGACGACCAGCACCGTGGCGCGACCGGCACGGGCCTGCTTGAGACGTTGAATGGTGTGCTCGGCCCAGTGGACGTCGAGGCTCGAGATCGGCTCGTCGAGCAACAAGATGTTCGGATCCTGGAGCAGCAGGCGGGCGATTCCGACGCGCTGTTGCTCGCCGCCGCTCAAGCGTGAACAGCGGGTCGTGAGGCGCCCTTGCAGCCCCAGGTCGACCAGCAACGCGCGGGCGCGATCGCAATCCTCGCGCCGAAACTGAACCAGACCAGCCTGAGGGTTGTAGTCGAACAGCCGCCCACAGAGCACATTGTGCATAGCGTCGAGTTGGGGCACGAGCCCATAGTCTTGAAAGACCACGCCGACATCGCGGCAAAAGGCGCGGCTCGGGCCCCGGCCGTGGTCGAGGCGATGGCCGGCCACGCTGACGACGCCTTGCACCGGTTTGAGCAAGCCGCCGAGCGCACGCAGAAGGCTGCTTTTGCCGCCGCCACTTCGCCCGATGATCGCAACCGTTTGACCCTCGGGCACCTCGAAGCTGACATCGTCGAGCGCGCGCACGAGTCCATCTCTGCTGAGATACTCGACCCGAAGATTTTTTACGGAGATTGCGCTCGTCACGACAACTTTTGGCAAGTTCGAGGAGTTTAGAGTGGGTAATCGACGCCCACAGACTTTCGGGCCTTGTCCAGCGCGCCGACATGTTCGTCGTGGGTGCGCTCAACGAGCTTTTCGGCGCCGTAGACGCTTTTCAGGAGCGCTTTGTGCTCGGGCTCGTTGAGCTCGAGCAATGCCGCGCGCACCTTGGACTTGATCTCGGCGGGCAAGTCGCCGCGGATCGCCAGGCCATGCGTGGGCACCGGGCCCTGGGTGCTGACCACGCGGATTAAGGCCTGCTGTTCTTCGGTCAAATACTGCTTGAACGCGTAATCCGAGGCGGCGGCTGCTTCGACCTTGCCATTGACCAGGGCAAGCAACGCCTGCTGATAGCCGCCAGCATAGAGCACCTCGGCGAAGAACTGGCGTGAATCGCCGCCCACGGGCAGATGCCCCTCGTCGATGACCTTGGCCAGCGGAAAGAGATAGCCCGAGGTCGAGGTGGGAGATGTAAAGGCGACGTTTCGGCCCTTGAGATCGGCCAGGGTGTGGATGGAGCTGTCCGCCAATGCAAACCACTGGGAGTAGTAAAAGGGTTGGCCTTGGCGCTCCTCAACGACAAGCAGCTCGGCATTGGCCTTTTCGTGGGCGACGAGATAGGGCCAGCCGCTGAAATAGGCGACGTCGGCATTGCCGGATCGAAGTGCTTCGACCACGGCCGCATAGCTCGTCGGCAAAAAAATCTCGGTCTTGTAGCCGGTTTTCTCAGCGATGAAGGCAGCGAAGCGCTTGGCGTCGAGCTCGAGGCCTTCGGGGTTTTCCTGGGGCTGGAACGCGAAGATCAGCTTGACCTCGGCTGCCGGCGTCTCGCCCGTTGCCGGGTTGGAAGTCGAAGCGCCGCGATCGCAAGCTGCACCCGTGCAGGCCAGCATGGTCAACAACAAGGCCAGCAGGATGGCCCGCCCAAATTCTCTTTCTTTGCCGCGAAACGTCGCACCTTGGTGCATGATTTCCTCCATACGAAAGCCGACTCATTGATAGTCGATCGCAGGGAGTAGTCAAGGGGATATTGAAAATTGATTTCAATTTCACCGGCGCCATAACAGGCCATAAAAAGCCCTCACCAAGTCAATCACCCCAAAGACTTGAGCCTGAATTTCGCTCAACGCTTGGGCAGATTATGGTGAGGGCGGATGACTCAGGCGTTCTTGGTTTGTTGATCGCGCTCGATCGCCTCGAAGAGTGCGCGGAAATTACCCCCACCGAAGCCTTGATCGCCCTTGCGTTGGATGATCTCGATGAAGAATGGGCCAGCGGCCGCCTGATCGTACAACAAGGCAGCCTCCTTCATGAAGATTTGAAGCAGGTACTTCTCATCGGCGCCATCGATAAGAATTCCTGTGCGCGCGAGCACGGCGTAGTCCTCATCGATGCTGTCGACACCCTGAGCGGCGAGGCGCGCCGGTGAGTTGTCGTAATAATTTTGAGGAGTGTTCAAGAATTCCACGCCGCGCTCGCGAAGGCTCTCCACGCAGGTGATGATGTCGCTTACGCCGAGCGCGGCGTGCTGAACGCCGCCACCACCGAAGTCCTCGAGGTACTTCTGGATCTGGGAGGCGTTGAAGAATGGGCGAAGCGGCTCGTTATTGGCGAATTTGATGCCGCTTTCCGGATCCCACATCACGATCGATTTGAGCCCCGATCCCGATGTGCGCGTGGGGTCGAGATCGCTTGTGTGGAATTGGATATCCCAGAACTGCTCCATACCAAGCACGTCGCGAAACCAGTCGACAAGCGGCTTGAGCGTACGCACGTTTGAGGTCAGGTGGTCGATGTAGGTCAAGTCGAAGCGGTTGCTTCCGCCCTCGGAGAGTGTCTCAAAGCCTGGCGCATAACCTGCATAGCCGACTTTTTCGACGAACCCGTAGGTGGTGTTGCCCAGCGGGCTTGCGATCTCAAAGGAGCGGTAGGTGCAGCCGTCTGCTTCACTGGTGAGGATTTCGTCGATGATCGAGGCGCCGCGCGCCTCGAGGGTGCGAAAGGCATGCTCGATGTCCTCGACACGAAAATTGACCGTGCCGATGCCCGCCGAGTGGAACTTGCGATGGTAGGCGGCCCAGGAATCCGGGCGAAGCGACTGCACTACTTCGACGCGCACGTCCCCGGCTTCGTAGACTTCGCTGCGATCGCCGGTCTTGGCCTCGAGCGCTGCCGACGAGCGAGCCGCAAGCTTGAAGTCGAGCTTGTCGAGGTAGAACGTACGGCTGCGAACAAGGTCGAGAGTCACGAAACGAAGTCCGTCGTATCCCGTGATGCCAAGGTTCTTGATGTGCGACATGAGCGTCTCCCGTTGTGCAAAAGAGTCGAAAAACATCAACCTTTTTGTCGGTTTGGTTGTTGATTGCGTTCAACGCGACAGGAAGTAGCGAAATTTTCTGATGCTGTCAAAGGGGCTTCACTGTGAATCATTTTGTTTGTTCGCCCAAAACGACGGTTTTGAAGCTCAGTCAAAGTTCGCCAAGAACCAACTTCCGTCTTTGTGGTGGCGGCTGAGCTCTTCAAAGACGGATGCGACCAGGGCAATGCCGTGGTCGTCGAAGTTGCGCGCAACATGCCAGAAGCGCTCGGTGTCACCGCGATGTTGGGAAGCATACTGGCAGGCCTTGGCCAACATCTGAATCTGGTCGGCAGCTTTGACGATGCGCGCCTCGATCGATCCGCGCTCAACGTAGGCACCAAACGCCTGGCGCCAGCTCGCCGGACTGTCTTCGAGCACCAGGTCGACGGCACGTTGTTCGGCTTCAGCCAACACCTCGCTGCCGACAAAGCGCTTGACTGGCCACGGCAGATCCGTGAGGACGGCCTCACCAATGTCGTGAAGCAGGGCGATGCGCAGCAAAAAAGCCATGTCGATCGGTTCGGCGAGTTGGTCGGCGATCCACATGGCGATGATCGCCACCATGTAACTGTGTGCGGCAACCGATTCGGGGTTTTGCACGCCGCAAACGATCCAACCGGTGCGTGGCAAGGCTTCCAGACGCTCGGCTCGCGAGACCAGGCGAAGCAGGTGTTTGGCCTGCTTGCTCAGCTCATCGGGCGCGGCTAGAGTGCTGTCGTCATCATGCTCAGTCATGATTCACATCTTGTTTGTGGGTCAGGGATGATAAGACGTCGTTTGTTGTGCTCGAAAATGCGTCGGCTCCAACTTCAACTACATATACACCGAGTTTGAAACCACCATGAAACCAAAGATTCTCGTTCTTGGCGGGACAGGTTTTGTGGGCGCCGAGACGATTCGCCGCTTGCTCGAGCGCGGCTACGGTGTGCGCGCCACAAGGCGAGCAACCAGCCCGATGTGGCACGTCGAGTCACTCGATGTCGAGTGGGTCGAGCTCGATCTCGATCAGAGCGATTCACTCGTCGGCGCGTTCAAAGGATGCGCCGGGGTGATTCATGCGGCCGGCTTTCATCCCACCGATGGGCTCGCGATCGCCCAGGCGCGAAGCACTGGCGTGCGCCAGATGCGCCATGTGCTCGATGCCTGTGCCGGCCAAGGCGTGCGCCGTGTCGTCTTCGTCTCGAGCGCGGTGACGCTGGGAAGCGCTCAGCAAAATGATCTGCGCGATGAGACCGACTTCTATGCACCGGGCGAGGTCGATGATGCTCTCTTTGAGGCCAAGTACTCCATAGAGAGCGAGTTGTACCGCTACATCAGCCAAGACTTCGAGATCGTGATCGCTTTGCCATCCCAGATCTACGGTCCCGGCGACGTCAAGCCGGGCAGCGGGCAGTTCATCGTGCGCCTTGTTCGCGGCCATGTGCCGTTGCTCGTCGGTGAGCGCATCAACGTGGTGGATGTGCGTGACGTGGCCAGCTCACTGGTGGCCGCGCTCGAGCGCGGGCGCAGCGGGCGCCGCTACATCCTTGGCGGAGTCAACACAGACGCCGAGACCTTTGCCAACATGGTATGTGAGCAGGCAGCGGTGGCGGCGCCCAAGATTCGGCTGCCCAATGCCGTGGTTCGCGGTGGAGCGCGCGGACTCGAGATGCTTGGCCAACACCTCGGCGGACGCTTGCCCGCGCGTCTTGTCGATATCGATGTCGCCATCCACGGCGGACACTTAGATTGCGCTCGCGCCGAAGGGGAGCTGGGGCATTCCAGTCGCGCGCTCTCGGCGACGATCGAGGACTCATTGGCCTGGTTTTCGCGTTTCGGCTATCTCAACACCTGAGAACGAGCGCGATTCGTTCTGGACCCATCAATCTGGGTCTGATATGTTTTGCCCTGCTAAGTCACTATGTAATGCTACCGGCCATAGTTTGGGTGGCATAATTGCAGTTGTACCCTATTTCGAAGCGCGAAGCATCTGGTGGTTCAAGCCCCAGACGAATGCATTCATCACGGCGAGGAGAATCAAGAAATGGCGAAGAAAAAACTGTTGATTGCCGCGGTATTGGTGGGTGCATTTGCAGCACTCCTTTTGTATCTGTATGCGTCACAACTCGACGATGAAAAGCAGGCTCTTCTCGCCAACCAGCAAGAGGTCGTCAAGGCCGCGCGTGATATTCCGGCGGGATCGCCGCTGACGCGCGATCGCATCACCACCGAGTTGGTTCCGCAAAAATTCTTGCCGGCCAACCCGCTGCTTCGCCAGGACATCGAAATCTATCTTGAGATGCCTGTTGCCGAGAACATCAAGGAAGGCTCGATGATCTTGACGAGTGATTTTGCCGTCGCGATCGAGGCACGCACCCTCTCGGGGCGTATTCCTCAAGGTGAGCGCGCGATGTCGATCCCGGTTGACGCGATCAGCGGTATCTCGGGCTTGCTTCGCCCCGGTGACCGCGTCGATCTTCTGGGAACCTTTCCGGTGGGCAGCAAAGATGACGTGATTCCTGAGGTTGGCGGCAACGACAGCGTCGGCTACGTCACGATGAACCTGCTTCAAAACGTCACCTTGCTCGCCGTTGGCCAGGAGATCTCCGATATCGCAGCCGACAATCGCCAGCAGCGGGGAGCCTATTCGACGGTGACCATGTCTTTGACCCCCGACGAGTCGGAATTGCTGACCATTGCACAGACGCGTGGCAAGCTTCAGCTGTTGTTGCGTCATCGCGACGACATGGAGACGATCTCGGTGAAGCGACGCACGCTTCGTGAAGTCCTCGAGCAGCTCGACGTGCTCAACACGGCGCGCGTTGTTCGCGCCGCCGCTCCCAAGGGCCCCAAAGCATGTGCCAAGGGCTTTCGTCGTGGCGCCGGTGGCGAGTGCGAGCCCGAACTCGAGATCTTCCGCGGTTCCAAGAAATAGGTCCGAATTACCTCCGTTCGCTGCGCGGCCCCATTACCGTCGTTTCTCGGCCTAGATGGGGCCGCGCTGTTTCTTGAATGGTCCAAACGTTGCAAACACGCCAAAATCCCAGTTGCGTTTTCAAAGCGATCGGTGGAAACTGCATTTAACGAAGTTGTTAGTTTTTTTGGATAGTTGGGCTTTCACGGCCGGTGCGTGCCGCACGAATGAAGTGAAGGAGAGTCATGAGAAGTGTAGTAGGTTGTGGGCTTTTGTTGTTTGCGTTCGCCGTCGTCGGTCCTGTTGTGGTGATGTTCCCTCAAGCGGCTCACGCTCAGGCGCCGGACCAAGAATTTACCATGGCCATCGGCGAGACGATGACCTTCAATGCACGCGGTTTGACCCGCGTGACCATTGGTCTTCCCGAAGTGGCCGATGCTCAGACGAGCAGTGACGGGCGCCTCTTGATCATGACGGCCAAGGCGCCGGGCGTGACCACGATCAACATCTTTTCGGGTGAAGGACAAAAGACCTTGTTGGTGCGCGTGGTCGGCGTCAATCCGATGTCGCTTGCCGAAGAAGTTCGCGAGGTTCTCGGGGAGCGCTCCGGCGTCGACGTTCGCGTCGTCAAGGGCCGCGTGTTGCTCGAGGGCGAAGTTGCAAGCGAGCTGTACAAGCGTAAGATCGATCGTCTCACGCAGCTCTACCCCAACCAGGTGCTCAACTTCGCCAACTATCGCGAGGCCTTCGTCGAAGGCGCTCGCATGGTTGCGCTCGACGTCTATTTCATTCAGATCGCCAACACCGGTCGTGACAACCTCGGTGTGAAGTGGGGTCAATTCTTTGGCTCCAACTTCACCTTCGGCAGCGGTGACGTACCGCTCTACTACAACACCGGCGAGCTTGCTCCTGGTGTGGGCGTTGGTCAGGGCGGTGGGACATCGCTGCCACGTCCGGCGGCGTTGACGGGCGGCGCCGGCTTGAACTCCTACTGGTCGTTGGTCGGCAACTTGAACATGGCTCTGGACTTTCTGGTGGTCAACGGTTTGATCAAGACCGTCCAGCATGCCACGATCGTCACCGAGGCCGGCACCGACGCGACCTACCATACCGGTGGCACGTTGCTGATTCCGGTCGCCACGGCCAACACCACCGGCATCGCCGAGAAGGAGTTTGGCCTGAAGGTCAAAGTGCAGCCGATTCTGGACTTTGAGAACCGCGTCAAGCTCAACATCGACATGAGCTACTCCGAGTTGGACTTTGGCGCTGGTGTTGGCAACCTGCCCGGTATTCGTAACAACGATATCAAGGCTACGGTCAATATGCGCGAGGGTCAGTCGGTGCTCGTGACCGGCCAGCACAACAACAAAAGCACATCGAACGAGCAGGGTCTGTGGGTTCTGGGCAGTATTCCGATTTTGGGCTGGCTGTTCAAGAACCGCTCCTTTTCTGGTGAGCAGATGAACAACGCGATGTTCGTGACGCCACGTGTCTATGAGCCCGGCGGTGATACGCACAAGGCACTGATTCAAGGCGTCTTCCAAGGCCTGCTCGATCGGGGCGCTCAACCTGACGATCTGCCGGAGCTTTCCAACGCTCGCAAGTGATCGTGAGACAACACGCGTGAAGCTATGAAACAGATCCGGGTCCTCGATAACTTGGGCCATGAACACCTCTATCCGATCGATCAACCGGTGGCCGAGGTGACGATTGGTCGAAGCCAGAACAACGACATCGTCTTGAGCAGCAAGACGGTGAGTCGCCGTCATGCCATCTTGAAGGTCATGGGCGATCGCATTCTGCTGGTCAATCAGTCGGCCAACGGTGTGTTCGTCAATGGCGAGCGCATCGATCGGGTGCGCGAGATGCGCCTGGGCGAGTTTGCAGCGATCGAGCCTTATCGATTCTGTGTGGAGATGGCCAGCAACGGCGCACGCAGCACCGGCGCCCAGCCCAGTCAGGCGAGGGCGGCGGCCACTTCACCGGCTCCGCGGGCGATGTCCACCGCCGACGAGATGCGCCGCACCGTCGCGCCGGGCGATGTGCATGGGCGTGCGCCGGCGGCTACGCCGGTTGCCCAGGCGGCTCCAGCTCGCAGCTGGAAGCCAAGTGCTCCGGTTACGCCCGAGCGTTTTTTGGGCGATCTCGAGCCCAATGAAAATTACGTGGAGCCGCGGGTCAATACTTCCGGCGAGGTCGTGCAGATCCTTGATCGCAGCAAGCGCATGGGTCTGGTGGCTTTCAAGGCCGCGTTGCACGACGAGCTCAAAGAGCGTCTCGACCTGCACAGCTTTCAGATCACGGATTACAGCTCACCGCG
Source organism: Lujinxingiaceae bacterium (assembly GCA_013697635.1). Classification (GTDB taxonomy): domain Bacteria; phylum Myxococcota_A; class Bradymonadia; order Bradymonadales; family Bradymonadaceae; genus JACCWM01. Next base: position 3,825 of record JACCWM010000036.1, on the reverse strand, counting down.
CGTTGTGCGCCAGGTCTCCGAGAAGCTCAAGGAGCTGCTTCAACAGCGCGCCTACGACATTCCTCCGCCGTTTACCAAGGATGAGGTCTTCAAGGAGCTGATGGATGAGGTGTGCGGGCTTGGTCCGATTGAAGATTTGGTCAAGCATCGCAAGGTGACCGAGATCATGGTCGTCGACCGCGAACACATCTATGCCGAGTTGGGCGGCAAGATCGTGCTGACCGACCGGTTCTTCAATGACGAGAAGGCGATGATGACCGTCATCGAGCGCATCGTCATTCCGCGTGGCCGTCGAATTGACGAGTCCAATCCGCTGGTCGACACCCGTCTGGCCGACGGCTCGCGTGTCAACGCGGTCATTCCGCCGCTGGCGCTCAAAGACCCCTGCCTGACGATTCGAAAGTTTCCTGAAGACCGGCTCTCGGCCTATGATCTGGTCAAGTTCGGCAGCTTCATTCCAGAGATGGCGAAGTTTCTGGCGCGCAGTGTTCGTGCGCGAAAGAATATCATCATCTCCGGCGGTACGGGTTCAGGAAAGACGACGCTGCTCAACGTCTTGTCGAGCTTCATCGGACAGACCGAGCGCGTGGTCACGATCGAGGACGCCGCCGAGCTTCAGATTCATCAAGAGCACGTGATCAGCCTGGAAACCAAGCCGCCCAATCTCGAGGGCAGCGGCGAGATCAGTATTCGCGACCTGGTCAAGAATGCGCTTCGTATGCGACCGGATCGGATCGTCGTCGGAGAGTGCCGTGGCGGCGAGGCGCTCGACATGCTCCAGGCCATGAACACGGGCCATGACGGTTCGATGACCACGGTTCACTCCAATAGCCCGATCGAGGCGATCAGTCGTTTGGAGACGCTGGTTTTGATGAGCGGCATGGAGTTGCCCTCGCGCGCGATTCGCGAGCAGATCGCAAATTCGGTCGATCTGATCGTTCAGCAGAGCCGCTTTAGCGATGGTAGCCGACGTGTTACATACATCTCCGAGGTCGTTGGAATCGACGACGACGGCTACATTCGAATCGAAGACATCTATCGCTACAAGCAAACAGGCGTCAACGAGAAGGGTAAAGTCGAGGGTTATCACCTGGCGACGGGCTATTTGCCTGGCTTCTTGAACGAGTTTCTGATCAAGGGGCTGGCAAGTCCGACAGATTTCTTTTAAGACTCAAGGCGCTAGTTTATCGATGGTCTTCCGCATTGAAAGCGCTGATGTCAGTGTTGCAAGCCGGATTTTGCATGTTTAGACTGTCATCGAACTGGCACACGATCTGATGACGATGAATTGCCAAGGACATGGTCCATACTGACGAAGGGATGCCCACGTGCTCTACCTTTATATTGCGTTATCACTTGTTTTCTTGGCTTCATTTTTGGCCATCTGGGGTGGAGGCGAGTACGTCGCCAATCGTTTGGGCGCTGAGCGGGGCATTTACGAGCGTATCGTCGGCAAAGAGTTGCATCGTCTGTTCCTGGCGATCACGCCGCAAGAGTTCGTACTGCTCCACTTGTTTGCCTTCGCCGGTGGCATCGGCATGGGTATTTTGTTGCTCGGCAATCCGATCATCGGTGCGATCGTTGGTGGCGCGGCGGGCGCCTGGGGACCGCGCATTTATCTGCGTCGGGCCTGGGTTGCACGTATTCGCGGTGTAGACGAGCAAGTTGAGGAGGCCATGGTCTACATGTCCAACAGCTTCAAGGCCAATCCCTCGCTGCCGGAAGCCATCCAGGACGTGATCAACTCCATGGGCGCGCCGCTCAGCCAGGAGTTGAGCGTGTTGCTCAAGGAATACAAGTTGGGCACGCCGCTGGATCAGGCATTGGTCAACTGTCAGCGTCGCATGCCTTCGCGCAATCTCGAGCTGGCGATTTCGGCTCTGGTCATCGGTCGAACGGTGGGTGGCAATATTCCCCAGATTTTGAGTGACATCAGCAACACGATTCGTGAGAGTTTCCGCCTCGAGCGTGTCATCGATACGCAGACCGCGCAGGGCAAGATGCAGGCATGGGTCATGGGAATGATGCCCGGCGTCGTCTTGGGCGCGTTCTATCTTTTGGATCCAGAGTTGATAACGCCATTGTTCGAGACTTTGCCCGGCTATTTGATTTTGAGTGGTGCGGCGACCTTGAACATCATCGGCGTCAGTATGATTCTCAAGATTGTCAGCATCGAAGTTTGATTCGCCAGATCGTCTGATCAAACCAGCTTTTTGACACCGCTAAACGGATGACCGGATATGGGCGTCGATCCTAAATTTTTGTTGTTTGGCTCGATCATTGCGATCTTTGTGGCCTTTGCGTTTTTCGTCTGGGGATTTGTTCCCGACGACGTTGAAGAGGACGAGATCTATGGCTACCGGCTGACCAAGCGCAAGCGCTTGATCGAGGAAGACGCCAGCTACGCGATGGTTTTGCCGCTGGTCAAGGTGTTCGCCCACTACTTTCGCCGGCTGCCGGACACGGCGGCCTGGAAGATCAGTGAGACGCGCTCGGTGCTACGCGATAAGTTGATGCGCTCGGGCTTCATGGGGGCGTTCACAGCCAACGAGTTCTTGGGCATGTGTTGTGTGGCGGCCATGTGTTTGTTCGTGGTTGGTCTGGTCTTTTCGTTTCTGATGACCAACACGCCCCAGATTCCGGTCGCCTTTATCGGCGCCGGTGTGGGGTTTTCGTTGCCGTTTATGAGTCTAAACAGCGCGATGCAGCAGCGGCTCATCGACATCGATCGCCGCCTTCCCTACACGGTCGATCTGCTCGTGCTCTCGATGCGCGCAGGTCTCGACTTCATGACGGCGCTCGATCGTGTGGTCACGCGCGGTCAAATCCAGAACCCTGACGATCCGATGGTTCAGGAGCTCGGCGTGGTGCTCCAGGAGATGCGCGTGGGTACGGCGCGCTCCGATGCGCTCATTAATTTGTGTGAGCGCGTCAAATCGGAGTATCTCAACTCGATGGTCGGCGCGATTTTGCAATCCGAGAAGCGTGGTACGCCGCTGGCCAACGTGTTGGAGATCCAGGTCGATACGATTCGCAACAAGCGCACGGCGAAAATCGAGAAGGCAGCCAGTCAGGCAGCCGTCAAGATTCTGTTCCCGCTGATGTTCATCTTTGGTGCGGTTGTTCTCGTGGTCCTTGGCGCGATGATCTTGAAGATCATGGCCGAGGGTAACTGAGTCCGACGAAATACATTGCCCGTTGCGGGGCATTGTTAGTGATTAGGTCAGGCGACCATTGGTGTTTTTTCCAACGTGCGTCAAATTCTCCCAAGGCAAATGAATCATGGCTTCGTTCTGGCTTGAGTATGAGCAGAATGGCAACCTTCAGAAGTTTCCATTCGACGCCCAGTCGATTTCGATCGGTCGGGACAAGGGTTCAGACTTCGTGTTGGACCATCCGACGATTTCGCGCCAGCATGCGCTGATAATGAATGATGGCCAAGGCAGTTTTCGCCTGGTTGCGCTCTCACGCGGTGGTTTGACCGCGCTGGAAGGCACACCGGTTCAAAGTGAGATTGCGCTGTACGACGGCGCGGTTTTGCATCTGGGCAAATTGTGGTTTCGCTTTCGATCAGAGTACGCACCGCGTCGTCCGGCGGCTCCACAGGGCGGCTACAACATGGGTGGTACGCCTGCAGGCAGCCACTCGAGCGGCGGCTTTGCGGGTGGCTCGGCCCCGGCACCCTCCTTTGGTGGTACGCCTGGGCCGATGAATTTTGGGGCACCGCCCCAGCAGCAGGGCTTTGGGGCACCGCCCCAGCAGCAGGGCTTTGGGGCACCGCCGCCCCAGCAGCAGGGCTTTGGGGCACCGCCGCCCCAGCAGCAT
>JACCWM010000022.1 GCA_013697635.1 Lujinxingiaceae bacterium | reverse complement strand
GGCGCACGCCCTGGGGGGAGTGCATCAGCGTATCCCACCACTCCTGGCCGTCGTGCAGGTAGCGAATCTGAACGCCGGCCACCGCGCGCTCGCGAAGCAAGTCGTAGGCCTCGCGAAGCGATACGCCCTCGTTGCCGGCGCGGGCCTGGCCGGCGCCCTTGACGGTTACGCCCAGGATGTGGCCGAGCGCCTCGATGTCGTCAAAGAGGGCCGCCAGGGTCTGCTCGTCCAAGATGCTCTGGGTGAGCGCGGGCTGGTGGTCGGGGCCGGGATCGTCGGTGCTCATAAGCGTCTTCTCGTTTGAAAGGATCTAGCGCTCGACGGCGTCGAGGCTTGCGCGGCTCATCACGATCGCGCCGCCTGGCGCAGGACACATCGGCTCGCAGACGCCGCAGCCGCTGCAAAGCGAGGCGTTGACACGCGGGCGGTGGTTGACCAGCTCGATCGCGCCCGGCTGCGGGCAGCGCTCGCTGCAGACCGTACAAAAGCTGCCCATGTGCGCCAGACACGCATAGGGCTGAATGCTCGCCACGAGCTGCGCGCTCTCCTGATCGGCGTCGTCGTGCTCGTCGTCGGCCAATGCCCCAAAGGGCGTAGGATTTGCGTCGTAGCCTGCCAAAAGCGCGAGCACGTCAAAGGGTTTGGCCTCGGGCTCGCGGATCTTTCCGAGCGTCGCGCGTGCGCGCTTTCGCTCGGCCTCGATATCCTCGCCATCGACGGCGACCATCGCGACGTACACAGGCTTTTTTGCAGCGGGCCTGGCCGTCGCACGGCCAAGAAAATCGCCACGCAAGAACCCCCGGCGCGACAAGTCGGGCTTATCACTCATGCGCCCCCCAAAACGGCGCAAGTTCCTGGTGCGGGCGCTGATCCATTGTGGCCGAGGGAGCATGGCACTGCGTGCAGTTGGTGCGCCAGGGATGGCTTGTGCGAAGGCCCGGATCGGCGTTGACGCCGTGGCACGAGGCACAATTGGTGCGCATCACGCTGGGGTGCGGGATCACCGGCGGCGCGCCGGCCACCGACTCGCCAGCAAGGCGAAATGAGTCCCTGCCCACAAAGGCGTTGTCGAGCAGCAGGTCTTCGGGCGCACGCTCGGAAAAGCCCATCGGCCCCTCGGAGACCACGTGGCACTGGGTGCAATTGGTCATAAACCGGTGGCTCATCGCCGGCGCGCGCTTGCCGTCGATCACCAAGCCCTCGCTGTGGCACGCCATGCACTCGACGGCGCCGGTCTGGCGCACCGGGTGCGGGATCGTCGGCGGCGCGCCCGCGTAGGCCCGGCGCTCGCTTCGCGCAGCCAGCGCAGCCTCGTGTTCGGCCTGGGTGCGCTCGTAGACGGCGAAGAGATCTGGCGAGGCGCTCTGCAGCTTGGCCAGGGCTTCATCGCGCTGCGAGCTCTTGGAGAAGGGATCGGCCATCAGCTCACGGTAGGCGCGCGCCTCCATGACCTCGTGCTCGCTGCGCGCGCTGTCGGTATAGCCTTTCTTGGACAGGGCTTTGAAACCATCGCCGCGCGTGCCGGCAAAAAAGCCGATGATCGCAAGACCCACGACCACGGCCAAAAAGATGTGCAGTCCTCGTCCGCTGCTGGGCTCTATCATCACTCCCCCTTGCCCTTCTTGCGCAGACGAACGGCGCACTTTTTATAATCGGGCTGCTTTGACCACGGGTCGTGCGCATCAAAAGTCACCTCGTTGATCAGCAGGCGCTCGTCAAAAAAGGGCACGAACAGCGAGCCGACCGGCGGGTTTCCTCGACCCTCGATCCAGGCCGCAAGCTCGAGCTTGCCGCGGCGAGATTCGACGATCACGAGCTCGCCATTGGCGATGCTGAGCTTTTTGGCGTCCGCGCGATTGATCTCGATGTAGGCCTGGGGCATCGCCCGGCGAAGCTGGGGCACGCGCATCGTCATCGTGCCCGAGTGCCAGTGCTCGAGCACTCGCCCGGTGCAAAGCCAGAAGGGAAACTCGGCGTCGGGCTCCTCGGGCGCGGCCTCATAGGGGTGAAACCAGATCAGCGCCCGGTCGTCGCCGGTCACCGAGTGATAGAATTGAAAGCCCTTGCCCTTCTCGACAAAGGGATCGTCGAACTCGGCAAAGCGAAACTCCGTCTCGCGCCAGCTGCCGTCCTTTTGCTCGACCACCGGCCAGCGCAGCCCGCGCGCCTTGACGTACTCGTCGTAGGGCGCCAGATGCTTGTGCTTGTAGGGCGTAAACTTGCGGTACTCCTCGAAGAGGTGGCGATCGACGTTGACGTCGTAGTAGCGCTCCCAGCGCCAGATCGGCACCTCCTGGCCCTTGGCGTCCTTGACCGCAAAGATGAAGCGCCCGTCCTTGTCCTTCATGCCCTCGTGGCCAAGCTCGAGCAGCCTGTGCGCCACGGCGATCGTCTGCCAGCAGTCGTCGCGCGCCTCACCGGGCGGCTCGACCATCTTGAACCATTGCTGGGTGCGCCGCTCGGAGTTGCCGACCATGCCGTTCTTCTCGACCCACATCGCCGAGGGCAGCACCAGATCGGCGTGCTTGGCCGTGGCCGTCATGTAGACGTCGGAGACGATCAGGAATTTGTCGTCGATCTTGCGGCTGGGATAGAAGAGCTTGTTGAGGTTGGGAAGCGTCTGGCCCGGATTGGTCACCTGCACCCAGATCGTGCTGATGTCGCCGCCCTGCTCTTTGGGCGTAGAGAACTTCTCCCACATCAAGAGCGTGTGGTAGCCCGGCTTGGCGTCGATGCGCCCCTCGGGCACGTTCCAAAACTCTTCGCTCTCCTTTCGGTGCGCCGCGTTGGCCACCACGCGACCGCCGGGCAGCGCATGGGCCAGCGTGCCGACCTCGCGCACCGTTCCACAGGCCGAGGGCTGGCCGGTCAAGCTCATCGGCGCGTCGCCGGGCTTGCCAAAATGCCCGCTCAACAGGTGGATGCCGTGCACCAGGCTGTTCGCCGCTGTGCCGCGGGTATGCTGGTTGAGCCCCATGCACCACGTGCTCGTGATCCGCAGATCGCGCCGCCCAAAGAGCTCGCCCAGCAGGACGATGTCGGCCGCCTTGACCCCCGAGATCTCCTCGACGTACTCGGGCGTGTAGCGCTGCATCGACTTGCGATACTCCTCAAAGCTTATCGCCTGGCCGTTGAGCGAAGCCGGCTCGCTTGCGCCGCGAAAGTTGCAGTGCTTGTCGACAAAATCCTTGTCCCATGTCTCGTTTTTGAGCAGCTGGTGGGCGATGCCGTTGGCGATCGCCAGATCGCTGTTCGGGCGAAACTCCATGTAGTGCTGGCAGTGATCGGTGGTGCGCGTTCGCCGCGTCCCAAGATCGATGAGCGTAATTTTCTCGCCGCGCGCACGCCGATCCAAGACCCGCGAGAACAAGATCGGATGCATCTCGGCCGGGTTGTTGCCCCACATGATCAGCACGTCGCACTTGTCCAAATCGGTGTAGGTGCCGGCCGGCTCGTCGACCCCGTAGGTCGCCAGAAAACCCGTCACCGCCGAGGCCATGCAAAGCCGGGCGTTGGGGTCGATGTGGTTGTTCGCCAGGCCGCCCTTCATGAACTTTTGGCCGGCATAGCCCTCTGGAATCGTCCACTGACCGCTGCCATAGAGCGCAAAGCCCTTGGGATCTTTCAAAACCCGCTTGGCCACGATGTCGACCGCCTCGGCCCAACTGATCTCGACGAACTTGCCGTCGCGCTTGAGCATCGGCCTGGTCAACCGGTCGCGCCCGTAGAGAATCGAGCCCACATGGTAGCCCTTGACACAGGCCAGGCCCTTGTTGACCTCAGCGAGCTCGTCGCCGGCGATCGCCACCACGCGGTTGTTCTCGACGCCGACCTGCAGATGGCAGCCCGTGCCACAGAAACGACACGGCGCCTTTTGCCACTCCACGCTGCCCGTGCGCCGGATGTCGGCTTTGGCCCCGGCAGCAACAGTCGGTGTCTGAGCGTGGGCCAGGCGACCGGCGGCGGTGGTCGCAGCGGCCATGGCAGATACTTTCAAGAATTGACGGCGATCCATAGTGGTTTGCTCCAAACTCAGTACTGTACGTCCGAAAAATCAATCCAGGCGACGTCGACATAGACCACGCCGTCCACCCCCAAGAGCTCCTCGCGCACAAGATGCGTGCTCGCCGGGATGCTGTCGGTCTCGGCGACCACGGGCAGGTGGACGCCGTTGAGTTCGCCGAGCTCCAAGCGAGCGTCGCGGCGAAGCGCGTCGAGCGTGCGCTCGCGGCGAGCTGTGTCGTCGCTGAGTGTGAGGACCAGGGCACTGATAGGCATTACAACTCCAAAGGGACTTAGGTGGCGAATCCAATCGCGGCTTCTACACTCTCCAAAGACTGTGCCAGCGCGCAAACTGTCGTGAACGACTACGTTCACATTCACGATCACGTTCACGTTCACGATCACGATCACGATCACGTTCACGTTCACGTTCACGTTCACGCCAACGGAAACGGAAACGGAAACGGAAACGGAAACGGAAACGGAAACGGAAACGGAAACGGAAACGGAAACGGAAACGCAAGAACTGCACGACCCCCAACTTGCGCGCATTTCTTGCGCCGCCTGACTCACCGATCCCGACCCCAAACCCATTGCCAACGACAGCACAAAGGCCGATCTCACCATCAACCCCACCCCTGGCACGCCCCTTGCTCTAGCCCCCAGCAGCAAACTGCCGTGCTCCACAGCGATTCGGCCGAAACCCTACGTCGTAGAAAGTGCACCCATGACATCGTTCCCCCGTCGCCGAGCCATCAACCTTGCGGTCGCCATCGCCGTGGCGATCGTGCTCGCTGCCTTGCTCACCTTCCCGTTTCGAAGCCTGAGCAATTCCGACGCGCAGGCGGTCGTGCCCTACATCCCCGAGCGCCTTCACCCGGTCACGATCAAGACGCCGGCCGGCATCGGCACGCTGCGAACCGAGCAGCGCGACATCCACGGAAATCCCGTGGGCGTGGCCTGCTCGACCTGCCACGCCGACTCCGGCGATCGTCCATTGATCGAGCGCAGCGCCGAGCTGACGGTCTTTCACACCGATTTGAAGTTCGCCCACGGCCAGCTCAGCTGCAGCTCGTGCCACAACCCCGACGACCGAGATCTGCTGCGCCTGGCCGACGGACAAAAGATTGCCTTCGTCGACACCATGCAACTGTGCGCGCAGTGCCACGGCACGCAGCACCGCTCTTATGAGAACGGCGCGCACGGCGGCATGGTCGGCTACTGGGATCTGAGCAAGGGCGGGCGCGAGCGCAACGACTGCGTGGCCTGCCACGATCCCCACCAACCGGCCTATCCGCAGGTCATGCCCGCCCCACCACCGCGCGACCGCTTTTTCAACGTGAAGGGACACTGAAGCCATGAGCACACCGACCGATAAAAAGACCGAGGCTAATGGGGTCACGCGCCGAACCGCCGTCAAGGCGCTCGGCGCCACGTTGGGCGCGGCAGCCTTTGCCAAGGCCATGGCGCCCTTGAAGAGCTGGACGAGCGAGCTCTCCGTCGACGAGTTTTTGCAAAAGCACTACCGCGAGCTCACACCCGAGGCGATGCAGGAGGTGCTACGCCGCCTCGAGCAAAACACCCTCGAGCAGTACGGCGCCGAGGTCACGATCGAGGATTTGCCGCCGATCGAGGGCGTGCAGTTTGGCTACGCGCTCAACTTGAGCGTGTGCACGGGCTGTCGAAAGTGTGCCGAGGCCTGCCACAAGGAGAACAATCACGACCGGGCGACGAACAACTCGTATATCCGCGTGCTCGAGATGGAGCAGGGCAGCATGGACATGGAGCGCGGCACGGCCGCCTACGACCACGCCGTGCCCGCGCCGGGCAAGTTCTACATGCCCGTGCAGTGCCACCAGTGCGACAACGCGCCCTGCGTCGACGTCTGCCCGGTGCAGGCCACCTGGAAGGAGAAAGACGGCGTGGTCGTGGTCGACTACAACTGGTGCATCGGCTGTCGCTACTGCGAAGCGGCCTGCCCCTACCACGCGCGGCGCTTCAACTGGAAAAAGCCCGAGATCCCGGCCGAAGAGATCAACCCCGTGCAGGCCTATCTGGCCAACCGCATCCGGCCCAAGGGCGTGGTCGAAAAGTGCCATTTTTGCCTGCACCGCACACGCAAAGGCAAGCTGCCGGCCTGTCTGGAGGCCTGTCCGACCGGCGCGCGCGTCTTTGGAAATCTGCTCGATCCCAAGAGCGAGATCCGCTGGGTGCTCGAGAACAAGCGCGTCTACGTCCTCAAAGAGGAGCTGGGCCTGCGGCCGCGCTTCTTCTACTTCTTCGACTGAAGTCATTTGGATAAGTCACCATGAGCAACGCCCCAAAAGAGCAGCCCCACTACCTGAGCTATCCGCGCTTTATCTGGCGCTCGCTCGTGCTCGCCACCGACGGCAGCATCGTCTTCTACGTCTGGATGACTTTTCTGACCGCGCTGGCCCTGGTCGGCGCCAACGCCTACGCCCACCAGGTGGTCGAAGGCATGGCGATCACGAACATGACCGACCACGTCTCCTGGGGGCTGTACATCGCCAACTTCACGTTCCTCGTCGGCCTGGCCGCCGGCGGCGTGATGATGGTGATCCCGGCCTATCTCTACGATGACCACGAGATGCACGATGTGGTGATCATCGGCGAGTTGCTGGCGATCGCGGCGTTGATCATGTGCTTGATGTTCGTGGTCGTCGATCTGGGCCGCCCGGACCGCTTCTGGCACTTGATCCCGGGCATCGGCGCGTTCAACTGGCCGGTCTCGATGCTCACCTGGGACGTGATCGTGCTCAACGGCTATCTGGCCCTGAACCTGCACATCGTGGGTTATCTGCTCTACACGCGCTTTGTCGGCAAGACCCCGGACAAGCGCTGGTATCTGCCCTTTGTCTTCATGTCGATCGCCTGGGCGATCTCGATTCACACGGTCACGGCCTTTTTGTACAGCGGCCTTGGCGGGCGCCCTTTTTGGAACACCGCGATCCTGGCACCGCGCTTTTTGGCCTCGGCCTTTGTGGCCGGCCCGGCCTTCATCATCATCACCTTGCAACTCGTGCGCTGGTTCACCAAGCTGCCCGTTGGCAACGGCCCGATTCGCACCCTGACGACGATCTTGCGCGTCACGGTGCTCTTGAACCTCTTCTTGCTCGGCTCTGAGCTCTTCACCTTGTTCTACACCGGCGGCCACCACGCCGCCTCGGCCCAGTACCTCTATTTCGGCCTGCATGGCTACAACGCGCTCGTGCCCTGGGTTTGGACGGCGATCGTCTTCAACGTCGTGGGCGCGACGATGTTTTTGCATCCGCGCTCGCGCGATCGCTGGGCCTGGCTCAACGTGGCCTGCGTGCTGGTCTTTGTCGGCGTCTGGATCGAGAAGGGAATGGGGCTGATCATCCCCGGTTTCATCCCCAGCACGTTGCACGAGATGGTCGAGTACGTGCCAAGCCTCGCTGAGTGGAAGGTCAGCGTCGGGATCTGGGCTTTTGGCCTGATGGTCTACACCGTCGCTCTCAAGATCGCGATCCCCGTTCTCACCGGCCAGGAGTCTCTGGCCCGCATGAACGCTGAGCCTGAGCCCGACGAAGACATGGGAGCCGCAGAGTGACCCTTCATCTCAATTTTCCCACCGTACAAGACGACGTCCCGCGCTCGATCTTCGATCACGCCGTGCTGGCCCTGGGGTTTCGCCCCTTCTTTTTGCTTGGCGCGGTGATGGCCGCGCTTTGGATCCCGCTCTACATGCTGGCCTGGTATGGGATCGTCGATCTCTCGGGCGCCGGGGGCGTCGTCGCCTGGCACGCCCACGAGATGCTCTTTGGCTTTGGGGCCGCGATCATCGCCGGCTTCTTGCTCACGGCCGTGGGCAACTGGACGGGCGCCCAGATGCCCTCGGGGCTGGTGCTCTTTGGCCTGGTGGTTGCCTGGGTGCTTGGCCGCATCGCCATGCTCTTTGCCGGCGCGCTGCCCTGGCAGCTCTGCCTGGCCATCGACGCGGCTTTTCTGCCGCTGGTCGCCCTGGCGATCGCTCGCCCGATTGTCGCCACCAAGAACAAGCGCAACTACGGCTTCATCGCCCTGCTCGGTGCGCTCACTCTGGCCAACGTCTGGTTGCACCTCTACAGCGCGGGCATCGTCGTCGCCCCCGGCCGCGGCCCGCTCTACATCGCGCTCGACGCGATCGTCGTGATCATGGTCATTGTCAGCGGCCGCGTGATCCCGATGTTCACCCGAAACGCGCTGGGCGATACCCGCATCGACCGCACCGTCTGGCTCGACAGACTCTCGGTAAGCGCCTGCACGGCCCTGCTCGCAGCCGACCTCGTCACCCTCGACCCAACGATCACGGGCTACATCGCGCTTGGCGCCGGCGTCTTCACCGCCGCGCGCATGTGGCGCTGGGGAAGCTTGAGGACGCTGGGCACGCCGCTGGTCTGGGTGCTGCATCTGGCCGCAGCCTTCATCGCCCTGGGCCTGATCTTGCGCGGCCTCTCTCCTGCGCTCGTGCCGCTCAGCGCCTCGACCCACGCCCTGACCGTGGGCGGCGTCGGCCTGCTCACGCTCGGCATGATGGCCCGCGTCGCGCTTGGCCACACCGGTCGGCCCCTGGTCATCGGCCGCGCCATCACCGCCGCCTTCATCCTGATGGCCCTGGCAGCCCTGGTGCGCATCCTCGCCCCAATCTTTTTTGCCGCGCTCTACATGCCGGCGATCATCGCCACCAGCGCGCTTTGGTCGGCGGCCTTCGCCATCTACGCCGTGGTCTACTGGCCGATCCTCACGCGACCCCGCGTCGACGGTCGGCCAGGCTGATTGTGCAATGAATCGGGGGTGGACCCACCGATCGACCAATGGGCGAGCGAGTTTCCTGGGATTGAAGCCTGGCTGCTCGTGGGCTCCGTTTCCGTTTCCGTTTTCGTTTTCGTTTCCGTTTACGTTTCCGTTTACGTTTTCGTTTTCGTTTTCGTTTTCGTTTTCGTTTCCGTTTCCGTTTACGTCTCCGTTGCCAAGGTTAATTGACAGCGTGCAAAATTAATTGCACACCCGGGTCGTTACGATTGCGCGCCGAACGCTGTCCATCGCCGTCTCGCAGGGCGCAACGGGCACCGAGCTCGTTCTTTGAGACAAGGGCCGCTCATGCCGAGAGCTTCGAGATTGTCTATGTTAGGTCAAAGGCTGGGCCGGCTGCCATGGGTTTTGTGCTGTCTGCTTTTGATCGTCGTCGCCTGCGATCGTAAACAAGAGCCAGGCGCGGCGACTCTCAGGATCGCGGTGGCCTCCGATCTGCGCTTCGCCATGGAGGATCTCGTGGCGGACTTTAGCGAACGGCGCTCCGAGGATTTGGCGAAAGCCCAGATCCAGATCACCTATGGCTCGTCGGGCAATTTTTACGCGCAGATCGCGCAGCGCGCTCCTTTTGACATGTTCTTCTCGGCGGACGTGCTCTACCCACGAAAGCTTGCCGAGCAGGGGCTGGCCCTTGAGAAGAGCCTCTTCGAGTATGCTATTGGCCGCATCGTGATCTGGGCTCCCAAAGACTCTCCGATCGCGGTTGAAGAGCTCCAATGGGAGGCTCTCAAAGCGGCGCGCGCTCGACGCATCGCGATCGCCAACCCGGATCATGCGCCGTATGGACAGGCCGCCGTCGCGGCGATGAAGACGGCCGGCGTCTACGAGGAGCTTGAGAAGAAGCTCGTTTTTGGTGAGAACATCGCTCAGGCCGCGCAGTTCATCGATAGCGGGGCAGCCGAGATCGGAATCATCGCGCTGGCTCTGGCCGTTGCTCCCGCCATGGCGGACAAGGGGCGCTACTGGGAGATTCCGGTGGAGGCGTTTCCAACCATGGTTCAGGGCGCGATGATCACGAAGTGGACCAAGCATCCCGAGCTGGCGCGCGAGTTTCGCGCCTACATGCTCAGCGAGCATGGTCGCACGATCCTGAAGCGCTATGGATTCTACCTACCCGAAGGCAAGCCGTAGTGGACTGGCAAGCGCTGATACTGACGGCCAAGGTTGCTGCGTGGACCACGGCGATCTTGCTGATCATTGGCTTTCCGATGGCTTATTGGCTGGCCTTTACGCGCTGGCGTTTGAGGTTTGCGGCCGAGGCCCTGGTCGCGCTGCCGCTGGTCTTGCCGCCCACGGTGCTGGGTTTTTACATGCTGATCGCGATGGGCCCGAACAGCCCGTTCGGCCAAGCCTACGAGAGTGTCAGCGGCAAGCTTTTGCCCTTCTCCTTTGAGGGTCTGGTGGTCGCCTCGGTGATCTACAGCCTGCCCTTTGCCGTGCAGCCCATGGCCGCGGCGTTTGCCAAGGTTGACTCGAGTTTTATCGAGGCCAGCCATTGCCTGGGTGCCTCGCGGATGCGCACCTTTTGGAAGGTCATCTTGCCGCAGTCGATCGGCGGCGTGGTGGCGGGTGTGGTGCTGAGCTTCGCACATACGCTGGGAGAGTTTGGCGTCGTGCTCATGGTGGGCGGCAATATCCCCAACGAGACGCGCACCGTCGCGATCTCGATCTACGATGAGGTCCAAGCGCTCAACTACGACGCCGCCGCCCAGACCTCGCTCTTCTTGCTCGCGGTCTCGTTTGTCGTGCTCGCGCTCATGTACGGACTCCAACTCAAGGCCTGGACCCCGTGGACAATGCGCTCCTGATCGATTTTGCGATGGCCTACCACCATGGCCCGACGATCCAGGCCAAGCTTGCGATCGAGCCGAGCGCGGACAAGATCTGGGTGCTGTTCGGGCGCTCGGGCTCGGGCAAGACGACCTTGTTGCGGGCGCTGGCCGGCCTGGAGCGGCCTCAAACGGGCACGATTCGCTTTGGGCAGGCTCGCTGGCTCGACGCCGCGACCAAGACCTTCGTGCGCCCGCAGGCGAGAAACGTCGGTTTCTTGCATCAACACTATGCGCTGTTTCCGCATATGAGCGTGGACGAAAACATCGTCTACGGGCTGCGCGCGCGCGGTATCCAGGCACCAGCGAGCAGGCTGGCCGAGCTCAAGGCGATGCTGCAGATTGGCGAGCTCGGAGCGCGATTTCCCGGCCAGATCTCGGGCGGCCAGCGCCAGCGCGTCGCCCTGGCGCGGGCGCTGGCACCCAATCCCGGCCTGCTCTTGCTCGACGAGCCGCTCAGCGCGCTCGATGCGGCGGTGCGCGCGCAGGTGCGCCGCGAGCTGCGCGAGGCGTTGCAACAGCTCGACATTTTGACGTTGATCGTCACCCACGATCGCGCCGAAGCGATGACCCTGGGCGACAACATCATCGTCCAAGACGAGAGCGGGATCCTTCAGCTTGGCCCGATTGGCGAGGTGTTTGGTCGTCCGCGAGATCTCGCCACGGCGCGCTGCCTGGGCGTCGAGAACCTGCTCGCTGGCCAGATCGTCGAGGCCAATACCCAGACAACGACGGTGCAATTGGGCAAGACTCAGCTCGTTGCCAAGAGCGTCTCGAACAGCTTGTCGCGCGATGTGTGGGTCGTGATTCGCGCCGAGTACGTGTGCCTGGCACCTGACACGGCCACAGAGAACTGCTTTGAGGCGCCGGTCGTCGCGGTGCACCCGGAAGGTGCGCTGACGCGCGTCGTGCTGGGCGGCGACCTGGGGCTGGTCATGGTCGTGCTGGCGTCGACGGGCGTTTGCGAGGGCGACATGGTGCGCGTGGCCATTGCCAAAGAGGCGATCCATCTGGTCTCTGCGACTTGAGCTTTGAGTGTCCTGGCGAGACGAGATCGGGTCTGCTAGCAATGCGGTATCGGTTGCCAATCGGCCCACAAACTGGGTATGGTCTCTCCCGTTGTTTTTAAAATCAATGTTTCCAATTGGTTCGCCTGTCGCTTTCGCTGAGTGAGCATGGAAGAGTTCTTTCGCATCGCCATGACCTTTCCTGCCGCCGTGTTCAGCGTCTTGCTGATCGTGGTCGTGCTGTACTGGGGCTTCATGGTGCTGGGCTTGCTCGATCTGGACATCCTCGATGTCGACGTCGATCTCGACGTCGACGTCGACGCCAGTGGGCTGGCCGACGGCGCGCTTGATGGCGCCGCCGAGGGTTTTAAGGGACTGTTCGCCTCAGCGCTCTCGGTGCTGAGCGTTGGCAAAGTTCCGCTGACGATCTCCTTTAGCATCTTTACGCTGTGTGCCTGGGCCTTGAGCTTTGCCGGCGTGCACAACCTCGAGCTGGCCTTGGGCGCCCCGCTGAGCTGGTTGTTGAAGCTTGGTGTGTTTGGCGCGACGACGCTCGTCTCGCTGCTGGTGGCCAGCCTCGCGGTGCGGCCTCTTCGCAGCCTCTTTGCCACGCACACGCGCCACGGCCAGGAGACGCTGATCGGCAAACTCGTGATCTTGAGCACGGGTTTCGTCGACGCCGGCTTTGGCCAGGCCACTCTAGAAGACGGCGGCGCCGGGCTGATCTTGTCGGTGCGCTGCGACGACGCCGACAACGGGCTTGCGCGCGGCCAGCAAGCGCTGATCGTCGGCTACGACGCGCAGGCCAACGTCTATTTCGTTGAGCCTTATGAGAGCATGATCGGCCATGCCGGCTCCGATTCCCGCTTTGACTTCGAAGGCCTCGACGAGCTCGCCCCCGAAGCGGTCGAGGCCGCCGTGGTGGGAGAAAAACGATGAGTTCAACAGATCCCCAGCTTGTGCTGACGACTCTGGTGGCCTTGCTCGTGCCCGCCTCGGTGGCGTTTTTGCTCGCCAAATCTTATCGCAAGGTCGATCAGGGCCAAGCGCTGGTCATCAACACCTTGAAGGACGTCAAAGTGGCCTTTAGCGGCGCTTTCGTCTTGCCGGTGTTCCACCGCGCCGAGCTCATGGACATCTCGGTCAAGACGATCACAATCGATCGACATGGCAAGAACGGCCTGAGCTGCAAGGACAACATCCGCGCCGACCTCCGGCTCACCTTCTTTGTATGCGTCAATCCCAGCGCCGAGAACGTGCTCCTGGTTGCCCGGTCGCTGGGATGCGCGCGCGCCTCCGATCCCGGCACGCTCGAGGAGCTCTTCGCTTCGAAGTTCACCGAGGCGCTCAAGACGTGCGCAAAGGGCCTCGACTTCGAGCAGCTCTACGCGCATCGCGAAGAATTTATCGACGACGTCATCCAGACGATCGGTGACGAGCTCAACGGCTTCCTGCTCGAAGATGCCGTGATCGATCACCTTGAGCAGACGCCGCTTGCCGAGCTCGACCCGGACAACATTCTGGACGCGCGCGGGATCCGCAAGATCACCGAGCTCACCGCCGAGCAGCACATGCCGGCCAACGATCTGAGCAACGCAGCCAAGCGCTACATCGCCAGCAACGATCGCGACACCGCGGCCGCCGTCATGGAGCTCGAGGGGCAACAGGCCGAAGCCCGAGCGCATCAGGCGCGTGACTTAGCAGCTTTCAAGCAAGAAATCAGCGACCAGCTCGCACCCGAACCGGTGGAGGCTGCCGTTGCCACCATCCCCAATGCATCAGGAGAATAGTGATGAACTTCGAAAACCCCATGGACGTGATGGGCGCGGTGGTGGCAGGGATTGCGGTGCTGATGTTGATTGGCCTGCCGATCATGTTCGCCAAATTCTACCGCAAGGTCGACCAGGGCCAGGCCCTGATCATCAACACCTTGAAGGACGTCAAGGTATCCTTCACCGGCGCTTTCATCCTGCCGGTGATCCATCGCGCCGAGACGATGGACATCTCGGTCAAGACGATCGAGATCGATCGACGGGGCAAAGACGGCCTGATCTGCAAGGACAACATCCGCGCCGACATCAAGGTCAATTTCTTCGTGCGTGTCAACCAGACCGGCACCGACGTGCTCAAGGTCGCTCAGGCCGTGGGTTGTGCGCGCGCCTCCTACCAGAGCACGCTCGAGGAGCTCTTTGGCGCAAAGTTCTCCGAGGCGCTCAAGACCGTGGGCAAGCAGCTCGACTTCGAGGAGCTCTACCAGCGCCGCGAGGCGTTTCGTGACGAGATCAAGCGCGCGATCAGCGACGATCTCAACGGCTACTCGCTCGAGGACGCCGCGATCGATTACCTCGAGCAGACGCCCGTCTCCAGCCTTGATCCGGACAATATCCTCGACGCCGTCGGTATCCGCAAGATCACCGAGCTCACCGCTGAGCAGCGCGTGCACACCAACGAGCTGAGCAACGCCGCCAAGATGCGCATCGGCAAAAACGACCTCGACGCCACCATGGCGCTGCTCGAGTACGAGAAGCAAGAGGCCGACGCCATGGCCCGCCAGTCGCGCGAGATCGAGAGCGTGCGCTCGCGCGAGCAAGCCACGGCCGCCGAGATCAAGGCTCAGGAAGATGCCCGCGCCGAGCTCGCTCGCCAGGAGGCCCAGCAGGTGGTCGCCGTGCGCACGATCAACCGCAAGCGCGAAGAAGAGGTCGCCGAGAAGAATCGTGAGCGCGTCATGGCCGTCGAGACCGAAAACGTCGCCAAGGAAAAGGCCATCCAGATCATCGCCCGCGAGCGCGAGGTGGCGCTTCGCCTGATCGCCAAAGATCGCGAGGTCGAGACCGAGCGCAAGAACATCGCCGAGGTCGTGCGCGATCGCATCGCCGTGGACAAGACCGTCGCCCAGGAAGAGGAGTACATCAAAGATCTGCGCGCCTTCTCGGATGCCGAGCGTACCAAAAAGACCATGATCATCGGCGCCGAGGCCACCGCCCAGCAATCGCTCGTGGCCAGCATCAAGGCCGCCGAGGCCAACGAGGAGGTCGCCAAGTTCGAGGCTCGCCAGCGCATCGTGATGGCCGACGCCGAGCTCGACGCCGCCGACCGCGTGGCCAAAGCCAAGATCCGCACCGCCGAAGGCGTGCAGGCCGAGCTCGCCGCCGACGGCCTGGCCCGCGTGCGCGTCAAGGAGGCCGACGCGCTGGCCACCGAGAAGACCGGCATGGTCGATGCCAAGCTCTTGCGCGAGAAGATGAACGCCGAGGCCGCCGGCCGCGAGCAACAGGGCCTGGTCCAGATCCGCCTCAAAGACGCCATGGCCGACGCCACCGAAAAAGAAGGCCTGGTCGAGGCCCGCGTGCACCGCGAGAAGATGCAAGCCGAGGCCATCGGTCAAGAAGACCAGGCCATGGTCGCCGTGCGCGTCAAAGAGGCCGGCGCCCAGGCGATCGAGCGCCAGGGCATGGCCGAGGCCAACGTCGTGCGCGAGCGCGGTGATGCCGACGCCGGGGTGATCGAGAAGCGCGAGATGGCCCAGGCCGTGGGCATCCGCGAAAAACTCTTGGCCGAGGCTGCCGGTCTGATCAAGAAGGCCGAAGCCATGAAGCTCTTCGACGAGGTCACCCGCGATCACGAGGAGTTTCGCCTCGCCCTCGAACAAGAGCGCGTGCTCACCACCGAGCAGCTTCGCACCAGCATCGACATCGCCGGCCACCAGGCCACGATCCTCGGCGAGGCCTTCAAAGCCGCCAACATCAACATCGTCGGCGGCGACGAGTCCTTCTTCGACCGCTTCATCGGTGCGGTCTCCGTGGGCAAGACCGTCGACGGCTTTTTGCACAACAGCGTCGCCGCCCAGCGCGTGCTCAACCGCGTGCTCGACGGCAATGGCTCCAACGAGGGCACAAACGGCAAAGGTGGCAAAGCGATCAACATCTCGGCCGCCCTCAAGGAGCTCATGGCGCTGGCCGACGACGACAAAAAGGGCCAGATCGAGGCGCTCTTGGGCCAGGTCAAAGACCTGGGGCTCGATCGCAAACCGGACACCTTGGACCACGCATAAGATAGACGATGACTGACGAGAATCCAGAGAGCCAGGCTGCCATCGAGAGCAGCAACTACGACATCATCCGCCGCCGCCTGCAGCAGCAGGCGGCGGTGCTCGAGGCGCGCGCCGAGGCCTTGAACAAGCAGCGAAAGGAGCTGTTTGGCTCAACGGCCATGACCGTAATCGGCCAGGATCGCATCCGCACCGAGAACAACTGCATCCCCCAGGACATCGTCAACGTCGGCTCCCGGCTGCTCTTTGGCTACAACGTCTTCATCGGCCTCAAGACGCGCACCGTCGTCGACGACGTCTTCAGCCTGCACGCCTGCGAGCACAACGCCGAAGAGGTCGTGCTCGACCACGTCGCCCAGGACAGCGCGAACAACTTTTTGGGCGACGCGCGCTTCGTCAAAGACTTCGAAGATCTCTACACCTACTACAAAGACGCCCACCTGCTGCAGCTTCGCCGCATCGAGGGCAAGCTGCTCGCCGTCTTTCAGGTCGGCTCGTCTTTGAGCGATGTGCGCGTGTTGCGCTGGGTCATTCAGCCCAACGGCCAGGTCAAGTACATCGACAACTCGGGCACGGGCGACAACGTGGCGCCGCCCGCCCACGATTTTGTCTGGCGCGGCGTGGGACGCGAGGCCCACGTGCAGGGCAAGCACCCCCACGTCAACATCCGCGATCGCATCTTCGTCGAGACCGTGGGCGGCGATCTGACGATCAAGATCGAGGACAACACCGAGGATGGGCTGGGCATCTACCGCGAGCCCGTCGAGGACTTGAACCAGGCGCTGGGCGATGCCACGATCCAGTATGCCGAGCTTGGAAACCTGATCCTGCTCAAGATCTTGCCCTACCGCGAGACGCTGTGGCGCTACTTTGCCTTCAATACGGTCACCGAGGACATCGCGCGCATCGACGCGATCGGCCAGAGCTGCGTGCAGCTGCCCGAGGACCACGGCGTGATCTTTCCCGGCGGCTATGTTTTGGCCGATGGCGAGCGCCGCAAGTTCGACGCCGACATCACCGGCATGCGCTTTGCCGACGTGATCCGCTCGCCAAACGGCGAGGACGTGCTCTACGTCTTCTACCGCCCCG
The DNA here is from genome assembly GCA_013697635.1 of Lujinxingiaceae bacterium. Classification (GTDB taxonomy): domain Bacteria; phylum Myxococcota_A; class Bradymonadia; order Bradymonadales; family Bradymonadaceae; genus JACCWM01. The sequence continues at coordinate 14,713 of JACCWM010000022.1, read as the reverse complement.
GCGACGGGCGCTACATCCTGCTCGCCTACAACCTGATTCGAAAAGAGGTGCAAAACCCCATCCAGTGCCACGGCTACTGCGCGTTCGACGACGGCATCATGATCGTCTTTCGGGTCATGGGCACAGATCCCACGCGCGTTCACCCGATGCAGATCTGGCGCACTCCCTTTGTCAGCGACGAGTTTGCCGCAAGCCAGCCCACCGACGGCTCGTTTCTGTCGCGCGTGGGCAACGCCGACCTCGTGCGCGGCATCTCCGATGCGCTCACCGTCGTTCGCATGATCGCCAATCAGCAGCCTACCGTGGCCGTCTACGAGACGCTGATCACCAGCGCCCAGCGCATGCAGGATGCTTACTTCTGGCTTGGCGAGGAGCAGGTCGGTGACCTGTCCGGCGCGCTCAAGGAGATCACGCGCACGGCCGAGCTGATCATCGATGAGTTCATCAAGGTCACCGAGCAGAAAAAACAGGCGCTGGTGGCGCTCGAGCTCGTCGAGGAGCGCCAGCGCGATCTCTTGCGCGACATTCGCTACCACGACTGGAAGGAGCTCGAGCGCTTCATCGAGGCTTTGAGCGGGCTTCGCAGCCAGCGCGGCCGGCTGATCACCATGCGCGAGGTGCGCTACATCAACCGCGCGCGCCTCGACGCGCTCGAGGCCGAGATCGTCGAGCACAACGACGCCTTGAGCCGCAGCACGGTCGATTTTTTGCTCGGTGATGCGGCGCTCGTGCCCTACCGCGCCTCGATCGAGGCGCTGATCGAGAGCATCAACGAGGTCGAGGACACGCTTCGCGCCCGCGAACTGCGCGAGCGCCTCGATCAGGTCGGCGAGGGGCTGACGCTGTTGACCGAGGTCGTCAGTGGCCTGCAGGTCGACGATCCCAACGCGCGCACCCAGATCCTCGAGCACATCGCCGAGATCTTGGGCCTGCAAAACCGCGCGCGCGCCATGCTCGACAACCGCCGCCGCCAACTGCTCGACAAAGAGGGCCGCGCCGAGTTCGGCGTGCAGTTTCAGCTCTTCTCCCAGAGCGTGACGAGCGCAGTCGGCATGGCCGAGACGCCCGAGCGCTGCGATGAGATGCTCACGCGCATCATGGTCCAGCTCGAGGAGCTCGAGAGCCGCTTTAGCGAGTTCGACCAGTTTTTGGGCCAGCTCGGCGAAAAGCGCGAGGAGGTCTACGAGGTCTTCGAGAACCGCAAACAAGCCCTGCTCGAGGAGCGCCAGCGCCAGGCCCACAACACGGCCCAGGCCGGCGAGCGTATTTTGGCCGGCATCGCACGTCGCACGGCGCGCTTGAACTCGCTCGACGAGCTCAACGCGTTTTTTGCGGCCGACGCCATGGTGCTCAAGGTCAGCGAGCTGATCGAGCGGCTGCGCACGCTCGAAGATCCCGTGCGCGCCGACGACGTGCAGACCAAGCTTCGCACGATGCGCGACGAGGCGATCCGCTCGCTTCGCGACAAGCTCGATCTCTTCGAGGAGGGCGAGAACGTCATTCGCCTGGGCCGCCACCGCTTCAGCGTGAACAATCAGGCGATCGAGCTGACCATGGTTGCGCGCGGCGCCCAGATGACGCTGCATGTCACCGGCACGGATTTCTTCGAGCCGATTGAGGATCCCGAGTTCGACAAGACCCGCGATCTGTGGAGCCAGCATCTGGCCTCGGAGTCCTCCCGGGTCTACCGCGCCGAATACCTGGCGGCGAGCATCCTCTTTGACGCCGAGCGCCAGCTCGAAGGCCTGACGATCGCCGGCCTGCACGAGGCCCACCTCGACAAGCGCGGCCTGCAGCCGATTATTCGCCGCTACATGGAGGGCCGCTACGACGAGGGTTATGAGCGCGGCGTACACGACGCCGACACCGAGCTGATCTTGGAGAAGCTCGTGGGCATGTACATGACGGCCGAGCTCTTGCGTTTTGCGCCCCGCGCGCGCGCTCTGGCCACAATGTTTTGGGCTCTGCAAGGCCGGGCCAGGTTTGGCGAGCTCTGGGCGCGGCGCGCCCAGAGCTTTGGCAGGCTTCGCCACACCTTCGAGCACGGCGCGCCGCTTCGCGTGCTCGGCTTGGAGTTCGCCCGCACGATCGAGATCTTCGCCCTCGAGATGGCGATCGCCGGCGCCGAGGAGGCCGGCGAGCTGGCCCGCGAGGCCGGCCACTATCTGGCCGAGGAGCTGTGCGCGCGCGACCCGCACTTTGTGGCAAGCGGCGACGCGATGAGCCTTCGCGACGCCTTCTTGCTCCACCTCGACCAGAGCCACACTCAGCTCGAGTTCGTCGAAGATCAGACGCGCCTGGCGGACGATTTAGCCGCGCGCATCGAGCTCGTCACCGGTTGGGTCGCCGGTTTTGTCGAGCGCCATGAGGGCACCGCCGGCGCCCACAAACGCGTGCTCGCTGAGGCTGTGGCCTTGCTGCTCACCGAAGACACGCTGAGCTTTTCCGTGAGCTCGGCGCGCATCTCGACCGAGCTCTCGGGGCTACTCGGCCAACATGGGCGCCTGGAAAACGGTGTGATGGCCCTGCATCTCGACGAGTTCATGTCGAGGCTGCGGGCCTACACGGAGGTGCATGTGCCGCGCTTTCGCGAGTACCGCCGGCTCACCCACGCGATCGTCGAGCGCGAGCGCGCCCGCTTGCGCCTCGACGAGCTCAAGCCGCGCGTGCTCAGCACCTTTGTCAGAAACCGGTTGATCGACGAGGTCTATCTGCCGCTGCTCGGCGGCAATTTTGCCAAGCAGCTCGGCGCGCTGGGAAGCGAGGGCCGAAGCGATCGCAGCGGCCTGCTTTTGCTCATCTCGCCGCCGGGTTACGGCAAGACGACCTTGATGGAGTACGTGGCAAGCCGTTTGGGCCTGGTCTTCATGTCGATCAACGGCCCCTCGCTTGGCCACACGGTCAGCTCGCTCGACCCCGAGGAGGCTCCCAACGCCACCAGCCGCCAGGAGGTCCAAAAGGTCAACTTGGCCCTGGAGATGGGCAACAACGTCTTGCTCTATCTGGACGACGTGCAGCACACCAACCCGGAGTTCTTGCAAAAGTTCATCTCGCTTTGCGATGCCACCCGGCGCATCGAGGGCGTCTGGAACGGGCGCACGCGCACCTACGACATGCGCGGCAAGCGCTTTGCCGTGGTCATGGCCGGCAACCCCTACACCGAGACTGGCGAGCGCTTTCAGATCCCCGACATGCTCGCCAACCGCGCCGACACCTACAATCTGGGCGATATTTTGGACGGTCGCGAGGACGCCTTTGCGATGAGCTACATCGAGAACGCGCTCACCTCCAATGTTGTGCTCGCCCCGCTGGCCACGCGCGAGCGCGGCGATCTCGATCGCTTCATCCGCATGGCCCACGGCCAGGTCGTGCCGCTCACGGAGCTCTCCCACGGCTATTCGGCCGCCGAGGCCACCGAGATCGTCAGCATCTTGACCAAGCTCGTCGAGGTGCAAAAGGTGCTGCTCAAGGTCAACCTGATGTACATCGCCTCGGCAAGCCAGGACGACAACTACCGCACCGAGCCGCCCTTCAAGCTGCAGGGCAGCTACCGCAACATGGCCCGGCTCACCGAGCGCGTGGTCTCGGCGATGAACGACGAGGAGCTCCAGGCCCTGATCGACGATCACTATGTCGGCGAGGCCCAGACGCTGACGATCGGCGCCGAGCAGAATTTGCTCAAGCTTGCTGAGATGCGCGATCGCATGACGCCGGAGCGTGGCGAGCGCTGGGAGTCGATCAAGCGCGAGTTCGTGCGCCGGCGCATGATGGGCGGCAGCGAGGACGACCCGATCACGCGCGTCGCCGGTCCGCTCTCGAGCCTCGTGCAAAAGCTCGAGGACGTACACGCCACGCTGCATGGCGAGCGCACCGCCGGCGAGCTTGGCGAGCTGCGAAAGGTGCTCGAGCGCGCCATCGAGGAGCTCGCAAAACGCCCGGCGGCCCCGGCCCCGCGCGCCAAACCCGCGCCGACTGTGTTCATGAAGTCGCCCGTGAGCGAAGAGTAGGCGATGCGTTTACCGGGTAGGCTCATGGCAAGCCACAAACTGACGCTCTGGTTGCTGCTCGTGGTCTCGTTGCAGCCATGGGGCTGCATCGAAGATCCCGCTCAGATCACCACCAACTTTGGTGTGAGTCCCGATGCTGGAGTGCAGGACACGGGCTTTAAAGACGTGGGCAGCCTCGACACAGCCAACCTCGACGTTGCCGAAGTCGACGTGGCCACAGATCCGGACATTGCCGACGCGCACACGCCGGACGTATGCGCGCCACAAAGCTGCGCATCGGCCGCGCTCGTCTGCGGCACGCTCGCAGACGACGGCTGCGGCCAGCCGCTGGTCTGCGGGCAGCCAACTTGTGTGCGTGACGTCTCGCTTGGAATCCGCCACAGCTGTGCTTTGCTTCGCGACGGCGCGGTTTACTGCTGGGGAGACAACCTGCATTTCCAGCTTGGCAATACGAACGCCGAGCCGCAGCCCCTGCCCACACGCGTTGCCAATCTCTGGGCCGAGGACATCGACGTGGGCCACTACCACAGCTGCGCCCTGACCACGCAAGGCGCCCTGCAGTGTTGGGGTCACAACAGCCGAGGCCAGATCGGGCTGCCCCCTGAAAATCCCGTTCAGCAAGCCGAGGGCAACGAGATTTTGGCCAGCGCCGAGCAAATCTTCGCAGGCTTCGAAGATCACAGCTGCGCGCTGGCTGACTCAAAGCTGTATTGCTGGGGCCAGGGCAGCCTGTACCGCCTGGGAAACAACTCCACGGCCGACAATCACGTGCCGACCCACATCCTCGACGACGTGCTCAGCGTCGCCAGTGGCCAACACCACGGCTGCGCCCTGGTCTCCAGCGGTCAGATCTGGTGTTGGGGCTCGGCAGAGTACTTTCAAAACGGCGACGCGCTCGGCCAGCCCACCCCGGCGCTGGTCGCGAGCTTGAGCGATGACAACCTTCACATCGGCGCCGGCCAAGACCACAGCTGCGTGGTCAAGCCCGCGGGCCGGCTGTGGTGTTGGGGCCGAAACAACGCCGGACAGCTCGGCCCCAATGCCGATGTGGCGCGCTCTGCTGCCCCCATCGAGGTGACGGGATTTGAGCCGGCAACCGTGATCCAACAAGTCGACGCAGGGGTTGCCCACACTTGCGCCTTGGGCTCGCATGGCAAAGTCTGGTGTTGGGGGCGCAACAACCTCTTCCAGCTCGGAGACGGCACCCTCGAGGACTCTCCTGTGCCAAAGCTGGTCGAAGATCTGCCCCACCCGGCGGTTTCGCTAGCGAGCGGCTGGAACCACAACTGCGTGATCGACACCCAGGCCGAGCTGCGCTGCTGGGGCCACAACGCCTATGGACAGCTCGGCGATGGCCTGCTCGTCAACCGCGAGCTCGCCTTCAAGGTCGAATTTCCAGATCCCTGAGACAACGCGCTGGTGTATCAGCCCGGTGGCAGGGGTTGGTGAAGGTGCTTGACCCAGATGTTCATGTCCTCGAACTGGCCGTAGATGTCGCAGTTGTTGATCAGCCGTCCGCAGAACTCGTGGCCCAGGCGGTAGAAGACGAGGTTCATGCCAAAAGAGGTGGCGCGCGCCAAGGTGTAGGCCGCCACGAAGTTGCGCCGGGCAAGCTCAGCCTCCAGGCTTTGCAGGATGTGAAACATCAGGCCCTGGCCGCGCTCACTCTCGGCCGTGGCGCAATCGGTGAGCTCGGCGTTGCGATTCTTCTCGTCGAGCTCGGCGCTGGCCGCGCTGACGACATCGCCAGCCTCGTTGAGCACGACCTGATAGAGCACGTCGCGCTCCATGGTCTGAAAGATATAGTCGGGATGGGTCAGCGGGCTGGGATAGGTCTGAAAGATGCGCCGATACAAGGCGACGAGTTGAGGGATGTGCTTGGACGAGGCCATGCAGATGCGATAGCCCGCGGGCAAGGCCGGCGGCGTGTAGACGCGCGAGCGGCCCATGAGCTGCTCGATCAGCTCGCACTCGGCGATCAAATCGTCGCTCTGCACCCGCTCGGTGGTGCGAAACTTCGACATCACGTAGGCGTCCTTGCCTTCGAAATAATATTTGAGGATGCCCTCGAGCTGGTAGCCAAAGGTCAAGAACTTGCGCCAGTCCTTCTCGGCCGCCTTCCAGAAAATCTTCTCGAAGTCGTTCTCGGCCGCCAGCCAGTTGACGCGCTCGACCATCGCCCGATAGTCGCTGGCTTCGTAATCGAGGATCTTGAGGCGGTCGTTGTAATGGTCAAAAAAGACGCGCACCTTGTAGCCCTCGGCCTCGATATGAAAATCCAGCCCGTACAGATGCCCGATGACCTGGGTCTTGACGCCCTTGTCGAGCGTCAGCTGCGCCAAGCCCATGCGCTTCTTCTTGCTGGGCTGCGTGCACCAAAGCTCGCCGTACTGCATGGCCTCGCCGATGACCTCGTCGGCGCCTATGGCGTCGTCGATCGGGGTCAGGTCTTGGTGCAGAGCCACTTCTTTTGGAGAAATGGGATTCGACATGGTCTTTCCTTCTAGCGTCATTGCATTCACTGCGATAGCGACCCTTCTCGCGACGACAAGACAAATTGCGGGCCGGCCCAGAGCGCACCTTATAGCACATCATCATCAAGAGCGCGACCACCCCTCGGGGCGACCGGCCAAAAGGCCGGCCGTCTTGATGAAGGCTTGGAGGCGCGCTTGGAGGTAGCGCGGCTGGTGGGAGACGGGGAGGAGGGGTGCTTTGAGGAGGGCGGCGTTTTGAAAAACTGCCTTGAGGCTGTCTCGGAGGTGAGCTGCGTGCTCGAGAGGCGCGTTGAGGCATGCGCGGAGAAGGCCGGAGTGCTCGTTGGAGGGTGAAGGCGTCGACGAGATGGTCGAAAGTGTACAGTAAGTTGACCCTCTGAGGGTCTCGGGAGATGGGCCGAGCAGTTTGGGGGAGCGTTGAGGTTGTGTTTTCGAGAAAAGGGGCTTTTTTGGGGGGCCTTAGGGCATTGGCGAGCACGTTTGCGTGCTCGAAGGATGCCTGAAGGCAGGCAAAAAGTGCGCGGGCGTGCTCGGAGATTGCCTCGAGGCGGGTGAAAGTGGTCAGGTGTGCGGGTTAAGGCCAGAGGCCCAGCTGCGGCAGCCGACTCACGTGAAAACTTACTGCCGTGGCTGGCGGAGCAGGTCGTCGCCGACCTTGTGGCGCCGCAAACCGCCTTGACGTAGATTTTCGGCCAGCCTATTGTTCGCGCCCATTTGATTTATGAGTAATGAGTAGCGTATCTGTGACCGCGCTCGTTATCGCCAGAGGGATTCCCATTGAGGACGAAGCGATCTGCCCGCATGCTGGGTCTTTTATTACCATCGTTGGTGCTCGCGCTCGGTTGCTCGCAAGACGAGGCCTCACTGCCTGAGGGGCAAGCCGAGCTCTGTGCGCCAGGCGATCTGGAGAACGTCGTCGCCGCCTCGAGTTGGGCTGAGAGTCGCGCCGGTATCGAAAACTATCGCTATGTCGCCGATGTCGTCGGTGGTGTTGCGCGCATTGAGCTGCTCGATGGTGAGACCAACGTGCTGGGCACGATGGTCGTGCGTCAACTCTTTGGGCACGCCGGCGAGCGCGACGGTGTCATGGAGGCTGTGTTGGAGCAGGCCGACGCATCGCCGCTGCGCCTGATCACGTGGGGCGAAGACATCGACGACCAAGGCTACACCGTGCGCATGCGCTTGGAGCGCGCCCAGGCGCCGAGCTTGCATCTGACGGCGCGCTTTGAGAGCGTTCGCTGCTGGCTGCAGGAGGCCCCAAACGCTGCGCCCCCGTGTGCGGCGAGGCTTCCCCTTCAGAGCAACGCCTTTACGCTGCCAAGCTGCGGTTTGATCGTCGATGAGCGCATCCTGCAACAACGCCCGCCCGAGCTGCGACGGCTCAGCTACGCGGTGGCCTCGGAGCAGGGCGCGGGCATGCCCAGCGCGGGCAGCGTCCAGCGCGACGGGGCGGGCGTGATGCATCGCCTCGACGTGCTCGGCGCCGAAGGCGTGCTCGAGGAGAGCGTCGTCACCCAGTGGCTCGCCCAGGCCGGCCTCGATAAGCTCGTCGGCACCCAGGCCGAGCGGCTGCTGACGACGGCCTTTCTCGACCGCAGCTGGTGGCGCACCCTGGAGCAGCACGTGGCTCACTGTGACGTCGAGCGCCTGCAGCCTTCACCGGCGCCGAGCGACGGTGAAACCAAGAGCCTGACGAGCTCGCTGTGTCCGGGCAACCAGAACAACGAGCGCTGGGGCGAGCCGGCCCAGAACACGCGAGCCAAGGTCTGGGGTGACCCGCATCTGGTGACCTTCGACGGCTACGCCTATGGCCTTCAAGCCACCGGGGAGTACGTGATCTTCGAGGCGATCGCCGGCGAGCCGCTGCTCGTTCAGGGCCGCTTCGAGCCGCTTCGCAACCCGGGCGTGCCGGAGTGTGGCAACCTGAGCTGGACGACGGCCGCCGCCACCGAGGTGAGCGGAAAGCGCGTCAGCGCACGCCTGTATCCGAAATGGGAGGTGCGCATCGACGGCAAGCTCGTCGAGGCAGCGGCAGATATCCCCGTGCTCGAAGAGGGCGCCTCGGTGACGGTCGGCCCAAGCGAGGTCAACATTCGCTGGCCCGGTGGCGAGCAGGTCGACTTCAAGGTACGCGGCACCTCGCTCAGCGTGGAGGCGGCGCTGCCCGGACATCGACGCGGGCAGGTGCGCGGCCTCATGGGCCAATTCGACGGCGATCCGCGAAACGATCTCGTGCTTCCCGACGGCCGTGTGCTCGAGCAGCCGGCCTCATTCGAGGTGCTCTACGACGTGTTCGCATCGGCCTGGCGAGTGAGCGCATCCCAATCGCTCTTCGATTACGCCGCGGGCGAAGACTCCGCTTCGTTCTTCACGCCCGGCTTTCCTGAGGCCGCGGTGGTGCTCGACGCGCTGCCCCCGGCCCTGGTGGCCGCAGCCGAGCAGAGCTGCCTCGAGGCCAAGGTCTTTGACGCCCATCTGCTGGCGACCTGTGTGCTGGACCTCGTCTGCCTGGCCGACAGTTCAGCGGCCCAGGCCGCGGCCGAGGCGCCCAGGCCGCGGGCTTCACAGCCCGTGGGACGCGATGACTTGAGCGTCGCCGGGGCCGTGCGCCATGTCCGGCCCCCGGCCAAGCTGAGCGCCGAGGCCGCGGCCGAGCCGCTGGACTGTCGGCCCATCTCCGCACCGAGCATCGCGATTTTTGACGAAAAGGCCGCGGTGGTGCTCGACGCAGATTTAGAGCTCGCGCTGTCGGCGCCCGGCAGCTACAGCCGAGCCACGAGGCCGATAGCGACGACGCTCGCTGCCGGAGCGCAGGTGAACAGCTACCAGCTGGTTCGCCTGCCCCAGGGCTATCCCCAGCGTCGCTATTCGGGTTGGGTGAGCTTTTCGCAGCCGATCGTGGGCGTGATCGTCGACGGTGCTCGCCAGGCGGCGAGCGACACCGGGCTCGGAGCACTAGCCACGGCCTACCAGGGCGAAGACTTCGAGGGCCTGCGCTCCGATGAAGACATCATCACTATTGGCGAGGACGGGCGCACGCTCGAGCTCGTCTGGAGCGGCGCCGGCGCCCAGCGCATCCGGGTGCTGACCCAGGCCCCTTGAGAAGCTGGCGCCCCGCTCACCGCTGACGATCATCCATTTGAGGAGTAAGTCCCATGCGCCACCGGCCTTCACATACCCCGTCGCTCAACATCGCCACCTTGTTGCTGGTGGCGTCATGCGCGGCAGCGAGCTTGAATTGCAGCGACTCGCCAACCGCCGACGCGCCGGGCGCGCCGCACACCCTTTCGGGAAGCGCGTGCACGGATCCGATCACGGCGAGCTTCGCCGCTAACGCTGCGGTCAAACAGCAAAGCGGCGTCGCCCACTATGCGATGTCGCTCTCGGGCGATGGCCTGAACGTGGCGCTCACGGACGTCGCCGCCAAGTCCCTGGGCCGCCTGCAGATCGATCTTGAGCTCGACATCTCGCCTGAGACCGGCCTGCTTGAACAGTGGCGCGTGAGCACGGCGCTGGTCGAAGGCAATCAGCGCCCGGCCTCGCAGAGCTTGCGCGGGCGCGAGATTGGCAAGGGCCGGCTGTGGTTTGAGATCGTGCACCGCGCCGGCGAGCACGAGCTCATTCAGTGGGCGGTGGTCGGATCGCAGCCCGAGCCGCATAGCCACACGATTGCCGTTGTGATCGACGCCGATGCAGATCCCGGCGTGCAGGGGCGGCTCTGGCTGCCCGATGGGCGACTCGTCGAGGTCTTGGAGCTGCTCGACGCCAGCGGCAAGCGCATCGAGCAGGCTCGAATCGACGCCTGGATCGAGGCTCGCCTCGGTGGTGCCTTCACCGAGCACACCGCCTGGCAGCGCCTGATCGCGGTCGGCAACGATCGCGTCTTGTGGGAGGGCGCCGACGCCCACACCCGGCTGTGCCAGGCGGCCTCGCTCGACGGCCTCGAGGAGGCGCTGATCGTGCGCCAACAGGCCCAGTGCACCGACGTCAGTGACGACGACGAGCTTCAACAAACGCGCCAGGCCCAGTGCACGACCGATCAGCTGGTCAGCGGCCTTCAGACGGTGCTCGCGGTCGACGACGCGATCACCGCGCTCACCGGGGGCGGGGCGATCGCGGGCGCGCTGATCGCCGCTGGCGTGATCACCACCGGACCGGCGATCGGCGCCGTGGTCATCGGCGGGGCGATCGGCATCATTTTGGTGAGCGGGGCGATCGATCGCGCGGTCGACAACAACAAGGGCGCGATCTTCTCTGGCGCCGGATACCTCGGCAGCAAGGTCACCGGCGGCGACGACGGCGGCCAGGCCTTCGCCGATTTCTTCGGTGGAAGCAGCGGCGATCCGCACTTCGACACCTTCGACGGCATGGGCTACGGCTTTCAAGGCGCCGGCGAGTACGTGCTCGTCGAGGCCGTCGCCGGCAGCGCCTTCTTGGTGCAAGTGCGCCATGAACCGATCGGCGGCATGTGCCCCAATGTCGCCATCACGACCGCTGTGACCACACGCATGGGCGCCAGGCGCGTGGCCTTTTATGCCGGCCGGGAGAACCCGCTCTACATCGACGGCGTCCCGACCCAGTTGCCCGGCGGCCTGCTCGCGCTCGACGGAGGCGGCAGCATCGAGCGCTCCTCGGACCAGGTGTTCGAGCTTCGCTGGCCCGCAGGTGAGCGCATGCAGGTCAAGAACGTGGGCTTGAGCGCCGGCGCCGGTCTGCTCAACCTTCGCATGGCCCTTCCCGAGCACCGCCGCGGCCAGGTGCGCGGCCTGCTGGGCAATTACAACGGTGATCCCGACGATGATATCGCCCCCAGGGGCGACTTGCCGCTGGCGGCGCCGGTCGATTGGGTGGCGCTCAACGAGGTCTTCGGCGAGTCGTGGCGCGTCGAGGCTGCGGCGAGCCTGTTCGATTACGCCGAGGGCGAAGACGCGTCGAGCTTTGTGGTCGAAGGCTTTCCGGCGCGCCCGACCGTGATCGAGGACCTCACCGGGCCGGCGCGCGAGCAGGCCGAGAGAGCATGTACAGCTGCGGGGATCGACAACGAGGTCGCCTTCAACAGCTGTGTGATGGACGTGGCTTGCACGGGAAACATTGAGCTGGCCCAGTCCCACACCGATCGCCAACCCAAGGCTGAGCTCGCGCTGCTCCTGCCGATCTTTCTCGACGGCTGGGCTCAACAGGGAGATCTCGTTAACGGCACCTGGGTCGTCGCTGACAATGGCCGCTCCGTGGAGCAGCTCCTCAACGGCGATCCGAGCTTCTTCGTCAGCGTCGAGGACTATCACGGCGTGACGATCCGGGGCATGTTTCGGACCGATGATCGTAGCGACGACGACTTCATCGGCTTCGTCTTCGGCTACCGGAGCCCGATCGAGGCACGCGGCGACGATCCCCAGATCTACGACACCTTCGTGCTCTCCTGGAAGGCCGCCGAACAAGACTATGGGGGAAACCTGGGGTTGGAGGGTTTTGCCCTCTCCCACCTGAAGGGCGAGATGGGCAGGGGGGACTACGAGCCCCTGTTGTGGGGGCATCGGGAGACGCCGGTGCACCGGGTCATCGCCACGAATTTCGGGGCCGGCCTGGGCTGGCGCGCCGAGACCCAATACCCCTTCGAGCTCACCTACACCGACGAGCAGATCGTGATCGTGATCGGTGGCGAGGAGATCTTTCGCGTTCAGGCCGCGGAATCTGCCGTGCCTTTTGCTCCGGGGCGCTTCGGCTTCTACAACTACTCCCAGGCCCGGGTGAACTATGGTCAGTTCACCTCGGGTCGCGCCGAGCAAGACCCGACGGCGAGTCTGGCGGGGCTGGAGTATGGCGTGGCTCGAATCGGCGACGACTATGAGCACTTCGAGATGGACACCGCCGATCCCAGGCTGTGCCGCCAGGCCTGTCTGCAAGACGTCACGTGCCAGGCCTTCACCTACCAGCGGCCCGTCTATTATGGCGTGGGCCCCTACTGCTGGCTCAAAGACCGCGTCCCCCCGATCGTGGAGGACGCGGGCTTTATCTCGGGTGTGCGCTAGGCTAGCCAAGTCGCATTGAGTGGAAATGCAAAGGTTTACAATGAAGCGCTTGGCCAGGACCCGCGTCGTTTTGCGCGCGTCGAGACGCGCTCGCTTGGGTCGGGCAGGTGGTCGATGCGGCTTGCATGCTTAGATTATCGCCGACACCGGCGATTTGATCCTCACTTTGTATGGAGGAATCATCATGGATCTGAATAAACTGCGAGGCATTCACCCGGATTGGAAAATCATCGAAGCCCTGGCGCCTGATGAGGCGGCCTCGGCGATCAACTTGCTGCTCGCGGGCGTTTTCCTCAATGGAAGACTCACCGAAGATGAACCGCGCATTTTGGCGCAGACTTGGAGCCGCTTTCCCTTCGTCAGCAGCGAGCTGAACGGTTACAGCTTTATCGAGCATCTCAAGGCGAGCTACGACCGACTGGTAGCCATGCTCTCCGACCCGGATCAATTCGAGGCATTTCTCGATGACGTCTCCACAAACATCCCCGATGAAGATGCCCGCCTGGCCGTCTTGCGCCTGCTCGCCTTGGTCTTGAACGAGGAAGATTTGCACACGCGCCAGCAGGACTTCTTCGGCCTGGTCAGCCTGGAGTTCGGCTTTGATTTGGACACGGCCGACAACCTCTTGCGCAGCGCCTGGGAGAGTTATCAGGACGCCGGTCCGAGGCCAGAAGGAGAGTCGCGCTTCAAGCCGCTGATCAAGGGGCGAAACCTGTCGGCGACCTCACGCTTCACGACCAGCTCCAACCCCTTCTCGCAAGATCTGTACTAAGCGCGAAGTCGAGAAAGGCTCGAGCTCGGGGGGCCTTGCCTACTGGCATGTGTCAGCAAGATTGCCACTGATCGCGACCGGTCCGCTCCAGTCTTGCTGGTGAAGATGGTCGCGAATTGCTGTGGCCTGACATGTGGGTAGCTTGGGATTGTTTTGAAACTTGAGTGCTCCCACGCTTCGGATTGCGGCGACCTGCAATGTATCCAGTGCAGCGTGGGCGCCAACGTCGAGCGTGCCGTCGACGGTGTCGAGCGCGTTCATGTGCAAGCGCGCCAGCGCCTGACTCGAGCGAATGGACAAATGTCCTTCGACGGCAAAGAGCTTGTCGAGTTGCAAGGTCGCAAGCTTCGCACCGTTGATCGTCACATTGCCTTCGACCGTGTGAAGCGAGGCCAGCTGAAGCTCCACGAGCTCGGGGCAATCGTCAATGGAGAGTGCGCCGCCGCTTTGGCTTGGTCCCACGCCGGTCAATGCGCCCAGACGCACGCTGGTCAAGGCGTTGTTTCGAAAAATGACCATGTTGGCGACCACTCTCTCGAGGCTCTGCATCGAGATCGTCTGCAGCTTCGAGCTGTTGATCGTAAACGATCCGCCGACGTGGCGCAGCTTCGACAAGGTCAGCTCCTCGAGGACCTGGTTGCTTTGCACGTTCACTGCCCCGTCGATCCTGTCCAACACGGGCATCGAAATCGACGTGAGATTGGCGTTGGAGCTAAAGAAAAGAGCTCCGCCCAGTGTCTTCAGGCGAGGAAGATACAGCGACTCGAGCGACGTGCCCGACACAATCAAGCCTGTGCCAATGGTCTCGAGGTTCAACACCGCCAGGCTCGTCAGCGACGAGGTCTGCGAAATCTGAAAAGACTGGCCGATTGAGCGAAGCGCCGGCAACGAGACCAAACCAAGCGAGGAGGGAACCGTCAAAATGACGCTGCCCCCAACCACCTGAAGATCGACCAACTCGATGTGGGTCACGTGAGCGGCGTTGAGCTGGATCGTGAGATCTCCGGTGATCTCACTGTAGCCCCGGAGCATCTCGAGTTTGCTCGGGCTATCGAGATGAAACGAGCCGAAGTACACCTCGCCCACGCTCACATCGGGGGTGTCATCGGTGGCAACGTCGCCTGGCGAGGCGATATCGGTGGCGACATCAGGCAAGACAGGGTCGGCGTCGAGCGCGTCTTGGCCCGATGAGACATCCTTGCTCGTCGCAACATCCTCGCTGGTCGCAACATCCTCGCTGGTCGTGACGTCAGGCTTAACAACGCAGCGCTGATTGAGGCAGGTGGCTGACGTCAATTAGAATTCCCCACCGGCGACAATTATAATTCCCCATCGCGATAGGGGTCTGGTTGGGCCCTTTTAAGATTATTGCGGCTCATCGGCGACCTCTGTTTGCGCCGCTGCCGACTG
>JACCWM010000012.1 GCA_013697635.1 Lujinxingiaceae bacterium | reverse complement strand
CAATACGCTCGATCATTGGTTCACTGACTTGAACCGTCCTTTGAGCAGCCGGGCGAGTTGGCGTACGCGGGCGATGTCGACGGGCTGGTGGATCTGGCCGTCGCGTTTGAAGAAGGTGCCAACAATCGCGCCGTGTGCGAGCGGGGCGAGCGCGGCGGCGTTGTCGGGGTTGAGGCCGGAGCCGATGAATACCGGGGCCGAGCCGGCGGCGCGGCTGACCCTCTCGAGGAAGGTGGCATCGACGGGGCGGCCGGTGGCCTGCCCGGTGACGATGACGGCGTCGGCGCGGCCGCGCAGGAGGGTGTCGCCCACGAGTTGTTCGGGATCGGAGGCGACGAGCGGAGCGGCGTGTTTGACAAGGATATCGGCCAAGATCGCCACCTCGTCGGCGCCAAGCGCGCGCCGGTAGCGAAGGGTGCGATGCGCCTCGCCCTCGATGATGCCCTGGTCGGTCACATAGGCGCCGGTGTGGACGTTGACGCGGATGAAGTCCAGGCCGGTCGCCGCGGCGATGCCGATTGCGGCCGGGGCGTCGTTTCGAAGGCAGTTGACGCCGAGTTTGATGTCGAAGCGGGCCCGGCACGCCGCGGCCACGCAGGCTAGAAAGGCCACCTCGTGGGGGGCGATCCGCTCGCCGGGCGTACCCTTTCCAAAGGGCGCCGAACCAAAGTTCTCGATGATCAGCGCGTCGACCCCGCCCTCGACGAGCGCATGCGCGTCGGCCAGGGCAAAGTCCAGAGCATCGGAGAAACGACTCTTGCCGTCGTGGCCGGGATCGCCGGGCAGGGCGGGCAGATGGACAACACCGAGCAATCCAGTGGGAAGCGGCATGGGGGAGGGCCTCGGGCAAACGGCTTGGTTGGCGATGATTTTGTCCCGCAGCCCGACGTTGAGCTCGGGGTCTGCGGCTTCGGGGGCGAAATGATCGAATGTGCATGGTACGATGGCTTTCACCAGGACCAAGGAGAAACGATGGGCTTGCACATGACACGCTATCACTTCGAAGGGCTTGCGCCCACCGAACCCGAAATCCGAAGCGCCCTCAAGGCGCTCGTACGCCGGCCCAGCATCGACGCCATCGAGATCGACGGCCAAACGGTCGACGTCCTCTCCAAACTCGACGGAATCACCGACACCTACGTAAACGCCGTGCTCGCTGCTTTGGGCGGCGTCCCGATCGACCTCGTGACCGGACAAACCCGACCCCTAAACTTGCCCTCCTTCGTCGATCGGCCCTGGCACCACCACAGCCTGCTGACGCGCCTGAAGATCCGTTTTGGCTAC
Organism: Lujinxingiaceae bacterium; assembly: GCA_013697635.1. Taxonomy (GTDB): domain Bacteria; phylum Myxococcota_A; class Bradymonadia; order Bradymonadales; family Bradymonadaceae; genus JACCWM01. Next base: position 1,683 of record JACCWM010000012.1, on the reverse strand, counting down.
CACTACGCCCTCTCCGGGCTGGGCCGGCGTTGATGGACGTGGTGAGGCGATGGCCGAATCCAATAGTCCATCGGTGTATTGAAATTGAGCCAGCGAGCTTTCGGACGTGAACCTGGTAGAGCCCCTGGGGCCGGGCATGATGATGCGACCCGAGGCATGTCCATTATCGTCAAATTCTGGGGCCGGAACAAAGCTGATGCTCGAGAGCGAAGGCGACCAGTTGCGCCAGATCCAGATCGCGTCGACATCAACGTCGACAATGGTCAGCACCTCGAGTCGCGGTATGTCATCCTCGGTCTCAAATGTGCCGTCCGGACCCAGGTCGAAGTCATTGAGCACCACCGTTATTGTTTGCGGCAGCGTGACCGGTGAGAAGGTGACACGTCCATCCTCGTTCTCGAGTTTCGCCACGTGCTCCGAGCCGTCACCGAGAAAGACGTGGACCTCGGCATTGCTCACCCCATAGTAGCCGGTAGTGAAGTGTGCTCTCCTTGCGACCAAGTGCGCCTGTCATGGTCAAGATTGCGCCGCACAGCGCTGTGCGGCGCGACGTTGGGGGCACTCGAGCACTTTGCTCCCGTACCATGGCCATCTTGCCCATGGCCGAAACGACTGATACACCATGGTGCTCGACACAGGATTTTGGCCATGAAGCCCAGGCTACGCAGCGCGCACTAATGTAACTTGGTAATTTTATGTTCGGCTTAATCAATGAGAATCGAGAGAAAACGAATGCAAAACTGGATGCTTCCGCGAAACCGCTCCGAGCAATACTACACGGCCACGATCTTTCCGATGCTCGTGGCCGGCGACAACTTTCGCCGCTTCCAGGCGTTCGCCAATCTCCTGACCGGCATTGTCGTTCCGCCGCTTAGCTTGGACCCCGAACCGAACTTCCAATTCTATACGGAGTTCAGCCTGCGAAAGGCACTGATCGGCGACGCGCGACAACGCTTTGCCGATGCACCGACCGGTGGCGATACACCCGACATCGTCATCCTGATCGACGGTGTTGATCAGCGGGTGCTCATCGTCCTCGAGGGAAAGATGTACTCGCCATCGACGAAGATGGACTTGCTCCGCCAGATGGGCATTTCGCCAGGGAAATCTCGGCTTTTGCACCATGGGGCGCAATCGCGGTCTCGATGGTCCGGACTTGCGAGCTGATCTCGAGTCCGGCGAGTGGCGAACGCGCAAATACGAGGTGAACAGGGCGGCCGTGCCGCCCAATCAGAACTGGTTTCTCATCGCGGACTTTGTGACCGCCATTGGCCGTTGCGATGAGTCGGAGTGAGCTCGTCCCATCTCAAGGAGGGGAGGCTCAAAACGCTCGAGTTCGTCGAGCGCCTGGCGCGCGCGGTCGAACTCGCCGAGGCTGTCGTGGTCACCGATCGTGCTCGCGCTGGTCCACGAAGCTGTTCGGGTTCGAGAAAGTCGCTCGCCTTCAAACCTAAAGACTGAAAACCAAAATCGGTGAGGGCGGCCAAGAGTTTCTCGACATTCTCTGGTGTGCGCTCAAACCAAATATCCAAGTCTTTGGTGTAACGAGGGTGGCCGTGAAAGGCAACGGCATAGCCGCCGACTACCAGGAAGTGAACGTCATGCTTGTTTGCAAACGCGATAAATTCTTTGAAGTCGCGGGAAATCTTCATCGGCAGCGTCACCTTCAGGCCAGTCGTGATA
>JACCWM010000001.1 GCA_013697635.1 Lujinxingiaceae bacterium | reverse complement strand
GGCCTTTGCGCTGCTCAAGATCGTGTCCGCCCACGGCATAAACAGCTCGATCATCGAAGATCAGTTGCTTCGAAGCGCCGTGGCGCTTCGAAGCACGCGACTGGTCGAGGTGGTATGAGCGACAACCGCTATGGACATCTGCGCACGGGCCAGGCCGTGGCCGCTGGCGAGTTCGTGCTCGATCAGGAGCAGGCCCGAAAGAAGCTCCAGGAGTTCCAGCTCGTCAATCCGCACGACTTCGTGCTCGAGTTCGTCAAGGCCGCGCACTTGCTCGGTGCCAAAGCGATCGATTTTACGATCGACACCGACGAGCTCGGCATGCGCTTTGACGGCAAGGCCTTGAGCAAGCGCGAGCTCAGCTTGCTGTACTCTTCGCCTTTTTCCCAGCGCGCGAGCGCGCGCCAGCAGGCGCTTCGCCATTTGGCGATCGGGGTCAACGCCGCCCAGGGCTTGGGCCTTCGTGAGCTGTTGATTCAAGCCGGCGGCCCGAGCCCCCACGGTGTGCGCCTGCTCGGCGATCAGGTCGAGGCGCTCGATGGGCTCAAGCCCATCGAGGTGGCCACGCGCATCTATCTGCGCGAGCGCGCCCGGCCCGGCCACCTCGTGCGCTTTTGGGACATGTTGCGAGACGATCTGCCCGAGGCGCAACTGCTGCGCGAGCGTTGCCTCTACTCGCAGATCCCGATCAGCATCAACGGCCAGCGCATCAGCCACGGCCACGCTCTGGCTGGCGAGGCGCTAGCACCGGTGGAGATCACCGGTGACGGCGTTCACGGCCGCCTGGCTATGCTGGTCAAGGCCGAGACGATCACCACTCACATCTTGCAGCACGGCGTGCTCATCGCCACCGACGTGCGCCCGGCGGAGCTCGTCGGCGCCCATGCGATCGTCGATTCGGCGCGCCTGAGCTTGAACCTCTCCCAGAGCGCGTTTTTGGAGGACGCGCCCTGGCATGCGCTGCACGAGATGCTCGCGGATAGGAGCCTGCAGTCCTGGGCGCTATTCTTGAGCGAGTTACCCACCCAGCACGATGACAACCGTGCTCGAAGCCTTGATTTGCTCATCCCAATCATCGCTAAGCTCAGCGCCGTGGGCGCTCGCCAGGCCGTCGCTGAGGCGATCGAGGCGATCGAGAGCTTGCCGCTGTTTGCAGCGGCGACGCGCCCCACCGAGCACAGCCCGGCCAATCTCTCGATCGCTCAGGCGCGCGTGACCAACCCCAATAGTGGGCGAACGCTGCTGTTTTATGCATCCAAGCCTGCCGCTGTCGGCGTCGCGCTCAAAAGCGGCGCGCCGGTGCTCGTGCTGCCCGGCACGCCCGAGCAGTATTTGGGCGCTTATGCCGACGAGATCATCGACGTCAGCGAGGAGCTGGGTTGGCGCACGACGGCTCGGGCCAATGAGGCCGTGTGGAGAGCGCGGCCCTGGCACCTCGAGCCCGATCGAGCCGTCTCGTTTGCCCTGCACAAATCTGCGCGCTTTGAGGACTATGCAATCAGCGTGGGCATCGGGCGCCCGCAGATGGCTTGCACGCTGAGCTACGTCAAGCAGGGCCATCTGCTCGAGCAAAGAGTGCTCTCGGTCGGCCAATTTGGCGGTCTGATCCTCGAGATCGGTGGCGACCTCGAGGAGACCTATCTCTTCGACGCGCCTCGTCGCACCAATCGCCTCGAGCAGGCCTCGGTTGCGGCCATCGACCTGCTCATCGAGCTGATCGAGGAGAGCCTCTCGCTGCTCGATGCCGGCTGGCAACTCAGTTATCTCGAGGCGCTGGTCTACGGCGAGCTGAAAGCTGCCCTGATCGAGGCCTTCGCATGGAGTGCGTGGCCAAAGGGGCTGCCCGAGTGCCTGAACGGCTCGGATGAGCTCGTCGGTGATGTGGGCCGCTTGCACATCGAAAAGCTCGGCCAGATCGGCGGCGCCCAGCTCTTTGAAGACCTTCATGGGCGGCGCTACTCGTTGCAAAGTTTGTTCGCCAAGCGCCACCCCAAAAGCATTGTGTATCTGCCGGCCGAGAACACGGCGGCTGTTGCCAGATATCGCCACGACGAGAGGCTCGCTGATGAGACCGTGCTGCTCACGCCCGCGCGAGAGCTCAAGCTGATCCGCGTTTTTTTCGGCGATCAAGCCGTCGAGCTCGCCGCGTACCTGGCTCACCTCGAGCGCGAACGACAACGCGCCCAAGAGAGGCTCAAGGCCGAAGTCCAACGCGAGCAACACCGGCTCGAGGAGCAGCGCAAGGCCGAAGAGCGCCGCGCAGCAGAAGAGCGTCGGCTGCTCGAGGAGCAACGTGAGGCCGAGCAGCGCCGCGCCGCGGAGCGCGTCGCGCTTGGTGAGCGCCGCCGCCAGGCCAAGGAGCAACGCGAGGCCGAGACGCTGCGCCTGGCCGAGGAGCGACGCCTGGCCCAAGTGCGACGCACGGCCGAGGCCCAGCGCAAAGCCGAGGAGCGACGCCTCATCGAGGTGTTGATCGGCCCGCTGCGCGCTCAGATGCTAGCCGGCGGTGCGCTGCTCGAACCCCATCATGTCCATGAGCTGCGCCTCGAGCTTGCCGACGGCAAGCAAGCGGTCAGCCTCCACAAACAACAGATCGCGCTCGACCGGGCCCACCCGCTCGTCGCCTTCGTGGTCGATTATCCAGACGACGTTGTCGCGCGCGCCTTCGTGGCCTCGGCCGTCTACGGCGCGCTCGGCTTCGAGGACGCCGGGGCCTTCGTGCTCGGCTTGACCGAGGCCGTCGAAGCCGGCTGAAGGTCCCCCCCGGATTTCAGGGCGAATGTTCGATTGCTGGCAGCGGGCCGCCAGGGCCTGCCCCTCAGGGGCTGTCTCTTGATCACATCTTTTCATTCCCAAAGTGCAGTGGCGGCCTAACAGGATTTTCATGGGGCGTAGGCTGCCAGGGTCGGGTGCCCCAGTGACGGCAGAAATCCAAAAAGCCGCTGCTGAACTCGACCTGTCCCTTTGCCACGTCGTGCACCCGGACCAGGGCGGCGGCGTTGTCGACCAACAGCTCCTCGGGCACGCCGCCA
>JACCWM010000189.1 GCA_013697635.1 Lujinxingiaceae bacterium | reverse complement strand
CCCCCACTCTCCCAAGTCTTGCCTCACCTCGGCCTCCAAAACCCGAAGCGCGACCAGCTCCTCGACCGGCAAATCCAAACGCCCCACCAGCTCCAACGCATCCCCACCCCAGAGCGCCACCACCTGGCGCGCCAACTGCCCGGTCTCGGAAGGCGTCAGCGCGGCCATCGCCCGTCGCAGTCGCGGCAGGCTGCGACGAAAGTCCTGCTCATCGAGCTCACCCAACGCCTCTCCCAGCCCCAAGATGATCAGCGGCTCGTCGAGCACCGCGCGCCTGGCAACGGTCAACAGCCCGCCAACAAAGCGCCCGGGAGCCTCGGCAAAGAGCCCGACCTCACGAAAGTGCGCCGTGGCGTGCTCGGAGAGCTCGTCGGCATCGCATTGACCCGCGCGCCACAGCAGCCCCCCTGCGCCGCCGTGAAGGCCCGGCAAGTGGCGAAGCGCCGGCCGAACGCGGCTCAAGGCGTCAAAATAAGCATCGGCCTCCACGCCGAAACGGCTGTCGTCTCGCTCCTCGCCAAGGGTGAGCGCAACGTGTTCCAGGGCTCTCAAGCCTTGCAGCGCCTCGTCTTCTTCTTCCTCGCTCACACTCGCGAGCGTATCGATCAACCATAGCGCGCGCTGCCAGCAGCGCCCGATCGCCTCGGCCAGAGCCGGCAGGCCGACGCCTTCGAGCACGTCGCGGTAGCGGTACAGCGTGACCAACCCCTGCACGGCCTTGAGCACCGAGAGCAGCCGACCCTCGCCAGCGATCGCCGGCGCGAGCTTTTCGAGCAGGATGTCGGCCAGCCGGTGCAGCCCCAGCGCGCAGGCGTCGAAGAGGTGGCCGACCGCGCTCGCTGCCCCGCCCTCGGCGCGCCCGGCGAGCTCACGCAAGCGCTCGGCGACGGCGTCCTCCAGGGTGGCGCCGTACGGGCCGCGCTTTTTGGAGGGCAGGGATCTCGACCGCATCGAGCAGTTGTGGAGCGTGGGTTGGTCGACGGCTTCGCGCTCGCGCCTCTTCGAGTGCTGCCCACGGAGCTGCGTGGCGTAGGCGACGCCCAGGTATTGCAGGCGCAACAGCAGGCGCATGCGATCGCGGTCACGCTCAGCGCGCGCCGGTCGAAGGCGCAGCTCGCGTTTGCCCTTGGCGCAATCGAGCGAGGCGGCCAAGAGCAGCCGGTCGACGTCTTGCACCAGCGGCGGATCGCTGGCCGAGCTGCCGGCCTGGCCGGCGCGATCGCCACGAAAGACGGCGTCGACCACCCCGAGCACCCGGGCATGGGCCTGGTCGACGGGCCCCTTGACCCAGCAGGTGCGCACGGCGTCGAGCACGTCGACGCGTGAGGGCTCGGCCTGGTTGCGAAACGTGGCCAGCCGAAGGGCCATCTCGCTTGCCGCCTCAAGCTCCGCCGTGCTCAACGCGATGTCCGCCTCGCGCGCAGCCCGCATCGCCTCGGCCAGCATGCGCATCCAAAACGGGCCAGCCTGAGCCGGCGTATTGAGGTCCTCCCACAGCCCCTGATACCAGGCCGGCGCCGCCACCCCTGCCGCATAGTGCAGGCTGGACATGCGCTTGAAATCATAGGGCACCAGATAGATGCCGCGCTCCTCGGCCACAGGGCAAGCGCCTGGCGAGACAGCGATCGGGGCGCCGGCAAGCAGGCGCTCGAGCCCCTCGACATGAAAGGCCCCGCACACCACGGCGATCGTTGCACCCGCCTCGTTTCGCTCGACGGCCTCGAGAATGCGCGCCGCCATGAAGCGCTCTCGCCACACGTCGCCGCGCGCCGCAGCCACCTGCTCGCCAGTCATCGCTCGAAGCGCCCCACCAAAAGCGCGCAGGTTCTCAAAAAAGGCCACAGGCGCCATGTTCGCTCCGATCTCGAACAGACGATCCCAGGTGTCGTCGCTGTCGCGCGAGCGAATCTTGGCGCCAAGGTGCGCGATATAGCGCTCGACGGCCTCGTCACTGCGCGCGAACAGATCGATGCCCCCGTCTTTGAGCAGCTCGCGCGTCTCGGGATCGAGCTCGAGCGCGACCCGCTCAGCGAGCGGCAGATCGATAAAACTCGCCAGGATGCCCAGCCGCGCGGCCGTCTTGAGCGCCACCCACTCCGGCGTGTAGTCACAAAATGGGTACCAGCCCTGAAAACGCTCGGTCTGGCCGGGATCGTCGACGCTTGGCCGCGCCACGTAGGTAAAAAGCGCGACCGGCGGCACGACGTCGCGCTCTTGCAGGCGGCCAAAGTGCGCGTTGAAATCAGCCGGACCCTCAATGAGCACCTCGGCCGGGCGCACCTGCTCCAAGAGCCGGCGCACCTGCACCGCGCAGGCCGGTGAGTGGTGGCGCACGGGCAGAAAAACGACGTTCATTACAGCCACTTCTTCGCGTCGCTCCACTCCTTCCACAGCGGGTTGTCCTTGGCCCGACGCTTGGCGATGCGCTCGAAGTAGTTGACCAGCCGCTCGCGATCCTCCGGGTCGTCCTTGAGCACCGTGCCCATCAAATAGCGCACCAGATCGTCTGGCCGAATTTGACCGCTGCCCAAAAAGTGCGCATGACAGCCCGAGCTCGTCGCCACGGCCACGGCCTCAGCCGTCGACATAGGAGTGGTCGGACAGTCGACCCGGTCGCCCTCTCGCGTGATTCCCTCGCGCAGCTCCTGAAAGGTCGTAACCAAAAGGCGCGCCACGTCTTCCTCCAGGCGTACCGGCACCGCGATCTCGGCCAGCGCCCGGTTGGTGTTTTGCAACACGAGCTCGACCTCGAGCTTCAGATCCCGAATCGGGCGCACCGTCTCGAAGTTGAAGCGCCGCTTGAGCGCCGCGCTCATGTCGCTCACGCCCCTATCCCGCGTATTGGCCGTCCCAATCACATTGAAGCCCACCCTGGCCTGCACAATACGCTCGGCCCCCGCAAGCTCAGGAATCAGCAGCAGCCGGTCGGATAACGGCGACAGCAGCACGTCTTGGACCTCCGGCGCGCAGCGCGTAATCTCTTCAAAACGCACCAGCAAGCCCTGCTCCATGGCCAGATAAAGCGGCGCCGGCACCAGCGCGCTCATCGAAGGCCCCGAGGCCAAAAGCGCCGCGTAGTTCCACCCGTAGCGCACCTGATCCTCGGTCGTACCCGCCGAACCCTGAATAGCCAGCGTGCTGTCCGCGCTGATCGCTGCCGCCAGCAACTCCGACAACATCGTCTTGGCCGTACCCGGCTCACCCACCAACATCAGCCCACGGCTGGTCGTCAGCGTAATCACCGCCCGCTCGACGAGCGCATCGTCCCCATAGAACTTGCGCTCGACCTGCACCAGCTCCCCATCGGGATGCGCGATCGGCCTGGCGAGCCCGACGATGAAATCGACCACCGCCCGCGGCGAAAGCCGCCAACCCGGCGGCCTCGAGCCCGTATCGGCCGCGACCAGCGCCGCAAGCTCGCGTGCGTGGCGCTCTTCGGCAAGCGCGCGTTGAATTTCCATGCTCTACGACTCGGCGTTTAGGGGACCAACGATGAACTTGTGAACCGGCGCATTTATCCCACGCGCCGCCAAGCTCTGGCAAGCCGGCGGGCAAATCGATGAAATGACGGGCTTCTGTCGGGAAAATCGATGAAATGGCGGGCTTTTGTCGGGAAAATCGATGAAATGGCGGGCTTTTGTCGGGCTTTCTGATATTGTGTCGTGCAAATGTCGGGCTTTTAGCGCGGCACGCGCTGAGATACGAGCAAAGGAGACGAGCCAAGATGGCTGTCCTGGAAGACGAGCAAATTTTGAAAGTCCTTGCCACGACTTCGAGTGAAGGGGCAACATTAGGTGACATTGCAGACCACATCGACCTGGCACAACGCACACTGCAGCGCCGTCTGAAGCGTTTGATTGAAGAAGGTAAAATTCGTCGCGAAGGTGAAAGCCGAGCGACACGCTACTTTCTCGTCGTCACCACGGCACCTATTCTAGCGTCATCAGAGGCCCTTGAGGTGAAACGACTTCTCACGCTTCCCGAGCGCAGTCGCCACCCCGTGGGCTATCGTCGCGAGTTCTTGGACCACTACCAGCCCAACGAGACATTCTATCTCTCAGAGTCGACTCGGGCACATTTGAGATCTCGAGGCTTGGTCTCAACGACGAGCCAGCCCGCTGGCACATACGCTCGCCAGATCTTCGACCGGCTACTTATCGACCTGTCATGGAACTCGAGTCGGCTCGAGGGAAACACTTATTCTTTGCTCGAAACGGAGCGCCTGTTGGCACAGGGCATCGTTGCCGACGAGCGGGGCTCGTTTGAGACTCAAATGATTCTCAATCACAAAGCGGCGATCGAGTTCCTCGTTGAGAGCGCCGAGTATATCGGCTTCAATCGTTTGACGATTCTCAACCTTCACGCGCTCCTATCGGAGAACCTGCTGTCTGACCCGGCCGCAGGTGGACGCCTTCGCTCCTACGCCGTTGGGATCACCGGCTCGGTCTTCTATCCTCTGGACAATCCACACCAACTGCGCGAAGCCTTTGACTCCATTTTGGAAAAAGCTGAAGCGATCCACGATCCTTTTGAACAATCTTTTTTTGTCCTGGTCCAGCTTCCCTATCTGCAGCCCTTTGCCGACGTCAACAAACGCGTTTCACGGCTCGCTGCCAACATCCCATTTATCCAACAAAACCTCTGTCCACTCTCATTTATCGACGTCACCCCGGATGACTACGTTCAGGGAATGCTCGGAGTCTACGAGCTGAACAACATTGCCCTGCTTCGCGACGTTTTCGTCAGCGCCTACGAGCGCTCGGCTGCGCGATATGCAGCGATCAGAGACTCCCTGGGTGAGCCTGACCGATTTCGCATGCAATGGCGAAGCGAACTCAAGGAAGTGATTGGAGAGGTCGTACGAAAGCCCTTGAATCCCGATGAGGCGTCGCATTGGATTCAAAGCTTCGCCCAGGACCTGCCGATTGAACAACGCAGCCGATTCATCGAAGTCGCCGAGGCGGAACTCTCTAGTTTGCATGAAGGAAACTTCGCCCGTTACCGCGTGCGCCCCAGTGAATTCGCCGCTTGGCGCGCGCTCTGGCGCTGATCGGTCTACAGGCTCTCAGTCCACACCAGATCGTCGGCTCTACAGTACCCGACGCCCGCCCCAAGATTTACACAAGCCCCACCTGCAAATCTCTCATTCGACCACCGCCTGAGCCGGTCGCGCGTGCAAATTTCTCATTCGACCACGGCCTGGGTCGGTCGAGCACCTGCAAATCTCTCATTCGACCACCAGCTAGGGCCGAGCTTCATGTGGGCACGAGGGATTGGGCCTACGGGCTCTGGGTCCACACCAGATTGTCGAGCACGAGCTGGCCGACGCCGACGGCGCGCAGCTCAATCACGACGTTGCCGGCGATGTTGACGTTGGGCACCTCGAACTTTCGCACGATCGTCTCCTCGCCGGAGAAATCGCCAAAGGCCACGGAGGTGGCCACGGAGGTTCCGTTGATCACGAGCTCGATCTGGCGCACGCCGCTGCCCTCGAACGCCTTGCGCATCTCGACCGAGAAGCCACCGATGCCGCCGCTCATCGGTGGCGAATAAAGGCGCGACAGATAGGGTACGCCGCCGCTGGTGCTGTTGCCTCGAAAGACCATGCCGTTGCCGTCGATGCTCCCGGAGGTGGCGCCGGTTCGGCGGACGTCCTCAAAATGCCAGGTGCGGTTGGCGTCGCCGACGAAGCTGCCGGCGGTGTAGGAGGCCGCCGAGATGCTGAGATTATCAAAGCTCTCCGACTCGAAATCCGTGGGTAAGAATGGGGCATAAAAGAGCGCGGTGACCGACTCGGCCTGGGTGATGGTCACGCTGCAGGTTCCGACGCCCGTGCATCCGGCGCCCGACCAGCCTATGAAGTTGCTGTTCGCCGATGGCACAGCCGTCAAGACCACCTGGGTGCCGTGCGCGTAGTCGCGGCTGCAGGTTGCGCCGCAACTGATGCCCGATGGGCTCGAGGTCACCGTGCCGATGCCGCTGCCGGCCTTGCTCACCGACAAGGTGTAGGATTTGAGCGCAAAATTTGCGACCAGCGTGCGCGCCTCGGTCATGGAGACGACGCAGTTGGCCAGACCGATGCAGGCGCCCGACCAACCCGTGAAATTGCTCGTCGCACCTGGCGAGGCGCTGAGCGCAACCTGGGCGCCGTGATCAAACGCTGCGCTGCAGCTCGTCGGACAATCGATGCCGGCCGGCGTCGAGGCGACTGTGCCCTGGCCACTGCCCGCCTGGCTGACGTCCAGCGTGCGCTCAAGCGAGAAGCTCGCCACGACCGAGCGCCCCTCGCTCATCGACACCGTGCAAGCGGCCGTGCCCGTACACGCTCCGGACCAGCCGGTGAAGCGGCTGCCTGGTGCTGGCGAGGCCGTGAGCGTGACGGATGTGGCGTGGGCGTATTCGCCGATGCATGTCGCGCCGCAGTCGATACCGGCCGGGCTGGAGGTCACGGTGCCGCTGCCCGCGCCGTCAAGTGTCACCGCCAGCCGGCTCAGCGCACACAGGCTGTTGATGCACAGCTTGCTCGTACAGTCATTGACGCTGCCGCAACGGCTCCCGGGCAGGCAGGCCGCGCAATCTGGACCGCCACAATCGACATCGCTCTCGGACCCATTGAGCACGTTGTCGCTGCAGCTGGCGACAGTGCACGGCGCGCAAGCTACTCCGCCGCAATCGATGTCGGTCTCGTCGCCGTTTTTGACCCCATCGTCGCAGCGTGGTTGAGCGCAGCTCTCACCGATGCAAGCGTCCGTCCATGCAGCGTCATCGCCGCTATCGACCGCTGGGGCGTCGTCGCCTGCAGCGTCGGCTGCGTCGTCGCCTGCGTCAACAACCCCGACGTCAGCTTTGGGCTTGGAGCGCGCCCTGCGCTCGTCGGGGCCACAGCCAAGGCTCAGCAGCATGATTGCCAGGGCGAACACGACGACCGGATTCGACGTCAAACAAGGGATCGATAGCTTCATATTTGCACTTCTACGGCTTGAATTTCGGCGATCAAACTTTCAACCAGCCCTATGCCTACCCGTTTCATCGATCGTACTTCAAGCATCGAGCGATAGGAATGCCTGCAAATCGAGGGCGGCCTCGCTGTAGATGCTCTCGGCAATCGGCCCAGCCGTGGCGCCCTCGAGCCACTGCGGGTAAATGCCGTAGAACTCGAGCGTGTCGTTGGCCGAGATGTAACCGGTCTGCACGGGATAGCCGGTGTGCGAGAGCATGAGCTCGATCTGGCTGCCAAGCTGGCGGCTGGCATCAAAGACATTGCCGCCATCTTGGGGCCGGCCGGCCTTGTAGCCCAGCCGGCGCAGGCTTCGGGGAAGGACCGACATAGGCACCGTCTTTCCTTTTGTCGGCTCTAAGGCCTTGGAGGCGCCGAGCACGAACCCACGCTCGAGCTGGGCAAAGGGCTGCACGATCTCGGCATCAGCGAGCAGCGCCGACCAGCTCTGGCGTTGCTCGTCGCTCAAGATCACGGGATGGGGAATCGAGATCACGGCCTGCGCGTCGAACACCACGGCCTCCAAATTGGCGTCGGTAGCCTCGCCCTCCTCGCTGACGAAGAACAGGCTCGCGATCGCCCCCTTCTCATCGTGGATCGCAAAGACCAGGCCGCGCGACAGGGCGTAGAGCACCGGATTTTGCAAGAAGAACGCCTGCCAGCGCGGCAGCGGCCAGCGCCTGTCGACGATCATCGCGTCCTCGAGGCGCACCAACACGTCTTTGGCCGTGCCTGAGACGGCCTTCTTCAGGGCCTTGAAGCGCTCCGCTGCGGTGGCCACGGCCGCAGCGTCCTGGGTCTTGAGCGCGCGTGGCAAGCTCTTGGAGATGTTGCCAGCTTCATCGCGCACCATCACGCTGTTTTGGGCGTCGAGCACCAGGGTCAAAGCGCGCCCGCCATAATCGAAGGCCAGATCGCCGGCGGACGAAAAATTAAAGGTCGGCGTGACCTGATCGACGAGATCGTCCCCGCTCAGCCCGAGACGCTCCTTTAAATCGGCCAGGGCCTTGCGCGCGTCTTTTTTGAGCTTGCCGGTCTCGGCCTTGCGCGCCCAGTGGTCGAGCCAGCGCACGGAAGCCGGCACAGGATTTCGCACCAGGGCGTTGACGCCGTGGGCGGCGTGGTGGGCGCTGACCGCGTGCACGAGGTTTTGCAACGCGGCGCCCAGATCGTTCATAAGCAGATCGCCGCCCAAAACGCCGGCGGCATACATCACCCAGCGCGTGCTCCATCCCAGCTCGGCGACCAACGTGCGGCCCAGCGCCTCGCAGCCTTCGTCCTGCAGACGGCTGCGCACGGCGGCGAGTTCGGCGTTTTGGCTCTCGGGCCCCTCGGCCCCGAGCGTGGCCAAGATCCACCGCGTGGCCGCCTCGGAGACGGGCGAGGCGTCGAGCCAGCGCAGCGTCGTGGCAGCCGCCAGCTCAGGCACCTTGCCTGCCTTTCGCCCCGCCAACCCCCGGTCGAGCTCGGCAAAGTCCTCGTCGCCGCCAGCCTCGTCGCCGCTGCCGGCCGTGGCCAGCCTGCAGGCGTTGATCGCCGCATGCAAAAGCTCCTGGCGCGCCGCCTGACGCTCACCCGCGAGCGCCGCCTCCAGATAGGGCACCGACTTGGCGCTGGGCACGTCGCGAAGAATCGTCGCCACGCACGTGATTTGATCCGCGCTGCCCTCGAGCAGCGGCCACAGCGCCGGCAAGACCGACTCACCCATCGCAGTCAACGCGGCCATCGCCGTCTCGCGCACGCCCTTGGCGCTGTCCGAGAGCGCCGCGAGCAAGGCCTCGCGCCCCGCCTCGGGACCGTGATCGGCGATCCATTCGATGAAGAGCTGGCGCGTATCGTAGCTGGACCGACTCAAATAATAGGCCAGCGGTGTGGCCAGCCGCGCACCAAAGGCCTCGAGGCCTTTCTCCAAGCCCCTGGTGATGTCGTACTTCGATCTCTTCGGGTAGCTCAAGAGCTCCTCGGCCGCCAGCCAGACCATCTCTGGGCGGTTGTTGAGCCGTGGCATGCACCACCAGAAAAAATCGCGACACGGTGGTTCCGTCGACCGCGCGCCGCGCTGAAACTGCAAGAATTCATCGACCAGAATGACGATCACCCGGTGATCGAGCAGCACGAGGTTGGGGATCGAGGTGAAGTGATCGTTGACGTGCGTCATGCGCTCGAACAGCGCCTCGCGATCCTCGCTGGTTATGGCTGCGCGAAGCGTTTGCAGGGCCTTGAGCCCGTCGGGCAACGCCTCTTTGGGCCCGAGCGCAGCCGTCAGTACCTGGATGGCCTCGGTGTCCTTGACGCTTGCCAGGCCTTGCTCGATCAGCGCACGCACCGCCGGCCCAAGCGGCAAGCCCGCCAGCACCTCGGCCGAGCGAATACGCACGTTCTTCTTGCGCGACTTGAGCCCCTCTTCCAGATGCGGCAAGGCCGCCAGGCCCAGCGCGCGAAGCCCTTCGGCCGCCGCGATGTGCACCGCCTCGATGCTGTCGTTGAGAAACTCGAGCAACACCGCCGCCACCGCCGGGCTGGCGGCGTCGGCCAACGCACGCACTAAAATCTCGCGCAGGGCACACTTGGCGCCGTCTGCCGCCAGCGCCTCCAGGATCGCCGGTACAGCGGCCTCTCCAAAGGCGGCAAAAGCCTCGTTCGTGTTCGTGCGCCGGTACTCGCAGTAGCTGAACTTGGAGCGCTCCCAGCCCAGCACCTCGGCCACGCACACCGCGATCACCCTGGGCGTCGGGCACGCGCCCACGACCTGCCAGTTCGCTGTGTGCGTGTCATTGTAGGTGCGATGGTGGAGCACGAGCTTCTCACGGCGCTCCTCGGATAAACTCTTCAACAGCGGATACAATCGGCGAGCAACCGGGCGAACGGCATCCGACTCCATGTAGGTCAGCACGCGGTTGTTGAGCAGCTCGTCAAAGCGCGCATCAAAGGGTGGCGCTTCGCCGCGAAAACGCTACAAGGCCAGCACCAGCGCTGAGATCTGGTTTCCATTGGGAGACTTCCCCTTCGCAATGGCGTCCAGGCGCGCCTCGAGAATTGCGCGGATCTCGGCCGGCTCGCCATCGATAAGCTCCAGCACGGGAAGCATCTGCAGCACGTAATTCTCGGCCATCTTGACATACAACCGGATGGCCAACTCCGGATTCAAAACCATGTCCCCGTCGGCGACGGCTTGCTTGAGCGCGGCCACCAGCTCTCTGGGATTGTGGTGGTACTCGCGATACTCGGCGTACTTGGCCGCCAGCATCGCGCACATCTGCGCGATCGGATCGGAGCTGCCTCGATAAGCCTTGAGCAAGGCCGTGGTATCGGGCGCCTCGAGCGCGAATTCGGCGCCGAGATCATATTCGACGCGCTTGGTGAGGCTGCCATCGTCGCCGTAGTGCTTCCACACGCCATGCTTGACGAAGTTGTCTTGAAGGATCAGCCCGTGCCCCTCGCTGGTCAGCCGGCCAGCCTTGTAGTGGAAGAGCTGAGCGCCGTCCTCGGCATAGATGCCCCGCTGGTAGAGGTTGCCCTCCTTACCCCACCATTGAAACTCTCCAAACTGCTCGCCACTGCGGTACTCCCCGCCACCGTTGAGCGAGCCGTCGTCATGGAAATAGGTCCAGGTACCCGTGGCCAGCCCCTGATGGTATTGGCCCTCGAACTGAAGGGCTCCGTTTTCGTGGTAGCCCTTGAGCGTGCCTTCGCCGCCAGCGAGCGTTCCGCGCTCCAGGGGGTTGCCATCGACATCCAAGCAGCTCAACACCTCCATGAGCCGCCCCTCGCTGTACAAACGCTCGCCCTTGAGCTGGCCCGTGCGATGATAAGATTTCCAGGATCCGTCCTTGGTGCGCGGATCGTCTTCGAAGACCTCGTACTCGAGCTTGAGCGAGGTCCTCTCCCAGTCGTACCAATCCTGAGTGAGCGTGCGCCGACGCCCAACATGCTCGGGCTGTTGGACGGCGACCGGCGCCGCGGGCGGCACAACGGCTACGACTTTGGGCGCAGCGGGCGCAACCTTGACGGCTGCCGGTGCAACGACAACGGGTGCAACGACAACGGGTGCAACGACAACGGGCGCAACGACAACGGGCGCAACGACAACGGGCGCAGCGACGGGTGCGGCAACCGGTGCCGTGGCAGCGCTCGCGTCCTCGACATAATCCTTTCGCACCTTCTTCATGACCAGCTTGGCCACGTCGGCCTTGGCCGCCGCCGCTGAGGCCACCGTCTGGGTCTTGCTCTGGCCGTTGGTGCCGATTCTACCCCAGTAGGTCGCAAAAGTGGCTTCACCTTCGACGTGCTCCACTTCCCAAAACTTGTTGGACTTGGCGTCAGAATAGGTAAATCGGCGGCGCATGCGGCCCTCACAAGTTGGACGCTCAAAGCGAGGGTTGAGCGCGGATAAACGATAGATTTCCAACAGTTCGGCGCGAAGATAGTCGAGAATCTCATGAAACGTCAAGGCGATGGCTGCGCCGAGCGGTTGACAACCCACCATCGCCTGTTAGGCTCCCCCGACTTTTGATGCCCACTGAATCACCTACTTCGCACATTAAGGATCTGCATGACTCTCCACCGCCTCGCAGTGCTCGCTGCCTGCACGTTCCTCGTTGTCGGATGCCGCACGACCCCTCGTCCCGACGACGTCCCCACCGAGCGCATGCAGCCCACGACGATCACGGATCTGCTGCCCGACACCACGCGCTTTGCGTTGGCTGTGCGCCCCGCCCACCTGGAGCGAACGCTGGAAGCGGCCTTTGGGGTCAGTGACGCGCAGCGCGCGGCGTTTTGGAGCGGGGCGCCGCCGATCATTCAAGACGTCTTCGGCCCCGAGTCCGTCGCCGGCATCGATCGCGAGCGTCGCCACCTCGTGGTGCTCTCCACTGCTGGCCAGGAGGATCTGCTGCGTCATCTGCACGCCGGAGCTCCGCTGCCATCGCAAGAAACCCTGCCCGGCGGCATGCACCTGCGCATGGTTGTTGAGACGTCCGATGCCGAGGCCGTCGCTCGCGCGCTCAGCGAGCGCTGCGTACAGCGCTCCGAGGGCGATCTCTGTTTGCAGTTCATGCGTCTGACGCCCTACGCCGGCTTCTTGAGCGTGGACATCCTGATGGCCGACGAGGCGACCGCCCGCGCCGATTCAGTCACGGCCCAACGCCTCGATGCACGCCTGGCCCTGATGACGCGCCCTGCCCCGGCGCCTCCCACAGCGGCATGGCTGGCCTTTTTGGCCAGCGACGCCGCCATCGCCGCTCATGCCACCATGCACGACATCTTCGAGCTGGCCGCGATGGTGCAGGCCGAGCGCTCGCTTGCCTACCTTCGCTTTGCCTCCCCGCAAGATGCCGAGAGTTTGTACGACGTCACCAGCGCAACGCTTAGCCAGGGCCTGCTCCTCGAGAGCCCTGAGGTGGCCGAGCTCTACGATGTGATGCTCGGCTTTGAGATGCGCGGCGAGGCGCTCTTTGTCGATGGTGTCGGCTCATTGACTCCGTATGGCGAAGCGGTCGAAGCGGCCGGTCACGTGGCCGCTCCCCTGAGCGCGGCGCCCACGCTTGCAAGCATCGTCGACCTTCGCTGGGCCTTCGATATGGCCGCCGCCACGGCAGCGACCGAGCTTCCGCTTTGGGCCCAACGCCCCGAAAACATCTCGGCCGCCAATTTCTCGCGCGTCTTGAATGACCGCTTTCGTGAGGTCGGCTCCTCGGCCAACCTGGCCTACCTTCAGTACGGCATCACCATGCTGCGCGCGGGCTTTGAGCACGGCACAGACTTTCAAGTCGTCGGCGCCCAAGCCCGCACGCTGCGCGGCGCATCCTTGCGTGCCGGCGTTAAGCCCGACGTCGCCCAGCCCTCTTTCCAAGATCTGATCGGTGCGCTTGCGCTGGTCAGCGGCGTCGAGGCCGGCGCCGATGCGGGCTTGGAGGCGCTTCGCCCCTTGCTTGGCCAGTTCGGCGTTCCATCCGACGCGCGCACCATGGCTCACGCCGATCGCGTCGAGTATTTTTTGTCCGTCGGCGCTCCGGTCGACGAGGCATTTCAGGCCCAGGACAAGGCAATTGCCCCGGGCACGGCCCTCTTTGTCGACCTCTCGGAGTTGCACAAGCTCGCCACCGCACTGATGCCCCAGTCACCCACGGCCATAAGCGACACGCAGAGCGCATTCGTCGCCCGCTTTCCGCGCGCCCATTACAGCTCGCACACCCGCGACGGCCAATGGCTCGTGCGCCTGCAAGTCGGCGCCGAAGATCCCCAGGGGCTGGCGCCGGTCGCCGGGGCCGAATCGGTCGTGCCCGCCATGCGCACCGAGTGCGCCTATCGGGCCGCCCAGGAGTCCACCGACATGCTCAAGCTCACGGCCTCGGTCACGCCCCCGGAGCGGCGCAAGCTCGCCGCGACCTTCGTCAACGAACTCGCCGACCTGGCCCGACGCTGCCCCGACGACGCGCAGGCCCAGGCGCGCATTGCCTGGCTCACCCAGATCTGGCAGTTGCGCTCAGCACAGCCGCAATAGCACGACGCCGGCTGACGTGCTGAAGCGCAGAACACTGAAGCGCGAGACGGCTTAAGCCTTCTTCAAGAACATCGTTTTGAGCACGATCGCCACCGCGTTGACCTTGCCCTCGACGTGCTCGGGGTTGTCGGTGAGGCGAATGCCTTTGACCAGCGTGCCGCGCTTGGCGACAAACGAGGTGCCCTTGACGTCGAGATCCTTGATCAAGGTCACCGAGTCGCCCTCTTGCAGCTCAGCGCCGTTGCTGTCGACGGTGCGCGACTGGCCGCCTGCTACCTCCGGCTGCACACCCTCTTTGGCCCACGCCAGCACCTCGTCGCTCAAATAAGCCTGGTCGAGCAGATCCTGGGCCCAAGGCTCGGCCGCGCTCAGCCGCTTGAGCAGGCGCCAACTGACCACCTGCACGGCGCCCACCTCGCTCCAGATCGCCTCTTGAAGGCAAAACCAGTGCTTGGAGTCGAGCTCAGCGCCGCCAACCTCGATCTGAGACCGACAAATCGCGCACACGAGCACGTGGTGCTCGGCGTCGTCATCATCGGTGTGGGGCAAGACCAGGTGCGCGGTGAGTGCATCGTCGCCCTTGCAGAGCTCACATTGATTGCTGGCGCGAACGCAAAGAGTATTCTCGAGGTGGCTCGTGTCGGACATGTCTAAAGCTCGTTGAGGTGAGGGAGTCAAGCAAGCTCCTACAAACCCCAATCAATACCGAGCGTCAAGGTGGGTTTGATGTGGGTAGCGCCGTATGCTGGCGCTCGCACGCAATTTGTGATTACTGCACACCTGTAGCCGCGCGCCGCGGTTGAATTGTGGAGACCACCGTGACTCTTGCACCAACCAATAAAGATCGCGTGTCGAAAATCAAAGTCGGCGGCCTGATCCTCGGGCCCGTCGTCTTCTTTCTCTTGATGCTTGGAACCGGCATCGAGGGCTTGAGCCGCGAAGGCCAGGCCGCCGCAGCCATCACCATGCTCATGGCGATCTGGTGGCTCACCGAAGCCTTGCCGATCTATGCCACGGCGCTGGTACCGATCGTGCTCTTTCCGCTCACCGGTGTGCTCAGCGCCCAGGAGACCACGCTCAACTACGGCCACGAGCTGATTTATCTGTTTCTTGGCGGCTTCTTGCTCTCGATCGCCGTGCAGAAATGGAATTTGCACCGGCGCATTGCGCTCACGATCATTCGCATCGTCGGCTTTGCGCCCGCCCGCCTGGTGCTGGGCTTCATGATCGCCACGGGCTTTTTGTCGATGTGGATCTCCAACACGGCCAGCGCCATGATGATGGTGCCCATTGGTCTGGCCGTAATCACCCAGGTCGCCGAGCTGGTCAAAGAACAGGGCATGGACGTCGATACCAGCCCCGGCAAGTTCCATTTTGGCATGGCCCTGATGCTCGGCATCGCCTACTCGGCCTCGATCGGCGGCGTTGCCACGATCATTGGCAGCCCACCCAACGCGATTTTCGTTGGCTACGTCGACAGCGTCTACAAGGTCAAGATCTCCTTTTTGCAATGGATGCTCTACGGCCTGCCCATCGCGATCGTCGGCATCGGCCTGACCTGGCTGTATCTAACCCGCATCGCCTATCCGATCCGCATCGGCGCTTTTAAAGGCATCGGCGAGATCGTCGAAACCGAGCGCAAGGCGCTCGGCTCGATCAGCGGCCCCGAAGGCCGCGTTCTCTTCGTCTTCGCGCTGGTCGCCGGCCTCTGGCTTGTGCGCGGCGCCCTGCTGCCCTACCTCGGCGCGCTCGGCCTCTCCGGCTTCACCGATACCACCGTCGCCATTTTGGGAGCCCTGCTGCTCTTCATCATCCCGGCCAACTTCGGCAAGGGAGTCGCCCTGCTCTGCTGGGACGACGTCAAGGAGGTGCCCTGGGGCATCCTCATCCTCTTTGGCGGCGGGCTGGCCCTGGCCAGCGGCATCGAGAAGAGCGGCCTCGCAGCCTGGCTCGCCAAAGGCCTCGGCATGCTCGCGGGCGCCCCTCCTATCCTCGTGATCTTCGTGATCGTGCTCTTCGTGATCTTTTTGACCGAGGTCACCTCGAACACCTCGACGGCCACGATCTTCGTGCCGATCGCGGCCATCCTGGCCACCGTCGTCGGCGTCCACCCCTACACCCTGATGATCACGGTCGTCACCGCCGCCTCGTGCGCCTTCATGCTACCGATCGCCACACCACCCAACGCCGTTGTCTTCGCTTCCAACTACGTCACCATGCGCGACATGATCAAAGCCGGCATCTACCTCAATCTGGGCTTCGTCGTGCTGATCACTCTGGTTGCATGGCTGTGGCTACCGCTGGTTTGGAAGCTCTGAGCTCGACCTGGCCCTGGCGGCGCAGCAAGCGGTCACCCTTGACGAGCTGATCGACCAGGCGCCGTGTGGCGCTCAGCGCGTCGAGTATGGCGTTGGTCGCCTCGACCGACAGCCGCGCGCCGACCGCCGCATTGAGCAGCGCCTTTTTAGCCTGCTCGCTGCTCACCTCGAATTGCTCCTCGGCAGCCTCGAGCGCGGCGGCGGCGTCGCGCGAGTCTTCGGTGCGCGCGACGATCGACAGACACACTTCGGCATCGGCCAAGACCAGCTTCATGCTCGCTCGGGCCGACGAATCCGTGAGCTGATCGGTCTTTTGGCGAAGCGCGAGCAAGCGTGGCGCAAGCCGAGTGACCTCGTTCAAACAGCGCACCGTGCTCAAGGCATCGGCCAACTCGCTGGCCACCTCTTCGGACATCACCTTGGTTTGCACCGAGCTGACAAAGCCCGTAATCGCCTCATCGAGCGCGTGCACGGACGCCGTCTGGCGCTCCAGAGCCGTGGCCTGGGCCGGGCCGGACAAGGTCGTCTCCACGATGCTCGTCACGATGCCCCGAAGGCGCATCAACTCCTGCCAGAGCGCCGAGACCGCCAGCGCCGGCGTCGAGGCCAGCGTGGCATCGAGGTGCTGGGCGCGCCCGATGTCCTCCTCGTCGCTGCGAAACATTTTCTCGAACGCCGTGGCCAGGCGCCCGGCAAGCGGCAACATGATGATCACGCCGAGCAGGTTGAAGGTTGTGTGAAACATCGCCAGAACCACCGCCGGGCTGCCCTCGACGTGCATCCACTCGCTGGTCACACCGATCAGCCACAACAACAACGGCAGCAGCGCCAGCGCTACGATGCCGGTCAAGACGTTGAAGGCGATGTGTCCCATGGCCAGGCGTTTGGCGCTCGAGGTCGCCTTCAATACGGCGACGGCCGCCGTCGAGGTCGTGCCCAGGTTGGCGCCGATCACGGCCACGGCGGCCGCCTCGATCCCGACCACGCCGCCGGTGGCCGCCGTCAAGATGATCGCGATCGAGGCGCTCGAGGATTGTGTGAGCACCGTGGCGATAAAGCCCACCATCAAGAACACCGCCCAGTTGCCGGCACTGTCACCGGCGACCACACTTGCCCCGTAGGTGGCCGCCAGCCCACCGAAGGCATCCTTCAAGATCGCCAGGCCCAAAAAGAACAAGCCGAAGCCGGCCAGCGCCTGGCCCAACCCCCGGTAGCGCGCCCCGGGCGCCGTCAGCCGAAGCACCACACCCACCGTGAGAATCGGCAGCGCGAACGACTCGATCTTGAACCCGAAGCCGACCAGGCTCACCAGCCAACCGGTCATCGTCGTGCCCGCATTGGCGCCAAAAATCACGCCCAACGCCTGGCGCAACGTGAGCACGCCGGCATTGACGAAGCCGATCGTTGCTACCGTCACCGCGCTCGATGATTGCACCAGGCCCGTGACCCCGATACCCACCAGCACGCCGCGCAGCGGCGTCGACGTCCAGCGACCCAAGATCCGCTTGAGCCCGCTGCCGGCAAAAACCTTCAAACCATCGGTCATCATCAACATGGCGAGCAGAAAAAGCGCCAGCCCACCCACCGCGTTCAACGCGATCTCCAAACTCATCTCGACCTCCGCCGTGCTCGCCCACAACTCACCATCGCCATCGTAGCATCACAGCCAATTCTAAATACAGCGCGGCGTCCTCACGTCCATCACCCATCGCGCAACTTGGCTTTGTGCCACGCTAAATAGCCTCCGTGGCGCGCGTGATCTCCCCGCCGACTTCATTTTGAACAGGCTCGGTTTGCCTCTACCCAGATCAAGCTGAAATTGGGTACACTGCAGCGTACACTGCACCAACAACCGAACGCTTCGACACCTGGCAAAAGGGCATCATGAACGCGGACCATCAACACTACGGCAACGAACTCTCAGGCACGATCGGCCAGGCCCTCGCGGACCTCGACTTTCCGGCCAACACGGCCACAATCGTCGCCCACGCCCGACAACAAGGGCTCGATGAGTCGATCATCGACGCTCTCGAGGCCTTGCCCGATCAGATCTTCGAAGAGCTGCGCCTGCTGCTCGACTTCGTCGCCGGAGGCACGCGCAACGAGACTCCGCCGAGCGAGGGTGGTCAATAGTCAATCCGAGTCGTCGACCGGGGCTCTTTGGGATCGTGTGAATTGCAAGAAGGCGCGGCCAGGTCTAGTCTGGCGGCTCGCGCCGGGCATGCCGCCCGACGCTCTTACGCAGAGTCCAGATCATGCCCCAGCTCAAGCTCACCTATTTTGACGCCGCCGGTCGTGCCGAACCGCTTCGTATCGCCCTGTTCATCGCCGGGCTGCCCTTTGAGGATAACCGCTTGAGCTTTGAGCAGTTCGCCGCTCTCAAGCAAGCGGGCGCCTTTCCACTTGGCAGCGTACCTGTCCTCGAGGTGGACGGCTTCACGTACACCCAGACCTCGGCGATGCTGCGCTTCGTGGCTCGCCTTGGCGAGACGAAGCTCTACCCCGGCGATCCGAGCGAGGCCTTCATCACGGACAGCGTGCTCGACACCTTCAACGACACACTCTCCAACGCAATGGTTGCGAGCATGTTCGAGCCGGACATGGCCAAGAAGCTTGAGATGAGAGCGCAGTTTGCCGCTGGCCCGATGGCCCGCGCCTTTGGTTACGCCGAGTCAGTGCTCGCGCGCTCCGGCGGGCCTTTTTTTCTCGGCGCCTCTCTTTCCATCGCCGATTTGGTCGCCGCGCCCAACGTCCTTCAAATTCAGGGTGGCCGCTTTGACGGCATCTCACCGGAAGCCCTCTTGCCCTATCCGGGCCTGGTGCGACTGGCCGAGGCCTATCTGGCCGATCCGCGGATCGTCGCCTACCAGCAGAAATAGGATGTAGCCCGGTCACCGCCCAACAAAAAGGCCCCCAGACGATGATGTCTGGGGGCCTTTTTTTTAAGCTCCGGCGGTAAGATTCGAACTTACGACCAATCGGTTAACAGCCGATCGCTCTACCACTGAGCTACGCCGGATTATGGTAGATGTGCTTGGCGCGTGCGCCCAGCGAGCAGGTTTATTGCCACAATCGATGCGTTGATGTCAACAACCTTGCTGCAAAAAACATTCTCAAATCTTGGTCGCCTTGAGCATGCATGCGGTTATGGTGCTGCGCATCATGCGCTCGTGCCAGTAGGTGTCGATGGCGTCACCGATGTAGCGCAGCACCGGTTCGCGCTCGCTGGAGCGGATCGCGCCCACCCAGTGCGGGAAAAAACTCTCCTGTACCAGCGGGGAGTAGAGAAACTCGCGGCCGCTGCCAAAGGCCACGTTCCAACTGAGTTCGCTGACGTTGATGTCGGTCAGGCGAAGGCTGCGCGCCGTATCGAGCAGGCGCGCCGGGCTGAGCAGGGAGTTTCGCAGATCGTTGAGACGGCCAAGAGCGTCCGCCAGACCGTGGGCGCGAAGGGCCTCGTCGAGCAGATCGTAGAATTCGGGAAAGCTCGTCGCCAACGGCGCGCAGATCACCACCTGGCCGCCCGAGCTCGTCACGCGCGTCAACTCGCCAAGCCCCTCCTGGGCCTGGCGTGCGGTCACGATGCCGCTCAGACAGATCGCGGCCGGAAAGACGCCATCGGCATAGGAGAGCTGGCTGACGCGCTGCTGGACAAAGAAGATGCGCCGCTGCAGATCGTCGCCAATGCGCTGGCGAGCGGTGTCGAGCATCGCACTCGAGGAGTCGAGCGCCATGACCCGGGTGGTTTCGGGCAAATCCTCGATCCACTTTATCGGCACCATGCCGCAGCGCGCCTCGGCAACCAGCACGTTGGCGTTGGGCGGCTTGGGCAGATGCTTGCGGCATTGCTCGAAGGCAGGCTCAGTCCACAACCGCTCGACCACATTCTTGTGACCGATCGCTACTTGATGCTCACTGCCCGTATCTTTCATGGTGCCTCAAAGTGTTCGTAGCCAAGCCGTATCGCGGGTGCGCTCAGCAGCTCTCCATTGACTTGCAGCACGCGCAAGCCCTGGCCGGGAGCGCATACCTCACCAATGTCGTACATGGCGCAGCCGTTGGCCCGCCCAAGCTCGAAGAGCTCACCAAGGCGGTCCGGCGAGACGCTCATGAGCAGCTCATAGTCGTCGCCGCCCCCGAGCACATAGGGCAAGACGTCGACGCCGGCCTCAACGCTCAAGCGGGCAAGCTCGTCGTGAACGGGCAGATCTTGGACCTGAAGAGAGGCACCGACCTCACTTCGCGACAAGATGTGGCCCAGATCCTGCCCTAATCCATCGCTGATGTCGATCATCGCGGTGGCAATTTGGTGATGGCCCAACAGCGCGCCGAGCCCCACACGTGGCCTGGGCCGACGATGGGCCGCAAGCAGGCTGGGATAATCCTTCGGGTCGGCCGAAAGCTTGCCGGCCAACAAATCGACCGCCGCTGCGGCCATACCCGTCGGCCCGCTCAGCACGACGCGCTCACCCGGGCTGGCACCGCTTCGCACGATCGGTCCTAACTTCGCGGTGCGCCCGAGCAGCGTGATCGAAATCATGGTTGGCCCGCTCGTCTGAGCAACGTCACCGCCGGCCGTGGAGACCCCGAAGCCTGCCGGCGCGAGCTCGTCGGCGGCTTGCTTGATCCCGGCGAGCAGCATGTCGACAAAGGCCTTGTCGTCGCTTGGACCGAGCACCAAGTTCAAGAAAAAGGCGCCCGGCGTGCCGCCCATCGCCGCAATGTCGCTCAGACAGCGCGCCAACGCCTTCCAGCCGATGTCGCCCGGATCACTCCAGTCGCGGCGAAAGTGCACGCCCTCGACCAGCGAGTCGGTCGTCACCAGATCGAAGGCGGCGCGCTCGAGCACAGCGCAATCGTCGCCGATCCCAAGGATCACGCCCTTGGGGGTCGGGAAAAGCGCTTCGATTTGGCCAATCAGCTCAAATTCTCGGTACATAAGGCTAGCAATTACTCCACAAGAGCGCCGAAAACAAAAGCAAAATAGAGCCCCAGAAGGCGAAGCTGACAACCAACAATTTCTTTCGAAGCCGAAAAACCTCGGCGGCATCGGACTGGGCGCTGGCTTCGGCCTGGCTCGTCGCTACGACCATGCGCTTTTGCAGACCCTCGGCAAGGCTGGCGAGCGCGCCCAGCGCCAGGGCGTCGCCAGGATGGTCGACCAGACGAAACTGAAATTTGCGAATGCCATGGTTGAGCAGGTCGCGCGCTTTGACGAAATCGACAAAGGCCGCGATCTGAGCCGGCTCCCAGCTCGCTTCGAGCAGGTCCCAGAGCTCGTGGGACTTTGCCAGGTCGGCTTCCTGGCCCGTGGGCGCAAGCTCCCAGGGGGCTTTGCCCGGTGCATAACGCTGTGCTCGCGCAAGCCTTAGCCCGCACTTGATGCAATGGACAGCATCATCGGCAAGCAGCGCGGCGCACTTACGACAGCGCGCGCCCTCGCCGGCCACCGGCACGAGACGCTCGACGGCGTGCTCACGCACCCAACGAACCATCTCCTGGCCGCCTGTGGCAGGCGCGCTTGTTGTTGTTGTGCTCTGAGGGCTCGCACGCCTGGGCGCGCCCGTCGTCGATGGGCCGAGATCGAGCATATTGACCTGGCCGCATTTTGCGCACACCAGGCCCGCACCGCTGGCCAGGGCGCGAACCTCGGCGGCCGGCCCAACATGTTGGCAACTACTACAGCGGATCTCCACGTCGAGCCTCCTACCACAGCCCGAGCAGCACGGGCAGCGAGTCCACGACAATCGGCCGCGGGGTGAACGTCAGTACGAACATCACCAAAGCCGCCCCCACCAACCACAGCGAGCGCTCTCGCACCGGTGGCCCGCGCATGATCGCCGGGTGCGAGGGCCCCATCACCCCAACGAGCACACCAAAGAGCAGCCAGCCCGGAAAGACAAATACGCCAAGCGCCATCAGCCCCACGTAGAGCACGCGCGCCACATGGCGATAGCTGTCTCCAAAGACGCAGTAGGCGATATGGCCGCCGTCGAGCTGGCCAATGGGCAACAAGTTGAGCGCGGTGAGCAGGCAGCCCACCCAACCGGCCATCGCCAGCGGGTGCAAGAAGACGTCGTGTCCCGGCGCGATTTCGGGAAAAAACGTCCACTCCGCGATCATGAGCAAGAGCGAGTCGCCGAGCATCATGAAATCGCCCGTCTCGGGCATCGGCCGAATCTCGGAGAGCGCCATGCCCACAAACAACACCGGCACCGTAAACGCAAAGCCCGCAAGCGGCCCCCACGCGCTGATCTCGAGCAGCGGGCGCGCCTCGACCGCGCCCAGGCGCATCCGGATGAAGGCGCCAAATGTCCCGAAAAAGGGCAAAATTCCAAAACCCGGAATCGGTCCAATTCCCGGCAGAAAATAAGGCAGCGAGACATCGACCCCGTGGCGGCGCGCCTGCAAGTAGTGGCCGAACTCGTGGGCGGTCAAAATCACCATCAGCGCCGCCGCATAGCTTGTCGCAGCGAGCAGCATCGGCCCGTTTTGCCAGGCCGCGAGCTCGATCGGATCGCCGCCGGCCATGTAGATCCCGGCGACAAGCGCGGTGGCCGAAGTCACCAAGAACAGCGCGCCGTGTACGAGCAGCTCTTTTCGGCTGGGACCGTCAAGCATCGGAGTATGTGGGTCCATGGCGGCTGCGGCCTTCTAAAAAAGTGGGACGACGGTTCCGCCCACGTCAAAGCGAAACAAGCGTACGGGTCGAAGTGGTTCACCGCGTGACCCAAAGCTCAGCGCTCCGCACACGCCCTTCCAATTGCGCTCGCTGCCAAGGCGCGCGACCAACCGGGCGCGTGCTGTTCCATCATGCGCAGTGTCGCTCAAGAGTGCCCCGACCATGGTCAGCGCATCGTAAACCTCGGCGTCGAGATCGACCGCTGCGCGCCCGGTGCGGCCCTCAAAGTAGCGGCCAAAGGCCTCGGCGCTGCCGCCCTCCTCGGCCCCGACAAAAACGTCGGTGTAGATCGCGCCGGCGGCGAGCCCGCCGGTGAGCTCCATCGACTTGCCCTGCCAGCCGGCCAGGCCCAACAACTGCACACCGACGCCCTCGCCGCCGTCGCCTGTCTGCAGGCCGGCCTCGGGCAAAAAGCTCAGGATGCGCGCCACGCGCTGGTGGAAGTCAGGAATGAAGATCGCGTCAAAATCGATCACGGCCTCGCGCCGAATGCTCAAATAGCCGTTGGCATCGGCCCGGCGTTTGCCCAGCATCTGGCTGCGACCCAAGAATACGCTCTTGCCGGTCAAAACATCGAGCGCGCGCGCAAAGTTGGTCGTCGACTCGTCGTAGGCTGCCACGGCGACCACCGTGCCGCCGCGCGTCGTAAACTCCTGGACAAACGCCAGCGCCGCCGCGTTGCCGTACTCGTTGTCCACAAACATCACCGCCGCGCGCGAGAGCTTCAGGCGCTCGCTGGCGGCCTGTGCGATCGTGCGCGCCTGTTCACCCGGCGAGAGGCGCAAGCGAAAGATCGTCGGCCCGATCAGGTTGACCTGCTCGACGCTGCTCAGCGTCAAAAGAGGCAGCGCCAGGCGGTGCGCAACCGAGGCTGCCGCCTGGGATTCGCGCCGCCCGATCGGGCCCAAAATGGCCACAATGCTCGGGTCGGCGCCAAGCTCGCTGACCGCGCGCACAGCGTCCTCGGGTTGGCCCTGGCTGTCGCGCACCACCAGCTCGAGCCCAAAGCGCTCCGCGCCCAAGCGCGCGGCCTCGACGACCTGTCGGCCCATCGGCGCGAACTCGCCACTGAGCGGCACGACCACACCGATCTTCAGTCCAGCCAACGCGCCAGATTCGGATTGGCTAGCCGCCTGGGCCGCCGCCGACGCCGGCCACATGCTTGCGCACAGCCACAACGCCACCACAACGAGCGCGTATGTGGCCTGTTTAGTCAAAGAGCTCCTTCATCCGCTGAAAAAAGCTCTTGCCCTCGGGATGCGCGTCTTCGCCGGCCTCGGAGGCGAACTGCTGCAAGAGCTCCTTTTGACGGCTGTTCAGCCGCACGGGCGTCTCGACGACGATCGCCACGAACTGGTCGCCTCGCTCCTGGCCTTGCAGTGCTGGAAAGCCCTTGTTTCGAAGGCGCAAGACCTTGCCCGATTGGGTTCCCGAGGGAATCTTCATCATGACCTTGCCGTCGAGCGTGGGCACCTCGACGCGCGCGCCCAGCGAGGCCTGGGTGAAGCTCACCGGGATGGTGCAGCGAACGTCGAGCCCTTCGCGCTCAAAGAGAGGATGATCCTGCAAGCGGATGACCACGTACAAATCGCCTGGCGCGCCACCGCTGCTGCCCGGCTCGCCCTTTCCCGCCCAGCGCAGCCGATGGCCGGTGTTGACTCCGGCCGGGATATCGACGGCCAGCGGCTCGTTGGTGACCACGCGCCCGCGGCCCTGACAGACGGCGCATGGGCTTTCGATCACCGTGCCCTGACCCTCGCAGCTCGAGCAGGTGCGCATCATCGAGAAGAAGCCCTGCTGCACGCGCACCTTGCCCCGGCCGGCGCAGCGCGCGCAGGTCACCGGTTTGGTGCCAGGCTTGGCGCCGCTGCCGGCGCAGGTGCTGCATTCATGGGCGGTGGGCACCTCGATGACCTTGGTGGCGCCGTGTGCGGCCTCGGCAAAGGTGAGGTCGACCTCGATCTTGAGATCGACGCCGCGGCGCCCGACGCCGGCCGCGGCGCCTGCACGCCCGGCGGCACCGGCGCCGAACACCGAGTTGAGAATATCGAAGAAGTCGCCCAGATTCTCAAAACCCGCGCCGAAGGGCTGACCGCCCGCGCCACCGCCAAAGGGCGAGCCGGAGCCGAAAGGACTCGTGGCACTCGTTGAGCCGAAGCGATCGTAGGTGCTGCGCTTCTGAGGATCTCCCAAAATCTCGTAGGCCGCGCTGATCTGCTTGAAGCGCTCCTCGGCCGCTGCATCGCCGCCATTTTGGTCGGGATGATACTTGAGCGCGAGCTTGCGGTAGGCCGTCTTGAGTTCGCCGGCCGTGGCTTCGCGCGAGACGCCCAGGATGTTGTAGAGATCTTGATTCATGGAGTATGGGGCAAGGGTGAGCGCGGTGTCATTTTCCGAGAGAAAAACCAGCGCTCACCCGCATTTATTCGGCGCCTTCGAGCTTTGTCAGCCGCCGGCGTCGACCGCGCCGTACATGGCGTCAGCGAGGCGAAACGCCGCCGATTCGAGGGTGGCGATGATCGTGCTCAGCTCGTCGAAGGAGGCGCCTTCGAGCAAATCTTTGACCATGGCAATATCGTGATTGAGCTCGTCGAGCACGTCCTCGGCCAGCATGTGACCGTACTCTTGGAGGCTGCGGTCCGTCGAGTAGAGCATGCCCTGGGCCGTGTTGCGCTTCTCGATCGACTCCTTGTTGAGACGATCGCGCTCCTCGTTGGCACCGGCCTCGCTGATCATGCGGTTGATGTCGGCCTCGCTCAAGCCGCCGTCAGCGACGACATTGACGCTTTGAACCCGACCCGTACCCAGATCCTTGGCCGAAACGCTGACGATGCCGTTCTCGTCGATCGCGAAGACGACCTCGATCTTGGGCACGCCGCGCGGTGCCGGCGGTATACCGGTGAGTTCGAAGACGGCCAGGCTCTTGTTGTCCTCGGCCATCGCGCGCTCACCCTGCAACACGTGCACGCGCACCATGTCCTGAAAATCGCGCGCCGTACTGAAGACCTCGGAGAAGCTGTAGGGAATGGTGGTGTTGCGCGCAATGAGCGGAGTGAACACGCCGCCCATCGTCTCCAGGCCCAGCGTCAGCGGCGTGACGTCGAGCAACAACACGTCGGTCAATTCGCCGCGCACGATGCCGGCCTGAATCGAGGCGCCCATGGCGACGACTTCGTCAGGATTGACCGAGGCGTCGGGCTCCTTGCCGAAGAATTCAGCCACGGTCTTTCGCACACGCGGCATGCGCGTCATGCCACCAACGAGCAAGACCACATCGATCTCTTTCTTGGAGACGCGCGCATCGGAGAGCGCCGATTTGCACGGCTCGAGCGTGCGCGCGATCAGATCACCGACGAGTTCCTCGAGCTTCTCACGGCTGAGCGAGGCTTCCAGATGCAATGGTGTGCCATCGTGGACGTGGATAAAGGGCAAGCTTATCTCGGTCACCTGCGCGCTGGAGAGCTCGCACTTGGCGCGCTCGGACTCCTCCTTGAGACGCTGAAGCGTCATCTTGTTCTCGCGCAGATCGACGCCGTTCTCCTCACGAAAGCTGTCGGCCAACCAGTTGATGATGACGTTGTCGAAGTCCTCGCCGCCCAAAAACGTATCGCCCGCGGTGGACAAGACGCTGAAGACACCGTCCGCCAACTCCAGAATCGAGATATCGAACGTGCCACCGCCAAGGTCGTAGACGGCGACCTTGATGTTGTCCTTGTCCAGATTGGCCAGGCCGTAGGCCAGAGCAGCGGCCGTGGGCTCGTTGACGATGCGCAAGACGTTGAGTCCGGCGATGCGCCCGGCATCCTTGGTCGCCTGGCGCTGGGCGTCGTTGAAATAGGCAGGAACCGTAATAATCGCGTCTTCGACGGGCTCGCCCAGGTAATCCTCGGCGATGTTCTTCATCTCACGAAGCACGATCGAGGAGATCTCGGCCGGCGAGTACTCGCGCCCGCGCACTCTGATCCAGGCGTCGCCATTGGGCCCCTCGACGATCTCATAGGGCGCGGTCTCACGGCTCTTTTGCACGTCCTCGGCGTCAAAGCGCCGACCGATCAGGCGCTTGACGGCGAAGACCGTATTCTCGGCGTTGGCCTGCGCCTGGCGCTTGGCGATCTGGC
The DNA here is from genome assembly GCA_013697635.1 of Lujinxingiaceae bacterium. Taxonomy (GTDB): domain Bacteria; phylum Myxococcota_A; class Bradymonadia; order Bradymonadales; family Bradymonadaceae; genus JACCWM01. Next base: position 31,005 of record JACCWM010000189.1, on the reverse strand, counting down.
CCACGTAGCGCTGACCATCTTCGGTAAACCCGACCACCGATGGTGTCGTGCGACTGCCCTCTGCATTGGGAATGACGATGCGTTGATCGTCAACAACCACGCACACGCAGCTGTTGGTGGTCCCTAAATCGATTCCGATAGTCTTTGCCATGACGTCGTTGCCTCAATGCATCTGTCGTGTCGGTCTCAGGTTCACACGCTCAAGCCCATCCAGTATGAACCCATTCACATGAATCATTCATGCTCAAGATCGAAGCGGGTCCTCACCCTCGGAGCTCTCGTCGTGCCCGCTCGGCTCATGCGCCAAATCGTCGTTCTGTGCGCTTTGCTCGTCGGCATCGGCTTGCCCAGACTCCGACTCGCTTTGCGACGCGTCGAGATCGTCGCCGGCCTCGGCATCGGGCGACGGCGCGGGCTGAACATTCTTTGCCACCGACACCAGGGCCGGGCGCAGCAAGCGATCGTGCAAGAAGTATCCCTTTTGGAACTCCTCCATCACGGTGCCGGTGGGATGCTCGGACGTCTCGATTTGTTGGATCGCCTCGTGGCGCTGCGGGTCGAATGCGCTGCCACGTGCCTCGAAGCTCTCAACACCGTACTTGCCCAAGGCCGTGACGATCTGGCGATAGACCATGCGCACGCCATCGATCACCGAGGAGCTGTCGCCCTCGTTCGATGCGTGTTGCAGGGCACGCTCGAGGTTGTCGACGGCAGGAATGAGGTCCATGACCACCCGGTCGATGCCGTACATGCGAAGCTCTTCTTTCTCGCGCTGATTGCGCCGACGAAAATTCTCCAAATCGGCGGCAACGCGCAGCAGACGATTCTTGTGATCGTCACGATCGGCGCTCAACTCCTCGACGAGTTTGGTGAGCCGCTCGTTCTCCGCGTTGAGCGCGCCTGTGACCGAGGCATGGCGCGCGAGCTGCTCACTCCAGCTCGCCGAATCGCCGGCTGCGGCGGCATCGACGACCTCGACGACCTCCCCATCGGAGTCGTCTGGGCTCAAGAAGAGATCGTCGATCGGCGCTTCGGCGGCCTCCTCAACGGACGCGTCGACTTGCCCTTCGCCAGAGGCATCGGCCTGGGTCTTGTTTTCGTCTTCGGGTTCGCTGGCTAAGTCGTTGTTCTCGGCCACATCATTCTCGTGTTTCTCGTCGCTCAAGGCACCTACCTCCAAGTCATGGTCATTCAGTCACAGCATCAACCGCGCGAGCACCGCGCTTCAACCAACCATCAAATAAAGATTCAGCAAGTCGCCCTGGATTCAGGCATCATCGTTGGTGTCTTTCGATAACATACGCGCGGCATGCTCGACCAGTGGAATGATGCGCGCGTAGTCCATGCGAATGGGCCCCAGGATGCCCAGTACGCCTATCTGGTGGTCGCAGCGATAATAACCACAGGCGATAAAGCTCAAGTCGTTTCCAAGGTCCCAACCCAACTCCGGGCCGATCAGCGCTTGAGGCCGGCGTGCATCACAGATGCGGTCGAGGATATCGACGACGCGCTCCTTATCCTGCAAGCCACGCAGCAACTCGCGCACACGATCGACGTCGTGCATTATCTCGGTGAACTCGAGGATGTTGAGCGTGCCCTCGACGTAGAGTTGCGCCTGGGGAGCGGCCTCGAGCGCGAGCTGACCCACGCGAAGCGCCTGGGTGATGTGATTCTGGTAGCGCGTCTCGATCGCGGCGAGCTCCTGGCTCACGCGTGCGCGCACCTGCCTCAGGGTCATCCCCGCGACGAGCTCGCACAGGTAGTTCTGCATGCGCGCAAGCGTCATCTCGTCGATTTCTTCGTCAACGCGCACGACACGGTTGAAGATGCGTCCGTCCTCGGTCATCAGGATCACCAGCACGCGGCGCTCGGTCAGCGGGGTAAAGCGCACCTCTTGAAGCCGCGATTGCGATACGCTCGGCAAGGACACGATGCTGGCGAGCTGACTGAGCTGGCTGAGCAGCACACCCGTCGAGCGGGCTTTGACCTCGAGGTCGTCATCACGAAGCGCGACAAACTGGCGCGTGAGCTCCTGATCGTCGCCGCGCTGGAGGCCGGGGCCGCGGTGCAAATGGTTGACGTAGTAGCGCATGCCGATGGCCGTGGGCATGCGCCCGGCCGAGGTGTGGGGCTGGTTGAGCAGGCCGAGCTCCTCGAGCTCGCTCATGACGTTTCGAATCGTCGCCGAGCTGACGTTGAGCTCCTGGTTTCGCGCGACCACGGAACTGGGCACTGGTTCACCCGTAGCATTGAAATGCTCGATCACGCAGAGCAAGACCTTTTGCTGGCGTTGCGACAATGATAACACGATGCGACCTTGATTCTTTGGTCCTCAGGCTGCGCGCCCCAAGGCCTCGCCACACATATGACAAAGCAGGGCGATTTGAGCCTGACAAGCCAGCCTTGCCTGGTGACAAGTTGGCAGAATCTAACAAATCTCTGGCTCGGATGTCAATTAACCGACCGGCTCGGACGAGAGCTCGCGCGCGGCCTTCTCGGCCTCCTGCGAGAGGCGAATGAGGTGGCGCGACTCGGGGTCAAGCCACATCAAGAGCACGCCGGGCAGCACAATCACGACAAACTGCAAAATGTGCACGGTGGCCGCGAAGACGGCCACGCGTGTGCCGATAGGCGTCAACTCAATGGCCAAAAACAACGCCATACCCTGCGCGACGAAGTACTCGAAATTGCCAGCCATGGCCGGGCCCGCCGGGATCATGATGCCGATCACCAGGATGGCGAGCACCGTGGCCATCTCCCAGAGGCCGACTTCGAGACCAAAACAATAGGTCGCAAGCATCCACATCGAGACGACGTTGGCCGTCCAATACAGCGCGGTCAGCGTCATGAACCGCCCCATCGCCCGCCCCTGCACCAGCGCCTTGAAGCCTCCAATAAAGGCGTCGAGCATGCCACCAAGCTTGGCGGCGAGCGCAGGCCAAACGCGCCCGATCGTGTGCGTGAGCAGCGCCGACGCCCAGGCCCGTCGCCAGTAGGCGATCATGCACATGCTCAACGCCGGCACGAAAATCGCCGCGCTGACCAGCCCGGCACTCAGGGCGAAGCCCGTGGCCCGATCGCCGCTGTAAGTGGCCAGCGTGACGAACAACAAGCCCGTGATCAACAGGCCATCGATCACGCGCTCGACGACGGCCGTGGCCAGCACACCGGCCATCGGCAAGCCCGTCTGGCGGGCGAGCAGGTAGGGACGCACCAACTCGCCCAGGCGAAGCGGCAAAAGCAAAATCGCCGCAAATCCTACCGCGCAGACCCGATGAACGCGACCTGGCGCAACATCGCCCAGCGGTTGAACCAGATAATACCAGCGCGCCACGCGTGCGCCGTGGCACACGATGTAGATCACAATAAAAAGCGCCGACCAAAGCGCCAGATGGCCCAGATCGGCAGCCTGCACGTAGGCGCTCACCTCGTCAAAAGGAAGTGCGCGCGCGCTCAGCCAGAGAAAAAAACCGCCGATGACGTTGGCGATCAAAAAGTAAACGAGAAAACGAACCATGCAGTTTTCAGCTCAGTGAATGCAACGGCTCACTCGCCAAGCTCGCGCTTGATACGGTCTTTGAGCCCCTTGAGATCGCTGTCGACCTCGATGCGCTGGAAGCGCCGCTCGATCTCGGAGGCGCGATCATCGCTGCGCGCCGGTGGCGCATCGTTTGTAGACGTGCCCGGTGCCGGGCCAGCAGGCTGGCGGGCACCATGAGCGGCCTGCTTGAGCTTCTCTTTTTGACGACGCACGTCGTCGAGCTCGCGCTGCACGGGCTTGGCCTCTTCGAGGTAGCCACGAAGCACACCTTCGGCCTCGCTCGCCAGATCCTCCTCGTTCCACTCCCGGGCAAGCTCGAGTCGATTGCGCCAGCGCTGTTGCTGGCGCTCGGTCTCACCCATGCGACGCTCCAAATCGCGCTCGATCAAGATTAGCTGCGCGAGCTGCTCCTTGGCCTCGGCCTGCGAGATGCCGCTGTAATCGCGCTGCTGCTCGGGCGCGCTTGTCGCACCATCTCGGCTCTTGGAAGTCGTCGCGCTCTCGTTTGAGCCAGCGCTTCGCTGCCCGGTGCCGATGCTCTCAAAGGGGCTTGGCGCCGTGTCAGCGCTCGCCGTGTCCGTCTCGGCGCCGCTCTGATCGGCGCTCGAGGAGCCGTTCGCAGGCGCGTCCTGGGGTGTCTGGACTGCCGGCGCGACGCGCCATTGCTCCACGTTGGCCAGGGCAATCTTGAGCGCGTCGGCGATCTGGCGGCTGCCCTCACGGCTGCCCACCTCGGCGGTCGCCTGGGCCATCGCGTTCAAATTCTCCTCGGTTGCAAAGCGATCGAGCTCGCTTCCCAGCCGAAGCACATCGGACACTGCGCGCAGCACGCCGTGATGCGCGAGAAATTGCAACTGCGCGCCGTAGTTCTCGTCGTTGCCGACGATGAGCAAGGGGCGGCCCACCGCGACGAGCTCCGCCAGGTAAGCTTCCTGCGGCGAGGCGATGACGGCGTCGGCGGCCGCAAAGTAGCGCTCCAGATCGTCGACTTTGCCAAACATCGCTGCCGGAAGGCGGTACTGATCGGCGCCGCGGCGAAGGGCTGCGGCCGCCGTGCTGTCGCCATTGTGATGAAAGACAAAGCGCATCGGTCGGTCAACCAGCGTGCATTGAAATACCAGCTTCTCGATGACCGCCGGATCGAAGCCGTCAGCGCGCACCAGGACCACGAACTGATCGGCCATGCCCAGCTCGGCGCGCACGGCATCGCGATCGATCGCGGCGCTGAAGCCAGGCTGAATGGCCGGACCGGCGACCAGGATGCGATCGGCCAAGACGCCGCTCTGCACCAGTCGCTGCTTTTGTTCCTCGTGAGGCACCACGTAGGCCTGCAAAGCGCTGTTTAGCCAAAGCGTCGACAAGTTGTAATCGGGAAGCACGCCCAGTTGCAGAGTGGGAATTCCGGTCAAATTCTCCAGCAATCCCAGCGCGCGCACATAGCGTGCGTTAGTGATCGCCAAGACATCGGGGCGAGCGCGGCGCACGGCACCGATCAGATCCTCGTCGGGGCCGCGGCCCTTGACCGCCACGCGCAGACCGCGAAGCAAGCGCTCGGCACCGCCAGCAAGCACCTCGCGAGCCATTGTGCCAATCACCTCGGTGATCGTCACAATCTGGGTTTCAATGCCGCTCTTCTCGAGTTCACGGGCTACGGACTCAAAGGCGGCCTCGCGCGCCGAATGATCCACAAGAATCCAGATGCGCCCTGCTGCACCTTGCTCAGGTTGTTTGTCCGCAAAAGCACCTTCGAACGATCCTGCTTGATGGTCGACCATGAGTTCTCCTCAACACGCAAAATAATTCCGGCCACAACAGGGACTTCCCAAGCGCCAGGCCCGTCTTCAGAGTGCGCTCAACGCCACCCCAATCCCCGTCAGTATTCGTAGAAGTTGTTCAGAAATTCCGCAATCTGGCGCACATCCATCGACTTGCAAAAGTAGCCGTTGATGTCGTTATCCATACAGAATTGTTGCAGGCGCTCAGCATCCATGTCGCTGAAGAGCACGATGACCAACTCCTCGAGATCGCTGGCGGCGCGCAACGTCGCGATCAAATCGCTGACATTGAGACGAGGCATTTTGATGTCGAGCAGCAAGATCTCGGGTTTTTCGTACTCGATCTTCGAGATCGCGCCGTTGGGCGAGGAAAGGTGAACGACATCGTAGCCACCCGTATGCAGGTACTTCTCGACCTCCATGACGTCGAGCAAATTGTCATCGAGGATCATCACCTTGCGCGACACCGCCATTCCTGCCTCCTCAAAACCTCTGCGCTCTCGCTAAACTCCAGCGCACGCGTACACAACCTGCGCGGGAGAACGATAGACGCCATCCCTGCGTTGGTCAACCCGTGCACACTGCACCCAAAGAAGTCTGGGTAGGCTGTGTGTCACGGTTCGATATTGATGCTCATCAAGCTTGTGGTGAAAGAGGCGGCGACCGGATTCGAACCGGTGATCAAGGCTTTGCAGGCCCATGCCTTACCGCTTGGCTACGCCGCCGTTAAGGTGTCGGGAACTAACATGGCCCGAGCGCTTCTGTCAACTCTTTCACTCATTGTCTTTGGCCGCGCTCGACGCCGACATCGCACAAGCATCGAGGGTTGCGAGATGGCGACGATCGCATCACAATGGCGCAGTCGACGACTTACCCCGGATGAACCGCTCCATGCTCTGGATTATTCTCACAGCCATCGTGCTCGCCGCGATCGCCACAGCCACGGTCCTGCTCGCACAGGGTCGCGCGCGCCGGCGTATCGAGGCCACGCATACATCGCACAAGCAGGCGCTCGCGCGACTAGGCTCGGAGCACGACGCACGCCTTGGAAGGCTGCGCCGTGAGGCCGAGGTTTCCCGGCGTTTCTCCCATCACCAACTCGTCAGCGACATTTTACCGGTCGTCGATGCCCTCGAAGAGGCCCAGCGCTGTGCCCACGAGGCCGAACAGGCCCCGATCGAGCAAGGCATTGCGTTGGCGCTGGGCGCACTGATCGGCGCGCTGTCACGCCACGGCGTCGTGGCCATTCAACCCGGCATCGGCGACGCCTTCGAGCCCACCTGGCACGAGGCCGTCAATCTCGTCGAGAGCGAAACGATCGAGGCTGGCCATGTGGCGCGCTGCCTGCGCTCGGGCTATCGCGACGACGATCGCGTGCTCCGCGCAGCGATGGTCGAGGTGGTCAAGTCCGTGGCCTTGCCCATCGACCCAGAGCCCTGCGCCGACAGCCCGGACGAGGCCGACACACTTCAAGCCGGTGGCGACGAACCCGACTGACTGATCTCGCCTGTGCGCGATCGCCCATGCTCACTAATTGGCGGATCGAGGCTCATCTCCAGCGAGCTGCGGTTGAACATCTCCGTCTCAACCTGAGCATAAGTGCCAACACGGCTCTTTCGGCTCGGACCAAGCGCCATCGCCCGTGAATACAACGACGCCGCGATCGCCATGCCGTCGCGAATCAACGCCTCGCAGTTTTGCTCCGCGAGCGGGCCTTCCGCGTAGAGAAACAAGCGCTCGTCACCGACGAACAGATCGTCGACACGCTCGTTAAGCCGCTCGACGTGATGCTGGATATCGCCGTCCAAAAAACTTCGCAGCCGCTCGGCGTTTTCGTGCGCCGTCACGACCAGGCCGTTGCTGATGGTCGTTGCCGACTCGCCTCTTGCCGCTCCCGTGAGCCCGCCAAACAGGCGCCCCTCGCGGGCCGGAAACATGCGCATGCCCTGGCGAAGGGGGCGAGGATAGGCGATGGTCACCCGACAAAATGGGTCCTGGGAGTGGTCCCAGAGCTCGCAGTCGATGCGAAAGCCATTGAGCTCCCCGCGCAAAGTAAATACCCGGGACTGAAAGAGTTGCGACTCGCGAACCTCACTCAAGCCGAGCATGCGCATCGTGCGCTGAAGCTCCCCGGCCGTCTCGGTGCGCCGCTGGGCTATGCGCCGATAGCGCGCAAAGCGCATGCTGGCCCAGATAATCGACGCGATGAGCGCGATGGCCGCAATCAGTATGAGCCAACCAATCATAGAGACTTCTTCACCCCAAAGGGGTTCATCGCTGCCGCTGACGCGCGATCTAAGGCATGCAGCATTGAGAATCGAGGCGCACTAGGCTACCGTCTCGGTGCCAGACATCAACGATGCCCTATGGAGCTTGTGGAATCAATGAAGCATCTCGTAGCCCTTGCCGTATTGATCCTTTTGGCCGCGTCACTGACGACAGGTTGTGGCGAACCAGGCGACAGCCTCGAGGCTGCCGGAAGCCTCCAATTCAGCGCCGACGAGACCCGCGACAGCGCCGAGGCGATCGAGCTCTTGGTAGGCCAGACCCACCTAGGCTTGGTCGAAGGGCGCGAAGCGATGCTCGTCTTTCTAAGAGGCATCTCGACCAATCAGCGCGATAAACCCTATGCCGTGGAGTTCGTGCGCACCCTCGATGCAGAGATGTACTCCGACATCAATGTGCCCAGCGCCAACAGCCACTTGATCATGCGCGCCGAGATCGTCGACGAAGACGGCACCGTGCTCTGGACGGAAAACGTCAACTCGATCTTCCAGTCACTGGAGTTTCTCAAGCTGATCCTCGAGCAAACGGGCTCGATTCGTTTCACGATTCACCAGATCTACAACCTGGTTAAGGCCGACTATCCCGAGCTGCTCGAATTTGCCGTGCGCATCCCGATGGCCATTGAGGGCGGCGTGCACTACGTGCTGCACATACCGACCGACGCCGGTAATCTCGTCGAGATCGGACGCTTCGACATCGCGACGATGAAGGCCGCCGCCAAGCCGGTGCGCTTCGAGGGTACCGTGACGGCGCTCGTCGACAACGGGCCGTCGGTCGATAAGATCGACGTCGTGATCTTGAGCGATGGCTACACCGAGGCCCAACGCGAGAAGTTCGAGCTCGACGCCCAAGCCACCGCAAAGCGACTGCTCGAGACCACCCCGCTCTACGAGCACCGCGATCTCTTCAACATCTGGGCCATCTGGACGCCGAGCAAAGATACCGGGGCCAGCTACGATTGTCGCCCCGGCCAAACCGGCTGCGAACAGCGCTTTCGTGACACGGCCTATGAAACCGTCTTCGTGATCCCGGCCGTCGGCGACAAGTTCAACATCGACGTCTCGAGCATCTCCGACCGCGTGGCGTTTCCCGTCCAGATCGGAAAGGCCTTCGAAACCGCGGCGCTTGTTCCCTATGATGAGGTCATCGTCTTATCGAACTCTCAAAAGCGCGCCGGCTTTGCCGGGCTCTACGTGGCGCTGGTGACCTCCTGGGACCGCGGCGAATTTCCCGATGTCGCCGTCCACGAGTTTGGCCACACCTTTGGCATCCTCGGCGATGAGTACCAGGCCGAGGGCGACGCCTGCTACTTCGCCGAGCCGAAGATCCCGCTGCCTTCGAACATCGCCACCGCCCCGACCGCCACCTCGGCGATCAAGTGGGCGGCCTGGCTGGTGACCGACACCCCCATTCCCACACCCACCAACCTTCGCTCCCAGTATCGCATCGGGGCCTACAAGGGCGCCTATAACTGTGATTTTCTCTACCGCCCGGCCTACGACTGCAAGATGAACTCCTCACATCAGGAGTTTTGTGCGGTGTGCGCCGAGCAGATGGTCCGGCGCATCTACAGCGTCGTCGATGTTACGCGCCACGAGGAAGCCGCAAGCGTCGAGCGCCTGGGCGCCGACCGGCTGCGCTTTCGCGTGCCGCTTCGCGAGCAAACACGGCGCTACAGCATCAACTGGATGATCGGCGATGAAGTCATCAGCAACAACCCCACGCTCGATCTCTCGACGCGTCCCATCCTCGCCCACGGCAAAGCCGGCGATTGGGTGGAGCTCGTCGGCCTCGTCGAGGAGACCACTGGATTTGTAAGGGTCGAGGATCCGCGCACCCGCGAGCGTTTCAGCTGGTGGGTGCGCGTGGCCCCGTAAGTGACGAACGTCACTTAGAAGAAGAAGCGCGCGCCAAGGGCCAGGTTGTCGATCGCAAAATAGTTGCCGACGCCGCCCTGGTCATGGAAGAGAAACATCAGCGTCGGGCTGAGATCGAGAAAAATCTCAAACGGAGCCGTCTGAAACTGAAGAGCGGTGCCCACGACCAGACGAGCGCCTACACCCAGGCCATAGCTTCGATAGCCCGAATAGTAGCCACGATCAAAGTAGTAGCCGTCACGGCCTTGACCGATCAGCAATGCCGCGCCAGGGCCAACATAAAACGGCATCTTCAGCGTGCTGTTCTCAACAAAGGTCCAAACGTCGAACAGATAGTCACCCGCCAAGAAAATCGTTCCACCGTAGCGGCGCGAATTGTAGGAGCGGAAGGTACCGATATGGAAGTCGATGGCGTTGTTGCCACTGCCCATATAGTACTTGCCGGTCAAGCTGGTGGGGTTTCCGAGACTGACACCCAGACCGAAGTTACGGTTCATGGGGCCAGATGCATATGCATCTGTACAAAAAAACGACAGGGTAAAAATTAGCGCGAGCGTGCTAAACGTGCGAATAATGATCGCCATAATACAAACCTCCATTACAGATAAGACAACGCAGCTATTGACTGCGCCGACACCATACAGAAGAGCGCATCAAAAGTGAAGTGTCAACGCCATGACACTGAACTTTAGCTCAGGACGCTAAGCTCGTTCAGTATGCGCTCCGCTACCCGCAGCCCGTCGATCGCTGCGCTGACGATGCCGCCGCCGTAGCCCGCTCCCTCGCCGCAAGGATAAAACCCCTTGAGCGAGCGCGATTGCAGGCTATCGTCGTCGCGCGTGATCTGAACGGGGGCGCTCGTGCGCGTCTCGACGCCGATGAGCAAGGCGTCCTCACTGACAAAGCCACGCATCTTGCGCTCGAATCCGTCGAGCGCTTTGCGAAGCGCATTGGTCACGAACTCCGGATAGCACTCGGCCACATCGGCCGCGGCGATGCCAGGCTTGTAGGTGGTCTTTCGCAGGTCTTTGCTCTTTCGACCCAATTTGAAGTCGGTCAGACGCTGGGCCGGCGCGATAAAGCCGCCGCCGCCGAGCTTGTAGGCGCGCCGCTCGGCCTCATCTTGAAAGGCCATTCCGGCGAGCAGGCCGCCGTAGTCGTTGAGCCCCTCGATGTCCCCAAAGCCGGCGAAGTCCTTGGGTTTGATGCTCACGACCAGCGCCGAGTTCGCCCAGTGACCGCGGCGGCTGGCGTGACTCATGCCATTGACGCAGACGCCCTCTGCCAGTGTATGCGAGGGCACGACCTGGCCGCCCGGGCACATGCAAAAGCTGTAGACCCCGCGGTGCTCCTCACCCTTTCCAAAATTGACCGCCAGGCGGTAGTCGGCCGAGGGAAGCTGAGCCTCGCCGGCATAGCGCCCGTACTGAATCTCGTTGACGAGCTCCTGGCGGTGCTCGACGCGATAACCCACGGCGAAGGGCTTGGCCTCCATGGCGACCTTGTGCTCGGCCAACCAGCGATAGGTCTCGCGCGCCGAGTGGCCCACGGCCAAGACGAAGCGGTCGGCCTCGATGCGCTCGCCATCGCGCAAGATCACCGCGCGCACGCGGTCGCCGCCCACGCTGCGCTCAACGTCGAAGTCCCTGACGAAGGCACCAAAGCGCACCGTGCAGCCCTGTTCGATGAGCTTGGCGCGAAAGGCCTTGCAAAGCGCCACGAGCCGGTCGGTGCCAAGGTGAGGCTTTGCCGCCACCAATATCTCGGCTGGCCCGCCCAGGCGCACGACCGTCTCCAATACGTGGCGCACACGCACATCGTTGACGCGCGTGTAGAGCTTGCCGTCCGACCAGGTGCCCGCCCCGCCCTCTCCAAAGCAAATGTTGCTGTCCAAATCGAGCTCGCCGCGATGCATCAGCGCCGAGACGTGCTTGCCGCGAATCTCGACGGGCTGTCCTCGGTCGAGCAAGATGGTCTCCACCCCGCTCTCGGCCAGGCGGTGCGCGCAAAACAGTCCGGCGGGACCGGCGCCGATAACCACGACGCGCTCCCTTTTTTTCACCTCGAAGCGCTGCGGTGCAAGCGAGCCAGGCTCGGGCGCAAGTTGCGCGCCGGCCGGAAGCGCGCCCAGTGCCTGGGCACGCTCGAGCGCGACCTCGACGTTGTACATAAAGGTCGGGCGGTGGCGCGCGTCGAGGCTTCGCTTCAAGATCTCGAGCTCGGCTATCTCACTTGGATCGACGCCGAGCATCTGAGCGGCGCGCTCGTGGAGCACGCTCTCGTCTTCGGCGAAATCGCGGCGCAACCCGCTGAGCTGCAGGCGTAGCTTGTCAGTGTTCGTTGAGCTCATGGTCGTCTGATTGGAAGTTAGGAGCCAGTACGTTGCACAAAGAGGCGCGCCCCGATGCTGTCCGCCAGGCGAACACCGTCATCGAGCCAGATCTGGCCATGCTCCGTGAGACCTGCGCCCACGGCCACGCTGCCCAGCGCGATCAGCGCCTCGGCGCGGTCGAGGGCGAAATCCTCGCGCTTGGAGAAACTCGCGATCACCAGCGCCACCGAGTCTAACGCCTTGCTCGCATCGCCTCTTCCGCGTAGCACGAGGCTGCCCAAAAACAAGGCGATCTTCTGCTCGAGCGGACGATGGTTCAACCGTTGAGCGAAGCACGACGCCTCAACGCCACGCTTTCTGGCCTCGGAGAGGTCGCCGCGATCGGCGTGGCAGTTGGCCAACTCGAGCAGCCCGCGGATCCATTCTTCGGGTTCGTCGCCCTCACGCAACATCTCAATGGCATCAACGAGCGCCTCGATCGCCTCATTGACCCGTCCTACCCGGCGCAAGTCCCCGCCATAGCTCGCAAGCACAGCCCCAAGACTCGTCGCGCCCAGGGGGCTGGCCACCTCGATCGCCTCATTGTAGAACTCGAAGCCCTCGGCGACATGTCCACCGAGCAGGCGCAAATGCGCGTAGTGGCGCAGCGCCACAACAAGACCGGCGCGATTTCCGAAGTGGCGTGCGCGCTTGATGCAGCGCTGCAGCCCGGACGTGGCCAAATCCAGGCTACCCTGGGATAGTGCAAGCCGGGCGTCGAGCTCGAGCACTTCGCCTTGCTGACTCATCGCTGGCAAGCAGTCGCGCAGCCGGTTCTGCCACTCATGTGCCCAGGCGGTGTCTCCGACGCATATGGCGATGCGCGCCGCGCTCAAAAACACACGGTACATCAGCCAATCGAGCGCCGTGCGCTCGGCCAGCACACCGGCCTGAGCCAGATGGTGGCGCACGCGCGCAGGATCGTAGAGCGCGACGGCTGCCTGGGCAATTTTGACGTGCAAGATGGCCGACGCACGCCCGTCACGATTGTCGACCAGCGCTTTGTCATAAAACGACAGCGCCTGGCGATAATTGTTGGAGCGCATCGAGGCATCGTCGCCGGCGACCTCCAAGACGTCATGGGCAGGCACGCGCTGGCCACCAAGCTCGAGGTGACGGGCAGCCTCACAGGGATCGGCGTCGCCTTTGCGCCAGCTCGCAATCAAGTGATTACCGATGCGCCGATGCAAGGCGCGCTTCCACTCCGGGCTGAGCATGTCCCGGACGACATCGCTGAGTTCGACGGCGATCAGGCGCACCAGGCGACCACTTGTTTCAAGCTCAGTCAGCGTCAGATGGCGCCACTGCAGCGTATCCAGCGTACGATCGGCCTCCTCGGGCGTCGTGCCGCCCACGACGAGCAGCTCACGGATCGACTCCCACAAGACGGGTCGGTCGAGCAGCGCCAAAAGCTCCAGGCACTCACGCCCACCGGCGCCCACGGCCGTCATACGCCGGCGAAACGACTCCTTGATGCTCGTTGGCATCGGCACCACGCCCAGATCGGTCAAGTCGGCTTCCCAGGCTTGCGCTGAGGCACGGCGCAAAACCCCGACGTCGATCAGGTGGCGGCACAGCTCCTCGATATAGGAGGGGCGGCCCTGCCCAAAGCGCGCCACCTCGCTGCGCCAGCTCTCGGAGGTGTTGGCGAGCATGAGCTTGTCGACAAAGAATGCGTCGACATCGGCGCGTGTGATGCCTTCAATCACCAGATGTTGTGTGGCCGGCGAGCTCTCCAGCCCTGACAGGGCCTTGCCTGCCACGGCCGCGGCGATGATATCGGGCCGATGCGATGACTTGGCACGCTCGTACCAGTTGCGCAAAAACGCCATGGAGTGCTCATCGCCCTGATCGATGTCGTCGATGAACAACACCAGACGGTAGGGCGCGAGCAGCGCCACGGCCTCCTCAAAGGCCGTTCGCATCCACGCCTGCTCGACTTGCGGCTCGGCGCCCTCGCCGGCCGTGGCCAGCTCCAACGCAGTCAAGCAGGCCCGAACCGCCGCCGGAACCCGGTGCTTGGCGAGCGCGTCGGCCTGGTGGCTGCGCGCCACGGCGATCGTCTGGCGAAGCAATTCGCTCATCAGCTCAAAGGGCGCCATCGGTGCCCGGCAGTTGACCCGCAAGACCAGATGGCCGCCAAGCTTGCTCGCACTCTCGACGTCGTGCAGCAAGCGCGAGCGACCCGAGCCCGGCGTGCCCGAGATCAGGTTGACCTGGCCGACATGGCTTGCGCCCTCGCGCCCCAACCACTCCACAAGCGCGTCAGCCTCACGCTCGCGGCGCTCCAAAATGCCGCGCTCAAAATAGCCCTTGAGCACCGGCGAGGCCGCCACGTCGAGCGAATTGGCCATGCGACCGGCCGACATCGCCTCAAAAGTCTCCGCGTCCGCAGCCAGCGCCTGCAGCGCCTCGCCGGCGTCGGCGTACTCCACGTCAGGAAGCTGGCGCAACAGGGCCATCGTAAAGCGGCTCAACGGCAGCGGCACCTCCGGATTGAGGCGATGAGGCTCGGGCGGGCGAAAATCCTCGTCCGTCGGTGGTGGGTCGTCTTTGCTGCGCGGGCCAAAGGGCAAAACGCCACAGAGCGCGTAGTAAAGCGTCACGCCCAGACTGTACAAATCCGAGCGCTGCTCGCCCTTTTCCCCGCGAATCACCTCGGGCGCCATGTAGGAGCGCGTACCGCCGCGCAGCGTGTCGCGCTTGGGGTCCATGCTCGAGAGACCAAAGTCGACGAGCTTTGCCATCGGGAGCGCCGAGGCGTCGTCGAGCCACAGCAACATGACGTTGGCCGGCTTGATGTCGCGGTGGATCGTGCCCATCGCATGCAAATAAGCCAGGCCCTGCAAGAGCTGAATGGTGAGGTTGATCAGCGCCACCGGCTCGAGCAGTGCGCGTGCATCTTGCAGGCTGAAGCCGTCGATGTACTCCTCGGCCAAATAGACGCCGCCATCGGGCAGACTGCCGTAATCAAAAACCCGCACGAGATTGGGGTGGTCGAGCTTGGAGAGGATCTCGAACTCGCGGCGCAACATCTTGCCCTGGACCGTCTGGTAGGCCTCGGCCGAGAGCACCTTGAGCGCGACCTCGCGCCGCTTGTGCAGCAGGTCCTCGGCCAGATACACCGAGCCTCCTGCCCCACGGCCCAAAGGCTTTTGATAGGCATAACGCCCGGCAAAGACCTTGACGCCTTTGTTGAGATCGGTGTTCCAGGAATTTGTCGACATGAGCGTCCAATGTTGAGCCAGGCGTTCTCGCTGCGCACCACCGCTTTTATCCTATTCGCGGCCGAACGAAAACAGCATTGTAGAATTTCGAGCCTAGCCCACGGCTCACGCGAATTGACGCCGGGTGGCCAGCACGCATAACCTGTCGCTGCATCACATGAAACAAAGTCCTGTGCGCCCCACCTGAGGTAAGTCCGCTATGCCCGCAGTCCTCGAGAACACCATCGAAATCAGCGTTCATTGCCGTTATGCACCGGAGCGCTCCGCTCCCCTTAAGAACTTGTGGTTCTTCATCTACCGCATTCGCATCCACAATGTCGCCACCCAGTCTGTGCGCTTGTTGAGCCGCCACTGGCTAATTACAAACGCCGAAGGCGTCGTCTCCGAGGTCTATGGCGCCGGCGTCGTCGGAGAGCAGCCCCTGATCGCGCCCGGTGAGGCATTCGAGTACACCAGCGCCTGTCCGCTGGACTCACCCTTTGGCATGATGCGCGGCAACTACACGATGATCGCCAACGACGGCACACACTTCGATGTCGCGATCCCTTCCTTCTCGCTGAGCCAGCCCCACGCCTTGAACTGAGAGCTCAGGCCGCGTTGTCCTGGTGCATCGGCTCGCTTTGCACCGTTCTCAGCGGCTGTGCCTGCGCATTGACGACCTGCGCAAGACGGCGCCTGGCCCGCGCGGACATCTGCGCATACACGGGAATGTAGACGATCTGCGCCATGGCCAAACTAGCCGCCGGGGCAAGTGTCGCGGCGAGCCCATTGGAGCCGGTCGCCACCAGAGTCGAGCCTCCGCTGGTCGCATCAAAGCCCGCCTCGCGAAGCCTTTGAATCAACGGCTCAGGATTTTCGACGACGACGGCAAACAACCAAAACGTGTGCGGCTGAGCGCGCTCGCCAAAATACTGCAGACTCGTGCCAAGTGCCTCGGCCAGCTCACGCGAGGCTGCTGCGCGCGCGCGCAGCCGCCGCTCGGTCAGCGGTGAGCGCAGCCGGCGCTCCAGCATCGACAGCAGCGCCAGGCAGGGCCGATGGCGGATCGCATCGATGAAGCTCGGACCGCTAAACCCGCGAACCAGGTTGCGCACGACCGCGTCATAATCCTGGCCGAGCGCACCCAACGAGGCGACCAACAAACCGTAGGCAAAAGCCGGTGAAAGGGCCATCATCGCCACACACCGAATCAATTTGGCCAGATACTTTCGCCTCGGCTGAAGCGGATAGTCTGCCTGGCGCTTGGCCATCGCCTCCAAAAGCGCCGGCCGGCGCACGGTGAGCAGAGCGCCACCGAGGGCCGTGGCCGTCTTGATCGTGCCGAAGCTGAACATCGAAACGTCGGCGCGCTCATCGCCCCGGTAGTCGAGGCCATCGAACGCCTGGGCGCAGTCCTCGATGAGCAGCAGGCCGTGTGCACGCGCCAGCTTCGCGATCGGTCCAATCTCATGGCGCGTGCCGAACAGATGCGCCACGACAATGGCCCGCGTTTTGGGCCCAATCGCTCGCTCGATAGCCTCGATATCGGACTCGAGGCTATCGACGGCGACGTCGACTGGAATCGCCGCGAAGCCGTGGTGCTCGACGATGCGCACCATGTCGGGGATCGTGATCGCCGTCATCACCAACTCGCTGCCCTCGGGCCAGTCCTGACAGCCCAACAGCAAATCGAAGCCGCTTCGCACCGAGAGACAGGCCAGAGCCTGTCCTCGCGGCGACCAAGTTTGCTCAAGCGTTACTTGAGGCTCCCTGTTGAGGCCTGCGCCGACAACAAAGCCAAAGCCTGCAACGACGTCCAACCAGCCCATATCCAGTCGCTTACGACTATACATCGATTACGCTCATCTTACCCACGGGTCACCTAAAGCAATACATCTCAAGCGATACTTTAGAAAAAGCGCGCCGTGCCCTGCTTACCGTCGCTTTGCCTGTCGGGCGCCCATTGGTAGGCTGGGTCGAGCAAGGCGTTGACACGCTCCATGATCCCGGCTGTGTCGGCCTCGAGACGCGCACGGTGGCGGTCTTCATCGTCGGGATGAAACGCGCGAAAATCGCCCGGGTAGGCGCTGTAGTCGATGTGTGCTGGCTCGCCAAGACGCAGCACGATTTGACCCTTTCTCGTCAACGGACCGGCGCCGACAAAGGCCTCGCGACAACCGCTCTGCCCGCTTGCAATGATCGGCAGGCGCAACGCCATCGCAGCGTGGATGATACCGACATGGCCCGGGCTCAAACGCCTTGAAACAGAGCCTTGCGGATAGATCTGCATGTGGTGGCCGGCCTCGACGCAGCGCCTGGCAAGCTCGAGCGTGGCCTGCATCATCTCGAAGTACAGCGTGCGAATGGCATCGCGGTAGCCCGTCGTGCTCGGCTCAAAGCGTATACCGAGCATGTCGCGCGGCTCGCCCTGCAGTTTGGCGAACAACGCGTTGTCCGGAAGCGCTACGCTGTCGTCGATGAAGTCACGAAGCGCGCGGTACTCATCCTCGCTGGGGCGACGCCCGATCAAGTCACGAAAATCCGCGGCAATGACGTAGCCGCGCGAGCACAGCGGGATATTGCCCGTCTTCGAAAAAAAGGCCGCCGACAGCGGGTCGCCAAAAGCGCGCGCCTTGATCCAGGTCACCAGGTTGAGCCCGCGACCAAACAGCGCCACGCGCATGGGCAAAAAATCATACGAGTGTGTGTGATTGACGGCGAAGATTGCCGGCTCGCGAGGCAGATACTGCTCGCCCTCGATCGCCACGCGTGTGCGACCGCCAAGGGCAAACGAGACCATGGCCGCCCGGTAAACACCGCGGCTCCAGCGTGCTCGCGCGACGGGCTCGGTACCCTTGAGAGTCGAAAGATTCATACCATCTGCACAAAAAAGTGTGGCCAACACAATGAAGCCCGACGCCGCAGCATAGCACACACGAATTCTGGAAATACAGCAGCCAACGACACTCTCGATTTACTTGCGAGATGCCAACAAATACTTTAGAATCCAGACACTTAGCGCCCATCCTTTTTTGACTGATGTGTGTCGGCGCGCTTGATGGTCCATCCTGTGTGTTTGTCCAGCACGAAATCAATCGAATAATTCGACGCTGGGGGCGAATCCGGCATAATTTGTTGAGATAACTGGTTTTAAAACCAGAGGTAATACCTCCATCTCACCAAGGAAGGTCGATTCGACGCCCGAGGAGCGTCTTTTTCAAGCTGCGTTGCTGGCTGCATGCCACGGGGTATGCGGCAGTTAGGTCGGAATAAATGGTTTTATGTCGTGGTGGTGGCCCGCTATGTTGCGCAACGTCTTTACGAGCCCAGTGACCTCTCGCCTCAAGTTTTCACGCCGCCCGGTGGCCGTGAGAGCATCGTTGCCCACCGGGCAGCCGAGGCCGAGACGCGGTCTGCTGTGGCGCGCGATGGCGCTGATGTTGTCGATCCTGTTTGCGCCCGTGGCCACCCCGCTTCGCCGACTGTTCGTCGTGACCGTCGCCGCCTGCGCCGGCCTGCTCGCCTATGCGGTCTACGTCGAGCTGACGACCTCACGTCTTCAGGCGCGGTATCTCGCCGCCCTGGGCCAGGAGCTCTATTACTGGGTGGACGAGGGCCAAAATCCCGCAATGCACTTTCCCACCACCGGCCCCTACGACCGTCGCCTGGGCTACACGCACATTCCGACCGCCAGCGAGCGCCTCGCCCGTCGCGGCTACGAGGTCAGCTCCCAGGCGCGCCTGTCCCCACGCATGGAAGAGCTCGTCGATAAGGGCCTCTTCCCGCTCTATGACGAGAAGAGCCACGCCGGCCTCGAAGTGCTCGACCGCCATGGCAAGCCGGTCTACAAGGTCAGCTTTCCCGAGCACGGCTTCGCCTCCTTCGACGAGATCCCCCCGCTAGTCGTCCAGACCCTGCTGTTCATCGAGAACCGCAATCTGCTCGATGAGAACTTCCCCACCTTCAACCCGGCCATCGAGTGGAGGCGCTTCATCGGTGCAACCCTGGCCATGGGCGCGCGCTATTTGGGCGCAAGCGGCAACGTCTTTGGCGGCAGCACGCTCGCCACCCAGATTGAAAAGTTTCGCCACTCCGACGAGGGGCGCACCAAGACCTCGAGCGACAAGCTTCGCCAGATGGCCACGGCCTCGCTTCGCGCCTACGCCGGCGGCGAGAACACGATCGAGGCCCAGCGACGCATCGTGCTCGAATACCTCAACGGCGTGCCCCTTGCGGCCGTCGCCGGCCACGGCGAGGTGCATGGCCTGGCCGACGGCTTGAGGGCCTGGTACGGCGTCGACCACAGCGAGGTCATGGCTGCCTTCACCTCCGACCGCCCCACGATCTACGGCTTGGACAGCACCCACAAACAAAGCGACACCTTGATGCGCCAGGCCGAGGCTTACCGGCGCGTCTTGAGCCTGATGCTGGCCCACCGCCGGCCCTCCTATTTTCTGGCCCAGGATCCCAAGGCGCTCAGTGAGCTCACCGACCAATACCTGCGTATCCTGGCGCGCGCGGGCGTCATCTCCACCGCCCTTCGCGATGTCGCGCTCGTCACAACGGTTGAGGTCAATCGCGGCGTGCCGGTGCGCCCGACAGGCTCTTTTGTCGAGCGAAAGGCCGTCGACGGCATCCGCACCCACATGATGGTCGAGCTCGGCCTCAAGGGCCTCTACGATCTCGACCGCCTCGACTTGACCGCGCGCACCACGATCGACGGTCAGGCGCAGGGCGCGGTGACCGACGTGCTCAGCCAACTCCACGATCCGGTCTTCGCCACCACCTTGGGCCTCAAGGGCCACCGTTTGCTCAGCGCAAAGAGTGACCTCAGCTCGCTGGTCTACAGCTTCACGCTCTATGAGCGAACGCCGGTGGGCAACGTGCTGCGCGTGCAGGCCGACAGCTACGACCAGCCACTGAACATCAACGAGCAAGTCAAGCTCGACCTGGGCTCGACGGCCAAGCTGCGCACCCTGGTGACCTATCTCGAAATCGTCGCCGAGCTGCACGGTCGCTTCCACGTGCTCGAGGCCGCAACGCTTCGCCAGAACTCGAGCGAGGCCAAGGACAACCTGACGCGCTGGGCGGCCGATTATCTGGCGCGCGCCAAGGACCGCTCGCTCGAGACCATGCTCGAGGCGGCGATGAACCGCCAATACTCGGGCAGCCCGAGCGAGAACTTTTTCACCGGTGGCGGGGTGCACACCTTCTCGAACTTCGACAACAAGCGAAACCACGTGATGAGCGTTCACGAGGCATTTCGTCACTCCGTCAACCTGCCGTTCATTCGCATGATGCGCGATATTGCGCGCTACTATCTGCACCTCGACGCCGGCCGTGCCGACCGGATCATCAACGACGTCAACGACTTCGAGCGGCGCATCTTCCTCGAGCGCTTCGCCGACCAGGAGGGACGCACCTTCCAGGATCGCTACGTGCGCAAGTACCGCGCCAAGAACCCCGAGGCCGTGCTCGAAGCCCTCGCCAGCGGCCGAAAGCTCACGCCCAAGCAGCTCGCTGTGGCCTACCGCGCGGTCGCTCCCGAACAAGACATCGCATCGTTCTCCGACTTCATGCGCCGACATGCCTCGAGCGTGCCCGGCGACAAGTTGCTCGACGAGCTCTATCAAAAGCACGCCCCCGGCGCCTTCAACTTGGCCGATCAGGGCTATTTGGCCCGCGTGCATCCCCTGGAGTTGTGGACGGCCAATTACATGCGAAACAACCAGGAGGCCGGCTACGAGCAGATCATCGAAGCCAGCCGCAGCGAGCGCCAGCAGGTCTACCGCTGGCTGTTTCGAACCAGCCGCAAACACCAACAAGACAAGCGCATCCGCATCATGCTCGAGGACGAGGCCTTCACCCAGATTCACGCCTCCTGGCAGCGCCTGGGCTATCCCTTTGATTCGCTCGTGCCCTCCTATGCCACCGCGATCGGTAGCAGCGCCGACCGCCCGGCCGCCCTCGCTGAGCTCGTCGGCATCATCCTCAACGACGGCGCGCGCTTGCCCACGGTGCGCGTCGAGGAGTACGAATTTGCCAAGAATACACCGTTTGAGACCGTCATCGGGCGAAAGCCCCCCGAGGCCCAACAGATCCTTGCCCCGGAGGTCGCCCACGTCACGCGGCGCGCGCTGCTCGACGTCGTGCAAAGCGGCACCGCGCGCCGCGTCGAAAAAGCCTTTGTCACCCTCGATGGCGAGGTGCTCGAAGTTGGTGGCAAAACCGGCACTGGCGACCACCGGATCAAGCGCTACGCCGGCGGCCGGCTCATTGAATCCAGAGCGATCAACCGCACGGCGACCTTTGCCTTCTTCGTCGGCGAGCGCTTCTTTGGCACCCTCACCGTCTTCGTTCCTGGCGAGGACGCGGCGAACTTTCAGTTCACGAGCGCCCTGCCCGCCCAGCTTCTGCGCGCGCTCGCGCCCGGCCTGATGCTCATGATCGATCCGGTGCCCGAGCCCGACGTTGAGCAGATTCCCGAGCTCATCAACGAGCCGGCCGGCGAGGCCTTGCTCGTCGCACAGCTCAACGACGAGCCGCGCTATGCGCCCGAGCGTCTGCTCGCGGTGGGCCTGCCCGCCTGGACGGAGATGTTTGCCGCCGGCTTGATGTCGGTCGAGCTCGAGGGCTCGCAGCCCGAACGCCAGCAAGCGATGGCCGAGCCTGCGATCTTTGCCGAGATCCTGCCCTCCTGGCCGCTGGTCTTTGGCGCCGGCGTCTGGCCAAGCTACCTGGCCGAGAGCGACTACCAGGGACCACACTTTCTGGCCTCGATGCACAGCAATGTTTCTCGCCGACGCCTGGCCGATGCTCCCACAGAGTTGATCGCCGACGACCCCTTGGCCCTCTCCGAGTATGACCTCAAGGACGTGCTCGAGGCCGACCTCGTCGAACTCGGAGCATTGGCCAATTACTTGCCTGAGGACGGCGCCGCGGGTCAAAACGCCTTTGAGGGATTCTTGACGCTGGCATGGCCCCATGCACACCCGATGCTGGCCATGGCCGACGTGGAGCACTGCGAGATAACATCGCTCGTCGAGCAAGGTGAGCCGCTGCTCGCCTGCTTGAGCGAGGAGGCTGTGGACACACTCTTGGGCAAGCAGGATGAGCTGGTCTTGGCCGACGCAGGCGTGTCGGCCAGCGACGAGGATGCCCATGGCGCGCTCGAGCTTGTAGCAGCCACTGGTGTGTTTGAGATCGAGCACAGCGGGCTTCCCCTCCCAGCGCGTGGCGAGTTGATGGCCGACGCCACAACGGACAAGCCCGCCTACGTTGCGCCGGCAAGCAGCGCCTCAGCTCGCCCAATGCCGCCAGCGCCAGGAGTCGCAGCCGCATCAAGCGCAGCCAGCGCCAAGACGCGTCCCGATGCGCCGCTCGCCATCTCGCGCGAGGACATTCCCCGCTGGGAGAAGCCGCGCCCTGCCCCGGCGAGCTTTCAGCAGCCCGCACAGCGCCCGCAGCCACGACGCTGACCAGTCGGCTATCTTTGGCGAACCCGGCGCCGCCACAGGGTCAAAAAACCGACGGTCATCGCCACGGCGACCGTGTTACCGGCGTCAGCCGGCTCATCCATGCAGCCCGCAGCTGATGACGAGGCCTCAGGACCGAACAGCGGAGCTGCGGCGTGGGCCGTCGGGGCGCACACTAAAAGCGCGCTCGCGCTCAGCGCGGCGGCGATCAAAATGCTTCGGTGATTCACCAGGGGATCCTCGATCGCAGGCAGGTGCTCAGGGCTCGAGCAGAGCCCTGACGCATAAGCTGTGCATGGCCGCAATGAGCGGGCAAGTGTGATGGTCGTTGTCTGACTCCAGAGACTAATCACCTCGCTGGCCATGAGAAGCAGGCCTGCCAAATGAGCGCTAAATTCACTGCCTCAGAGGCCTTGGGCCACTCAAATGACGAAAGACCTTATAATTTGCGGCCAATGTCGCTAGACTTCCCCCAACGGAGGTAATGGATGACAAGGATTTCGGGCGTTTGGTTCACACTATTGGTGTTTGTTTCGGCATCGTTGCTTGCAGGTTGTAGTACCTCGGACCCGTCGCGCAGTCGCGCAGACACTGGAGGGATCGACGCCGGTGAAGACATCGAATTCGACGCGCCCGATGGCTACATCCCCGGCGACGACGTCGTCGTTGACCCGGATGCCGACCCAATCGATCCCGACGCCGACCCAGACCATCCCGACGCCGACCCAGACCATCCCGACGCCGATCCGAACCTTCCCGATGCTGGCAATGACCACACGCTGCCCTCGGCTCCAGCGACCGTGCTGCGCGTCGGCGTGGCCAAAGGCGGCATGCTGCTGCGGGGCATTGTTTTGGCGCCCGATCGGGTAATTGATCCGGGCGAGGTGCTCTTCAAAGGCACAACAATCGTCTGCGTCGCCGCGGATTGCACCGGCCATCCCGACGCCAACGACGCCACCTGGATCAACACCAACGGCGTCATCTCACCGGGGCTAATCGATGGCCACAACCACCTGGGCTACAATTTTTTGCCCCAGTGGTTTCCCAATCCTTATCGATTCTTCAACAACCGCTACCAGTGGGCCGACGAAGCCGCCTACGAGGACCACGTGCGCCCCTATGCCAAGCGCCGTAGCACAGGCTCGCACTATTGTCCGGCAGGCAAGTGGGGTGAGCTGCGCTCGCTGATTCACGCAACGACCACCATGCAAGGCCAATCCTTCCAACAGGCCTGCGTCAACTGGGGTATTCGAAACGCCGACCACTACCACGGTCTGGGCCACAACCACATGGCCACAGCGATCGGCTCGGTGCGCGACATCACCACCGCTCAGGCCGAAAACTACATCTCGCGCTTTGAAGCCGAGGTCAATCCGGTCACCCGTTTTGCCGTTCACATGACCGAGGGCCTGGCCGACAACAACGTGCTGCTCGAGTTCGACTCCTTTGCCGGTCGCGACGAGCGCACCAACGTTGCTCGCCACCAGGGACTCTCGCTGCTCAACCACACCTCAATCCTGATCCATTCGATGGTCATGACCGACGCCCAGCTCGACGAGACGCAGATGAGCAACGCCAAGATCGTCTGGTCGCCCTCGAGCCAGATGGTGCTCTACGGCACGACCTCGCCCATCGAGCGCATCCTCAACGCCGAGATCGTCACGGGCATCGGCCCGGATTGGACCGTCTCCGGCGAGCCCGACATGCTCGCGGAGCTGCGCTTTGCCAGAAGTTGGGCCGAGACCGAGAACGTCGGCATCCTCACCTCCAAGCGTCTGTGGCAGATGGCCACAAGCGATGGCGCGATCGTCGTGGGCCTCGAGGCCCACCTGGGCCGCCTCGAGCCGGGCTTTCGCGCCGACATCGCCGTCTTCGGCCGCCGCGGCGACGACCCCTATGCGGCCGTCGTTGACAGCCGCACCCAGGACGTGCGCCTGGTATTTGTCGATGGCAAGGGCATGTACGGCGACGCCAATCTGATGCAAAGCGCCGCCGTCAACGAGTACTGCGAGGACTTCGACGCCTGCGGCAAGCCCAAGTTCATCTGCGTTCAGGAGTCGCCCGGCGCCACGGCCCGAAAAGACGAGAAGCTCGACGACATCCGCACCCAGCTCTTCAATATTCTCGAGGGTATCGGCTACCCCACCGAAGGCTGCGACGCCCCCAACGCGCCGACCTGCGTGAACAGCTCGGAGTGCGACAACTCGCTTCGCTGCATCGCCAACAAGTGCGTTGCCCAGACCTGCGAGCAATACAAGCGCGGAGATGAGTTGCTCGAACTGGCCATTTGCGATAATTGAGAGTGGACCCCGCATTGAAGCGGGGGCTGATTTCAACCGCCTCCCAAGATCGTTCATGAACCGTAACCAGCTTCGTTTTGCAGCGCTGGCCCTTTTGTTCGCCCTGCCCGCCACGCTCGCCACCCAGGTCCCCACGGCATCGGCCGGCCCCTGGACCAAATCCAGCGGGGAGTTCTACGTCAAGTTCGGCGAGAGCTTCTACATGGCCGACGCCTTTCGCAACGCCGATGGCGAACTGGTCGCCGGCACGGACTATTTCAGCGCCACGACCTATCTCTACGGCGAATTCGGCCTGATGAACGGCCTGCACATCCATGGCTACTTGCCCTTCGTCGTCGCCCAAAATCAGCTCGGTGGCGAGGTCTACTCCGATCGCGGCTTTGGCGATGCCATGCTCGGCATCCAGGCAAGCCCGCTCAAGCTCGCCTTTCCCACGGCCGTTCGCCTCGACGCCAAGATCCCGCTCTATTCGGGCGACATCAGCGGCCCCAATGCCCTGCAAACCCCCGCGCGCGGCGACGCCCAGCTCGACCTCACGGCCTGGCTCAGCGCTGGCGCCGGATTCAACACCATCCCGCTCTTCTTTTTTGCCGACGTCGGCTACCAGCACCGCACCTCCCTGACGCTCTCCGACACCGCCCGCGGCCCCTTCTCCGACGGTCTGGTCTTCGCCGCCCAGGCCGGCTACTGGCTCTTTGACGATCGCGCGATCATCTCGCTCAACACCTCCGGCTTGATGGCGCTCCAAGAGGACACCGTCAGCAAGAGCTATGTCACGGTCGGCCCCTCGCTGTTCATCCCGCTCAACCACTTCATCGCCATGGAGGCCGACGCCTACTGGACGCCCTACTCGCGCAACAGCGCAGCCGGCTGGAGCTTTGGCCTGGGCGTCTCGGTTCGCGGCGGCCCCTAAAACCTGCAAGGCAGGCTCACGGGCGCGCGGCGCGCGCCCTGATGTCGCGAATCGCGGTGTCCATGATCGTGTCGCGCTCGCGCTTGGCGTCCTGGTCTGCGATCTCGACGTGGACGTCGGGCTCGACGCCGACGATCTCGTAGCTGTAGCCATCGATGCAGCGTGTGTCCTGTACGGAGACGGTAAAGGTCCAGCCGTTGGGCAACTCGCGGGGCAAGAACATCGAGAGGCCGCCGCCGGAGTTGGTGCCCATGTGGGTGACATGGGGGTACTGGCGAAGCGCGAGGGTCATCCACTCGGCCGCGCTGAAGCTGAAGCGGTTGGTCAACACGACCACCGGGCCGGTGAACTGGCTGGCGCCGGTGGGCTCGACAAACCAGTGGTTCTCGGCGCTGAAATCGCCGTAGCCCGGGCCGTTGCGACTGGAAGTGACAATAAACGGGCGTCGGTCCGTGGCAAAGCGCCCGGCCAGATACTGCGAGTTAAACGCGCGACCGCCGCTGTTGTTGCGCAGATCGATGATGATGCCCTGGGCGCTGGCAAAGCGTCTCAGCGGGATGTCCATGTCCGTAATCCAGCCGCGCACGTCCTGGCCGTAGCCGGCGCCCCCGGAGAGCGAGGCGATGCGGATATAGCCGATCTCGGGCGCCGCCCAGCCATAGATGATGTTGCCTTCACCGACGACACGGTCGGCCTCGGTCAAATAGGTCGTTCGCACGTGCTCGCGGTTGAAATTGCGCGCCGCCCCCCGGCTGTAGCCGTCCGAGTAGAAGCGCCCCGTTGATGTCGCCAGATAGACGTGGCCATCGTTGAGCGTGGAGATCATCTCACTAAAGATCGTGAAGAGCTCGTCGTCGCTGGTCTGTGGCCCAACCAGCGGGCGGTAGTGCGCATAGACGCCGTGCCAGTCGATATTCTTGAGCTCGAAGTGGGAATAGTGGCGATCGAAGGTCTGCCAGAATATCTCGAAATTGGTCTCCGGGTCGTCCTGCGGATCGCCTCCGATAAACCAATCCGCACAGGCCGACATCGATGCCATCAACAATATAAGCAGCGCAAGCGCACTGCGTCGGGCAAGCTTTGAGCATTGCATCGAGTGCCCTCCATGGGGCTAAAACAAAAACGACACACCAACTGTCAAGCGATGGTTCATGCCACGCGTGGTCAACGGCTCGCTGTAGTGAAACAGCGAAAAATTGTGGGTCGCGTCGACGCGCCAGTTGGCTGCAAATTGAAATCCATACTGCAGGGTCGTGTTCACCATCTGAAGCGTGTTCCAGGTCGCAAATCGCCCGGAGGTGAACACCTCGAGGCGGTGGTAGACCATGCGCACGCGCTCATCGCCACGCACCGCATAGCCCGGGCGCAAGACGTAGGCCAAGAGCGGCAGCCCGATGCCAAGGTCGAAGTGGTGGTGGCGCCCGATACGATGGCGAAGCCTTGCGGCCAGATCCAACGACGTCACCGCGTCCCAGACCTCGACGCTGCCGATTTGATTGGGCTCGTACTGGTAGCTTCGAAAGAAGACCAGGCTGCGCAGCTGCGGACCCAAAAACAGCCGTCCAATGCGCGTCGAGCTCAAGCGAAAGAACTGGCCGTAGGCCACGTTGACGAACGCCGTCTCGGCAATGTGGCTTTGCTCGTCGGCTATCGCCGCGCGCAGATGCGAGGCATTGAAGCCCGTGAAACTAAAAGCAGCGTTGAACTCGTGAAAGTGGTTCAAGTGCGCCTGCCCGCTGTAGGCCAGGCGCAGTGGAAAGCCCATGCCCTCGTAGCGAAGCGGCGAGCCGATGTCGTCGCGGCTGCCCAGATACTCTAAGCCGGCGCCAACGGTGAACGCGTGGCGAGGCACCTCGAGCGGCTGAGCGCACAGATTGCCGGCATAGACCGCGACGAGCAGGCCGGCCAACGCCGCCAAGACCAGGCGCACGACCATGTGCGAAGCGCGCCTTCGGCCAGGGTATAGTCGATCGATGAGCATCTCGGTCACGGCGATTTCCTCCATGCAGAAGAGGCTGCAAAACCGGATCAGACGGCGCGGTACGACTCGATAATTCGTTATAGTGCGAATATAGCCTATCGAAACAACATGGCAATAAATAAGGATTTTTACCCCGCCTCCTGGCCAGGCTGTGTTGCGCCTGGCTCGCATGCCAAAGGGCATGGAGGTTTTGCTCGCCATCGGTTAGGCTGCACCTACGCTCATCCGAGTGCAGCGGCGCTCGTGCCGGCAGTCTGTGCTTGCCACTGACCTGACCCCCATGGAGCTTGAATGGTAGACCACCGCCCGCGCCTGATCGAAACCATCCGCGAGTCGATCATCGGCGACGACCGCGTGCTCGACGGCCCCTTTGGCCCGCGCCGACTCACCTATGCCGACTACACGGCATCGGGGCGCTCACTGTCGTTTATCGAAGATTTTTTGCGAAACGAGGTGATGCCGCTCTACGCCAACACCCACACCGAGACATCGGGCACGGGCCTGCAGACCACCCGGCTTCGCGAGGACGCCCGGCGCATCATCAAAGAGGCCGTCGGCGGTGGCGACGACGACGTGGTGATCTTTTGTGGCTCGGGCGCCACGGGCGCGATCAACAAGATGATCGAGATCCTCAACTTGCGCATTCCCTACGAGCTCGACGCGCGCTACGGCTTTGGTGAGCAGATTCCCGCCGAGGAGCGCCCGGTGGTCTTCATTGGCCCCTATGAGCACCACTCCAATGAGCTTCCCTGGCGCGAATCGATCGCCGACGTGGTCGTGATCTCCGAGGACTGCGATGGGCGCATCGACCTGGCCCACCTCGAGCGCGAGCTGGTGCGCTACAGCGCACGCCGGCTCAAGATCGGCAGCTTCTCGGCGGCCTCCAACGTCACCGGCATCGGCTCCGATACGCGAAATACCGCCGCCCTGCTCCACCGCCACGGCGCGCTCTCGTTTTGGGACTTTGCCGCCGCCGGCCCTTATGTCTGCATGGAGATGAACATGCGCGACGAGGGCACAGACGGCGAGCTCATCTACAAGGACGCGATTTTCTTGTCGCCGCACAAGTTCATCGGCGGCCCGGGCACGCCCGGCGTGCTCGTGGCCAAGCGCCGCCTGTTCACCAACGAGGTGCCCAGCGTGCCCGGCGGCGGCACGGTGGCCTACGTCAACACGGCCGAGCACCGCTACCTCGACGACCCGGTGCACCGCGAGGAAGGCGGCACGCCGGCTATCATCGAGTCGATCCGCGCCGGCCTGGTCTTTCAGCTCAAGCGCGCCGTTGGCGAGGACGTGATCCGCGAGCGCGAGATCGCCTTTGTCAGCCAGGCGATCGCGCGCTGGGGTCAAAACCCCAACGTGCGCATTTTGGGCAACGTCAACGCCTGGCGCCTGTCGATCGTCTCGTTGGTCATTCGCCACCGCGAGCATTACCTGCACCACAACTTTGTCGTCGCCCTGCTCAACGACCTGCTGGGAATCCAGGCACGCGGCGGCTGCTCGTGCGCCGGGCCCTACGGCCACCGCCTGCTCGGCATCGATCTGGACACCTCCAAGGAGTTCGAGCGCGAGATCGTGCGCGGCTGCGAGGGCATCAAGCCCGGCTGGGTGCGCCTCAACTTCAATTATTTCATCTCCGAGACGGTCTTCGAGTTTCTCGTCGAGGCCGTCGATCTGGTCGCCACCCACGGCTGGAAGCTCTTGCCCCACTACGCCTTCGATCCGGTCAGCGGCGTCTGGCGCCACCGCGGCGGCCGCCCCGATCCCGCCCTGAGCTTGAGCGATCTGCGCTACACCACCGGCAAGTTGCAGTACCGCGTTCGCCACGCCACCGAGCCCGAATCGGCGCTGCTCGATTACCTGGCCGAGGCGCGCCAGATCTTCGAGCGCGCCGCCGAGACCTTTGCCACAAGCGTGGCCAACGACCCGCCCCTTTCGGCCGATTTCCAGTGCTTGCGCTGGTTTACCATGCCCACCGAGGCGCTCGAGGAGCTCCAGGGCGGCGCCTGTGCCCAGGGTGTCTCCAGCCCGCTGCGTCTGCCGGGCTGAGCCGCGGCCGGGCCTACTTCAAGAGCAGATCTTTCTCGGGAAAATCGCGCTGCTCCTCGTCGATCTGGCGATCGATGTCGTCGTCGACGGTGACGTCTTGCACCGTCTGAACGGCCACGGCCAGGTGTTTGGCCGTTTGATAGGGCGTGCGCTCCTCGGACTTTTGTCTGGGCTCAGCACTGAGCGCGCCAGGGGCCAGGCTCTCGATGCGGTAGATCGGCGCCGGCATGTCCACCTCGGCCGCCTCGAGCGAGAGCTTGACCAGGCGAATCGCCTCGCTTCGCATCTTGCCCAGATCGGTCTGGCGCTGGTCGACCCAGGCGAAAAAGCGCACGGTCACGCTCGAGTCGCCCAGCTCCTCGACGCGCGCCAGCGCACCCGGATCACCGAGCACGCCCTCGAGCGCGTTGAGCGCGGCCAGACCCACGAGCTGCACCTCGAGCAGATCCTCATCGGTGCCCACGCTCACCGCAAAGTCGAAGCGCCGGCGCGGATTGCGCGTAAAGTTGAACAGCACGCTCTTGAAGACCACGGCGTTGGGAATGCGCACGTGATTGCCCTCGGCGGTCATCAAGACCGTGTCGCGCGTCGTCATGCGCACCACCTTGCCGCGGTACTTGTCGACCTCGACCAGATCGTGGGGCTCAAAGGGTCGGCGCACGCTCAAGATCACGCTGGCCAGATAGTTCTCCACGATATCCTTGAAAGCAAAACCTATCGCCAGACCCATGACACCGGCCGTGCCGACCACCGCGCCAACGAGCGCCGTGGCGTCGAGCAGATCGAGGGCGATGATCAAGCCGCCCACAAACACCGCGGCGCGTATGATCTGCTTGATGATCGCGCGCACCATCTCGTTTCCCGTCAGCCGCTCAAAGGGCCACTCCCAGCGCACCAAAAAGCGCGCGAGCTGCCAGAAGAGCACGATCACGACCAGCGCGATGGCGTACAGCGGGATGCGCACGGCGAACTTGACGATAAAATCGACGATGCGCTCGATCGTCGGCGAGATGCGGTCGGCGACCTCGCTGGTCTCGCTGATATGGTTGTCGACAAAGAGCACGCCGCTCATGCGCGTGGCTAAATCGCCGGCTTGGTTGCGCGCCTCCGCGCTCAGGGCCTTGCCCGAAAGGCGCACCACGCTCGAGCGAACGCTCACCTTGACGTGCTCTAAGGCTTCGATGTTGGCATAGATCGTGAGCAGCTGCTCCTGAATCGCCTCGTCGGCGGC
>JACCWM010000080.1 GCA_013697635.1 Lujinxingiaceae bacterium | reverse complement strand
CAGTCGTAGCTGCCCTCGAGGTTCTCGCATGTGCCCGGCCCGCAGATCGCGGCGTTGAGGGCGCACTCGTTGATGTCGACGCAAGTCGTGCCATTGAACTCGAATCCGGCGTTGCAGGCGCAGTCGTAGCTGCCCTCGAGGTTCTCGCATGTGCCCGGCCCGCAGATCGCGGCGTTGAGCGCGCACTCGTCGATGTCGACACAGGTGAAGTCGTCGAAGGTATAGCCGTCGAGACAGTCACAGGTGTAGGAGCCTTCGAGGTTCTCGCAGGTGCCTGGGCCGCAGAGGTCTTCGTTTTCACACTCATCGATGTCGACGCAAGTCGTGCCGTTGAACTCGAATCCCTCGTCGCAGGCGCAGTCGTAGGAGCCTTGCTCGTTGGAGCAGCTTCCCGGCCCGCAAATCTCTTCGTCGTCACACTCGTTGATGTCGACGCAGCCATCGGGGATGGGGTTGAAGCTGCACGAGCCGTCGGCTCCGGCGTTAAAGGGATTGTTGTTGCAAAGTGGCGTGCCCATGTATCCGCTTGGGCATGCGGCGAACTCCGAGGCGATGAGCAAGCGGTCGCAGGGTTCACCGGGATCAAGTGCGTTATTGCCGCAGATCGAGGTCCCCGTGCACTCGCCAACACAGACATCGATCGTCGTCATGAACGCGCCAGTATCATAATTTCTGTCGCCAGCATCGCAGACGACGATATCGAGCGTGTTGCCGACGCTGCCGCGCACAACTTGCGTGCGCGAGGTGAGCCGAGGCGTCGAGCCGTTGAAGTTCGACTCGTTGGAGGGCCAGGTCAAGACTGTGCCGCTGGAGAAGAAGGGGCCGTTGATCGTGATCGAATTGCCGTTTGAATCCAGCGCAACATTGACGCCGTTGACAAAGACGCCAAAGCCATCGTTGTACTCCTGGCCGACATAGTCTGGAAACTCCTGGCTGGCCACGATGTGATCGAATTGGATGCCATCGACTCCTGGGGCGACATCGAACACGATGCGCAAGAGCGCCGCATCAAGCGAAGTGGCAGGGCTGGTGAGCGAATTACAAATCGTGTGGCCCGCCGAGCCCCAGTCATGGTTGGGTGCGGTCTTGGGATTTCGATAGCTCATGTTGATGACCTGGCCGCTGGAGATAACCATTCCTTGGCCCAGGCCAAGCGGTCCATTTTCGAAGGTGCCGATCGCGCCATTGGAACCGATATACTGGGCGCTGGTGACCGTGATCGCGCCCGAGCTTCCGAGCAGGGATTGAGCCAACGTCGTGGCATTATTGGTAGCCGTGATCGTCGTTACGGGCTGTGCAAACGCCATCACACTTGAGAACGAGAGTAGGGCGAAAACTACGGCCGTACTCACGGCAGCAACATTGGTACTACGACTACTCATTTTATGGATTCTCCTAAATAACTTCACTTTGCGATGTGCTTTGGGTTTAAGTAGCTGAAATGCTTATGGACCTGCAATTTTTTAATCTGCAATAAACTCAACCAAGATGCAAAGAATTAGCTGACTTAGCCTCATACTTGGCTCCAAACGACGACAGCTCCCGTCACCAAAATGGCGACGGGAGCTGTCGGGTAGAACCTGAAGTCTACGGCTTGGTCGTGTTTACATGCAGCGAGCGCTGCGGCGGCGCACGGCGATCAGCGCAAAGGCCGCGAGCAGGAACAACGAGACCGGCTGAGAGCCCGATGTCGACGAGCAGTCCATGCCGCCACCGCCGTGGAGAGCGCCGGTGCCCGTTTCAACGAGACGCTCGACGAAGAAGGTGTGCTGGATCAAAGCCTCGTTGCCAGCGGCATCGGTGGCAATGACTTCGACGCCGTGCATCTCCTCGGGGTCGAGGCCTTCGGGCAGGTTGACGCTCCACTTGCCATCGGCGTCGGCGGTCGTGGTCCCGACAAAGATACAGTCCACGTAAACGTCGATCTTCGCGCCGGGCTCGGCGGTTCCCGAAACGGCGCTATCAGCAGCGACCTCTGCACGCTCGCCAGGAGTCTCGAGCACCAAGGCCGGGGCGAGGGTGTCGACGGTGATGTTGATCCTGGCATCGGAGACGATGCCATCGTCGTCGGCTTCGGCCTCGATGATGTGTGCGCCGTCCGCAAGATCTGCGCTCGGCCTCCACGACCAGTTGCCGTTGGTGTTGGCCGTGACCGTGCCACGCTGCACGCCATCGACGAAGATCGTGACCGTGGCGCCCGGTGCTGCGCTGCCGCTAAACGTCGGCCTGGACTTGTTGATCAGGTCGCCGTCGTTGTGCGAGTCGAACGTCACGCCCGTGGTGCTCGTGTCGATCGTGAAGGTCACGCTGTCCGCACGGTTGCCCGCAGCGGAGTCAGCAAAAGCCGTGACCGTAAGCTCGCCCTCGGCCAGCGGAGCGTTCGGCTGCCAGCTCCACGCACCGTTGTCGTCGGCGACGACCGTGCCAACGACGACGCCGTCGATGATGATCTCGACAACAGCGTTGGGCTCGGCTTCACCGGAGACGGTGGGCGTCGCCGTGCGCACCACGGCATCTTGCGAAGGTTGCAAGATGATCAGCTCGGCGGTGGTGTCGACGATGAAGTCGACGACCACTTCGGTTTCGTTGCTCGCGGCATCAGTGGCCGTGACGACCAACTTATAGTCGCCATCGCCAAGTGCTTCGAGCTCGAAGCTCCACTCGCCATCGAGATCGGCCGTCGTTGCGCCCAGGTGCACGTCGTTGATGACGATGTCGATCTGAGCGAACGCCTCAGCGCCACCTTCGACCGTCTCCGGGCTCACCAGATAGACTCCGGCATGGACGGGAGTGTAGACCTCCAGCTCGGGCGCGATCGTGTCGACCGTGATCGTTACCTGTGCGGAGCTGTAATTGTCGTTGGCCACAATCAGGGCATCTCCGTCGGCGATGTCCTCGGTGGGCAAGAAGGCCCACAGACCGTTAGCGTCGGCCTCGGCCGTGCCGACTTCGACGCCGTTGATCGTGATGGTCACCAGGGCACCCGGATCTGAGACGCCCTGCACCATCGGCCGCGCATTGTTGGTCAGCAAATCTGGCGCAGGCTCGGTGATAGCGATGACCGCGGCACAGAAGGTGCCGGGGCCGGCATAGCCAACGTGGCAGTTACAGTCAAAGCTGCCCTCGGTGTCGGAGCAGGCGGCATTCACATCGCAGTCGTTCAACGCAATGTCCGCACACTCGTTGACGTTGAGGCAGGTCACGCCGTTGGACGCAAAGCCGCTGTTGCAGGCGCAGTCGTAGGTGCCCTCGAGGTTCTCACATGTGCCCGGCCCGCAGATCGCGGCGTTGAGCGCGCACTCGTTGATGTCGACGCAGCTCGTGCCGTTGAACTCGAATCCGGCGTTGCAGGCGCAGTCGTAGGTGCCCTCGCGGTTCTCGCATGTGCCCGGCCCGCAGATCGCGGCGTTGAGCGCGCACTCGTCGATATCGAGGCAGGTCAAGCCGTTGGACGCATAGCCACTGTCACACGCGCACTGGTAGGAGCCGGGCTCGTTGGTGCAGCTTCCCGGACCACAGATGAGCAGGTCGAGGCACTCGTTGATATCGGCGCAGGTCTCGCCATCGAACACAAAGCCCGTGTCACACGCGCACTCGTAGTATCCTGATTCGTTGGTGCAGCTACCCGCCCCACAGACGTTGGAGGGCACGCCAAGCGCGAACTCGCACTCATTGATGTCGACACAGCTGATGTCGTCAAACTCAAAGCCTGCGTCGCAGGCGCAATCGTAGAAGCCCACTTCGTTAACGCACTCTCCCGGACCGCAAATCAGCGGGTCGAGATCGCACTCGTTGACGTCGATGCAGGTCAAGCCGTCGAACTCAAAACCGCTGTCACATGCGCACTCGTAGGAGCCGTCAAAGTTGCTGCATTCTCCCATGCCACAGATATCGGCGTTTTCGTCGCATTCATTGATGTCGACGCAACCAAAAGGTACGGCCGCAAAGTTACAGGCGCCCGTTCCATCGAGGTTCAACAAATTGTTGTTGCAAAGCGGCGTGCCCGTATAGCCGCTCGGACACTCGGCAAAGGCCAGGCTGACAAGCGCGCCATCGCACTGCTCGCCGGCTTCCAATGCGCCGTTGCCGCAGATTGAGGTGCCTTCGCAATCGCCCTCGCAGCCCTTGAGCCCGGCGATGAAGGCGCCGGAATCAAGGGTGTCGTCACCGGCATCGCAGATGACAAGGACAAGGGTGTTGTCGGTGCTGCCGCTGACGACGCCTGCGCGGGTGGTGAGCAGCGGTGTCGAGGCATTGAAGTTTGATTGATTCAATGGATGCAAGACCACGCCACCGGTGAGCGTGAAGTAAGGACTGTTGGTGGTGACGGCATTGCCGTTGGTATCGAGGGCGACGTTGACGCCGTTGAGAAAAACACCGAAGGCATCGAAAAAGTTGCCGCCGATCCAATCAGGATACTCCTGGCTGCCGAGCACATAGTCGAACTGAATGCCCTCCACGCCGTCGGCCACATCGAAGGTGATCTCCAGCAGCGCCGCATCGAAGGAGTCGGACGTATTGGTGAGCGATTCGCAAAGCGCGTGGCTGTCCATCTCCAGGGAGCTGGACGGATTGGTTTTGGGAGTCACAAAGGGCATCGCTGCGACCAGGCCGTTGGAGATCGCCACGCCCTTGGCGAGGCCATACGGTCCATCTTCAAAGGCACCCACGGCACCTTCGTGACCAATGTAAGTCGCACCGGTGATGGTGATGGCGCCCGACGAACCAAGCAAGGCCGGAGCCAGGATTGTTGTGTCGGTCGTGGTCACCACCGAGGTCTGAGCAAACGCTGCCGTGCTTGAAAGCGCGAGCATGGCAAGCGGTACGGCTTTGGTCAAAAAAGAAACAAGATTACTACGCATAATATGGGTACTCCCTTAATTATTTTTCACTTCGATATGGAACTCGACACGTCGATTGGAGGTCCGACCGGCATCTGTTTCATTGGTATCAATCGGTCGGTCGGGACCCAGCCCGACGGTATTGAGCCGGTTGGCGTCAACGCCTCGCTCGAACAAGTAGGTGCGCACCGCAGCGGCGCGCTCCTGGGAGAGCCTGACGTTGTAGCCGTGGCGGCCGACATTGTCGGTGTGACCTTCGATGCGTACGTGCGTGATGTGAAGGTTGTCTTGGAGCACCTTTGCGACCTGATTGAGCAGCCCAAAGGATCGGCCGTCGATCTGGCTCGAGTCGAAGGCGAAGTGAATGACCTCGCTGATATGGATGCGCTTGGCTTCTTCGTCGACCACGACGAGGGTCTTCTCGACGCACATCGCAATGCCGCCTTCTCGACCGCATTCCATGTCGTCGGCGCAGGTGATCTGGTTGGCCACGTACTCACAGCTGCCGTCGAGGCACTGACCGGCATAAGTGGTCAAAACCCCCTCGGTGCAGCTCGGGGCCGGCAGGGCGTTGCACTCGTCGTGCTCGACGCACTCCGGAGGTGCATCGACGCAAGAAGCCTGGCCGTGATGCTCGCCACAAAGCGTGCCATCGGCGCAGTGAGACTCGTCAAAGGTATAGGTACACTCGCCCTCGGCGCAGCCTGCACGATAGGTGCGCAACACGCCCTCCTCGCAGCGTGCCGGCGGCACTTCGTTGCAATCGATGTCGAGACTTGCCTCGGTGCACTCAGGAGTGGGTTCAACGACGGCTTCTTCGACCGGGCGAGGACTGGCCCAGCCAAGACCGGCGAAGAGCCGGAAATCGGGGGTGCCGTAGCCGTTGATCAAGCCGGCGCCGCCGCCAAGCGTGGCGAGAAAACCGCCCAGGCGCAGCTTGCCACCGGCCAAAAGCTCCGTGGGGGACTCGTCACTGCGGATTTCCTCGGCGCCCGGTGTCACACGACCCATGAGCTCACCGGTCAGCGAGAATCGCTCGCCAAGGGGTACTTCCATACCAGCATTCCAACTGATCGTGTCGCGCACACTGAGGTTCTCGAGTTGCGTCGCGGCGCGATAGAGATAGCCTACGTTGACACCGAGGCGAGGGCCGCCGATCACGGCGTCAAACGCCAGGCGCGGTCCGATGCGAAAGTCGCCGCCCTGCAGCGACGTGGAGTCGCCCGTGGGCAGATGCGTGTCGACGAGCAGGGCCAGCGCCACGCCGTTGGAGTCGTAGCGCTCACGGGTGGAGAAGATCTGCAGCTTGGGCACCACGCGCACATCGCCGATGCCAAAGCTCGCCTGCTCGAGGCCGACGGGAAGCCCGCTGCCTTGTTGCAAAACGATCAACGGCACATCGAGGCCGATTTCCAGCACGTCCAACAAGCCCAAAGAGAGGAGCAAGTGCGCTGTGCCGTGATGCTCGACCAGGCTATTGACGCGATTGCCATTGCTGTCATTACGAACCAGCGAATTATGGCCGTAGTTGAACAGCAGCATCGAGGACCAGCTCAGATGCGGCGAAACCTCGGCGCCCGACATGGCAAAGAAGTCTTGAGATTGGTTGGGCATCGGGCTGAACTGTTGAAGATCGAAGCCCTGAGCTGCCGCTCCTTGCGGAGCAGAAAACAAGAGTAGCAAAAGACAGCCGACCAATAGTCGGCAGCGGGAGAGACCTGAACTCATTTTCATTATGATTTTCCAGCGCGCGCATGTCATGCGAGGGGGATGGTAGCCAAGATACAAAGGTGCCACGCGGCGGACTGTGACGTAATCCGAGCGCGATAGCAAAGATTCGGCGAAGAAAAAAACCCCATAACATATTAATTTCATTGATTTTTGTTGAAACTCGACGGCCCGCTGCGCCCGCATGGGTGAAAAAAATGCAACAAGTGTTCAGCGGGTCGCATGTTCAGGTAGACGCAATTTCTATCACTTGTGCTAATTAGACGTTTTGCTCGCCAGCATCGAGCTCGTCGAGCACGCCGCAGACCATCTCGAGTGCCGGCTTGCTCATGATCAACTGGACGTGGCCGGGCGCACCGATGAGCTGGCGGCAGGTGGGGATCGAGCAGACACGCACGGGAAAAGCGATCTCGTCCCAGGCGGCGACGATGTTGGTGAGGTTGGCGCAGCTCTGGGCTCCCTCGGCCAGCGCGACGATCGTCTTGGAGCGGGGCTTGAGCTGGCGAGCGGCGGGAAAGAAGGGCACGACGTGGCTGAGTATGGCGCCGTGATAGGCTGTGCCCAGGGTGATGAAGTGGCGCACGCGCTGGCGAGCTTGTGCGCTCATACCGAGCGAGATCATGCCGCCCATGGAGTGGCCGACCAGGTAGCAGTCTTCGAGTTCATGGTGCTCGAGAAAGGCCTCGAGCTCGCGCGACTTGGTCGCCACGTCGCCTACGCCAAAGCCCAGATCGACGACGTAGACCGAGTGACCGCGCTCGATGAGCGCGCGCTGAAGCTTGAAGTAGCTCAATCCTCGGCCCAAGAAACCGGGCACGAGCACCACCGGGCGGCGGTGGCCCGTGCGGTGATGCGCGAGGCGGCGAAAGGCGCCGGCTACGCTGCAGGCCGTGTAGAGCGACAAATAGTACATCTCGGCCAGAGCATGGCCGAGCTGTTTGATAGGCATGGCGTCGACCTCAAATGCTCGCGAGCAAGGCGGCCCCGAGCATGCCGGCCTCCTCGCCCAGGGTGGGCAGACGAATGTCCATGTCGCTGCGCGCGGCGGCCAAGACCAGGGGCAGCGTCTTGGTGAGCACGCGCTCGCGCAGATCGAAGCAGTTGGCGAGCACGCCGCCGCCGAGCAACAAGACGGCCGGGTTCAAGAGCGTGCAAGCATTGGCGAGCGAAAGAGCGAGATAGTCCGAGGCGCGCTCCCAGAGCGCGTCGAGCTCGGCCACGCTATGCGAGAGCGCGTCGGCGCGGCTCAAATCGACGATCTCTCGCTCGTCGCCCATGAATACCTGGGCGATGTCGTGGGCGTGGGCGAGCTCGGCGACCTGGCTCTCGAGATGAATGCCGCCCACATAGGCCTCGAGGCAGCCGCGCTGACCGCATCCGCACAGCCGTCCGCCGACGGCCACCTTGAAGTGGCCGATCTCGCCGGCCTTGCCGCCAGCGCCGTCGATCAGTCGGCCGCCGGCCAAGATCGCGCCGCCCACGCCCGTGCCGACATAAACGGCGAGCACGTCGCTTGCTCCCGCCACGGCGCCGGCGGCGTGCTCGCCCCACAAGAGGGCGCTCAGATCGTTGACCACCTTGACACGCGCAGTGCCATGGGCTGGGGCCAGATGCTCGCGCAACATCTGCGCCAGCGCCACATCACGCCAGCCCAGATTCGGGGCGTTGACCACCAGCTCGCCATCAACCGAGAGCTGGCCGGCAAGGCCGATGCCTACGGCGTCGATCACAGCGGCGTCGATCACGGCGGCGTCGAGCTCATCGCTGGCAAGTACTTTGTCGAGCAGGCCGAGCAATGTCGCCGCGATCTCCTCGGGCGCGGTGGCCTCACGCACACGCGTGCGTGCCTGACCAACGATTGTGAAGCTTGCATCGTAGAGGCACAGCCGCGCGTTGGTTCCACCGACGTCGAATCCAGCGAGCAGCTTCATGGCAATTTCCTGTTGAGTTGGTCGATCCAAAGAGCGCTTCGATCCCACAATTGATTTCTTACGACCCGACGCACAATTGTCAAATGGCTGACTTTAGGCTATTTAGCGAGTAATTTCGCGCGTTGAAAGTGCACAATTGCCCTTTGTGGCCCTCTGGAGTGAGAAATGAACAAGTTGACCACCCGCCCCCTGGTTATGTCGCTGTTTCTTGCGGGCGCGTTTGGCATGCTCGCCGTGCCCGCCGAGGCCGACGCTTTCGTCATCACGTTTGGTGGCGGGCTCAAGGCCGGCGTCACCGGCACCTTCGTGCCGGAAGTCTCAAAGAGCGATACGATCCGAGGCAGCGACGGCAACAGCTACACCTTTGCCCACTCCGGCCTCTACCCGATGGGCGGCGCGGGCGGCGCCTTCGGCCTGGCGCTTGATGTGCGCGTCTTGGACATGATCGGCCTTGAGACCGGCTTTGCCCTCTCCTTTGACAATGCCGCAGGCTGGAATGACATCAACGACGCCAATACGGGCGCGACCTTGACGCGGGTCAACTCGGAGCAGTCCACCACGGCCTACCATATCCCGCTGCTGCTCAGAGCAAACGTTCCAGGAGCGATGATTCGTCCCTTCTTTGGGATCGGCCTGGAGTTCGTCATCCAGTCGACGAGCACGCTCGAGTACAGCGAAACCAATGATCGCAGCACCTTGGCCGCGGAATTGAACGCGCGCAATTCGATCACTGCCTCGAATTACACGTTGCTCTTGCTCAGCACGGGCATGGAGCTCAAGTTCGGCCCATTGCGCGTTCCGATCGAGGTTCGTGCAGGCTACAACCTGGGCTTTGACGAGCGGGCCACCTATCATCCGGGCACAGCCGGCGCCGGTGGCACGCCGGAGCGCCTCGAGTACAATGGCGCCTATCAATGGAACTTCGGCATCTCAACAGGCTTCCTTTACGACTTCGACTTGCTGCTATAACGTGGCCGCGAGCAGTC
This sequence comes from Lujinxingiaceae bacterium, assembly GCA_013697635.1. Lineage (GTDB taxonomy): Bacteria > Myxococcota_A > Bradymonadia > Bradymonadales > Bradymonadaceae > JACCWM01. The sequence goes on along the minus strand of JACCWM010000080.1, from coordinate 4,267 downwards.
AAGCCTCAACTTTGTTAAACGCATCCGACGAATCAATCAGGAGATCCAGATGAGCAATCAACTCGCAACATTCGAGCAGGTTCCCTCCGACTACGTGCCTGGCACGGGCGAGCTGCACGCGATCCTTCATACGAACATGGGTGATATCGACGTGCTGCTCTACGAGAGCCGCTCGCCTAAGACGGTCGCCAATTTTGTGGGCCTGGCCACGGGCAAGCGTACCTACACGGATCTGGAGACCTTCGAGGAGAGCAACGAGCCCTTCTACGACGGCGTGATCTTTCATCGCGTGATCCCCGGCTTCATGATCCAGGGCGGCGATCCGTCGGGCTCGGGCCGTGGCGGCCCCGGCTACCGCTTTGCCGACGAGTTCAACCCCGAGCTTCGCCACAGCCGCGGCGGCCTGCTCTCGATGGCCAACGCCGGGCCCAACACCAACGGCAGCCAGTTCTTCATTACGCTTGGACCAACGCCCCACCTGGACAACCGTCACGCGATCTTTGGCGAGGTCGTCGGCGGCTTGGACGTCGTCGAGAAGATCGGCAATCTGGCGCGCAACGCCCAGGATCGACCCAAGGACGAGGTCGTCATGGAGCGCGTCGAGATCAAGCGCGTCTGATTTCTTTTGAACGAGTACCGAAGATCATGAAACGACGTTTGGCAATTGTGTTGCTCGCCACCCTCGCCTCGAGCCTCTGGGCGCCTGGCGAGGGCGCGGCGCTCGATCTCGACGTGGGCGCGCGCGTGGGCGGCAATTGGAATATTCTTGCGCGGCCCACCGATCCCATCGGCGAGCCAACGATTTTGTTCGGCTCGGCTTTCTCGGGCTTCGGATTCAGCCTGGGACCCTCGGCAGCGCTCGACGTCTACCACATTGAGGGCGCCGCGCGCCTGATCGTGAGCGCCGACCTGCTCTACAGCTACCACGCCGGAAGCGGCTATGCCGAGCACGCCGCCAGCGCTCAAAAGCGCACCGTGACGATCGCCACGCACACGGTGCGTGTGCCGCTGCTCCTGCATCTGGCCGGCGAAGAGCGCAAGACCGGCATGCGCATTGGCGCCGGCGTGGATTTGATCGCCGGCTTGAGCAGCCAGTCCACGGTCGTCGAGGAGGGCATTCCCGGCCAACCCCAACCGCTCGACACCATGCCCAAGACCCACATCACCGGCACGATGCTACTGGCCTTCGACTATCACCAGCCCTCTTACTTCATCCCCCTCGAGGCCCGCTTTACCTGGAACCCGTCGGTGCCCCGCTCCACGCGCGAGCGCTTCGACGGCTACAAGAGCTTTGACGAGCCCGGACGCTACCAGGTCGCCTTCAACTGGCAGATCATGCTGATGACCGGCTTTAGCTGGGGCCTTTGAAACGCATTCACAAAATTCGCACAGTCGGGTCCCCTGAGGGGCCGACGATGCCCGTCGTTGCTTGACGTGCTGCCTTTCGGCGGCGTTGGGCTGAGCGAGCAGTGCACGTGAGGAATTTTTGGCGCGCCGTTCGCTTTGTGCTTCAATGGCGGTGCGCCATTTATCTGCACGGAAGTGATTCAACCCTTTAATTTTGGTCGTCGTATGTCGGAAGTGTCATTGAGTCGGCCCGAGTTTTACAACAACCGTGAGCTGAGCTGGCTGGAGTTCAACAAACGCGTCTTGGCGCTGGCCACGGACGAAACCATTCCGCTGCTTGAGCGCCTGAAGTTTTTGTGCATCTCGAGCACGAACCTCGACGAGTTCTTCGAGATCCGCGTCGCCCGCCTCAAGCAGCAGGTGCAGCTGAACGCCGTGCAGACCGAGGTCGACGGGATGACGCCGCTCGACCAGCTCAAAAACATCGGCGAGGTTGCCCACGCCTTTGTCGACGAGCAGTACCGCGTGCTCAATGACGTGCTCATCCCGCAGCTCGCCGACGAGGGCATTCGCTTTGTGCGGCGCACGCACTGGAACAAGCGCCAGCAGGCCTGGGTCAAGGAGTACTTCGAGCAAAAGGTGCTGCCGCTGCTCACGCCGCTTGGCATCGATCCGGCCCATCCTTTTCCGCGCGTCTTGAACAAGAGCCTCAACTTTGTCGTCTCGCTCGAGGGCAAGGATGCCTTCGGACGCAGCAGCGGTATGGCCGTCGTCCAGGCGCCGCGCAGCCTGCCGCGGCTGATCCCGATGCCCGACACGGTCACCGACGGCAAATACGACTTCGTCTTCTTGACCTCGGTGATCCACACCCACGTCGGCGAGCTCTTTGCCGGCATGAGCGTGACCGGCTGTCACCAGTTTCGGCTTACCCGCAACAGCGAGCTCTATGTCGACGAGGAAGACATCGATGATCTGCTCATCGCCCTCGAAGATGAGCTGTACACGCGCAACTTTGGCGACGGCGTGCGCCTGGAGGTTGCCGACAACTGTCCGCTGGACACGGCCCGGCTGCTGCTTCGTCAGGTGCGCCTGACCGAGGCCGATCTCTACCAGGTCAACGGCCCGGTCAATCTCAACCGGCTGATGACCCTGCACTCGGCGGTCGATCGCGCCGATTTGAAGTACCAATCCTTTGTGCCGGGCTTTCCCAAGCCCGATCTGCGCCAGGGCGACATCTTCGAGAGCATCCGCCAGGGCAACATCTTGATGCACCACCCCTATCAGGCGTTCATGCCCGTGATCGACTTCGTGCGCCAGGCGGCCGCCGATCCGGCGGTGCTCGCGATCAAGCAGACGCTCTATCGCACCGATCCCGACTCGCCGCTGCCCGCCGCCCTCGAGGACGCCGCGCGAAGCGGCAAGGAGGTCACGGCTGTCATCGAGCTGCGCGCGCGCTTTGACGAGGCCTACAACATCCAGATCGCCAACCGTCTCCAGGATGCTGGCGCCCACGTGGTCTACGGCATCATCGGCCACAAGACCCACGCCAAGATGTGCATGGTCGTGCGACAGGAGGACGACGGCCTTCGCCGCTACATCCACCTCTCCACGGGCAACTACCACCCCAAGACGGCGCGCATCTACACCGATTTTGGCCTGTTCAGCTGCGATGAGGAGATCTGCAAGGACGTGCACAAGCTCTTCCAACAGCTCACCGGCCTGGGCAGCGCGCTCAAGCTCAAGCGCCTCTTGCAGGCGCCCTTCTCACTGCACAAGACGCTGCTCAAGATGATTCGTCGTGAGGCCAAACATGCCCTGGAAGGCCGCCCCGGACGCATCATTGCCAAGGTCAACGCCGTCACTGAGCCCAAGCTGATTCGCGCACTCTACAAGGCCTCCCAGGCCGGCGTGCAGATCGATCTGATCGTGCGCGGCATCTGTTGTCTTCGCCCGGGCATCGCCGGCGTCTCCGAGAACATCCGCGTGCGCAGCGTGCTCGGCCGCTTCCTCGAGCACTCGCGGGTCTATTACTTCCAAAACGATGGTAAAGACGAGATCTACTGCGCCAGCGCCGACTGGATGCACCGCAACATGCTGCGACGCATCGAGGTCGCCTTCCCGGTTCGCGACGAGGTGCTGGCCGCGCGTGTCTTGCGCGAAGGTCTGCAGATTCATCTCGAGGACAACACCTTCTCCTGGGTGCTCAACGCCGATGCGACCTACACGCGTCTGGTGCCCACCGAGGAGCAAAAACCGTTAACCTCGCAGCGTGTTCTGCTCAAAGAGCTCGGCGACGCGATCGAGCTGCGTTGACCCAAGGCAAGGCATCTCATCCTTCAAACTCGGCGTCGTCCTCGCTGCTGGCGAGCCGGCGCACGGTCCACTTCTGACGGCCGGTTTTGAGCAGCTTCTTGTCGATCTCGACCTCAGCCCCCTCGCGCATCGCCATGGCCAGGATCTCGTTCTCGTCGGCGAGGCTGCCGTCGCAAAAGCCGATCGGTTGGCTCGACGTGGGTGACTCGATCAATACCTGAAAGTCACCACGGTCCCAGCGGGTCTGGGATTCGTTGGAATGCGATACGATGGTCATCTAAATCTCCTGGTCTTTGAGTGATCGTGACAATCAACACGACGCGACAGAACATCCTTCCCTTCACAACATGATTGCGTAAAATTTGGCGCGATGCCCAGCGACAATTACTTCTCCGCAGTGGCGACAATTAGAATTCCCCATTCTGGACACGGCGTCAGCAACTAAGGCACAGCCTCTGAGTTCACCCATTCCAAGGAGGTGCTCAGATGGTGACCGACACCCAGGTGAGGAAATTGATGGAAGCATTCGAGAAAAAAGCGAGCATCACCAAGGCGGCAATGCACGCCGACATGGACCGCAAGACCGCCAGCAAGTATTTGCAAAAGG
>JACCWM010000079.1 GCA_013697635.1 Lujinxingiaceae bacterium | reverse complement strand
GTTCAAGATTTGACGGATGAGCACCACGAGCCGCGCGGAGCGCGGTGGTTTTCTTCTGTGGTAGCCGTAGGTGAAGCCGAGCGAGGCGGCGTCAGCCGACGAGGAGGCGGAGCCTACGGCGGACGTCGTCTCATTCACGAGCCCCAGCGCAGATACCAAACCCAACGTTTACAAATGCGCCCTTGACCTGATCCACCCACCCGCTATCCTGACTTCCATAACGCAGCAACAACGACCCCTTATCCAGGAAACGGACGCGATCATGGACTACGATATCCTCGTCACCAACGGAACGCTCATCGATGGAAGTGGCGCGCCGCGGCGCAAAGCCGACGTTGCGATCAAAGACGGCTTGATTGTGGCCATTGGGTCGTGCGAGGGCAGCGCGGGGGAGATTATTGACGCCAGTGGACTGGTGATCACGCCGGGATTCATCGATCTGCACACGCACTACGACGGCCAGATATCCTGGGACGATGAGCTCGCGCCGTCCTGCTATCACGGGGTCACGACGATCGTGATGGGCAACTGCGGTGTGGGTTTTGCGCCGGTGAAGCCCGAAGATCGCGACCGCCTCGTCGCGCTGATGGAGGGTGTGGAGGATATTCCGGGCACGGCGTTGCACGAGGGCCTGACGTGGGACTGGGAGAGCCTTCCTGAGTATATGGCTGCGCTCGACTCGCGGCCGCACACGATCGACTTTGCCGTGCAGGCCACCCACGATCCGCTGCGGGTACACGTCATGGGCGATCGCGCGCTTGCCGATCAGCCGGCTACCGACGAGGACATCGAGCGCATGAAGCGCCTTACGCGCGAGGCGCTTTTGGCGGGCGCGGTGGGCTTCTCCACGGGTCGCACGGACAACCACCGCGACACCAGCGGGGCGGTGACGCCCGCCAGCGAGGCGACGGCGCGCGAGCTGCGGGGTATTGCCGAGGCCTTTGTGGGCTTGAAGCACGGCGTGATCTCGGCTGTCTCCGATTTCGACATGAACGACGCTGCCCATCGCTTCGACCCGGAGTTCGACCTGCTCGAGGCGATGATTGATGCAAGCGGCGGCCGACCCATGAGCATCTCGCTGATGCAGCGCGACCAGGACAGCGATCAATGGAAGCGCATCCTGGCGCGCGCCGAGCAGGCCGCGGCCGCGGGCAAGCCCATCCGCGTGCAGGTCGCCGCGCGTGGCATCGGGGTGCTGCTCGGCCTGCAGGCCACCTTCCATCCCTTCATGGGCTATCCCAGCTACAAGCGCATTGCCCATCTGCCGCTCGAAGAGCGCGTCGCCCACATGCACGATGTGGACTTCAAGACACAACTGCTCAGCGAGAAGACCGAAAAGGTCACGGGCGATGGCAGCCCCCTACCGCCTCTGGCCGACGTACTGCTCCAGCACATCGAGTTCGTCGCTGCGCGCATGTACCGCATGGAGTCGGGCTTTGACTACGAGCCCGAATACGAGCGCTCGCTCTATGCCCAGGCCAGCGCCCAGGGCATCCCCGTGCTCGAAGCGCTCTACGACGCCATGCTCGAAGAAGACGGCAAACAACTGCTCTGCTTTCCCATCTACAACTACCTCGAGCAAAACCTCGACAACGTCCACACCATGCTCACCCACCCGCTGGCCCTGCCGGGCTTGAGCGACGGCGGCGCCCATGTCGGCACGATCTGCGACGCCTCGTTTCCAACCTACATGATCACCCACTGGACCCGCGATCGCCGCCGCGGTCCCAGGCTCGAGCTCGAGCGCACCATCCAGATGATGACGCACGACGTCGCCGAGCACATGGGATTTTCAGACCGCGGCCTGATCGCCGCCGGCCGAAAGGCCGACCTCAACGTCTTTGATGCCGAGACCCTGCTCATCGAGCGACCCTACATGGTCGAAGACCTGCCCGCAGGCGGCCGTCGCCTGTTGCAACGCGCGCGCGGCTACCGCGCCACGATCGTCTCCGGCCAAATCGTCATCGACCGCGACGAGTTGACCGACGCACGCCCGGGCCGACTGGTGCGCCTGGGCCAGTAAACACGTTGCGTATCACCGAAAAACTGGCCGTCTGGGGCTCGAGAGATTGAGAAACTTGTTGCGTCGTTTCTGTCCTACCTTCTCCGCACATGGAACGATGACCTCTCGCGTGCTATGAGTCCGCTGTGGTAGTTTGACTGTTGTAAACTGGCGCGCAAACCGACAAGTTTTGTTGAAAAACGGCGGACCTACCGATGTACAAAAACGCCTCCAAGTATCGATGCTACCTGCTCATCGCGATGTTGATCATGACGATCGCGGCCTGCATACCGAATCCCGACGCGGTTGACTTTCAATACGCAGCGGATGGCGGCAATGACGACACCACGCTCGTGCCCGGCGACGTCGCGGACACCTCGAGCGAAGCCGACCTTGGGGCCGATGCTCCCGGCGACGTGGTCATGCTCGACGCCGACTCCGACTCAGACTCCGACGCGCGCGATGGCGAGGGCGATGGTGAGACGGATGCGCGCGACGGCGAGTCGGATGTGCCCGACATGTTCGTTTGCGAAGACAACAACTGCGGCCCGGGCGGCCAATGCATCGACAATGCCTGTGATCCGGTCGTGAACGTCGGTGTCGGCCACCGCCACAGCTGCGCGGTGCGCGGTGAAGGCAGCGTCGTCTGCTGGGGCTCGAACGATTCGATGCAGCTCGCCAGCAACAGCCTGACCACGACGGCCGCGCCCGTCCTGGTGGCAGGCCTGCCGGCGGCGGACTCCGTCGGCGGCGGCGTCACCCATAGCTGCGCGCTGACCAAAGACCAGCGGGTGTTTTGCTGGGGCACGGGTGGATTTAGCGAGCTTGGCCAATTCAGCACGGGCGAGACGGTCTCGCACACGCCCTTGCAGGTGCTCTTTAGCGATGACGAAGTGCCCGACGAGGCCAACTCAAGACTGATCGTTCAACTCGGCGTCGGCTCCCACTACAACTGCGCGCTTGACGTCGACGGGAAGATCTGGTGCTGGGGAAGAAATCAGGGAGGGACGCTGGGCATCAACAACGCGACGACCATGTCCGCCAGGCCACTGCGCGTCGACTTGGCCGAGAAGGCGACCTCGATCGCCGTAGCAGTGCGCCACGTCTGCGCGATCATGGAATCGACGAACGTGTTGTGCTGGGGAAGCAACGCAAACAATCTGATCAGCGACACCGAGCCCGCAAACAGCATCATGGGACCGACGCCCCGCGGCGTGCTCGCCCAAAAGATTTGGGCAGGCGCCTACAATGGGTGCGTGTTGACCCCCAACTCCGAATTCCAGTGTTGGGGGCGAAACGATGTGAAGATGGTTCCGGGCTTTTTAGGCAATACGGTCAACGTGCCGACCAAAATTGACTCAGTCAGCGATGTCGTCGATGCCGCGATCGGGCTTGCTCACATCTGTGTGATCCAGAGCGATGGCGCGGTGATGTGCTGGGGCAACAACCTGAGAATGGTCGTCGGCGTGGCGTTACCGACAAACGAGTCTAACTTCGCTCCGGTTGACGTCGCCCTTGGCAACGACGGTGAGAAAGCGTCGCGTATTGCGGCCGACCACTACCATAGCTGTGCCTCCACTGACCGCGGCCGGGTCTACTGCTGGGGCAGCAACGACAACACACAGCTCGGGGTTACGCCGCGAAGCGGGAGCTCCTCGCCGGTCAAATCGGCGCTGCTGCTGCCCTTCGAGCCCTACGTGCTCGGTGTCGGCACCCAGCACGGGTGCGCCCATGGGCATCTGGGAGCGTCCAGCGAGCTGCGATGCTGGGGACGCAACGACCGTGGCCAGGCCAAACCCGCAGGCGATCCGCGCAGCGCTCTAGTCGTGCACGACGTCGACCTTGCCAGGCAAGCCAAGCACCTCGCGTTCGGAAGCGGCTTTGGCTGTGCCGGCTCCGAAAATGGGCTGTACTGCTGGGGTGCGAACGACCGCAGTCAGCTCGGTGGCGCGGGCAATACCACGCTCAATGACGCGATCAAGGTGCAGCAACTTGCCGCTGGAAACGAGCACGCTTGCGCCAGAGTCGGCCCAGAGTCGCTCGGCGAAGGTCAGGTGTGGTGTTGGGGCAGAAGCAACCTCGGCCAGGCCGGTCTGGCCGGCGGGAACCAGGCAACTCCGAAGCAAATCGGCAATTTCGCTCAGGTAACCTCGGTCGCGGCCGGCAACAACCATACCTGCATCGTGGACAACAATAGCGTCTACTGCTGGGGCAACAACGCCTCTGGCCAACTCGGTAATGGCTCAATTGGTGGGTCGAGTCATGTGCCCAACGCCGTCACGGGGCTGGGCCATGTGAGCGCCGTGTTCGCGGGCAACGACGCGACCTGCGCGGTGGCCGACAACGCGATGATGTGCTGGGGAAGAAACATCGGTGGTCTGTCCAACAACACCACCAATTCTTCACCTGTCGAGTTTGCGCTCGCGCTCCCTTCCTTTTTCCAGATCTCGCTGGGCGCCAACTACAGTTGCGCGCTCGATCTTCAATCGCAGGTATGGTGCTGGGGCAGCAACGAATGGGGCCAACTTGGCCAGGGGAACTTTCGCTTCAGCGCAACGCCCACCCAGATCCAGGGCATTCCCGAGATGCGAGCCATTTCGGCGGGCCAGGACTTTGCCTGTGCCGTGGAGTTGAACTCCGGCGATTTGTATTGTTGGGGCAATGGCGATTTCGGCCAACTCGCCGGCCTGCCGATGGCTCCGACAGGTCCTCAACGGGTCACCAACCTGCCCTGAAGAAACCCAACAAAACCGGCTTCTCTAGAAAGCTCGACTCCCAAAACTCAGGCATGCAGCTCTCCTGCTCAGCTCGTTCTCAAATGCTCTCTTGCAGCTCCCCTCGGGTGTGGCCCGGCCCTACCACACCTGCATCGGTGTGTTGTGGTCCGTGTCCGTGTCGTCGCCCAGGCCGAGTTGGCCGTAATGATTGCGGCCCCAGCACCAGAGCTCGTCGCCACGATTGGCGCAGGTATGAAAGTTGCCCAAAGAGGCCCAGTTCCAGTCGTTTGCGGTCCCCACGCGCGCAGGTACGTCATGACTTGTCTCGTCGTCCAGACCGAGCCGGCCAAATCCATTGTCGCCCCAGCACCAGAGCTCGCCATTTTGCAAGCCGCAGGTATGAAAGAATCCGCCTGAGACCAAGCCCCAGCTGTTTGCGGTCCCTACGCGCACAGGCGTCCATTGATCCGCGTTATTGTTCAAACCCAGCTGTCCGAAGTTATTGATGCCCCAGCACCAGAGCTCACCCTTGCGAATTGCGCAGCTGTGGCTGGCGCCTATGAAGGCCACGCTCCAGTCGTTTTCAGTGCCCACGCGCCCAGGCGTACCTTGTTGTATGTCATGGTCCAGACCAAGCTGGCCGAAGTCATTGCGGCCCCAGCACCAGAGCTCGCCATTTCGCAGGCCGCAGGCGTGTTCACTGCCGGCTGTGACGGTACTCCAGTCGCTCTCCTGACCCACACGCACCGGCAAGTTTTGCTGCGTGGTGTCGTTTTGGCCTAGCGGGCCAAATTCATTATAACCCCAGCACCAGAGCTCACCGCTACGCACACCGCAGGTGAAGTACTCTCCGGCTGCGACCGTACTCCAGTCGCTTTCTGTGCCCACACGCACCGGCAATCTTCGATTCACGGTGTCGCCGTGGCCCAGCTCGCCATCTCCATTGAAGCCCCAGCACCAAAGCTCACCGCTGCGAAGAGCGCAGACGTGCGCATTACCGGCGGTAACCGAGCTCCAGTCGCTCTGGTCACCGACCTGGACCGGGGAGCTTTGCTTGATGGTGTCGTCCTGGCCTAGCTGGCCGTTGTTATTGAGGCCCCAGCACCAAAGGGTGCCATCGGCGCGAATTGCGCAGGTATGAGCGAAGCCCAAAGCCGTCTGATTAAGCCTATTGGGCTCGACCGTCCAGGCGTAATCACCAAGACCTTGGTTTCCGGCAGCGTCGTTAGCTCGAACCGCAAGCGTGTAGTCGCCCACGGGCAGCTCGTCGAGCGCATCGACGCCCGCGCACGACTCCCAATCGGTGCTGATTGCGCCCGCTTGTCCATCGTCGTAGCTGTGCGAGCATTCAAAGCTGCAATCAGGCTTGTTGGTGCACTCGAAGGCGAAGTTTGCCGTCGTCTCGAGCGTCGTCTGATCGGGCGTGGCCGTAAAGGCGATGACCGGCACTTCGGTATCGACTTGCCAGCTAAACGAAGCCTCGCTTCCGTCATTACCCAGCGCATCGATGGCGTACACCTCGAAGAGCTGCTCGCCATCGCTCAACTCATCAAAGCTGACGCCCGATTCACACGCCACATACTCGGCCTCGTTCAAGGCACAGAAAAACGTGCAGTCGGCTTTGGAGCAGGCAAAGCTAAAGCTCGCGCTCGTGGCGTTGGTCAGTTCATCAGGACCCTCGAGATCTACGATGCTCGGGGCAGCTGTATCGACCGTCCAAATCCATTGCATCTCAGTTCCCGTGGTGCCAAGGGCGTCGGTTGCCCACACCGAAAAGACGTGCGCACCGTCTCCAAGATCCTCAAAGCCGATGCCCGATTGGCACGCGGCGCGAGCCTCGCCGTTGAGCGAGCAGGCAAACGTGCAGTCGGCTTTGGAGCAGGCAAAGCTGAAGATGGCGTCCGTAGAGCTCGTGGGGTCGAGCGGGCCGTCGAGCTCGGTAACCGCGGGCAAGTTGGAGTCGACCGTCCAACTCCAGCTCGCCGGCTCGGAGCGCTCGCCATTGGAGTCGATGGCCACCGCCCCAAACCGATGCTCGCCGTCTTCGAGTAAATCGTAGCTCGCCGGCGAGGTGCAGGGGGCCGGCTCGGCGTCATCGAGCGCGCACTCGAAGGTGCAGCCGGCGTCACGGTTGCAGCCAAGCTCGAACTGAGCGCTCGTCTGGGCGGTCAGCAAGGCCGGCCCGGCCAGGATCTCGATCGTCAGCGCGTCGTCAGGCTTGGGGCTTTTGGAGTCGTCAGGATCGGATGAGCAGCCGGCGATCGCAAAGACGACGACAAGGACAAGATACAACGGCAGCTTACAACGTGATGAAATCATATAAAGAACTCCTTGGGCGCAGCGTGTGTGCGATCTCTCAAAAGTTGAAATGCCAATTTCTGTGTGGCCCGGCCCTACCACACCTTCATCGGTATGTTGTGGTCCATGTCGTCGCCCAGGCCTAGCTGGCCGTCCTCATTGCGGCCCCAGCACCAGAGCTCGTCGCCACGATTGGCGCAGGTATGATTCGCGCCCGCCGCAACCCAGCTCCAGTCGTTTGCGGTCCCCACGCGTGCCCAGCGACAATTACTTCTCCGCAGTGGCGACAATTAGAATTCCCCATTCTGGACACGGCGTCAGCAACTTAAGGCACAGCCTCTGAGTTCACCCATTCCAAGGAGGAGCTCAGATGGTGACCGACACCCAGGTGAGGAAATTGATGGAAGCATTCGAGAAAAAAGCGAGCATCACCAAGGCGGCAATGCACGCCGACATGGACCGCAAGACCGCCAGCAAGTATTTGCAAAAGG
>JACCWM010000137.1 GCA_013697635.1 Lujinxingiaceae bacterium | reverse complement strand
AGCGTCTGCTCGTCGCGCGCCAGCCCTGGGATACGAAGGGGCCGTTTTATCATATCTACCGCGAGGGGAACTTTCATCCCGACGCGCTCGAGAACCCGAGCCGGCCGGTGTTGCCAAACCCTTATGGGCTCGATTTCAACCGCAATTATCCCTACCACTGGCGCCCGGAGTCCAAGCAGCTTGGCGCTGGAGCCTTTCCGTTGAGCGAGCCGGAGACGCGCGCCGTGGTGGAGTTTCTAAGCGCGCACCAAAACGTCTTCGGGTGCATGAACTACCACACCTACAGCGGTGTTTTGCTGCGCCCCTACTCGGATCGCCCGGACAGCGCGATGGCGCACTTCGATCTGGCCGTCTTCGAGCATCTGGGAAAGCGCTGCGAGGAGCACACCGGCTTTGCGGTCAAGAGCACTTATCACGCCTTTTGTTACGACGTGCAAAACCCGCTGGGCGGCGCCTTCGACGACTGGGCCTACGAGCACTACGGCGTACACGCCTACACGATGGAGCTGTGGTCGCTGTGGAAGCAGGCCGGCCTGAATTTTAGCGACGATCTGCTGCGCTTCTGGCGCGCGCGCAGCGAGGACGAGGATCTGGCGCTGCTGCGCTGGAACGACGAGGAGCTAGGCGGCGAGGGGTTCGTGCCCTGGTATGGCTTTGAGCATGCCCAGCTCGGGCCCGTCGAGATCGGCGGCTGGCGCTGGATGTTCACCTGGCGAAACGCGCCAGCTCATCTGCTCGAGGGCGAGTGCCACCGGGCCTGTTTGTTCAGCCTCGACCACGCGCGCTCGGGCCCGCGCCCGCGCCTGCAGCTGCAAAGCGAGCATTTGGCCGACGATCTCTTTCGCGTCAGCGCCGTGATGGAAAACCAGGGATTCTTGCCGACTTATGTCACCGAGCACGCACGTCGCCAGGGCATCGTGCGAAAGCTCAACTTGGAGCTGTGTTTGCCGCCGGGCACGACGCTGGTGCAAGGCGCGCGCACCCAGCGCGTCGAGCATCTCGAAGGCTATGCCAACGTCGCCATCCCGCACCAGTCGGCCTTTACATTCGAGGGCCGCGGGCGCGCCCACCTGCTGCGGGCGGAGTGGATCGTGCGTGGTGAGGGCGAGCTCGAGGCGCGCTGGTGGGGCGACCGAATCGGGCAGGTGCGCGCGCGCGTGAGTCTGTCGCTATGACCGAGGCGTTTGATTTTACGCTGACCGCGACCTGGGTCGATCGCTGGGGCCGCCAGGGCCCGACCTCCGAGCCGCTTCGCATCCATGATGGGGGAAGCTCCGGGGGCTGTTCCACGGTCGCCGCGGGCGGCCCACAATCGGGCAGCGCAGCGTGGATGCTGGTGATTGCCGGGCTATGGATGCTTGGGCAAAGGCGGCGAAGCCTTAGACGGTGAAGCTCGTTCCGCAGCCGCAGGAGCGCTTGGCGTTGGGGTTGTTGAACTTGAAGCCGCCGCCCATGGCGGCCGAATCGAAGTCGATTTCGGTGCCGTTGAGGTAGAGGTAGCTGCGCGGGTCGCAGTAGATTTTGACGCCGTTAAGCTCAAAGACCCGGTCGTTGTCCTCGGGGGCTTCGACGATGTCGAGCACGTAGTTGAGCCCCGAGCAGCCGCCGGCTTTGATGCCCACGCGTATACCGAAACCGCTGTCCGGCGAGACATTGTTGTCGTGCATCATCTTGATGGCTTTTTCGGCTGCGACGTTAGTGATCCCGATCATGGCGCTCTTCCTCCAAACTACAGTCAATAAGCTCGTTGTTGCAGGCCAGCGGCACAGGCGTGCTGCCAGATGGCCCAAACGTTAGTTGTGCACCCAAGACAAGTCAAGCAACCGCTGAAGCTTGACGGGGCGAGAAGCGCACCTTGAGAAAACGTCGACGAGGTCGACGTCATTCCATGAAATTAATCGTCGCGCGTGGTTTCGGCAAGCAACTCGGCCAGCGTGAAGTAGCCCTTGGCGATGAGCAGGCGAACGCTCGCCAGCAAGAGCGCCTCGTGGTCGATCTGGGCGAGCACCCCGTTGTCGGTTTGGGAACTCTTGCGGGTAGGAAATTGCGCCTTCGAGGGTCTGATCGCCGACATCTTGGCGGTCTCGAAGGCATTGCTGGCCGCGGCGGTGGGCACGGGCGTACTATCGGGCTGGTTTGGGGCCAGAGAGCGTGGTGGTGTGGGCGCGCTCTTGGCCGTGCCCATGCTTCGCATCTGCACGGCCAGTCGCTCGATCTCGTCTGTGGTCTCGCCTTCGACGGCTGCGGTGTTCTCGTCGAGGCTGCTGTCGCTGCCCTCGAGGCCGAAGTCGAAGATGTCCTCGCGTGCGCGCGCAGCGCTCTCGTTGACCTTCTCGGCTGGCACGGCGATTCGCTTGACTTGAATGCGCGCCAGGTGCGAGCCGGAGAGCTCGCGCGTGGGTGGGTCTCCGGCGCTCGGCTGCGGCGCATCGTCGGCGTCGCTGACGACGCTGTCTTCGGAGAGCAGGGGCGCCGGCTTGTGCTGGTCAGGCTCGTCAAAGGCATCGTCGAGCTCCCAGTCGTCCAGGCTGATGCGCGTGCTCTTGGGGGAGTCGGGCCGGGCGGCAAGGTTGAGGGCGTTCAAGACCGAGAGGTCGTTGTCTTGCAGATCGTCGGGATTGACGGCCTCGAAGACGTCCGTTGGCGGACGATCGCGCATATCCTGGGAGATCACCGAGCTCTCCTCGCCGCCTCCGTCGCCCTGGGCGCCGTCGAAAAAAGCCGCCCAACTGTCGGCCTGGGCACCCTCGGCGGCCGGCTCGAGTCCATTGAAGTTCGAGTCCGAAATCTCCTCGAGCTCGGCAAATATCTCGGCATCGGCGCTCAGCACGGCGTCTTCATCGAGCTTGTAGACGCGGGCGTGCGCCTCCTCGAGATCGGCCGGGCCGACGAGCACCGGTCGGATATTGACGCCGGTGTGGCTGGCAATCTCGTCCATGGCGACCACGTCGAAGGGATCGGCCATGGCGAGCAGCAAGATGGTGTCTTCCTCGAGCAGGCGAAGCGGTAGGATGCGGTTTCGAACGGCCAGCGTGCCCGTCACGAGATGGGCGGTTTGCCGGTCGAGTTCCTGGTTGCGCAAATGCACGCTGGGCACGTTGAGTATTTTCGAGGCCACGCGCACGAGGGTGTGCTCGTCGATCAGGCTGTGGGCGATCAGCGCCTCATAGAGCGAGAGACCGGCACCATCAGCCAGGCTGTGCGCTCGCTCAAGGTCGAGCTCGTCGATGAGATTGGCCGCAATGAGCTGCGGGACGAGCTGCGCATTGTCAATCATGAAAATAACTCGTTTGGGGACGAAGTCCTCGAGACCGTTGTCACCCGCCAACGTGGATGATCGTGCTTCCAGGTGGTGGTGGGAATTCGAAAAGCTGGTCTTCCAGATCGACGTTGACCTGAGTCTCACCCACATTTATTGAGAAGTCAAGATCGCGCTCGGGCCAGACAAACCGCCGGTAAGTCGGCACGGCGATTGGGCCGACGTTGTTCCAGCGGTTGGTCTCGTAGGCGTAAACGCGCTTGTCTTTGGCGTTGACTTCGGTGACCGAGATGACGGCGAAGTCGGTGTGGCGCACCTGCATTGAGAGGCGTCCACCCTGGGCGGTTTGCACGGAGTATTCGTAGTGGCCACTGCGCGTATCCCAGCGCAAGCTCGGTGTGGCTCCCTCGCGCTCGAAGCGGTCCCAGGGCGCGCCGCCGAGCATGATGCGCACCACGTCGGCCCCCGAGAGGTCGACGGGCAGCAGGCGGTTGATGTTCTCGCGCGTGGGCTCGCCGGTAAAGTACTCGTGCGTGTCGCGCTTGTGCAAAGCGAAGGTATCGCCATTGCTGACAAGCATGCTCAAGATCTCGTCGCTGCCGGGAAGGCGCGTTTGCACCCGCAGCCGGTCGGGGCGCTGCACGACGATGAGCTGGCGCACCTTGAAGCGCTCGCCTTTGCCAAAGTAGTCGAGCACGACATCGCGAAAGCGCGCATCTTCGATATTTTCAAAGCGCGCGTCGATGGCATGGCGCAGCTCGACCGGATCGGTGAGCGCATTGTCCGGAGGCGGCAGATTGGCCGGGCAGCCCGTCAGCCACAAGGCTGCGACGAGCAGCCCCAACGCCGTCAACCAGCGCGGCCCGAAAGTGTTCTTCGCCATTTGCTTTTTGCCTGAAGTGATGGTTTCGTAAGTCGATCTTCGTACAAGGCGGCGATTGTATTTCATGAGATTAAAGACCCTCTATTGGCGACGGGGCGACAACTACCGCAGCAAGGCGGGCTTGTCACTGCAAAGATGGCTGGCGTCAGGCCTGCTGATCAGCTGCTGGATTGCGTGCTCGTCACAGGCTTTGGCGCAGCAGCGCGGGGGGCCGACCGCGCTTGCCGCCGGTGTGCGCATCGGTGTCGAGCACGATGACAACGCTCACCGCGTCGAGGCGGCAGATGCAAAACGAGATTTTCTCACGCGCTATTTCGCGACCCTCGATGCAACCCACGAAATTAGCCCCCAAGCCCAGGCTTTCGCCGGCATGCGCCTGGGGGCAAAGGTGTTTTTCGAGGAGCACAGCGCCGATTCGTTGCTCACCCAGATCGACCTTGGCTACCAGCAGCGCATCAGCAATCGGGTGACGTTCTCGGGCGGGCTGGACATCAAAGATCTCACCGAGCGACTCTCGCTTCGAGACTATACGCGCGGCGGTGCCAGGCTTGGCGCGGGGCTCTCGCTGGGCATAGTGCGCCTGAGCGCGTCGGCAGGTTGGCGCTATTTTGCCTTCAAGCCGCAGGCCGTCCAGAGCAGCCACGGCCCAAACCTGAGTTTGGGCGCACGCGCGCAGCTCACCGAGAGCATCGGGCTCGAGCTTGGCTACACGATGGCGCGCCGGCTGCTCGACAGCCAGGCCTTGCGCCTGGAGGGCAACGTGTTCATCTTGGACTCGAGCGGCGAGTTGCGCCGCGACAGCTTTCACGGCTGGCGTCTTGGGGCGAGCTATCGCAGCTTTTTGCTGCTCGACGCCTCCTATGGCTTATCGATCAACACGTCGAACTCCTATGGCCAGCAGTTGTTGCGCCACAGCATCGATCTGATGGTGACCACGCCGCTTTTCTGGGAGGTCTACATGTCGCTTCGCGGCGAGCTGCAGCGCACCTCCTATACGGACCCGGTGCTCGTCGACGAGTTCTTCGTCACCGACGAGGAGAACCGCAACGCCGCGATCTTGGCCGTCGCACGTCCCTTCGCCGAAAACTGGGAGATCGAGGCACGATTTAGCCTCTACTTGCAGGAGTTTGGCGTCGGCTCGCAATACTCGCGCCAGACCTTCCTCATCGCCATCGGATACGGGTTTGAATAAGACCATGCTTCGAAAACTCACCCTGCTCGCCGTCGCGCTGGCGATCATGGCCTGCACCAGCGCGCCGTCAAAGCCCGAACCGGCTCCCACCGAGCGCGTGCAGCGCGGCGATGACGGGCCGCGCATGATCGGTCTCGAAGATCCGCCGCCGGTCGACGTGTGGACCGAGTGGACGGCCGATGCGTCGGCGCCCACGGCGCCCGTGTTGCTTGGCCAGCGCTTTGCGGCGTTCGATTACTGGCAGGTGGCCGACGAGGCCTTTGTCTCACAGAGCTGGAACGCGCTGTTTCCCGTGCTCGATACGCTGCGCCGCGAGAGCGCCGAGCTCGCCAACGTCGAAGAAACCCTGACCCTGCTCATGGCCACCGTCGAGCCGGGCGCCGCCAGCAAGCCAACGGGCATGGATATCACCTTTGTCGTCAGCGCCCGGCCCGGAGCCGAGGCCGAGGGCGTGCTCGTGCGCCTGTTTCAGCCGCTCGATTCAGGCGCAACGCCGGGGATCTCGATCTTGTTGGTGCGCCAGCCCGGTGGCAGCGCCGCCTTTGGCGAGGCCTACATCTGGGGCACGTCGGGCTTTGCCCAGGGCAGCGCTTTTTCGGCGCGCGTCGACACCGAGAGCATCGTGCTCGCCGCCGGCCTGGTCTACCCGATGGCAGCACAAAAGGACGCCGGTGCCGATTTGAGCGCGCAGCTCATCTACGAGATCTTAGCCGAGCAGCTCTGGCGCCCGCTCACCGGCATGGCCTATCTGGAGTCCCAGTTGCCCGCCGAGCAGCCCATCGCCCAACCGCCCGGCTTTGAGCCGGCGGCTGGCCTGGTGCTGGGTGATCGTGAGGTCGAGCAGGTGTTCAACGACACGGTGTTCGTGCCGCGAATCGGGGATCTGGGCTTTCAGTAGCGACGTCAGCCGGCGTTTTTTTGCTCGATGAGCTCGAGGGCTTTTTCGAGGGTGAGCTCTTCGGGTTTGACGTCTTTGGGCAGCGAGGCGTTGGTCTTGCCCAGCTTGACGTAGGGTCCGTAGCGGCCTTCGTGGATGTTGACCTTATCGCCGGAGGCGGGGTCTGTGCCGAGCTCGCGCAAGACGGCCTGGGTGCGCCGGCCGCGCACCTTGGGCTCGGAGAGCAGCTTGACGGCCTCGTCGAGGGTGATGGTGAAGACATCCCCCTCGCTTTGCAGGCTGCGGTACTCTTTGTTGTGTTTGATGTAGGGGCCGAAGCGGCCGATCGCGGCCTCGATCACCTTCTTGTCCTCCGGGTGCTTTCCAAGCTTGCGGGGAAGCTCGAAGAGCTGAGTGGCCTTGTCGACGGTCATCTCTTCGAGGGTGACGCCCTTGGGAAGCGAAGTGGTCTTGGGCTTGGGGTTGTCCTCGCTGCGCTCGCCGAGCTGCAAATAGACGCCGTAGCGGCCGTTCATGATCAGGATCGGCAGGCCGGACTCGGGGTCGGTGCCAAGCGTGTCGGGGGCCTTGGCCCGCTCGGCCATCCACTCCAGGATGTTCTCATAGGTGAGGTCGGCGGGCGCGACGTCGTCGGGTACGTTGACCGTCTTGAGCTCGCCGTTGTCGTCGACCTGAACGTAGGGGCCGTAGCGACCGACCTTGAGCGTGGCCGGAAAGTCTTCCAGATGCACGATGCGCGCGGTGTCCGGGTCGATCGTCTCGTCGCGGTGGCCGACCTGGTCGTTAAAGGCGCCTTCTTTGCGATAGAAGTTGTGCAAATACTCGACCTTGGTGCACTTGCCCTCGGCGATTTCGTCGAGCTCGTCCTCCATGTTGGCGGTGAACTTGAGGTCGACGAGCTCGGCAAAGTAGTTCTCGAGGAACTCGGTGACGGCGAAGGCCAGGTAGGTCGGGATCAGGGTGTTGCCCGACTTGCGCGCGTAACGCTCGTCGGAGGTGAGCTTCTTCATGATCGAGGCGTAGGTGCTCGGTCGGCCGATGCCTTCCTCTTCGAGCGCCTTGACCAGCGAGGCTTCCGTAAAGCGCGCCGGGGGCTTGGTCTCGTGGCGCAGCGGATCGAGCTCTTTGCACTTGACCTTGTCGCCCAGGGCCAGCGCGGGAAGCAAGACCTCCTGGTCGTCGAGGGCGGCGTCGGGATCGTCGAGGCCTTCGACATAGGCGCGCATGAAGCCGGCAAAATCGATGCGGTTGCCGTTGGCGCGAAAGGTGTAGGGCTGGCCCTCGTCGGCGACGACGAGATCGACGCGCAGGCTGGTCTTTTTGGCGGCCTCCATCTGGCAGGCCACCGTGCGCTTCCAGATCAGATCGTAGAGTTTGAGATCCTGGCCCTTGAGGCCGGACTTGCTCGGGTGCACGAACTCGTCACCGGAGGGGCGGATCGCCTCATGGGCCTCCTGGGCGCCCTTGGTCTTTCCCTTGTAGACGCGGGGCTGTGCGGGCACGTACTCCGGTCCATAAAGCGTCTGAGCGGCATTTCGCGCCGCCGTGATCGCCTGCTGCGAGAGGTTGACGCTGTCGGTACGCATGTAGGTGATGAAGCCGTTCTCGTAGAGTCCCTGAGCGACGCTCATCGCGGCCGAGGCCGACATGCCCAGCTTGCGGCTGGCTTCTTGTTGCAAGGTCGAGGTGATGAAGGGCGGCTTGGGCGAGGTGGTGTACTGCTTTTCGACGACGTCGGAGACCGTCCAGTCCTGGGCGACGAGCTTGTCGGCCAGGCGCTTTGCCGTGGCCTCGTCGAGCAGCAGGACGTCTTTGCCCTTGATGATCTGGCCGGTGTTCTCGTCAAAATCCTTGCCCGTGGCGATGCGCTTGTTGCCCACGGCAATGAGCGTGGCATCGAACTTTTGCTTGTCCTTGAGCATCTGGGCCTTGAGATCCCAGTAGGTGCCCATGCGAAAGCGGCGTCGGTCGCGCTCGCGCAGCACGAGCAGGCGCATGGCGACCGATTGCACGCGGCCGGCCGAGAGGCCGTACTTGATCTTTTTGGCCACGAGCAAGGAGAGCGGATAGCCCACGAGGCGATCGAGGATGCGCCGGGTCTCCTGGGCTGCGACCAGGTTGTAGTCGATGCCGCGCGTGTCGTTCAGGGCGGCGTCGATCGCCGACTTGGTGATCTCGTGAAAGACCATGCGCTTGATCTCGACCTTGGGCTTGAGCGCTTCGACCAGATGCCAGCTGATCGCCTCACCCTCGCGATCCTCATCGGTGGCGAGGTAGAGGATGTCGGCATCCTTGAGATCTTTTTTCAGGGCAGCGAGCGCCTTTCTCGAGCGCGGGTCTTTGACGACATAGACGGCATCAAAGCCGTTATCGACGTCGACGCCCAGGCTTGCCCAGGATTCGCCACGGTATTTCTCGGGCATCTGGCCGGCGTTATCCGGCAGATCGCGCACATGGCCCGAGGAGGCGCGCACCACGAAGTCCGACGGGAGATATTTCTGAATGGTCTTAGCCTTTGCAGGCGACTCGACGATGACGAGTTTGGTCATGTCTCTCTCAAATCTTGAGGGTTCAATCGACACGCAGCTCGCGAGCAGGAGCGAGCACAAAACCGGCCAAAAAAAGGGCCGGTCCCAGACGACGGGCTATTGATATGGAAGATGGGACGCTATTTGTCCAGCGTCATATCCAGATGATTGGAAGAATGAGCATCGCGGGGGCGATGTCAACTCAGTCTTCGTCATCGTCGCTGGGTCCGGGGTTTTCGCCGGACTTCATGCGCCGATAGAACTCGCGCATCTGCTCCTCGATCTGCTCGGAGGAGAGATTGCTCAAGTCGAGATCTTCGAGCTGGGCGGGGTCGAAGCCGCCCAGATTCGAGAGCAGGCCCGGGGGCATGTTCTGCATGATCTTGGGCGCATTCTTGAAGGCCATCTCAAAAAAAGGCTTGAGCGGGCCGCGGATATTGCCCGAATCGTCAAAGAGCTGGCCGAGCATGTTCATCGGGTTGATGTCGCCCATCGAGCCGCCCATGCCGGCCATGCCGCTCAAGCTTGCAAAGGCGTCTTCGAGACTTGCCGGGCCGCCCTGGCTTTGCTCGTTGATCATGTCGAGCAGCGAGGAATTGAAGCCGGTGGACTCGAGGACGCCAAAGGCCGGGCCGAGCAAGAACATGGGCAACTCGGCCGGCGCGCGGCTTGCCCGCTCCAAATCTTCTTTGGCCAGCTCGCTTTTGCCGCTCATGTGCAGCGCCGTGCCGCGCACCAGGTAGGCGTCGGGCAGGCTCGGGTCGAGCTTGACGGCGCGCTCGGCGGCCTTGTTCGACAGCGAGACGTTGCCCTCGGCCAGTTGGACGTGGGCAAGCTGCACGAAGGCAAAGGCCTCGTCGGGAAACTGGTTGGAGGCGCGCATGGCGTCGTCTCGGGCCTCTTTGCTTTGTCCGGCCAGCAGGCGCAGGTGGCTTCGCAACAAGAGCGCCTCGAGTGAGAGCTCGTTGCCGCTGCCGATCGCGTCGTCGACGACCGAGAGCGCCTCGTCGACGCGGCCGCTGACCAAAAGCAGCCGGCTCAGGGCCAGGGCGAAGTCGGGATCCTCGGCGTCGAGCTCGCGGGCATAGCGAATGTCGCGCTCGGCCGACTCGAGCTCGCCCATGCGCAGGCAGATTTCGCTTCGCATGGCATAGAGCTCGGGATCGGCCTTGTCGACATGGATCGCGTGGGTCAAGTCGGCGCGGGCATGCTCGAACTCTTCGAGCTCCAAGAGCGCCAAAGCGTGGCCGCGCAGCAGCGCGACCTCGTCCGGGTCGTATTTGAGCGCCTGGGCAAAATGCTGGCGCGCCTGCTCGTAGTTTTCCAGGTTGAAATAGGCCCAACCGGCTACGCCGTGCACCTGGGCGTTGTTCCAGCCGAGCCCTATCGCCTCGCGCGCATCGCTTGCCGCAGCGGCGTTCTCGTCGGCGTCGACGCGCAGCTCGGCGCGCAGCGTCAGCAGCGCGGCGCGAAGCGCGTTGTTGGACGCCGCCTTGTCCAGCGCCTCGATGTGGGCATCAAGGGCCTCAAAAGCGCGCCAGAAAGTGCCCGCCTCGACGGCGGGCTCAAGCTCGGCGACGATCGCGTCGAGGCGTTGCTGCTGCTCGCCGCCAAGCGACGACGCAGCCTTGTGGGGTGAAGTCATAATCGTGCGTCTCCCTTGAAGACGTGCGCTGGTGAGTCGAAGCGACTCGACCGAGGATCAAGCGCCGGTGAGCTTGTCGAACATCTTGCGAAGCGGCGCCTCGCCCTGAGCGCCGACCATGACCTCCTGGACGTCACGGCCTTTGAGCGCGACGATCATCGGGATGCTCTGAACGCGAAAGGCCTGGGCCAACTCGGGCTGCTCATCGACGTTGAGCTTGCCCACCTTGACCTTGCCCTCGTACTCGCCGGCGAGCTTCTTGAGCAGGGGATCGAGCGCGCGGCAGGGGCCGCACCAGGGTGCCCACAGATCGAGGATCACCGGTACATCGCTCTCTACAACTTCGGTCTCAAAATTCTCGGCCGTGACATCAAAGGTACTCATGTGCGCTCCTTCAAGCAGTTTATCGGGGGAGAAGAAACCCCGGGGGTTCAACAGCCTTCTCGCTGTTTGAGATTCGTCGTCGAGCAAAAGGGTTCACAATTGCTGTGTGCCGCGCGTATCCTGCGCCAATCTTAGGCACCGGGCGCCGATCGTCAGGTGTTCTGCCAACTCTCCAGGGTGGTGCGCATGCGCGCCATGAACCGGTCGGCCGTGGCGCCGTCGATCACGCGGTGATCGAAGGACATGCACCAGATCGAGGTGGGTCGAACGACGATGCCGTCGGTGTCCTGGTCGACGACCACGCGCTTTTTGATCGCGCCGGTGCTCACGATTGCGCTCTGAGGCTGGTTGATGATCGGGATGCCGAACTCCGGCCCGAAGATGCCGTGGTTGGACAGGGTGAAGGTGCCGCCGCGCACCTCGTCGGGCTTGAGGCGCTTGGTGCGCGCGCGCTCGGCCAGATCGGCGATGGCGCGCGCGATGCCCAGCAGGCTGAGCTCGTCGACGTTGCGAATCACCGGCACGATCAGGCTGTCGGCCAGGGCCACGGCCACGCCGATGTTGATCTCGCCGCGGTAGATGATCGTGTCGCCGTCGACCGAGGAGTTGACCACAGGGAACTCGACGAGCGCGTCGGCTATCGCCTTGACGATGAAGGCCGTGTAGCTGAGCTTGACGCCGCGCTCCTCGAACTCGGCCTGCATGGCGGCGCGCACACGCGCCACACGCGAGAAGTCGACCTCGTGCACGGTGTTGGCGTGGGCGCTGGTCGCGCGGCTTCGGATCATGTGCTCGGCAATCGCCAGGCGTTGGGGGCCCATCACCTCGACGCGGTCGCGATCGCCGACCGTGATGCTCGGCGCGCGTGTTTCACGCGCCAGCGCCGGGCCTGGATGACCGTTTCGCCCCTTTGCGCACTGATTTGCCGGTTGAGCGTGGCTACCACTGGCGATGTACTGAAGGATGTCCTGCTTGGTCACGCGGCCCGACATCCCTGTTCCG
The DNA here is from genome assembly GCA_013697635.1 of Lujinxingiaceae bacterium. Taxonomy (GTDB): domain Bacteria; phylum Myxococcota_A; class Bradymonadia; order Bradymonadales; family Bradymonadaceae; genus JACCWM01. The sequence goes on along the minus strand of JACCWM010000137.1, from coordinate 12,632 downwards.
GCCACGGCCGAGAGGTCGCTTATCGCGTGCTCGGCGGCGATGCGCCGAACCAGCGGCGTCGACTTGGTGCGACGCAGGTCGTCGACGGTGGCCGCCGTGCCAAGCGCCTCGGCTGCAGCGAGCGCGCCCATCGGACGCGCGGTCTCGGCATGCGCCACGGCGGCGGCGCCAGGCGAGATGGCCGCTGCTGAGGCGGCCGCCAAGGGCGCTGCAGCCACCTCGCCGGCCTTGGCCTCGGTGTCGATGACGGCCACGATCGTATTGATCTCGACGGTCTGGCCAATCTGGGCCAACCACTCGACGAGCACGCCGGCTACGGGGCTTGGAATCTCGGCGTCCACCTTGTCGGTGGTGATCTCGAAGAGGGGCTCGTCGCGCTCGACGAAATCCCCGATGCTCTTGAGCCACTGGGTCACCGTGCCTTCGGTGACCGATTCACCCATTTGCGGCATCACCACGTCAGTTCGCATTGCTGTCGTCCTTAGTCTTTTGAGAAACGAGTTTCAGTTTCACCATCAAATGTGGATCGCGTGTCCCATGGCGGCGTGGACGGCCTCGCCGACGGCTTCGGCCAGCGTGGGGTGCGGGTGAATCGTCTTCAAGAGCTCTTCGAGGGTTGCCTCGAGCTCAAGGGCGACGGTGCCCTCGGTGATCAGCTCGGTGGCCTTGGGGCCGATGATGTGCAGGCCCAAGATCTCGTCGTATTTGCTCTCGCTGATGATCTTGACGAAGCCCTCGGTCTGGCCAAGGATCGAGGCCTTGCCGATCGCCTGAAAGGGGAAGACGCCGACCTTGACGTCGAAGCCGCGCTCGCGCGCGACGCGCTCGGTGATGCCCACCGAGGCGACCTCCGGCGAGCAGTAGGTGCACATGGGCACGCGCTCGTAGTTGATCGGCTGAGGGTTCTTGTCGGTCAAGTGGTCGATGGCCAAAATCCCCTCTTTGGAGGCGACGTGGGCGAGCCAGGGCGTGTTGACGATGTCGCCAATGGCGTAGACCCAGTCCTCGCCGGTGCGCATGAACTTGTCGACGGCGATGTAGCCGCGCTTGTCGGTCTCAATCTTGGTGCCCTTGAGGCCGATATCCTCGGTGACGGCGCGCCGGCCGGTGGCCACGAGCAGGTGCGAGGCCACGATCTTTTGCGAGGCCGGCTTGCCGTCCTTGCCGGCGGTCTCGACGACGAGCTCGACGCCCTTCTCGGAGCTCTTGACGTCGGTGACCTTCGACGAGGTCAGCACGCTCATGCCCTGGCGAGTGAACGATTTCTGAGCCTCGGCCGAGACGTCTTCGTCCTCACCGGGCAGGATGCGATCGACCATCTCAATCAGGGTAACCTTGGAGCCGTAGCGCAAATAGACGCTGGCAAACTCGCTGCCCACGGCGCCCGCGCCCATGACGACCAGATGCTCGGGCAAGTCCTTGAGCTCGAGGATGTCGTTGGAGTCGAGCACGCGCTTGTGGTCCATCTTGATGAAGGACAGGTGCGCCACATCGCTTCCGGTGGCCAGGATGCAGTGCTTGGTCGAGAGCGTCTCGGTCTTGCCGTCGGGTTTTTCGACGCTGACTTTGTTGCGCCCGGCCAGGCGGCCGTGGCCAAAGTGCACGTCGATGTTGTTCTTCTTCATCAAGAATTTGACGCCGCCGGCGTTCTTCTTGACGACCTTGTCCTTGTATTTGTGCATCAGGCCCATATCGAGCGTGGCCTCTTTGGTCACGATGCCAAAGTCCTTGGAGTGCTGCATCTTCTCGAGCAAATCGGCGGTCTGCAGCATGGCCTTGGTCGGGATGCAACCGCGCAAAAGGCACGTGCCACCCAGACGTTCGGTGGATTCACGCTCGACGATGGCCGTCTTCAGACCGGCCTGCGCAGCGTAGATGGCGGCCACGTAACCTCCGGGCCCACTTCCGATTACGACGACATCGTATTGACTCACGCGGCTCTCCATGCTGCTCAATGTAGGTAGATTTTCGACTGACTCGACCGGCTTGTAACCTACTCGGTGGGGATTGAATGTCAAGCCTGCTCAAAGCACGGCAGCGCCCGCAGGATCTCGCGCATGGCCGTGACCGAGAGGCTGTTGCCCACGGCCTTGTAGCGATGGCGAAGCGGCGTATCGGCTGGAAATCCAAAGTCTTTTGGAAAGCCCAGCAGCCGCAAGAGCTCGCCCGGCGAGAAGCGGCGCACGCGCCCATCGGGCAGTTGCAAATAGGCGCCGGCGGCCTGCCAGGTCTTTCCGTAGGCGCCGGTCACGGTGTTGGCCACCGTGTCGGGCTCGCCCCAGGGGTCGAGCAGGCGCATGCCGGGGCCGTGCGTGGCCAGGATGTGCTCGGGCACGAGCAGCTCGTCGTCAAAGTGCGCCTCGAGCAGATCGACCAGGCGTGTTGGCACGACGATCGGCGCGGCCGGCGTGCGCAGGCCCTTTCGCGAGGCGAGCAGATAATAGCGCTCGCGCCGGGCCGGGATCCCAAGCTCGGTGGGACAGAGCGTGCGCTCACATATCGTGTAGCCTGCCCGATCGAGCGTCTCGAGGACGAGCGTGTGCGCCTCGGAGTCGACAAAGCCCGGCACGTTCTCCATGCCGAGGTAATCGGGAAGCTGCGCCGCGAGTACGCGCATCATGCGCGGCAGGCTGCCCGCCCGGTGGTCGTCGAGATCGCGCTGTTTGCCGCGCGTGGTGTAAGGCTGACAAGGCGGCGACATCCACCACATTTGCGCCTCGTAGGCGGCGATCTTGGAGGCGGCGACGTGCTCGAGGTGGGCCTGGCGGGCGTTGTGGCTGGGGTAGTTGTGGCGGTAGATCTCGAGCACGTGCGGTGAGAGATCGATCGCGGCAACGATGCGCGCGCGGTCTCCGGCGGCTGCGGCAAAGCCGCCGATGCCGCAGTACAGCTCGAGGGTCGGGATTGGGGCGAGGTCGACGCACTGGGTCATTCAACAAGGCTCGGGCAAAGGTTCGAGATGTCCGGCCAAAGGGCCGCATCGGCCGCACCCTGGCAGATCGCGAGCGCCGGGTCAAAGCCGGCCTTGGCATTTGGGCACGCTTGGCGCTAAGCTCTCGCGCCTGTGAGACGGGATATGCATTGGAGCGGGCATCTTCAACTGTCAATCCAGCCGGCAGTTGAACTACAATGGCCGGCGTTGTTCAACCGCGAGGCCGCTTTGGAGATCTCCTACATGACCAGTCCGTCCTTTTTCGTTCGTCGAAAGCGCCTGCATCACGTCTGTGCGATCTTCTGTGTATGCGCGCTGTGGGCAGTAGGCTGCGCGGATGCGTCGCCGGCTGATACGAGCGCCGACGTGACGGTGGTCAACGATACGAACTTTGGAAACGACGCCGACGTTGGGAGCTCGGGCGACGACGTCGCGACTGCGGCACCCGACGTTTCGTCCACCGACGCCCAAACGCCAGACGATGTCGCCGAGCCAGACGTGGGCCAAGATACCAGCGAAGATGCCAGCAAAGATACCGGCGAAGATACCAGCGAAGATACCAGCGAAGATACCAGCGAGGATGTGGGCCCGCAGCCCAGGCTGGTCAGCGCGTACGATGCCACAGAGCTCGCTACGCTTTGTAGCGCGCTCGCGGGTGCGACCAACGCGCGCTTTGTACCCGAAACGCCGCTTCGTCGCGGGCTGTGCAAGATCAACGCAGCCTACGAGGCGCTCTTCGAGGACGAAGCCGATATCGTCTGTGAGCTGTATTATGATGACTGCGTGGAGACGCCCTCGGTGACCGAGGGTTGTCTCACGGCCGAGGAGCACGCCGGTTGTGGCGTCAGCGCCGAGCAGCTCGCTGCCTGTCTGGACGATTACTGGACGGCGGCCGAGGCGGCCTGGTCGGTGTTTGTCGACGACACCTGTGTCGAGCTCGTCGTCGAAGCGCGCACCGACGAAGCGCTCGATGCCTACGTCAACTTCGAGCCGCTGCTGGCCTCGTGTGTATTGGTCGAGGCCCACTGTCCCCAAGAACTGTTGAAGCTGCACGCACGCTAGTTGGCCCAGCCCAGATAGTCGGGGCACTGCCAGCGCTGCTCGCTGGTGGCGTAGTCGATCGAGGCCATGGTGCAGTCCAGGGTGGTCGCCGGGTTTGAGCACAGCGTGCTCGAGGCCGGCGCAGCCTCGATCGAGATGCGCGCAAAGTTGTTGGTCAAGTCCGTCTCGATCAGCACGCCATCGGCGTTGACCGCGACTTCGAGCCAATGGCTACCAGCGTTGTCAGCGACGGCCGGCGGCCCCAAAACGATCACCTGGCCGGGCAGGTAGCTGCCGTAGACGTCTTTCCATCCCTGGGTGAGTCCCTGCTCCATGCTGTCGCAGGTGGGAGGATCTGCGTAGGTATGCACGCCGTCGAAGAGCACTTGAATCTCCTCGTCGAACGGGGCCAGATCCATCAGGCAAAAGGAGACCTTGTTGACGTCGCCGCGCACGCAGTTTGGGTCGCGATCGCCGCGAAGTGCGCAGTCCGCGCGCGGCTCAACGAGCGCCATGTGCAGCCAGTTGAGAAAGTGCACGTGGTCGTGGCCGAGGTGAAACTCGAAGGCGGCGCCGCTGAGCAGGCGCTCATCAAAGCGCCCATCGGACCACTCGATGCGCTGGTAGACGGCGCCCTGGCCGGCGTCGTCGTCGACGCCTCGCACGTGCAGCCCGCCCGTGCCGGCGTTGGCCGTGCCGGCGGCGATGCGCAAACCAATCAGCCGGCTGTGGACATGGCCCTCGGGCAGCAGCGCGCACTGCCACTCACGGTCTCGCAGGTCGCGTGTGTCGACCATCAGGTCCGGATAGCGTGGGAAGGCGCCGCCCTGGGGGCGAAGCTCAAAGTTTTGCACCTGACAGCGCCCCTCGCGCGCGGCGTCGTCGGCACAGCTCTTGAGCACGCAGGCCTGCTCGAAGGCGCCGTGATAGCGATAGAAGATTGCCGGCTCAAAGCCTGGCTTGTCGATACGCACGCGGTACCACTGGGCGGGCTGCAAGCTCGCGTCGCTGCTACCGTCATGGCAGGCCCCCGGATGCAGGGCATAGTTGGTCTGGCGCCAGGGCTCGGCTGTGCTGTGCACGGCGCCATCGGGATCCGTTGCCCGATAATTCAGCGGCCAGACACGGTTGGGCAAAACCATCGCCTCGGGCGGCCAGTGAAAGAACTTGATGGCGGCATCGCCAATCCAGGCGCCGTCATCGGCGTCGGTGATCGCGCCGCCGGTGCTCTTGACCAGCGGGCAGCCGGCACAAAGCACGCTGTGATCCTCGCATACCCCGCCAAAGCACAGCTCGCCCTCGGCGCAGTGACCACAATCAACATCGCGAAAGACGCCGCAGCCGTCATTGAAGCGCGCCGTGCCGCAGACGAATGCGTTGCGGCTGCACAACTGCTCGGGAGTCATCGCACTGCAGGCCGCGTCCGAGCAATGCCCACAGTCGACCAGGCGTTTGGCTCTGCAACGATCGGTGAGCATCGCCTCGCCACAGGCGATATCGGCCGCCACGCACAAGGAGGCGTTGGACTCTTGCGTGCATCCGCATTGATTGGCCTCGCATGGCAGGCCGTCCGGGCAGGCTCCGCACTCGGCCTGGCGCAAGACGCCGCAGCGGTCCAAAAGGGTGGACTTGCCACAGCCAAGCCCATTGGCTGCACACAGCTCGGCGCCTTCTTCGGGGATGCACTCGCAGCCGCTGACGCCCATCAGGACAACCAGGACAACGAGCAACATAGCCAGGGTACGCCACGTCTCGTCACGCCAGGTCATAGAGCCTTCCGTAGCTCGAAGATAAGTGATGGTCGCAATCGAATATGGGCGCGAAGCCGACGATCACAATGCTCCGTTGCAGGATCGATCGGTCGCAGGCTTGACAGAATCGTCAAATTGCCGAATAGAGGAGCACGCTATTTTCCTGTAGATCGAGATGCTAATTATGATGACTTTGCACGAAATCCCCAAGGATACGAATTGGAAGCGGCGCGCTCTGACGCTGCCCGGCTGGTACCTGATGGCGGCGATCATGCTCGTGGCCTTGCCCGTTTTTGCGCCGTTTACCGCGCTCTACGACGTGCTCTTGCGCCGGCGCCTGTCGACGACGCGCACGCTGCTCTTTTTTACCTACTTTTTCGTCTTGGAGTCGTCGGGGCTGGTGATGGCTGCCGGGCATTGGCTGCAGCGCCGCTTTGGCATGGACGAGCAAGTCTATCAGTTGCGCAGCCGTGAGCTGCAGCGTTGGTGGGCGCGCGGGCTGTTTTGGGGGTGCGTGCGCATCTTCTCGATGAAGGTCAAGATCGACGGCCTCGACGCGCTCGAAGACCCGCGCCCGGCGCTGGTCTTTGCCCGCCACGTGAGCACGCTCGATACCATGTTGCCCCTGGCGATCGTGCGCAAGCTCAAGCTCTTTCGCTACGTGATCAAGGCCGAACTGTTGGCCGATCCAGCGCTCGATGTGGTCGGCCAGCGCTTTCCCAACGTCTTCGTGCGCCGAGGCGGCGTCGATCCCGAGATCGAGATCCACAAAATTCTCGCCTTGAGCCAGAACCTCGAGCAGGGCGGCGCGGTGGTCGTCTATCCCGAAGGCACGCGCTTCTCGCGCAAAAAGCGCGAGCAATTGATCGAGAAATTCGAGAACGATCCGGACCGACTCGCGATCGCAAAGAGCCTGAACTTCACACTGCCGCCGCTTCGCGAAGGCGCGCTCAAGCTCCTGGCGGCCGCACCGGAGGCCGACGTGGTCTTCATCGCGCACCGTGGTATCGACCGTGCCCGCGCGATGTCCGCGCTCGTCTCCGGCGCGCTCACCCACGTCACCCTCGAGATCGCGATCTGGCGCCACCGCGCCGCCGACGTGCCCCGCGATCAAGAGCGCGTGCGCGAATTTTTGTTGGAGAACTGGCAGCGCATCGACCGCTTCGTCAGTGAGTCCTACATCGGCTCAACGCCTGATCCCGACAGGATTGCGCCATGAAGATCGCCAATATGGACGACAAGGTGTGCGTGATCACCGGTGCCAACACCGGCATCGGCCAGTACACCGCGCTCGCTCTGGCCCAGGCCGGCGCCCACGTCGTGCTCGCCAGCCGCTCACGCGAGCGCACCCAGCCCGTGCTCGACGAAATCGCCGCTAAGGCCGGCGCCGACAAGGTCAGCTTCGTCGCCCTCGACCTCAATTCGCTGGCGTCCGTGCGCGCGGCGGCAGCCGAGATCTTGGAGCAGCAACCAAGGATCGACGTGCTCGTCAACAACGCCGGTGTTGGCGGCGCGCACGGCTTGACCGACGACGGCTTCGAGCAGCACTTTGGCATCAACCATCTGGGCCACTTTTTGCTCACCGAGCTGCTCCTCGATCGCATCCGCGCCTCGGCCCCCTCGCGGATCGTCACCGTCTCGAGCCGCGCCCACTACCGCGCCCGCCACATCGACTTCGACAAGCTCAAAAGCCCCACCAAGAGCGTCTCCGGCATGCCTGAATACCAGGTCTCCAAGCTGGCCAACGTCCTCTTCTCGGTTGAGCTCGACCGCCGGCTCAAAGGCAGCGGCGTCTCCACCTACGCCCTGCACCCCGGCGTCGTCGCCAGCGACATCTGGCGCACCGTGCCCGCGCTCGTGCGCCCCTTGATCAAGCTGTTCATGATCACCAGCGAAGAGGGCGCCTACACCTCGCTTCACTGCGCCAGCGCCCCGGAAGTCCAGGATCAAAGCGGGCTCTACTGGGACCGCTGCAAGACCAAGAAGGCCTCCCGGCCAGCCCACGACGAGCAGCTCGCCGCCGAGCTGTGGCGGCGCAGCGAGCAGTGGGTACACTAGAAGCACCGCCCAAAAAACCATGCCATATTTGGGGGTGGGGCTGTGTTAGAGTCCCACGTTGCGCGATATGCTCGCGGCCAACTGTGCGCGCCGGCGCGCCGACCCTACTCGCAAATCGAGCTCAGCTGATGCAAACGATCTGGATAGATAAAGCCTCCCAACTGCAGTCCTTCTGTGAGCAAATCGGCGACGGGCCGCTCGCGGTCGACACTGAGAGTGACCACTTTCACGCCTACCGGCCCAAGGTCTGCCTGATTCAGATCGCGACGCGCGAGCTCGCCGCGCTCGTCGATCCGCTGGCGCTCGATGCCGAGGCGCTCGCGCCACTCTTTGCAGCGCTCGCTGACCCCAAGCTGAACAAGATTTTTCACTCGGCGAACAGCGACATCAACGAGCTCAACCGCGATTATGGGCTCACGGTGGCGAACATCTTCGACACCCAGGTCGCCTCGCGCTTTCTCAACTACGAGCGCAACGGCCTGAGCTGGCTGCTCGAAGAGCTGCTCGGAGTCGTGCCAGGTAAGCAGTTTCAGCGCTTTGATTGGACGCGCCGTCCGATCCCCGCCGATGCCCAGGAGTACGCCGCAGGCGACGTCATCCACCTCTTCGATCTGCAGGATCGCTTTGCCGGCGAGCTTGACGGGCTGGGTTGGTCGCAAGCCTTCGAAGAGCAGTGTGCCTACATGGCGGCGACCAGCGATTACACGGCCAACGCTTTTGATCCGGAGCGCTGGCGACGCATCAAGACGCGCCACGTGCTGAACGGGCGCGAGCGCGCGGCGCTTCGCGAGGTGTTCATCTGGCGCCACGAGCTGTGCAGCCAGCTCAACCGCGCCGGACTCTTTGTCTACGACAACTCCTCGCTGGTGCGCGTCGCCCAGGCGCGACCGCGAACGCCCGAAGAGCTCGCGGCGCTGCCCATTCGCGAGACGCTCTCAAAGACTCAGACCCGCGGCCTGCTCGACGCGATCGAGCGCTCGTTGAGCGCGCCGGTGCCACCGGAGCGACCGCCCAGAGTTGACCACGAAAAGATGGCGCCTCGCGCCCAGGCCGCGCTTCGCGCGCTCAAGGAGTGGCGCGATGCGACCGCCGGTGAGCTCGGCCTGCCCTTCGAGTTCCTGGCGACCAATGCGACGCTCACCGATCTGGCACTGATGGCGCCACCCTCGGTCGAGGGGCTCGCTGACTTCACGAGCCTGCTGCCCTGGGTACGCAGCCGGTTCGGACAGAAGATCGTCGCGCTCGCCAGCGGCAAGTAGCGCGTTTGTCGGGCAAAAACACCCCGTCTACCAACGTCCTAGACGTTTGACAGCCTACAAAAAAGCGGGCTATGGTGTTGCCCAACAGACTTATTCAATCGTATGCAAGGACTGATCATGAGCGATAAATCCAGCGGTGTCTCTGCCAACTTCGCTGACTACAAGCCCTTATTCGACCGCAACGCCGCGCTCGTCGAGGCCAACCGCTGCCTCAACTGCTACGACGCGCCCTGCATTCGCGCCTGTCCAACCAGCATCAACGTGCCCGGCTTCATCAAGAAGATCGCCTCGGATAACATGCGCGGCTCCGCCCGCTTGATCCTCGAGGCCAACATCTTGGGCGCCTCCTGCGCACGCGTCTGCCCCACCCAGGAGCTGTGCGAGGGCGCCTGCGTGCTCCACGATCTGCACGAGGAGCCGATCAGCATCGGCCGCCTTCAGCGCTACGCCACCGACCAGGTCGTGCTCGGCGGCAAGGGCGCCGCGCTCTTTACCCAGGGCCCGACCAACGGCAAAAAAGTCGCGCTCGTCGGCGCCGGTCCGGCAAGCCTTGGTTGCGCCGCAGAGCTTGCCCAGCTTGGCTACGAAGCCGTCTGTTTTGAAAAAGCCGACCAGCCCGGCGGCCTCAACTCCTTTGGCATCGCCGACTACAAGATGGACTATGAGACGGCGCTGGCCGAGATCGCCTGGGTCAAGCAGCTCGGCGTCGACATTCGCTGCAACACCGAGGTCGGCCGTGACATCGCGATCGACGCCATGCTCGCGGACTACGACGCCGTGTTTTTAGGCATCGGCCTCGACGGCGTCGGCCCGATCGGCATCCCCGGCGAGGAGCTTGACGGTGTTCGCGACTGCCTCGAATTCATCGCCGAGCTCAAGACCCAGCCCAAAGACGACGTCTCCCTGGTCGGCAAGAGCGTGGCCGTGCTCGGCGGCGGCAACACCGCGATCGACGCCGTCACCCAGGCCGCGCGCCTGGGCGCCAAGCACGTCTACCTCGTCTACCGTCGCACCCAGGCCGCCATGGGCGCCTACAAGCACGAGCAAGAGCTCGCCAGAAAAGACGGCGGTATCTTTGTGATGGAGGCCCAGCCGGTCGCCGTGCTCGGCACATCGGGCAAGGTCAGCGGCCTCAAATGCACGCGCACCCGCGTCACCGATGCCGGCTTTGAGTACATCGCCGGCTCGGAGTTCGTGCTCGAGGTCGACGTCGTGCTTCGCGCCACCGGCCAATCCAAGCTCGTCGAATTTTTGGGTCGCTTTGACGGCCTCAAGCTCGACAGCAAGGGCCGCGTCGAGGCCGACGAAAACGGTCGCACCAGCGTCGAGAAGATCTGGACCGGTGGCGACTGCGTCAGCGGCGGAAAGGAAGTCGTCAACGCGGTTGCCGAAGGAAAGCGCGCCGCCCACAGTATCCATGAATATCTGCAAGGAGCGCGCTGATGGCCGATCTCAAGACAAACACCGCTGGAATCCTGTCGCCCAATCCCTTCTGGCTCGCCTCGGCCCCGCCCACCAACACGGGTGACCAGATCATGCGCGCCTTTGATGCCGGCTGGGGCGGCGCCGTCTGGAAGACGCTCGGCCAGCCGATCGTCAACACCTGGTCACGCTACGGCGCGCTGGACATAAACGGCGTCAAGATCATGGGCCTCAACAACATCGAGCTGATCACCGACCGCCCGCTCGAGGTCAATCTTCGCGAGATCACCGAGGTCAAGAAGCGCTATCCCAACCACGCCGTGATCGTCAGCCTGATGGTCGAGGCCAACCGTGAGGCCTGGCACACGATCGTCAAGCAGGCCGAGGACGCCGGCGCCGACGGCCTCGAGCTCAACTTCGGCTGCCCCCACGGCATGAGCGAGCGCGGCATGGGCGCCGCCGTCGGCCAGGTGCCCGAGTACACCCAGCAGATCACCGAGTGGGTCAAGGAGGTCGCCAAGACCCCCGTGCTCGTCAAGCTCACCCCGAACATCGCCGACATTCGCTACGCCGCGCGCGCCGCCAAACAAGGCGGCGGCGACGGCGTCAGCCTGATCAACACGATCAACAGCATCATCGGCCTCGACTTCGACACCCTCGCCCCGCGCCCCACCGTCAACGGCTGGGGCTCCCACGGCGGCTACTGCGGTCCCGCCGTCAAGCCGATCGCCCTCAACATGATCTCGCAAATCGGCACCGACGACGAGACGCTCGGCCTGCCAATCAGCGGCATCGGCGGTGTCTCCAGCTGGCAAGACGCTGTCGAGTTCATCGCCCTGGGCTCAACCAGCGTGCAGGTCTGCACCCTCGTCATGCACTACGGTTTCCGCGTGATCGAGGACTTGTGCGACGGCCTCTCCAACTACCTCGACGAGCGCAACATGACGCTCGACGAGCTCCGCGGCGTCGCTCTTCCCCGCATCCACCACTGGAAGGAGCTCGACCTCAACTACGTGGTCAACGCCAGCATCAACCAGGAAGAGTGCATCGGCTGCGGCCTTTGCTACACGGCCTGCGAGGACGGCGCCCACCAGGCGATCCACTCCGAGCGCCGCGCCGACGGCCGCACCTTCGTCGAGGTCATGCCCGACGCCTGCGTCGGCTGCAATCTGTGCAGCCTGGTCTGCCCCGTCGACAACTGCATCACCATGATCCAGATCCCCACCGACTACGCGCCCTGCTCCTGGGAGCAACACAGCGCCGGCACCGGCACCCTCGCCCCCCGACCCCAGGACAAGCTCTACGCCCAGCTCGCCACCGCCAAGAAGGAAGAAGCTCCGGCGACCTGAACCCACTGGATACGGATCCACGATGGACCGCTTAAAATAAGCGGATGCCGGTAATCTTAGGCTTTTCTTGAGGATCGGAGGGGGGTAAAATATAGATGCCGGGTGGCGAACGCGGTCTCGCCAGAGTGCCACGCCACCCGGCGTTTCCCATTACAGGAGAGGTCATCATGAGCGAAAAGGCGTCGTGCGTCACCCGAAACATTTCGATTGAAGATGTTTGCCAATTGCCGGCGAGCGAAGAGTTGCACGAAGCGGCGGTCTTGTTCGAGACGCTGGGCGATGCATGGTTCGACGAGCTGGGTCGAAAAGCCGTCGTGCTCCGAAAGAATGGCTACCAAATCAAGACCCTCGTTCTGTTCTTTTTTGTGCTGTTCACGGCCAACATCTCGCACTCGGTCAAGCGCGTCTGCAACGAGCTTCGACGCCCCAGCCATCGGCTTCTCGCCGCATGGGCTGGCCTGATCAGGTTTCCACAACAGTCCAGTGGCTCGCGCTTTTTGTCAGGCATTGAGCGCGAGCGAATCGAGCCTTTGATGGCATGGATGCTCGTCTTCTCACAAAAAGGGGCGCGCGAGCTGCTCAACCATGCGGCCTGTGCGTGCCGCGACAGCCTTGGAAACCCCTGGCAGCTTTTTGATCTCGACCCGACGGCCACCGTCCTGCGTCAGCGCGGGCTGCTCGAGCGCCCCGAGGTGCGCGCACGGCTTGCGGCCGGGCCCTGGTTTGAGGTCGAGGATTCGGGCAGTGGGCCACGGCGCATGGCGCTCGATCTGGGCGAGCTCGTCCTCGAGGCGGGATCGAACACGACCTATGAGGACAC
>JACCWM010000126.1 GCA_013697635.1 Lujinxingiaceae bacterium | reverse complement strand
GCGCTTCGCGCCTTGGCCATGGGCTACCCGGATCGCGTCTGCGTGGCCCACGATGTCTCCGAGCGCCGCTATGTCATGGTTGGCGGCGAGCCGCTCGCGCTGGCCCATGAGAGCGTCGTTCGAAACGCGCGCTTGCTCGTCGCCCCGGTGATCGCCGGCCAGACGCGCAATCGCGACACGATCGGCGCCGTCGCCAGCCGCGGCCTGATTCGTATGGCGAGCCACATTGAGCGCGACTGGCTCGACGAGCTCTACCCCGGCCGGCGCACGCGCGAGGTGGTCGTCGATTTTGACGACACACGCGAGCGCGTCATGGCCCACGAGCGCGAGCTCTTCGATGGCATCTGTCTGGCCGAATCGGTCGTCTCCGTCGACGCGTCCGCCGACCCAGCCCAGGTCGCGCGCCTGCTCGCCCAGAAGGCCAGCCTGAACCTCGAGCGCGCCTTCGGGCTTTCGGCCGACGACCAGCGTTTTTTGCAGCGCCTGGACCGGCTTCGCCAGTGGTTCCCCGAGCTTGAGTTGCCCGAGCTGCTCGAGCACGACGCCGAGGCCGGCGACGATGCCACCGCCTCGATTCTCTTGCAGATTTGCTGGGGCAAGCGCGGCTTTGATGGCCTGCGACGTGTCGATCTGCCCCAGGTGCTCAGGGGCTATCTCAACCACGATCAGCTTCGCACCCTCGATGAGCACGTGCCCGACCGCTACCAGGTGCCCTCGGGCAGCCAGATTCGCATCGACTATCCGCCTGGCGAGCCGCCGGTTTTGGCTGTGCGCATCCAGGAGATTTTTGGCATGGCCAAGACACCGACCGTCGCCCGCGGCCAGGTGCCCCTGGTCCTGCACCTGCTCGCGCCCAACTACCGGCCCGTGCAGGTCACCCAGGATCTCGAGAGCTTCTGGCAAAACACCTACCCCGAGATTCGCAAAGAGTACCGCTCGCGCTACCCGCGCCATCCCTGGCCCGACGACCCGATGAGCGCCCCCGCGATCCGCAAGTAAACCCCCGGCGCCTAAGCCTGCTGCACGATCTCAACCGGACCGTGGTCGTCGCAGTGGTCGCCGTGGGGATGGTGCAGATGGCCTTCGACCAGATAGTCGATGTGGTCGCCGTGAGGCACGGCTTCGTGGCCGCAGCCCGGGCCGTGCACGTGGTCCGGGTCCTGGTGGTCGCAGGCATGGTCTGGCGTGCAGCGCGCCGGGTTATGGTCGGTCACCGCAATCGTGTGCTCCACGACCGCATCGCCACTGGGATGATGCAGATGGCCGTCATGCAAATAGTCGACGTGGCCGTTGTGCTTGATCGCGGTGTGGCCGCAGCCCGGGCCATGTTCGTGGGAATGATTGTCGTGTGTGTGAGTCATGTGGCACCTCGCAAGGTAATTAAATGAACTAACACAAGATAAGCACATGGCTCGTCTGTGCAGGCCGCTCAGCCAAGCTCAAGGGCTTGTTTGTTGAACTCGGCTGCGCCAAAGCTTGGCGCATCGACGCCGACCGCGTGCAAGCAGCTCGTGTACAAGTCGTTGACCGCGCGCTTGTCGCCGATGCGGTGATGGTAGCCGGTGCGAATCGCGCCCGCGCCGCCAGCGACCATGTAGAGCATCTCGTCGTGGTCGTGATTCGACGGGTTGGAGATCTCGGTGCCAGCGAGCACAACGCTGTTCTCGAGCACGCTCTTGCCGTTTGCCTCGAGGTGCTCGGGCGAATCGAGCGCGCGCAGAAAGTGGGCAAACAGCTCCATTTGAAAGCGCGTGTAGACGACGAAATCATTGTCCGGGCGCGCGTTCCACTGGTGGCCGAGCTCATGGTGCGCACCCTCGAACTCGCTCAATTTGAAGCCCTCGCCGCCAGCGCCCAGCATCACGCTGGAGAAGCGCGTGACGTCGCAGCGAAGCGCCATGGCGACGAGCTCGGCTTGCAGCTTGAAGACCTCGGCGTACTCGGAGTAGCGCGTCTCGGCGTACGACTGGGGCTGGTCGGGGCGAAGACAGGCCGCGAGCATCTCGCGCTCGTTTAACGTGGCGCGCCGCTCGAGCTCGCGCACGGCGTCGAGGTGGTCGCCGATCATCGTGCGGCTCATCGCGCTCAAGCCGTAGCGCTCGCTTGTGACGCGGTGGTACTCGGGCAAGATCGTATCGAGCACGCTCTGTTGGTAGCGAGCCTGGCGTGCCTCGCCATCGGTGGGCAAGGCCGTGGGCCGCTCGACGCCAAAGATGCGGTCGCAGGTGTCGAGCGGGTTGAGAATTGGCGGATTGGGCTGGTTGACGCCGCGCCAGGACTTGATGTGGTAGGTGCGGCTAAAGGGCGCGCCGCGCATCGTGGCGACCTCGAGCGAGCCCAAAAGCGTCTGGGGCCGCAGCCGCTCGCGTGCGAACTGCTCGAGCGAGGCGCCGCCGGCCGAGCTCGCAAAGCGCTTGCCGCTGGCATCAAAGCTGTCGCTCTCCTGGTAAGGGTTGGAGTGGCCGACACAAAACGCCCCGCTGCCGCGCGAGTGATCGTCTCCGGAGCCGGCCTTTCCGGCCGGGTCGTGCAGACCCGAAACCAGCGCGATCTTTGAGCGCAAGCCCTCCAGTGGCGCCAGCGCCCGGTCGAGGACAAAATCGCGGCCAACGCCCTGGGGAAGCCACAAAGCTGGCGGGCAGCCGTTGGCAAAGAAGAAGGTCACCAGCCGTTTGGGTACCTCGATCTCGGCCGCTTGTGCGCCCCAGGCGCCCAACATCAGGTCCATAAACGGCAGGCCGATCGCCACCGCTCCCGCGCCCTTCAAGAATCCTCGCCGGCTCATCGCTTTTTTCATCACTCGCTCCGCACGTAGCGAAAGGCATCGCTGGTCACGAGCGCCACGACCAGATCTTGATAGCTGCGCCCGCGCGCCCGAAATTGCTCGGTCAATGCCTGCACCTGGCAGCCATCAAAGCTCGTTATCGGGCGCCCGAGCGCGTACTGATAAACCTGCTCGACCATGCATTGCTCGACCTCGGCGCTCTCACTCAAAATGCGCGCCAGCGCCACAACACCTTCAAAGGGCTCAGAGATTTGCGGCGCGGAGCCTTGTCCACCGCTCAAGATCTGACCGCTCGCGTCGATCGCGCGGCCGTGCTCGTCGTGGGTTCGATAGGCGCCGATCGCATCAAAGTGCTCGAATCCAAAGCCTATCGGGTCCATCAGCCGGTGGCAAAACGCGCACTGGTTGCTGTCGCTGTGCGCCGAGAAACGCTCGCGAACGCTCAATCCCTCGGTGTTGGGCGCTGCCTGCATCACGGCGTTTGACGGCGGCGGCGGCACACTCTGGCACATGAAGCGATTGCGCACGGTCAGACCGCGCCGCGTGGGCGAGGTCTGGTCGTTGTCGTTGCTCAGGGTTAGAAAACTTGCCTGGGTGAGCAGACCCGCGCGCGGGCTGTCGGCCTCAAAGGTGTAGCGCGCAAACCCCGAGCCCTTGGGCGCGAGGTCGTAGAGGCTGGCAAGCGCTGGCGAGGCAAAGGTGTAGCGTGCCCCGAAGAGCTCCATCATGTCGCGATGGCCCGCCCAGACGACGTCCTCAAAGAGGCGAAAGGTCTCCTCTTTCATGTCGGCGACCAGCGCCGCGCCAAACTCGGGGAAGGTGTCGGCGCTGCGCTCGAGCGTGTCGAGCTCGTCGAGGTGCAGCCACTCGGCCACGTAATCTCGAAAGGCGCGCCTGGCACGCACATCGGCCAGCAGACGCTGTGCCTGGGCGGCAATCTGCGCATCGCTCTTGAGCTCGCCGCGGCCCGCAGCCTCGAGCAGGGTCTCGTCGGGCGCCGAGTGCCAGATGAAAAACGACAGCCGCGAGGCCATCTCGAAGTTGCCCACGGCGCGCACCGCAAAGGGCGGCGCGTCGTTGTCGACCACGACCGCAAAGGGCAGGGGACCGACGAGTTCGACGCTTCCCAGGCCAAGTGCTGCGCCCTCGACCTCAAACACCAGCGCCTGGGCGCCGGCCTCGGTGGCGCTTATCGAAAACGCGCTGCTGTAGCCTGTCTGAGCGCTCGCTGCGAACACATTCCAGCGCGTGATGCTGCGCTCGCCAACGCGCAGATGGACCTCGGCGGCGTCGTCGACGCCTCGCATCTGTGCGCGCAGGCGGTAGTCGCCGCTGGCCAACGTGGCCGCGATCGTGTGCGATCGACTGGCATCGATCAACTCCTCGCTGCCTTGACCAAGCGATGTGACAGGAAGCGGCGCGTCGGTCTTGGTCGACTCGATCCGGTAGAGAAACTGCGGCGATTGCAACATGGCCTCGACCACCAAGCGCGCGCCACGCTCGAAGTCTTCGCCTTCGGCGTAGACCACCTCGAAGAGGCGCGCGAAGCGGGTGATCTCGTCGCTTGTGGGCGGCCTTCGAAACAGACGAAGCCCGATCGATGCCACAAACGTGGCCTCGCTGCCCTGGGTCCAGACCGCACCTGTCTCGCCGGCGACCCGTGCAGCGAGGCGCGCGTACTGCTCGACGTGGCGCGGCGAGACGCTCAGCGCCCAGCCGGTGTTGCGAAAGCCCTCGACATACGATTCGAGCGGCAGCGCGCCTGCCTCGAGGCCAATGTCCACGCCGAGGACGTCGGCTACGGTGTTGGTGTACTCCTGGTTGGTGAGCCTGCGGGCAAGCGCCGGGCCGGGCTCGACCACGGCCACCGCCGGGCATACCAGGGCTGGCACCGGCGTCGGATCGAGCGGCTCGAGCGCGTCGTTTGGGCATCCGGCGCCCCACGCCAAGAGCGCGAGCAGTAAAATTGTGAGCCTGATGTTCATCGTCATCCGTCATGTCGGGACAGGTCGCGCGCATCAGTAGACGCCATGGCGTCCATAAAATGCAAACCCGCATTGACGACCTCCTGGCGTATGGTCTCCAGCCAAGAACTTCCCAACACCCCCTTTTGTCTTTACCATTCACGCGGTACGCGCTGGACTACCTTGAGAGCTTCGCTCCAAAAACGGACGACCATGGCCTCGACGACCAAACACATCGACTACAGCGTCGCCTACCTCGTGCATCTGCTGCAGGGCCAGGGCTTCTTGAAGCCCGAGCAGGCCAAGCAGGCCGTGCAGCAGGAGTCGACCTTGCGCGCGCAGATCTTGCGCGAGAAGGTCACGGGAAGCGAGCGTCGACGCCAGGATCGCTACCGTGTCTCGCCGGCCGAGGTGGTCAGCTGCCTGGAGTTCAAGAGCCCAACCGGTGAGGTGGTCGACGAGGACGTGATCATGGCGGCGATCGCGCGTGACGTGGGCATCGCCTTTGAGAAGCCCGACCCGCTCGAGCTCGACATGGCGCTGATCGCCAAGACGCTGAGCCGCCCCTTCGCCCAGCATCACTGCGTCGTGCCGCTTCGCCGCGACGATGGCCAGATCGTCATTGCCGTCGACGATCCCTACAATCATCAACTGCTCCACCAGCTCGAGACGCTGGTCGCCGGCGCCATGCGCATCGTGGTCAGCCCCAAGAGCGACATCTTGCGCATCATCGTGGAGGTCTACGGGCTGAGCTCGTCGATCAACGCCGCCGAGCAGGAGGCCAACGGTGGCCTCGATCTGGGCAACCTCGAGCAGCTCGTGCGCCTCAAGGACGTCGGCGAGATCGACGCCACCGACCGTCCGATCGTCAACGCCGTGGAGTATTTGCTCCACTATGCCTTCGACCAGCGCGCAAGCGACATTCACATCGAGCCCAAGCGCGAGCATACCCACGTGCGCCTTCGCATCGACGGCGTATTGCACAACATCTACACCTTCCCCAAGGCGATCCATCCGGCGCTGGTCAGCCGAATCAAGATGCTCGCACGCATGGACATCGCCGAGAAGCGCCGGCCCCAGGACGGACGGATCAAGACCCAGCGCTCCGAGCGTGAGGTGGAGCTGCGCGTCTCGAGCTTGCCCGTGGCCTTTGGCGAGAAGATCGTCATTCGCATCTTCGATCCCCATGCGCTGATTCAAGATCTCGACAGCATCGGTTTTTTTCGCGAGGACCTGAGCCTTTGGCGCTCCTTTATCAACCGTCCCCACGGCATGGTGCTCGTCACCGGCCCCACTGGCAGCGGCAAGACGACCACACTCTACTCCACGCTTCGCGAGCTGGCCGGACCCGATGTCAACATCACCACGGTCGAAGACCCGATCGAGATGATCTACGAGGACTTCAACCAGGTGCTCGTGCAGCGGCGCATCGACGTGACCTTTGCCAACGCCCTGCGCACGATCTTGCGCCAGGATCCGGACATCGTCATGATCGGCGAGATTCGCGACCCGGAGACCGCCCAGATGGCCACCCAGGCGGCCTTGACCGGCCATCTGGTCTTTAGCACCCTGCACACCAACGACACGACCTCGGCGATCTCACGTTTGATCGACATGGAGGTCGAGCCCTTCTTGCTCTCCTCGACGGTGGTCGGCATCATGGCCCAGCGGCTTTTGCGCACGATCTGCAAAAAGTGCAAGGTCAAGACCACGCTCACCGCCGAGCAGGTGCATCTGCTCGAGATCAAGCTGCCTCCGCGCAGCGACCAGTCCTTGCCCGTCTACTACGGCGAGGGCTGCATTCGATGCCGCGGAACCGGCTACTACGGGCGCACCTCGATCTTCGAGCTCCTGGCGATCGACGATACCATGCGCCAGCTGATCATCCGCCGCGCAAGCTCGCCCGAGATCCGCAAGGCTGCTCGCGCAAACGGCATGATGTCGCTGCGCGAATGCGCGGTCAAAAAGCTCGCCCAGGGCGTCACAACCTTTGAAGAAGTCATGACCGTCGTATCGGATTCCGTATGAAGCGCACCGTCTATGTCATCCTCGGCGTTCTGGTCGCCCTGATCGTCGCCGCATTGCTGATCACGGCCAGCATCTGGCCGGTAATCAGTGTCGTCGAAACCGGACGCACGCCCCAGTACCCGGAGATCCAGCCCCAGTACTACACGGCCGAGCCCGAGCGTATCTACGAGGAAGCCCGCGCGGGCATCGAAGCCCTTGAGCGCTGGAGTCTGGTCACGGCCGACCCCGCCGCGCGCAGCCTTCGCGCCGAGCGCCGCTCGCGCCTTGGCTTGACCGACGACATCACCGTCGAGATCCAACCGGTCACCGAGTTCGTCGCCCAGGTCCATGTGCGTAGCGCCTCGCGCACCGGCCGCGGCGACCTCGGCCAGAACGCCCGCAACATCGAGGCCTTCTTCGCCGAGCTCGACCGCCGCCTGGGCGCCGTGCGCCTCGACGCCCGCCAGCTCAACGGCGATGCCCAACCCGAAGCCGACGAAAAACCCTGACCATGACTTTGATGTCCTGATCGGATAGGCGGTTCCCTCCCCAGCCCTTGACTGCCAACTCTCAAAGCGCCGCGCGTCATGGGCCAGGTGCCCGGCGCGCCTGCTGAACAGGCTCAAATGTTTGCCATCCTCCCCGGCTGGCACGAGATTTGAATTTAAGCCTCGTTGAGAAGTCAGCAGTACCATGGAGCCACCGCGCACGGGGACCATCATGCGACATACGGCCAACAAACAATCATCGCCACACCCCCACAGCGTTCGAGCGCTTCGCCCACTCATGGCGCTCGCTCTGGTGTGTGCCACGATGGGTTGGCCGGCGCTCGCTGCGGCCTCGGACCTGAGCGCGGTCAGCCCGATTCCCCTCGCCATGACTCTGCTCCACGCCACCGTGCTCGCCCTTTGCACCGTCGCCGCACTCGGCCTCTTGAGCTTCGCCACCTTTCACGCCGTCTGCCGACTTCGCCTGGTCCCTCGCGACCGCGAGTTCGAAATCTCTCGCCAGCTTCGCATCGTCTTTGGCGCGCTGGTGATCTTCGCCGCAACCCTGCCCTACCTGGTCCTCAACTTCTCGCCGGCCGTCACCGCACCCCTTGGCATCGCCGCGCTGATGAGCCTGACGGCCTTTGTCTGGACCCAACAGCCCTCCTATGACCGCGAAGACGGCGTGTTCGACTGAGGAACGCGACGACCGCCACCCACGGCGGGCTTGCGAGCTGCCTTGTCAGGTCGTATCTTCGACGGCTGACGAGTCCTTCCTCTTTTGGCCAAGGCTAGCATGGTTTCCCAATCTCGCCCGCGCGCCCGCTTTCTATCCTTGTTCGCCACACTTCCCATAGCCGTTGCCTGCGCGCTGGTCGTCGTCTATGTGGGTGGTTTGGGCGGTGCGGTGAGCGGGTGGCGCGTGGGGTTGGCGGTGGTTGTGGCGCTGGGTGTGGTGGGGCTTCCGTTGATCGCCGGGTTGGCGCGGGGGTTTGCGGGGGTGGGGGTTATTGCGTTGGGCTCGCTTGGTTTTTGGGGCGCGCAGGCGCCGTCGAACGAGCGGGTGTGGGAGGAGCCGTCGTCGCGAACGGCGTGGGCTGTGGTCGATGGGCGGCAGGTGACGGTTCACGATGTGCGCGACTTTCGCTACCAGGACGACGGGACGTGGGTGGCTGGCTGGTACGATGCGACCTACGATCTGGCAGATATCGAGCAGAGCTATCTGGTGCTGACGCGCTTTGGTGGGGTCGAGGGGCTGGCGCATGTGATGGTGAGTTTTCGGTTCAAGGGCGATCGTTTCATCGTGCTGTCGGTAGAGATTCGCCGCGAAGAGGGCGAGTCGTACGACCCGATCGGGGGTGCCCTTCGCCAATACGAGCTCTTCTATGTGGCGGCCGATGAGCGTGATGCGCTGGCGCTTCGAACCCACGTCCACAAGGACGACACGTGGGTGATCCCGATGAACGCCGGGACTGAGAAGACCGGCGAGTTTTTTATGAGCATGGTCGAGCGCATGACGGCCTTGCACGAGGCGCCCGAGTGGTACAACTCGCTGACGAACTCGTGTTCGAGTAATCTGGCCGACCATTATCAGAGCATCAACGAGGTGAGCTTTCCGCCGGATTACCGCATCTTGTTGCCAGGCTTTAGCGACGCGCTCTTGTCCGAGCTAGATTTATTGCCCGAGGGGGTGAGCGTCGAGCAGGCGCGTGCACTCTTCCGGGTCAACGACGTTGCGGCAAAGCTGCCCGTCGACGATCGTTACTCAGTGGCGATTCGAGGCCGAGAGTAGACGATGCAAGAGATACAGCAGGGCGAACTCGAGACATTGAAGGAGCGCTACGTGCTCTTGAGGCCGCTGGGCTCGGGCGGCCAGGCCAGGACCTATCTGGCCCTCGATCTGCAAAGCCAGGAGCAGGTCGTGGTCAAGGAGTTGCGCCTTGAGCAGGCCGCCGACTGGAAGGCCGTCGAGCTCTTCGAGCGCGAGGGCCAGGTGCTCAAGACGGCCGGCGGTGATCCACCGCGACATCAAACCCTCGAACATCATGCGGCGCGCGGACGACGCGCGTCTGGTGCTCATCGACTTTGGGGCGGTGCAGGCCTGCCTGGTCGAGGGTGGCGCCGGCTCGACGGTGGTCGGGACCAGCGGCTACATGCCGCTCGAGCAGCTCATGGGGCGCGCCGTGGCGGCAAGCGATCTCTACGCGCTGGCCGCCAGCGTGGTGCACCTGCTCAGCCAGCGCCACCCCTCACAGCTTGCGCGCGAGCACATGGCCATACGCTATCGGCCCTATGTGACCATCTCCAATGAGCTCGCTGCATGCCTTGATACGATGCTCGCCGCCCACGTCGAAGACCGCTTTCAAAGCGCCAAACAGGCCCGCCGGGCGCTCAACGCAAAGCCGAACACCGCGCTCGTTCGGCGCGCCGATGCGCTCGCCATGGCCTCGTTCGATGAGTTAGCCGATGAGTTAGCCGATGAGTTGGTCGTGCACGTGAATGTCCCGCTCGACGGCGTTCAAACCGCGCTGTGGGTCGTCGTGGGCGTGTCGGTGATCCCGGCCTTGTTCGGTGTTTTGGGACTGGCCGTCACTCTGGTGGGTGGAAGTCTTATCAGCGGCCTGCCCTTTATTGGGATGTCGCTGATGCCCATTTTGTGGATTGTCGGTGTCAGCCTGCTCGCCGTGCGACGCGCGCAGCACCTGCGAGGCCAACAATGAGCGACGATCCCATCGAGACGCTCAAGGGCCGCTTTGATGTCTATAAAGAGATCGGGCGGGGCTCGCAAGCTCGCACCTTTCTTGGCCTCGATCGTGAGAGCGGTGAGAGGGTCGCGATCAAAGAGCTGAGCCTGGAGAACGCGGCCGACTGGAAGGCGGTCGAGCTGTTCGAGCGCGAGGCGCGAGCGCTTCGCGGGCTCGACCATCCCGCGATCCCTCGCCATATCGACGACTTTCACATCGACGCGGAAAGCGGCGTGCGCTTTTTCTTGATCCAGGAGTTCATCGAGGGCGAAGACCTAAAGAGCGCGGGGCTCGCCGGTACCTTCAGCGACCAGGACGCGCGCCGCTTTGTCGAGGAGATGCTCGACGTGCTTTGCTACCTCCAAGATCTCAGCCCGCCCGTCGTACACCGCGACATCAAGCCGTCGAACATCGTGCGCCGACCCGACGGTCGCCTGACCCTGGTCGATTTTGGCGCCGTGCAAACCATGGCGGCCAACACCGTAGGCGGCTCGACGATCGTCGGCACGAGCGGCTACATGCCGCCCGAGCAGCTGCTCGGCCACGCCACACCGGCAAGCGATCTGTATGCGCTGGCCGCGACGACCGTGCAGTTGCTCACCAATCGCGAGCCCTCCGAGCTCGCCGTCCACCGCATGCAACTGCAATTTCGCGATCACGTCTCGCTTTCGCCGCAGCTGGCCGACTGGCTCGACCAGATGCTCGCCCCGTCCACCGAAGCGCGCTTCAAGCACGGGCGCGAGGCGCTCGCGTCGCTTCGCGCTGCTGGCTCCACGGACCTGCAACTTGAGCCCGAGCCACGCACATCGATGGTTCCACTTGCGGCAAGCATCGGCATGGGCCTGTGTACCACAATCACCGTGGCGATCACCGGTTGGGTGGTGCTTGTCGAACCCCTCACTTATTCACGATTCGCTACGGCCGGCTCCCCCATGTCGAGCTCGTCGATGATAATATGCGTTTCGGTCATGGTGAGCCTGGCGGTCATGCTCGTGTTCAAAGCGACCAACCGCCAGGGCTGAGCGACGCCCTTGTTCAAACAACCTGTTCGCGTCCGTGCCAGGTCCACATGCCGTAGGCCGATTGCATCACCAGCGGCGAGGAGAAGACGATCGCCCAGAGCAGCGGGCCGCTCAGCCGGAAGCCGGAGACCTCGTGGAGGCCGCTGGCGATGACGATCGCCAGTGGGAAGCCCAGGATCCCGATGGCGACCAGGCGCAAGAACCACATGCGCGGCTTGGCGACGTCACGGCTGCGGCGCTCCTCGAGCACGTTGAGTACGTCAGCCACGAGCGTGGCAAATCCCGCCGATGCGGTCAGGGCAATGCAGAGGATCAGCACCGTGAGCGTTGTGGCGAGCTCGGCGCTGGAGCCGCTGGCAAAGGCCGTGGCGGGCAGTGCGAGCAGGGTGAGCAGAGTGACGCTGGTGAGTACGACGGTGGAGCGCGTTGGCATGGCAATCACCTTTCAGGTTCAATACCTTACCGAACTTGAGCACGAAGATTGCGCCTGCTATCAAGACATCCAGATCTTATTCGAGCACGTAGACCCGGCTGGCCTGGTTGGGCAGCTCGACGGCAAAACCCTCGTCGCTGAGCGTATCGCGCGTGGTCACGCCCAGCTCAACCGGCTCGAGGCTGCCCTGTTCGTCGAAGATCTGACGGATGCGCACGACCTTTTTGAGGCCGGCAAACTCGCCAGCGAGCGCCTCGGGGATGCGAATGCGGCCCGCTTCGGTGCCCAGCGACCAGTTGGTGACGACCACCATCAGTCGGCCAGCACCCGGCTCAAAGCGCGCAAAAGCGTAGAGCGCCCCCGGATACTCGTCGAAGTCCCGGTTGAAATAATCCAGCCCGTAGTAGCCGCGCGAGCGGGCCAGCGGGTGCTGCGCGAGCGTGAGCAGATTGCGATAGTAGGCGTGCAGCGCACGTTGCTCCTCGGTGAGCAGCGCGCCGTCGAAGGCGCCCTGGTTTCGCCAGTTCGCCAGCGCCAGAGGGCTCCAATAATCGAAGATCGTCGAGCGGCCATCGTCACCCGAGAAGCCCGATGCGCCGGCGCCGGTCTCGCCCACGCTCTGGCCGTTGTAGATCATGATCGGACCGGGGCCGAGCAAATAAGCGATCGGCGCAACGTGGCGCCCGGCGCCCGTCGAGCCGAATCCAGAGTCTCCCGGATAGACCCCTGAGACCAGCGGCGAGGCGATGCGTCGCTCGTCGTGATTCTCCAGATAGCGCAGGTATTGGCCGCGTGAAGCGTCGCTTATCGAGGCAAAGTAGGCGTCGAGCTCGAACGTGTCGTGGGTGCCGTTGTAGATGCCCTTGAGCCCGTCGTAGAGCTCGTCGTCGTAGACGGCGTCGAAGCCGGCAGCGAGCAGGCCCGCGAGGTTTTCATAGGCTTCGGCGACGAAATAAGCCTGCGGATCGCGCGCGCGGGCTTGTTCGATCAGCCATGACCAGGCCTCGTCGGGCACGTAATGGGCAAAATCGCAGCGAAAGCCGTCGACGCCAAACTCCTGCCAGTAGGCCACGACCTCGTCCATGAAGCTCCACGTCGGCGGCAGCGGATCGTAGACGCCCTGGCCCGTCTCAAAGTCGTAGCCCCAGTTCAGTTTGACCGTCTCGTACCAGTCGTTGGTCGAGGGTGTGTAGGTCTTGGCGTTGTTGCCGGTGACGCGAACGGTGCGGGCGGGGGTTCCGTCCTCGGGCGCAAAGTGGCCGTCCATGCCGTCGAGTCGCCAGTGCGACTCGGCCGTGGGCAAAACCAGCGCCTGGCCGCCGGCAAGATAAAAGAAGTTGTTTTGCGGCGAAAACTCCAGGCTCTGGTCGTCGCCAAGGCCCAGGTCGAGCTCCGGGCGCACCGTCGATGCATAGGAGCGCGCGACGTGGTTGGGCACCAGATCGATGAGCACCTTCATGTCGTGGGCATGGATGCGCTCGATCAGAGCGCGAAACTCCTCGCGGCGCTTTGTCGGATCGACGGCGTAGTCCGGCGAGACGTCGAAGTAGTCGCGGATCGCAAAGAAGCTGCCCGCTCGCCCCTTGAGGATATCCGGGTCGTCGGCAGGCTCGCCGATTTCGGCGTAGTCGGTGGCCGTGGCTTGTTGAAGTACGCCGGTCAGATAGATGTGCGTCATGCCCATGGCACGCAGCGTCGAGAGCGCGCTGGCATCGATGTCGGCAAACTTGCCGCTGCCATTAGTCTCGATCGTCGCATCGAGCGCGTTAGTGGTCTTGGCGTTGCCAAAGTGGCGCACGATGAGTTGGTAGATCAGCGCGCGCTCGGGGCCGGGCACAAGTGGTGGATTGGGCACATCGGTCTCGGCGTCGGGCTTCACATCGCTCTGTTCATCGGCGTCGCCAAGGTCGCTGGCACCATCAGCAAGGCTCGCATCCGAACCGACGTCGGGCGCGATGACGGCTTGTTTTGCCGGCTTTGAGCACCCCCAAAATAACAGGGCGCACAAGCTCAGCGCCCACCATCGGCTTGGCTTACACAAAGGCTTCACTTATCTAATCCGCGATCGATTGGCCACGGTTCTTGATGTTTTGGCCCGGCTCGGCCAGACTTCGCTTTTACGGGTGTGCGGCCTCTTTGAAGTAAAATAGCGAGTTTGACCGATGAATGACATGCTGAATTGTCGCGCAGTGCGCGTTGGCCTGATCGTGGTTTTTGCCCTGGCGGCCTCTTGTTCGAGCTGCCACGACGAGCTGTTGCAGGATCCTGATAGCGCGTTGACGCTCGATGCGTCGCCCGACGCCCCCACCGATGCGAGCGATGTGCGCGGCGACGATCTGGGCGGCGATCTGGGCGACGATCTGGGCGACGATCTAGGCTTTGATGCCGATGCGAGCGCCCCGATCGAGCCTTTCTTGGGTCTGACGCCTCTTCAAGACGGCGTGTCGGTCGACGGCGCGCCCGATGTCGAGCAGACGCTCGGCGCCGGCCAGGCGCGCCTGGGGCGCATCGTCGCCGAGCAGACCGGCTACGAGGGGATCTGGAGCCACTGCCGAACGGGCGACTTCCGACTCTACAACGCCCTTATCGACGTGTGCATCCAACAGGAGAGCACCAACCGCTACGAGACCTTTACCGGCGGAAAGCTCGTCGACGCGCGCCGCCATGGCCAGACTGGCGAGGACGTGCTCGACATGATCATGCCGCTCATCGACATTCGCACGGCCGCGGCACTGCGGGTCTACACCGTGCGCGACGGCTCCGACGGTGGCGCGGCCGTTTTGCGCGTGGAGGGCTACGACATCGACCTGGCTCATCTGGTCGGCGTGCTCGGGCGCACCTTTGCCGGTCCCGTGCCCATGGAGGTGGTCACCGAGTACCGGCTGGCCGCCGACAGCGATGCCGTCGAGATCGTGACCTGGTATCGCAACGTCTCGCCCACCCTGGTGCGAAGCGGCTTTGTCGGTGACTGGTTTGCCTGGGGCGAACGCGCGCGTCTATGGAGCGACAGCCACGGCTTTGGGACGACGTCGCGGGCCGTGCGCTGGGTGGCAGGCCTTGGCGGCGATCGCAGCTACGGGCTGGTCTTCGAGGGAGAGGGCGCCACAACCATGGGCATCGCCAGCTCGCAGGGTATTCCGTGGGCGGAGATGCGCGCCATGCAGCTTCGCCTCGAACCCGGTGAGCAGGCCATGTTGCGCCGTTGGTTCATCGTCGGCGACGGCACGCTCGACAGCGTTCGCAAGAGCGCGCTCGCGCTTCGCGGCGAGGTTGACGAGACCACGGCGCGAACGATCACGGTGCGCGACACGGCCGGCGCGCCGGTCCGCGGCGTAGGCGTTGCCGTGCACGGCAACGACCAGGGCTTGAACTACGGCGTGACCGACGCCGACGGACAAGTCGAGCTGTGGCTGCCGCCCGCCCAGAGCTTCAACGCAACGCTTGACGGCCTGCCCGCAAATCAACGCCTCGATGTCAGCCTGCAGTTTGACGCCGAGGGTCAGGCCCAGCTCGAGCTCGCTCAGGCCGGCCGGCTCAAGCTCAGCGTCACCGAGCTTGGCACCGGTGCCCCGCTGACCGCGCGCGCCGAGCTTCGCGCGGCGACAAGCTTTGCGCTGTTCGTGCTCAAAGGCACGCTCGAGACCGCGCTCGCTGCCGGCAACTACAAGCTCGTGGTCACACGCGGCCTGGAGTACGACGTCGAGATCGTGGACATCACGATCGTCGCCGGCGAGGAGCTCGCGCTGGCTGTCGCGTTGAATCGCGGCGTTGATACGGTGGGCTGGATCGCGGCCGATTTTCACCAGCATATGGAGGCCAGCATCGACAGCGACGCCAACGTCTACGACCGCGTGCTCGACAACGCCAGCCAGGGCGTCGAGCTGGTCGTGCCCACCGACCACGAGGTGATCACCGACCTTCGTCCGATCGTTGCGAGCCTTGGCCTTGGCGACACCTTGACGACTTTTCCCGGCGTCGAGATCTCGCCGGTTCAGACCCATATCAACATCTATCCCATGCCTTATCAGCCGCATCTGCGAGGCCGCGGCTCGATCGAGCTTGCCCGACTCGTCGACGGGGTGCAGGTCAATCGGCGCATCCCCGAGATCTTGGCGCTCGCCCGCGAGCTCGAGCACCGCCCGATCGTGCAGCTCAACCACGCCCGAAACGGCTCGGGCATGTTCAACACCACACGTTTCAACCCGGAGAACGACGCGCTCAGCTTTACGCACCGTGACTTCTCTTTGAACTTCGACGCGATGGAGATCATCAACCGTTTCTCGGACACCTGCCAGCTCATGCGCGACTGGAGCGGTTTGCTCAACGTGGGCCACATCGTCGCCGGCCTTGGAAACTCCGACTCGCACGCGATCAATGCGCGCTCCGGCGTGCCCCGCAATTACTTGCGCATGGACGACAGCGCGCCGGGCCAGATCTCGGAGCAGGCCATGCGCGATACGCTGCTCGACGGCCGCCTCACGGTCGGCTCGCTCTCCTTTATTGACTTTGGCGACGCCATGCTCCCGGGCGATTTGCTCACCGCCGAGGCTAACACGCCGGTCTCGTTTCATGTGCGCGTTCAGACGCCCAACTGGTCGCGCGCAACCCACCTCTTCGTGATCGTCAATGGCAGCATCGTGCGCACACTCGAGCGCGAGGCCGAGGCCGATCCCCGCTTTGACTTCGACGCCCACATCGAGCTCGAGCTTAGCGAAGACTCCTGGGTGATCTTCTTCGCCTACGGCCCCGAGCCCAGCGGTGATGTCCCCTACAACGTGCCGGTGTTGGCCTTCACCAACCCGGTTTTCGTCGACGTCGACGGTGACGCCGACTCCGACGGCAATCCCTGGGAGCCGCCCGGCGCGCGCCCGATCGAGCTCAGCGCGCTCGACCAGGGCTACTGCCGAGACTGAGCGTGCTTGCTGGGTAGCAGAAAGTAGCCGTGCAGCGAGTGCACGACGCGATCGCTTGGAACCGTCTGCGTGGCCGCCGAGCCTCAGGGCGCCGGGTTGACCACTCTTCGTCCGGCGCCTTCTCCGGGATAGACGCGCTTGTTTGCGCCGGGATAGGCAAAACCATTCAAAAACAGGCGGCGCATCGAGCTGCCGCAATTGGGGGGACTTGCGTGGATCACGTAGGGCCCAAAGAGCACGACGCTGCCCGGCTCGAGCGTGACGGTGACGGCCTCGGCCAGATCGTAGGCGTCCGACGGCAGCTCACCGGTCTTGGGATCGGGGGCGATGTGGCCGCGCTTGTGGCTGCAGGGGATGAACTGCAGCGGGCCGTTTTGCAGCGTCATCGCATCGAGCGCGGTGGCCGTCTCGATGAAGCTGCCACGGCCGTTGACGTCGCTCCAAAGCTCGGTTCCATAGCGGCGATGGCGGCTGTCTTGATGCCAATGAAAGGCCACGCCGTCGCCGGGAAACTTGAAGTGTGCCTGGTTGATCAGCTGGTCCATCGCTTCGCTCTTGAGCAGCTGCGAGGCCATGGCCACAAGGCGTGGGTCCTGGCCAAAGCGCGAGAGCACCGGCTCGCAGGCGCCGCACCAGACGATCCGATCGATGCGCTTGCCGCTGACCACGAACTGCGAGCCGGCCACCATGGCCGGCTCCTCGACCTCGGCCGCACGCACGACGAGGCGCTCGAAGGCCTGGCGCATCGCGTCGAGTTCATGGGCACTGAATACGTCGGTGACGACGAGAAAGCCGACCTCGTCGAATTGTGCGATTTGAGACGACGTCAATGGACCGGCGATGGGCATGATCTCTCCGACACGCTGGGGTAGTGGGAGGCAGGTGGATGCGTCAATCCCGTCCTTGGGTACACAGTGCAACATCTCAAGATGCTGAAAATGTTCCATTTTCCCCACGATGGCGCTGCGGATGCGCCTCTCGAGCGGGTATCGTCGCACACCTCAATCTACGAACACTTGGAAGCAAGGAAATGGCCCGCACCACCAAAAGTAGACGGCGGGCGCCCGGGCTGTGACCATCTGTCACACCAGGCGGATGCGAGGTAGGACAAGTGTCCTCGACCTGTGGGGGACGGGCAGGCCATCGAGCTCGCCAGGAGCGTGATTACACGCCAAAATCATGGGAGCAATGGCCATGGCACGCGATATGCAGTGGCTGCTCTTGGGAATGGAATTCAATACTTTGACAAGATGCGCTGCACTTTGAGGATACGATGAGAACTGCACTGTTTGGATGGAAGTTGCGCCTGGCTCTTTGTTGGACGGCGGTCTTTCTGATCAGCTCCTGTGGCGAGCTCGACGACGAGGTCACCCACGACTACCACGACCCGGCAATCATGAGTCACGAGGGTAACGATCCCGAGCATCACGACCACGACGGCCACGACCACGACGAGTTTGGCGAAGACCTCGCCACGCGCCAGTTCGAGCTCAACAGCTGCACGCGCAAGAAGAACACCGGCTATGTCAGCGGTCGCTCCTTTGCGATCACCGTGGTCACCGTCGACAGCAAGCCCGTCGAGCTCAACACGGCCAACGCCTTTTTCAAGATGCAGGAAGCGGCCAAGAAATCGGGGATCAACCTCCGCGTCGTCAGCGGTTTTCGCACCCAGGCCGAGCAACAGTATCTCTACAACTGTTATCTGACCAAGCGCTGCAACAACGGTAATCTGGCCGCACGCCCGGGCTACAGCAATCACCAGAGCGGCCACGCGCTGGACTTGAACGCGTCGTCACCGGGCGTCTACCGCTGGCTGGCCAACAACGCCGGGCGCTACGGCTTCAAGCGCACCGTGCCCAGCGAGAACTGGCATTGGGAGTGGTGGGGCAAGCCCGTGAGCAACCCCAAGTGCACGACCAAGCGTTGGGACGCCAACTTCAGCGTCAAGCTTGCTGGAACGCGCGGCGACATCCAGCCCCAGGGCTCGTCCAAGAGTGTGCCCGACCAGTTTGTCGGCGACGCGATTCGCGGCGTGGCCGTCTTTCACAACAAGTCGACCGAGAAGCTCGTCAACGTGCGCCTGGGCTACGAGCTGCCCTCACCGCATTTTGTGGCCGAGAACTACGTGATCTATCGCAGCATGGACGGCAAGAACTGGTCACGCGCCAGCGCCAATGGCGACTCGCGCAATCCGGCCAAGGCGCGCCTGGGCAAGGGCGGCACGATCTATCTGGGTAATTTTGCGCCCAAGGAGCGCAAGCAGGTCGTCGTCACCCTTCGGGCCAAGCGCTACAGCATCGGGGAGGTGGGTCATCCGCGGGTGAGCTTCTGGATCAAGCGAATCGACAACGGTGTCTATGGTCCGGCCGCCACCTACGGCACCAAGCCGGGCACGAACAAGTTTGGCAGCGCCATGCGCGGGCGTCGCTACGCGGACGTCTTCTCCAAAAACGAGTGGCAGTTCAACACCGGCTCCAAGTACAACCTGGAAGGCTGGGCGGCCTGTCGCAAGGGTCACCACGACCAGCTCTACAAGCCGAACAACGCCGGCGTGATGCGTATGCGCGTAACCGGCGACAACTCGTGTGTGAGAGCGCCGAGCTGGACCAACATCAACGCCAACGCCTACGACCAGATCGTCATTCGCACCCGCTCCTTTGACGGAGCCCATCAGATGGGCATCTTGTTTGGCGCGACCGGCACGACGCCCTGGAGCGGCAAGCGCATGGTGCGCTTTGATGGGCGCGGCAACGGCAACTACCACACGATGGTCATTCAGATGAGCGATCATCCCGAGTGGAAGGGCACGATCCGCCGCTTGCGCATCGATCCGCTCGAGGGCCGCAAGCCCAAGGCCGGCGCGCGCGCGCTCTACGACATCGACCGCGTCTTCTTCCAATCTTCCAAGACCCGGCGCACCAGCTCGGCGCGCCAGGTCTACGTCGACCGCCCGGCGATCAGCCCGATCTGCACGGAGCTCGAGGGCGACGAGCACGAGTTGGAGACCCAGATCATCGGCTACGAGATGGATGACGAGGAGGAGGAGGACTTCACCGTGCTCGACGGCGATGTCGAAGAGGGCGCCGAGCCGATCGTCGACTTCGAGCCGACCGAGGAGGACACCGCGGGCAACGATGAGGACTACCACGAGGGTGCCGATGATCAGCCCGACGCCGAGCAACCTGCCGCCAACGTCGACAACGCCGCCGGCTGCCAGGCCATTCGCACCTCCCAGACGCCCGGTGGCGGCCTGCTCGCCAGCGTGGCCATGTTGGGCGTCTTGCTCGTTGCCAGCCGGCGTCGCTCGAGCGCCAGGCGCTAAGCGCGCTTGGTGGCGATCACCAGACGCATCGGCGCATACACGGTGTGCGCATAGGGTGCTCGAACGTCGAGCTCGAAGCCGTGACGCTCGAGCACCTCGTGCGCACGCTCGAGCGGGAAGGTCATGTAAAACATCACAAAGGGCGGATCGATGAGCGCGTTTCGAAGGTGCATCGCACCGTTAAAGGCGCGTGAGAGCAAGTAGGCGCGTGAGAGCAGCGGCGGCATCGGGTGCGTAACGAAAACAAAACGCCCGTTGGCAACGAGGGCGTTGCGAACGCGCTCGGCAAAGTTGTCCTGGTCGTCGTGGAGCACGTGGCCAAAGGCGCCGCAGCTCGTTGCCACATCAAACTGCTGGTCGTACTCCATCGCCAGCGCGTCTTGCACCTCGAGCACAACCGTGGCCGCACCGGGGGCCTGCTCGAGTCGTCGCGCGGCCTCCTCAAGCATGCCTGTCGACAGATCGATGCCGACCACGCGATCGGTGCAAAGCGGGCGCAAGACGCGCATCACGGCCCCGGTCCCGCAACACAGATCGATGGCGCTGCCGATCGAGTCCGCGGGACCGATGGCGTCGGCCAGGGGCAAGAGCAGCTCGTCGGGGGTACGAAACGGCGTGTGGTCGAACTTGGGCGCGAGCAGATCGTAGCCGCGCGTGGTCGAGGAGAGTGCCTGGCGAGCGAGTTCGAAGAAGCTTGGGCCATCGGGATGGAACATGGTCCTCTCTGTGTGATAGCTGGGACAACGGTCGTGGTTTTTAAAAAACGTCTGGTCGCCTAGGGTTATGTCCTTGTCACGCTGCGGTCAACCGGGGTGCAATAATGAGCCAATTCGACATCACCATCGCAACATGCCGGCCACTGCCCGAGCCTGACCCCGACGAGGCGCCCCTGCTCGACGCGCTGGCCCAGGCCGGACTGCGCGCGCGGCTTTGTGCCTGGCACGATCGAACGGTCGATTGGTCACTGAGCCCGTTGACGATCATTCGCTCGACTTGGAACTATTACCACGATCGCGCAGGCTTTGTGGACTGGGCTGAGCGCGTCACTACCGTCAGCGAGCTGCAAAACTCGGCCTCGGTCGTGCGCTGGAACTCGCACAAAGGCTATCTGCTCGAGCTCGCCCGACGCGGCGTGCGTGTGGTGCCAAGCGAGCTGATCGAAGCCGGCCAAGCGGCCTCGCTCGAGGCGATTTGCGCGGCGCACAACTGGTCACACGTCGTGGTCAAGCCGGCCGTCTCGGCAGGCTCATTCGAGACCCACACAATGCGCGCCGGGGCACTCGATACCACGACCTTTGCTCGCCTGATGGCCGAGCGCGACGTGCTCGTGCAGCCCTACATTGACGCGGTAGACACCTACGGTGAGCGCTCGCTGATTGTCATCGACGGCGAGCTCAGCCATAGCGTGCGAAAGCACCCGCGCTTTGCCGGCCAGCACGAGCAGATCAGCGGGCCACACCCGATAACGCCCGCCGAGCGTGCGTTTTCGCGCCAGGTGCTCGCAAGCTTCGACGAGGCGCTGCTCTATGCGCGCGTCGATCTCGTGCCCGATGTCGATGGGCAGCCCATGCTCACGGAACTCGAACTCATCGAGCCCTCGCTTTTCTTTCGGTTTTCGCCCGAAGCGCTGGCTCGCCTGGTCGGCGCCATCGAATCACGCCTGCGCGCCCGCCTTGCCTTTCTGGCTCAGTAACCACAATTCAAGCCATCAAACGTACGATGATTGAATGAGCAAAAGGGGCTGGCATGAGGCAAATCGAACTCCGTGTCGTTGTGGCGTGGGCATTAGCTGTACCGATTCTTCTGGGCGTGGCCTCGGCGGGTTGTCAGACGAGCACGCGGGCCGTCGTCTCGTCCACCGGTGCACCCGTCGAGGCCGGTGTCGGGGTGGACAAAGCGCCACTCGAGGCGCGCGATCGCTGGACGCAGGCGGACTTTCGCCAGCGCTGGCTGGAGGTCTTGCCGGCGATGCCACTTGTCGACAACGGTGGCCAGGAGATGGTGCGCGAGCTGGTCGGGGTGATTCAAGACCGCACCAGCGCCTTTGAGCATACCATTCATCACGCCGACCTCTACGTCGTGCACCCGACCATCGACGCCGCCTACCTGGCGCCCTATGAGGACGTGGGGCTGCTTCGCTTTGGCCGCGACGAGGGCCTCGAGCAGTCGACCGAGGCCGTCTTTCTGGCCGTTCGTGCCCGCGTGGGTTGGTACGTCTTGCCGCTGTTTGAGTACCGCGCTCAGGCCCACGAGCGCTCCGGCACCGGCTGGTCGCGCGTCTCAATCGGCGAGGTGCGCTATGAGGAGGTGGTCGCCGGCTCGCTGCCCGAGCTGATCGTCCAAGTCAAGTTCTTTGGTCAGGCACGTGCCAGCGCCGAGGCGCCTTGCGTGCGCCAGCGCATCGATCTGGCCGTAATCGTCGAGCACCACGATGGGATCCCCAATCTGCGTGCGGTGATTCCAACCAACCAGGCCTACGACTGTGATCCTCAGATGGCCTGCCACGGCTCGTACTTCGACTACATCGAGCAGAAGCGAAGCACCGAGTATCTGAGCCCGGGAGCGCTCGAGGTCACGCCGACCGGCACGCTGCGCGTCACCCAGGGGCAGACGGCGCGTGTGGTCGACTATCGCCTCGACTATGAATATGTAGAAGATCTGGGCGATGCGCTCGTCAGCGAGCAGGCCCATGGCGCGCTCTGCCCGCCCGAGGCGATCGCAATTCCCTGGTCAGGATGGGCGGACCGCAACTAGGGTCCGCCCACATGCCTTAGAACGTGCAGGGACCGGAGGAGGCGACGTCGGTGCCGGCCTTGGCCGCATCGCATTGGCCCGGGTAGGCGTTGCCATCGCAGCCGCAGACCTGAATCAAATCGGCGGTGCAATCCTCGGTCGGGCGCGGCGTGCACTCACCGATGCCGTTGGCATGGCAGGTCGAGATGCCCGCCACGCGCTCATAGTGGCAGTACTCGTCGGCGGTGCAGACGTCCTCCCCGACGATGCCGCCGCAGGAGGTCGGCTCGGCCGGCGCCGGTCCCAGACAGCCACAACCGCAGGCGTCGTTAAAGGTCGTCTGGCTCGGCGCGCAAGAGAACAAGATCGTGGTGCAGGCCTCCGGATCTTCGTTCACGTAGTGCACCTCGTCGTCTTCGGGATCGGGGCAGCCCTCGTCGGCGTCCGAAGCATCGTCGCCCGAGGCGTCGTCGCCTGAGGCATCGTCGCCCGAGGCGTCGTCATCGGCGTCGCCGCTGCGATCGGCGTCGTCCTGATCAGCGTCGTCCTGGGCGGTGTCGCCGGGATCGACGGCGTCGGCCTCGGGCGCATCGGACTCCGACGTGTCATCGTCGGCATCGGAGTGTGTCGCATCGAGGTCGTTGTTGGTGTTGTTGGTGTTGTTGGTGTTGTTGGTGTCAGTCGTCTTGCGCTCATCAGCGCAGCCCGTGAACAAGACCGATGTTAAAGCGAGCGTCAAAACCACCATCATGAATCTACGTGCGTTGTTCATTGGTCTTACTCCTAAAGTATTGCAAGTGCTCAGGAAAGTGTGCTTGGAAATCAGCACGTGCTTCGCCAGCCTGACCCGGTTTTATCGAGGTCTGTGGCCTTTGAAAGGTTCAATGGCTTGGGCTATAGCAGATAACTCTATGGATTTTCAAGTTTCCAAGTGAATTCTGATTGTGCGTGTCCTGATTTGACGCTCGGACCGGGCGTGCTCACGTTGATGACCGAAAGGACACGATGAGGGTCGGCCATGGACATTCAGGACAGTGAGGCAGTGATCTTCGATCTCGACGGCGTTGTCACGGACACAGCGCGCGCACACAGCGCCGCCTGGAAGGAGCTCTTCGACGGCTATTTGTGCGAGCGCTTCGGCGAGCAGGCGGAGTTCTTCGACCCGGTCGAGGACTACAGACGCTATGTGGATGGCAAGCCGCGCTACGAGGGCGTCGACAGCTTTTTGCGCGCCCGTGGCATCGTTCTTCCCCGAGGCGATCGCGACGATCATCCGGCCATGGAGACCGTATGCGGCCTTGGTAACCGCAAAAACGAGCTGTACCGGCGCCGCCTCGATACGGACGGCGTCGATGTCTTCGACGATGCGTTGCGCGCGATTCGAGCGCTTCGCGCGCGCGGCCTCAAGACGGCGGTCGTCTCCTCGAGCAAGAATTGCCAGCGTGTGCTGGCCATAGCAGGCATCGAGGGGCTCTTTGATGCGCGTGTCGACGGTCTCGATCTCGAGCGCAGCGAGCTGCGTGGAAAGCCTCAACCGGACATGTTTCTGGAGGCCGCCAGGCGTCTGGATGTGGCGCCTGAGCGCGCGGTCATGGTCGAAGACGCGGTGGTCGGGGTCCAAGCAGGGCGCGCTGCGGGCTTTGGTCTCGTCGTGGGTCTGGCGCGCGGCGAGCAGCAGGCCGGGGCGTTGTGGGAGGCGGGCGCAGATCGGGTTCTGCACGATCTCGAGTCATGGAGCAACGAGGAGGACATGGACAGACAAGCACAGCCCCAGATGAATTTGCCCAACGCCATACGCGCGCTCGATGAAATCATGGGCCGTGCCAGAGGCCACCACCTGGCGGTCTTCCTCGACTATGACGGGACCCTCTCGCCGATTGTCACTCGCCCCGAGATGGCGGTTTTGAGCGATGAGATGCGCCGTGCGGTGCGCGCGTTGGCCAAGCGCTGCACGGTGGCCGTGGTCAGCGGGCGCGACCTCGCTGATGTTCGTGAGCGCGTCGGTATCGAGGGAATCGCCTATGCCGGCAGCCATGGTTTTGACATCGAGGGGGCCGATGGCCGGCGCCATCAGGCCGGCGAGGGTGCCGGCCTGCCGGCATTGCTCGAGCGCGTTGCCGGTCGGCTTCGTGCCAGGCTCAAGGACATCGACGGGGCCCAGCTCGAGCAAAAGCGCTTCTCGTTGGCCGTGCATTATCGGCGTGCAGCCGAGGCCGACGTTCCATTAATCAAGGCCATTGTCGACGAGACGCTGGCCGAGTTTTCCGCGCTTCGCTGCTCGCCGGGCAAGATGGTCTTCGATCTGCAGCCCGATATCGATTGGCACAAGGGACGCGCGGTCGAGTGGCTGCTCGAGACGCTCGGTCTGCAAAAGTCGTCGGCCTTGGCCCTGTACATCGGCGATGACGTCACCGATGAGGATGCCTTTCGCGCCTTGAAGGCGCGTGGCATCGGCATTGTCGTCAGCGAGGAGGCCAGACAAACCCAGGCCGGCTACGTGCTGCGCGATCCGGGCGAGGTGCAGTCCTTCTTGCTGGCGCTGTCCCAAGCGCTCGAGGGGCAGCGTTGATGAGCCAACATTGGTCGTTGGTCTACGAGGGCTTCGATCCCGAAGACGAAGGTTTGCGTGAGGCTTTGTGCGCGCTGGGAAATGGATATTTTGTCACGCGTGGGGCGGCGTGCCACGCGCGCGCCGACGGGGTGCATTATCCGGGAACCTATTTTGCCGGCGGCTACAACCGCTTGAAGACCGAGATTGCCGGGCGCGAGGTCGAGAACGAAGACCTGGTGAACATGCCCAACTGGCTGTCGTTGGGCTTTCGCATCGAGGACGGCGCCTGGTTCGATCTGCGCACCGTCGAGATCTTGTCCTATCGCCAGGCACTCGAAATCGACCAGGGTTTGTTGTGTCGTGATGTGCGCTTTGCCGACGATCAGGGGCGCATCACCCGGCTCAGTGAGAAGCGCTTCGTGCACATGGACGATCCGCACGTGTGTGCGCTCGAGCTCGTGGTCACGGCCGAGAATTGGTCGGGCAGCCTCGAGATCTGCTCCGAGCTCGACGGCAGCGTGACCAATGGCGGTGTTGCACGCTACCGCGCGCTCAACGGCAAACACCTCGAGTATGTCGAGTCCAGCGAGCTCGACGAAGAATCGGTCTATCTCAAGGTGCGCACCAACCAATCGCGCGTGGAGGTGGCGCTCGCTGCGCGTACGCGGGTCTTTCGCGATCACGAGCG
The DNA here is from genome assembly GCA_013697635.1 of Lujinxingiaceae bacterium. GTDB lineage: Bacteria > Myxococcota_A > Bradymonadia > Bradymonadales > Bradymonadaceae > JACCWM01. The sequence goes on along the minus strand of JACCWM010000126.1, from coordinate 19,040 downwards.
TGTCCACCCGCTGCGTGAGCTGGTCGACGAAGAGGCCCGAATCGCGCACCGCTTCCAGGTCACGATGCATCCCGAAGCGTCGATCATCATCGAGAAGATGGTCGTCCTGTATACCTCGCGCGACCATGCGATCTCCGAGGCTGGTTTGGAGGCGCGCGAGCATCTTGGGCGTCTTGGATCGTTTGGCGAGGCTTTTGACGCGCATTGTCGGGCCTGGATGCACCTCTGGCACCAGTTCGACATGGAGATGATCTGTTGCCTTGACGGCCAGGCGCGCCATCCGACCTTGATTTTGCGCCTGCACATCTTTCATCTGCTGCAGAGCGTCTCGCTGAACACGCGCGAGCTCGACGTCGGCGTTCCGGCTCGAGGCTGGCACGGCGAAGCTTATCGCGGCCACGTTTTCTGGGATGAGCTGTTTATCTTTCCGCTGCTCAACTTGCGCATGCCCGAGATCACGCGCTCACTGCTTCGCTACCGCTATCGACGCCTGGACCAGGCGCGCGAGGCCGCCGCCGATGCTGGATTTGCCGGGGCAATGTTTCCCTGGCAAAGCGGCAGCAACGGGCGCGAGGAGACGCAGCACCTGCACCTCAATCCTCGCTCAGGGCGCTGGAACCCCGACAATACCCATTTGCAGCGCCACGTCAGCGCCGACATCGCCTACAACGTCTGGCAGTACCACCAGGTCACCGCCGAGCAGGAGTTCATGGCCTTTTATGGCGCCGAGATCTTGCTGGAGGTCGCGCGGTTCATGGAGAGCCTTGCCAGCTACAACGCCGAGCTCGATCGCTTCGAGATACGCGGGGTCATGGGCCCCGACGAGTACCACGACGCCTATCCAGGGGCGACGGCGCTTGGCATCGACAACAACGCCTATACCAACGTCATGGCAGTCTGGGTCTTGATGCGCGCCCGCGAGGCCCTCGACACCTTGCCCGAGCTTCGCCGCAAGGAACTTTGCGACAAGATTGGCCTCAGCGACAGCGAAATCGCGCGCTGGGAGCAGATCACGTGCAAGATGCGCATCTGCTTTCATGGCGATGGGATCATCAGCCAGTTCGAGGGCTACGATCAGCTCGAAGAGTTCGACTGGGCGGGCTACCGTGAGCGCTACGGTGACATCCATCGCCTCGATCGCATCCTGGAAGCCGAAGGCGACACGGCCAACCGCTACAAGCTCTCCAAGCAGGCCGATGTGCTCATGCTCTTCTACTTGTTCAGCCAGCCCGAGCTGCGCGTGATCTTCGAGCGCCTGGGCTACCCGTTTTCCGATGAGATGGTCGTCAAAAATGTCGCGTACTATCTCGATCGCACCTCGCACGGCTCGACGCTCAGCGGCGTCGTGCATGCCTGGGTGATGGCCGACAGCGATCGGGCCCACTCCTGGAAACTCTTCACGCACGCCTTGATGAGCGATGTCAGCGACGTTCAAGGCGGCACCACGCCCGAGGGCATTCATCTGGGCGCGATGGCCGGCACGGTCGACATCGTGCAGCGCAGCCTCACCGGCATTCAAACCCGCGACGACGTGCTCTGGGTCAGCCCACGCCTTCCCAAGGAGGTCTCGAAGCTGCACCAGGACCTACGCTACCGGGGCCACGCTCTGGCGATCACGATCACCCATGAGAAATTGTGTATCGACGTGCGTCCGGGCGGCGCCGCGCCGATCAAGATCGGGGTCAAGGGCAAGGTCTACACGATCGGGGCGGGCGAATCGCGCGAGTTCCGCTTCGACTAGCCTTCGAGCTTGGCGGTGAGCAAGGCGCGCACGACGTCGCCATCGGCGGCGCCGCCGGTGGCCTTCATCACCTGGCCGATGAAGAAGCCGAGCAAGGTGGTCTTGCCCTCGCGGTAGCGCTCGACGTTGGCGGGATGCTCGGCCATGATGCGGTCGATGATCGGTTCGAGCTGGGCGCTGTCACCGACCTTTTCAAGGCCGCGCTCCTCGACGATGCCAAGCGGATCTTTGCCGCTTGCCAGCATCTCGAGCAAAACCTCTTTGCTGGCTTGATTGGTCAGGCGATCGTCGTCGACGAGCTGGACCAGGCCGGCGAGCTGGGCCGGGCCAAAGCGCAACGCGTCGATGCTCTGGTCGTCCTCGAGCTGGGGCAGCAGGTCATTGACCAGGCAAGAGGCGATCGTCTTGGGGCTGTCAAAGTGGGCGATGGCCTGCTCGAAGAACTCCGAGAGCGCGAGCTCGCCGCTGAGCAGATCGGCGTCGTCCGAGGAGAGGCCGTGCGCGCTCTGATAGTGCTCAAAACGCTGGGCGAGCTGGGGGTGAGCGGCTCGGGCGGCATCGCGATCGTGGGAGGCGCGCTTTTTGTTGGGGCGCTCCTGGGCTTTGGACTTGTTGGCGAGCGCGCCGAAGTCAGGCCGGGATGTCTCGATCGTCGGGTCCGTTTCGTTGACCTCGAGCTCGTGTGCTTTGACCCTCTCCTTGGCCCAGGAGTCGCGCAGCGTGACGATGCGGTTGAAGACCAGCGCGCCGTCTTTGCTGTCGACCGGATCGGGCCAGAAATAGCCCTGGCGCTCGAACTGAAAGCGCGTCTGCGGCGCGCTCGTGGCAAGACTTGGCTCGACGCGACAGTTTGTCAGCGTGACGAGCGAGTCGGGATTGAGAAAGCGCTTGAAGTCGACCTCCGCGTCCGCATCGGGTCGCTCGGTCGCAAAGAGGCGCTCGTAGAGGCGCACACTCGCGGGCAGCGAGTGCTCGGCCGAGACCCAGTGCAGGGTGCCTTTGACCTTTCGCCCATCGGGGGCCGAGCCGCCCAGAGTCTCAGGATCGTAGGTGCAGCGCAGCTCGATGACCTCGCCGGCTTCGTCGCGGATGACCTCTTCGCAGCGGATGAAATAGGCGTAGCGAAGTCGCACCTCGGCGCCGGGCGCGAGGCGATGCCAGCCCTTTTGAGGCTCGCTGGCGAAGTCGTCGCGCTCGATGTAGAGCTCGCGGCCAAAGGGCACCTGGCGGGTATCGTCGCGCGCGGCGTCGTGGGGGAAATAGGCGGCGTCGAGCTGCTCTGTCTGGCCCTCGGGATAATTGGTGATGACGAGCTTGAGCGGGTCGAGCACGGCCAATACGCGCGGGGCGATCACGTTGAGGTCGTCGCGAACGGCGAATTCGAGCAGCTCGTAGTCGACCATGCTGTTGGCTTTGGCCACGCCAATGAGCCCGCAGAACTTGCGGATCGCGCGCGGGGTGATGCCGCGCCGTCTGAGCCCGGCGATCGTCGGCATGCGTGGGTCGTCCCAGCCACTGACCTGGCGCTCCTGGACGAGCTGCAAGAGTTTTCGCTTGCTCATGACCGTGTAGCCCAGGCTGAGCCGGGCGAACTCGATCTGGCGCGGCTTGCAGGCCACCTCGGTTTCGCGGATCACCCAGTCGTAGAGCTCGCGGTTGTTCTCGAACTCCAGCGTGCAAATCGAGTGCGTGACGCCCTCAAAGGCGTCCTCGAGGCAGTGGGCGTAATCATACATCGGGTAGATGCACCAGGCATCGCCGGTGCGGTGATGGCGCGCGTGACGGATGCGGTAGAGCAGGGGATCGCGCATCAAGATATTGGCTGCGGCCAGGTCGATCTTGGCGCGCAGCACGTGTTCGCCGTTTTTGAATTCACCGGCGCGCATGGCCGCAAAGAGCGCGAGGTTCTCGTCAACGCTGCGCTCGCGAAAGGGGCTGGGCCTGCCCGGCTCGCTCAGCGTGCCGCGGTACTCGCGGATCTGCTCGACATCGAGGCTGTCGACGTAGGCCTTGCCCTTCTCGATCAGGCGAACTGCGCAGGCGTACATGTTCTCGAAGTAGTCCGAGGCAAAATAGAGATGCTCGTCCCAGTCAAAGCCCAGCCAGCGCACATCGTTTTGGATCGATTCGACGTACTCGACATCCTCGGTCAGCGGATTGGTATCGTCAAAGCGCAGGTGGCAGCGCCCCCCATATTCTGCAGCCAGGCCGAAATTGAGCGCGATCGATTTGGCGTGACCGATGTGCAGATAGCCGTTGGGCTCGGGGGGAAAGCGCGTCACGATCGTGGCGTGCTTGCCGCTGGCCAGATCGGCGTCGATGATGTCGTGGATGAAGCTGGTTCGGCGCTCGGTTTCTTCGCCGCCGGCTGCCGTGGAATCACTCACAAACTGCTCCTGTATTGATGCAAAAGACGGGACTTGCTTTGTTAGAGCAATCCGTCGCAGAGATTATTCCAAATTGCGGCTTTGTCCAGCGGCCATGCGCTCTAGTCGTCGAAGTCGCCGGCGTGGCGGCGGCGGCCGCCGTATTTGGGGCCGCTGCGCTTGCTCTGACAGCCCACACAGTACAGCGCCCAGGGCATCACCTCCAGGCGTCCTTTGGGGATCGGCTCCTCGCAGTCTTGGCAGAGGCCGAAGTCCTCGGGATCGGCCTTCATGCGGCCAAGGGCGGCCTCAATGCCGGCGATCTCCTCTTTGCGCAGCCGATTGCGCCGCGAGCTGATCACCTGATTCATCTCGTTGAGCGGCTGCTCGTCCTCGTCGGGGATCGTCGAGGCGTGGGAGCGGTTGGGGTCGGCTTTGAGGTCACCCTCAGCGAGCAGCGCGAGGCGCCGCTCGACGAGCAGCCCTCGAAGCTTCTCGAGCTCGTCTTGTTCCATGTCGGCCCTTGGCTGCCAGCTACATCCGATAGCCCAGCGACAACACGATCATGTGGAGCAAGTCGGTGGTCGCGGCCGGGGTGGCCAGCACGGTGGGTGCCGGAAAGCCCAGCGAGTAGTACTGCGCGGTGTAATCGAGCGCGATCGTGACCGCCTTGATCGGCGAAACCTCCAGGCGCGCGGCGCCTTCGAAGCCCAGGCGTGCGTCGACCTCGCCATAGGCGCCGTGGGAGTTGTCGGCCTTGAGGATGGGCAGAATGCCGGCACCGAGCTTGAGCGTTGCAAGCTCGCCGAAGAGGTACTCCACGCCCGCGCCGGTGCGCGCGCTGATGTAGCGATGGCCCGTGTAGAGCTCGTTTTGTCCAAGCGTGATGCTCAAGGCCTCGCCGCCGCCATAGGCGCGCACGAGAAAATCAGAGGTCAGCGCGAAGACGACGTAAAGCTCGGCGCCCACACGCGCAAAGGAGCTGTCCAACATCGCGTCGTAAAAGGCCGTTTTGAAGGGGGCATAGCCGCCAAAGATATTGAGCCCGGCCGCGCCGCTTCCTTCGGAAAAGGTGGCAAAGCGCGCGTCGAGGTTGCCGCCCACGCCCACAAAAGGGGTGCCATGGTTGAACTCGAAGCCATCTTCACCGCTCAGGCGCATGAGTCGATGGCCCATCATGGCGCCGACGTTGAGCTGGTAGCCCGTCTGCAAATCACCGCTGTCCACGCTGCGCTCGGCGATGACCTGGTCACGAATCGAGACCTCTTCTTTGTCCTCTTCGAGGGCGCGCTGGGCTTCGAGCTCGGCCTGGCGAGCCTTCTCATCTTGCTCCTCGCGGTAGCTGCGAACCTCGGGCACCAGCGTGGAGAAGACCTCCTTGAGCAAGTCGATGGCCTGGTCATCGGTGACGCGGCCTTTGCGGATATCGCGGCGCAAATCGCGCAACTCGCGGCCGCGCGGGCCCATGACGACCATCTGCAGCTTGCCGCCCTTGCCGAAAACGTCCTGAATGACGATCGCCTCGACATCGAGCGACTTCATCAGCTCGCGAATGTTCGCTTCGTTTTCTTCACGCGCCGAACCCTGGCGAAAGACGTCCAGGCCCAGATTATAGCGCGAGGCGCCGGCCATAAAGGTCGGCTGCGTTACAAGGATGATCTGGCTGCTTTGAAGCAGGATCCCTTGAACCGTTGAGTAGGCATTGGCTCCGGGCTCGCCTGCAACATTGATGAAGGCCAAACGCAGTGGTGGCTCATCATCTTGCGCTCGGGCGTCCATGGGAACGAGGCAGACAAGTAGAGCCACCGCGGAGAGCAACCACACCAGGTGGCTGCGAATCGTTGAGACTGGTGTCATAAGATATGCTGTGTCTGAATGAACGAAAAAGTACTCTCCTCCCTTGGGAGGTTTTACAGGGGTTGGCTGCAAATGGGAACGCAAAACATTGTGTGCACGGTCCAACGTAGCGGACGACTTTCTTGTGAGTTACGCTTGCGCGGCCTACTATAGCGGGCGAAAGATTGCCCGTCGAGAATTTGTAAATGCTGTTTGTGGAGTTCTGGTATGTCGTATCTTAAGTCCTCTCATCCATCGATCTGGGCCTTAACCTTCATACTGCTGTGGAGTGTTCCAGCCGGGGCCGTGACGCCCGAGGAATCCGATGACAACGAGCTCGAGCACGTTGGCGAAGCTCTTGGCGAGAACCAGGGCGACGAAGAATTCGACGAGGACGACGATTTCGACGACGAAGAGCTCGACGACGAAGAGCTCGACGACGAAGAACTCGACGAGGAGGCGTCTGACACGAGCTTTTCGGTCGTCGAGATGGTGACGACCACAGCGCGCGCGCCGATCGAGGCCTTCATCAGCGATCGCAGCGTGGCTGTGGCGACGGGCGATGACATCTTGGTGCGCGGCGCGATCAACGTCGCCGAGGCCGTCAACGAGGAGCCGGGCCTGAGCCAACAGACGACAAACCGTGGGGCGAACACCATTTCGATCCGCGGTTTGATCGGCCCGGAGAACCTGATCTACGTCGACGGCGTGCGCTACAACCAGTCCACGGGTCGTACGGGACCCAACCAGTCATTGAACACCCTTGATCCGTGGGCGATTCGGCGCATCGAGATCGTGCGCGGGCCGGGCAGCGTCTTGTACGGCAGCGGCGCGATGGGCGGCGTCATCCACGTCTTTCCCCACGAGGTGCCCGATGAGCAGCTCGCGCTGCGCGGCTTGGGCGTCTTTCGAAGCGTCGACAACGCGATCGGCACAGGCTTGGATATCGGCGGCCAAACGGGCAGCGTGGGCCTTGCCACAGGCTTTAGTGTTCGCGATTACGGCCAGCTCAACGTCGGCCAGCGCGTCGGCGCCCAAGGGATCTTTGCATCGGCCGAGGACCGTGAAGAAGGCGTGATGTTGGCCAGTGACTACAGCGAGATGTTCTGGCGCGCCGGCGCACGCGCCGATATCACTCGTTACTCGAGCTTTCGACTCAACTACATGGGCGGCCAGCTCAACGGTGCGCCGCGCACCGACGCGCTGGGTCGTGGCGACATGCGTCTCAATGACAATCGTGACGACTTGATGTGGGCCACCTACGCCTACGATCGCGGCCGCGGTCCGCTCACCCAGCTCACGCTCAACGCCTCGTTTCATCGCACCCGCGAGCGCGTCGATGCCTACCGCTGCCAGACCAGCGCGCGGCCCGACGGCAGCGCCGGGCGCGTGCTCGATCTGGCCGGCTGCGCGGCGCGCGCCTCGCGTGTGGTCGTGGCCCGCCGCATCGACGACGACGTGGTCAACACGGTGGGCACGAGCCTCACCGGCGTCAGCCATGTGCCCGGCGTGCCGCTTCGGCTGAGCTGGGGCGGCGAGCATTACCGCGATCGCGTGCTCTCGGTGCGTGATGTGGCCGATGGCCCGGACGTTGATTTCGTGCGTGCGCCGCTCGCCAACTTCGTCTCCGGCTCGGCCTACGCCAGCACGGGCGTCTTCGTTCACGGTGAGTTCAGCCTCTTTGCCGACGCCGCCCAGGAGGTCGTGCTCAACGGCGGCGGGCGAGTGGAGAACTTTCGCGCCAGCGCTCCCGACGACGGCCGCGGGCTGGGCGAGGTTGACTTCTCCAACACGGGCCTGGTCGGTGCGCTGGGCATCAGCTATCTGTACGCAACCAATCTCAACCTCTACCTCAACTGGAGCCAGGGCTTTCGCGCGCCCAACCTGCAGGAGGCCACGTTTTTGGGTGACAGCGGCAACTTCTTTGAGGTGCCCAACCCCGATCTGGCCCCGGAGCGAAACGATACCTTCGAGTTGGGCACCAAGATCGACTGGCCTCGCGTTGCCCAGCTCACCGGGGCGGTCTACGTCTCGTTGCTCTCCGATCGGATCGTGCGCGAAGCGGCCAGCTTCGAGGGCGAGCCCGAGTTCAACGCCAAGCCCGTGCAGCGCCGCGTCAACGCCGAGAGCGCCTACTACTACGGCTCTGAGCTGGGCGTGCAAACGGCGCCGTTGCTGGGCACGCGGCTGTTTGCAAACGTTGCCTACATCGATGGCGGCGTCGAGACCAACGCGCCCGACGATCGCTTCGCGCCCGGCCCGCTGCACGAGCTGGTCGCCACGGGCGATGCTTATGAGAATCCACGCCGGTTGACGCCGGTGGAATACATGGCAGGCTTGACCTTCTCGCTCGATCCGAGCTGGTGGGCCAGCTTCTACGTGCAAGGCGCCGGCGCTCAGGACAAACTGGGGCGAGGCGATCTCCAAGATCTGCGCATCTGCGAGGCGGAGGTGGGCGTGCTCTACAGTGAGCTCAACCAGAGCTGCCCGGGGACGCCGGGCTGGACGACCTTCAACGTGCGCGGCGGCTATTTCTTCGATGATTATGGGCGCATCGATCTCTCCTTTCACAACCTCACGGACCTGCGCTACCGCCACCACGGCTCGGGTATTCTTGCTCCAGGTTTTGGCGCGATGGTGACCTTGACGGCCACTCATCATTGATGCGTTGATTGACGGTGCCGTGATTTCCTTGTTAAGGTCGCAGCAATTGGTTGTTAGAATGACGTGCGGGGAAAGGCATTTAGCTTGAACTCCGCACGATGAATCACTCGAGTCTACCGCCGACACAACAGGACGACCCTTGGATACGCTGAATAAGCAGGCGCGAGACGTAGCGCGCATCATCTTATCGACCGAATCGATAGGCCATGATTGGAGCGAGGCACAGGCGTTAGCGTTTTTCTCGAACTGCTTTGATCGCGACTCGCTGCTCAAAGTGCTCATGGGTTACGTGAGCAAGTGGCTCTCGCATCGGGTTGTGGCCGTCGCAGGAAAGGGCGGCTTGCAGCCCTATTTCGTCGAGGAATGGCCGGATCTTCCCGCACACTTGTCGGATTTCACCGGGCTGCGCTCGGTCCACGCGCCGATCGGCGCAAGCGCGCTGGCCTTGAACGAGAGCGGGCTGATGTTGACCTCGCCGGTGTCGGCCGGGTTGTCCCCGCTGTTCGAGAAGCTCGCCGTGGCGGTGCCGTTTCGCGTGGCCGTGTTGCCGGTGCGCCTGGCGGGGCGAACGGCGATGTTGCTGATCGGTGTACCGACGAGCCGCGCTGGCTCCTCGGGCCTTGACGAGCCCTCCGAGAGCTTTGACATCGGCGCGCTCGAGGCCGCCGCGGACGCCGTGGGCCGCCAGCTCGAGGAGCTGATCATGCGCGCCAAGTCCAACACGCTTCCGCCCACCAACGAGCGCATCCCGGCGCTGCCTGAGCCAGCGGTTGCGCCCGTCTACAACGCTTTAGACGAGAAACATTTGCCGCCAGCTGGCTTGGGCGACTCGCTGAGCAATCCGCGGCACACTCAGCAGCTCAACGCCGATGATCTCAATTTACAGGCGCGCCTGGCGATCGCCGAGCGCGCAGACGCCCAGATGCCGAGCGCGACGAACTTCGGCATGCCGGTCGTCTCGATCGAAGAGTTGTCCGACGCGATGCTCACAGACGAGGAGCAGCCCAACTCGATAATCGACGAGGGATGGGACGATATGTTGGGCGCTGCAGCCTCGCCAACAAACGAAGCATCGGCCTCGCCAAAGGAGATGCTCTCGGAGGCGGCGATTATCAATCCGGCTCGCACCTTGATGGGCGGCTTTTCGATCGTCGATGGTGTGCCCGAGGTCAATTTTGCAGGCGCGCATACCGAGAAAGCTGCGCCCGATGCGGCGCCAACCTCGGCTGAGCCAGAGTTTGTCAGGCCTGAGTTGGACGAAGAGCTCAGTGAGGCGTCTAGTGCGAGTCTGCCCCGTGCTCAGATCTTCAAGCGTTCCAAGACGCTGAGCCAGGCCAGCTTGAAGGCTGTCGGGCCGGCTCCTGCGCCTGCTCCAGTGGCCGAGCCCGAACCTGCGCCCGAGCCCGTGGTTAAGCCTGAGCCCATGGCTGAAGCTGAACCCGCTATGAAACCACAGTTCGCGCCGCCAGGCTCGCCGCAGCCCATTCGAGAGACCGCGCTCGATAGGGCGTTGGAGCTTGGGCCCCAAGCAGTTCAAGAGACAGCGCTCGATCGCGCGCTTCGCCATGCCGGACAGTCGGAAGCGTCGGAGGTCGAACTGGGCCGCCCCGGCCCCGAGCGGCCGAATTCCAGCGCGACGATCGTCGGTCTGGCCGAGCGCTCCAATGCGCATTCACGGGCAAAGCGCGACGCCTGGCTCGAGGAGTTTCGCGCCGATGAGGCCGAGCCGGCGCCACGACAGAATTCGGATACCGTGCGCCTTGTCGGCAGTAACACCGAGTCTTTCGGCGCGATGTTGGGCAGCCTTGAGTTTGACGCGCTGCGCGATAACCCGATGACCATTCCGCCCGAAGCGCTCGAGGAGTTGCTCGATTCGGGGCCGCTGGCGATCGACGTTCAGTCGAGCCTGGCCCTGCTCGACAGCCGGGATCGCAAGCTCGCCTCGTCGGCAGCCGAGCATGTGGCCACGGCGGGCAGTCGCTCGCTGGAGGCATTGGAGGCTCTGTTTCCTGGCCGCCTGTTCGTCGATCGCTATCAGTATACACCCCAAAGCCTTCCCCCGGTGCGCGAGCACGGCGCGGTGCTTGAGGCGCTGGTGCGCATCGGCACGGCCTCGATCGAGGTGGTGCGAAAGTTCATCGATCACAACAGCCTGGAGCTGCGCTTTTATGCGACCCTCTTGCTAACGGAGCTGCCGGCCGAGGGGATGCTCGACCGCCTCGTCGAGCGCCTCTTCGATCGCGACCAGCAAACCCGTGCGCTGGCCCAGCAGATCCTCAGCCGTCAGCGGCTTCATCGCGATTTTGAGCACCTTGTTTTGCAGCCACTTCGAAACGAAGTTCAGGAAAACCGCGAGGAGCTGCGCGTCGAGGTTGCCGCCGACAGTCTGCGCGTCTTCAAGGATACGGCGGCTATCTCGCGGCTGATCGACGCGCTCGACGAGCACGGCGGTCGCGTTCAACAGACGATCCATCAGGCCCTGCGCGCCATCACACTGCAAGATCTGTCGGCCTCGATCGCGCAGTGGCGCAACTGGTGGTTCGATGCCAGCGGCCAGAAGCGAAGCGACTGGCTGATCGAGGCCCTCAACGCTCCCAGCGACCAGATTCGCCAGATGGCCTTCGAAGAGGTTGAGCTTCTGCCCGGCCTCGAGCTCAACTATCACCCCGACCAGCCGGTCAAGCTGCGCGCCCGCGCCCAACAAGACCTGGCCGAGTGGTACGCGCGCCGCTAAGTGTCAGGCCGTCTCGAGGGCCGCGAGCTCGCGCTCGAGTTGGTCGACCAGGCCTGAGAGTTGGTCGACGACGGCTTGCACCGTCTCGTCCTGGCTGAGATCGATGCCGGCCTCTTGCAGCTGATTCATGGGGTGGTCGTTGCCGCCGCTGGAGAGCAGCGTGAGGTAGCGCTCGAGGGTCTGGGCTTGAAGCGTTGCGTCGTCGCTGAGCAGGCCCTGCACGATCTTGGCCGAGGACGCGTAGCAGGTGGCATACTGGTAGACGTAGTAGGGCGCGTTGAAAAAGTGCGGAATGCGCGCCCAGGTCACGCGGTAGAGCTCGTCGCGATCGATCTCGGGGCCGTAGTAGTCGTCCATCAAGCCTTCGTAGATCGTGCTCAAGGCTTCGGCCGTGATCGGCTTGCCCTGCTCGGCCAGGCGATGGGCCTGCAACTCGTAGTCGGCAAAGAGCGCCTGGGAGTAGAAGGTGCCCAAGATGCCGTCAATGGCCTTTTGCAACAAGACGATGCGCTCTCTTGGGTCGGTGACGCGCGCGAGCATGTAGTCGAGCAGCAGCGCCTCATTGGTGGTCGAGGCGACCTCAGCCACAAAGATCGTGTAGCTGGCCGTCGCAAAGGGCTGGTGCTCGCTGGAGAGCACGGTGTGCATCGAGTGGCCAAGCTCGTGGGCCAGGGTGAAGACCTGGTCGAGCGTATCGTTGTAGTTGAGCAAGATGTAGGGGTGGACGCCGTAGACGCCGGCCGAATAGGCGCCCGAGCGCTTGCCGTCATTCTCGTAGACGTCGATCCAGCCGCCAGTGAGCGACTCGCGAAGCAGTTGCTGGTAGCGCTCGCCAAGCGGGGCGACCGAGCCGACGATCATCTCGGCGACCTCGTCGTAGGGGTAGAGCTTGTCGTTTTCGACCAGCGCGATGCCGCCGTCGTAGAGGTGGTAGGTGGCGAGGCCGAGCACGCGTTTTCGAAGCGCGTGGTAGCGGCGCAAGGGCTCGGTGCCGGCGCGGGCCGTGGAGATCAGCGTCTCGAGCACGCTCAAAGGGATGGCGTTGTCGTCGAGCGCCGCCTCGGCCGTGCTCGTGTAGTGGCGCGCCTGGGCCTGGGCCCAGTCGCGCTGGCAGACGGCGTTGTACAGGCTGGCGATCGTGTTGCGCTTGGAATTGAAGACCTCGTACATCGCCTCAAAGGCCTTTGCGCGATCGGCCTGGTTGGGGTTGGTGTGCAAGATGTTCTGGTATTCGCCGTAGCTGACGGTGACCTGCTCGCCGCTGGTGAGCTCGATCGTCTTGAACTCGATGTCGGCCGTGCTCAGCGCGCGGTAGATGTCGCCCGGCGTCGAGCGAAAGCGGCTGGCAAGCGAGAGCAATTGCTCGCCCTGGGCGTCGAGCACGTGTTTTTGGCTGCGGTAGATCTCGGCTATCGGGAAGCGGTAGGGGCCCAACGCGGGCGTGGCGTCGACCCAGCCCGTCATCGTCTGCTCGTCGATTGTGAGCATCTCCGGGCTAAACCAGGAGGTGCGCGTGCCGTACTCGGCGAACAAGATCTGAACCTCCTGAAGCCGGCTCTGGATGGCGTTGTCGCGCTGATCGACGTCGAACATCAGCTGCGGATAGCGGTACAGCTTGTAGGAGAGCATGCCGATCTGGTCGCTGAGCTCGTAGCCGCGAAGCACCACATCGGCGCCCTCTTTGAGCGTGCCTTCGAGGGCGACGAACTCATCCATGAGCTTGCGAATCGTGGCAAAATCCGCCGTCCAGGCCTCCCAGCCCTCATAAATGTCGCTCAGGCGCCACTTGTAGGCTTCGCCGATCTCGGCGCGGTTTCGGGTCTTTGGGCGCAGGCCCGCGCGGCTCGTATCCTCAAAGAGGGTGGCGTCGAAGAGCGTTGAGTCGAATCTAATCATGGTCTTCTCGTCTGTAAAAGGGCTCAGTCCAGGCCTAAGCCCAGAGTGAGGGTATGTACCAGCGCTCGATCGTCAACCAGTCTTTGGGCTGCCTGGTAGCGAAGTTGAAAGGGAATCAACCAGAACAAGACGTTGAAGTCGACGCTGGCGCCGGCGGCCGCATGGTAGCGACCGTCGAAGGTGGTCACGGCCGTTGTGGCAAAGAGCTCGAAGTTGATCTGGCGAAAGAAGGTGGCCGGCAGCAAATACAACGAGGAGGCGCTGCCGCGATCGATGATGATCGGATAGCGGTAATCGGTCTCGAAGGCCAGCACCTGGTTGGTCGCGATGCCAAAGTCCTCGTAGCCGCGAAGCGACTCGGAGAAGCCGATCGCGCTGGGAAGGATGTCGGCTATCGGCTCAAAAGGCGCATCGCGCGCGCCACGCTCGGCCAGCAGCGGGCCGTGGGCGATGCCGCCCACGCGCATCAAAGAAATGCCCTCGGGCACGCCCAGCAGCGAGCGTGCTCGCGCGTTGAGCCGCAGGCGGTGGCGGCGCGACAGCGGCAGCGGCAGGTGCACCGAACTCTCCGTGCGCACGTCGCCAAGCGAGAAATCCGAGCCTAGCTGCGCCGGGTAAAACGACGCGCTCAGCCCCAGCGCGAACAGGTTGAGCGTGCCGCTGTAGGGTGCGCCGCGCCCGGCCGCAAACCGCGTCGCGAGCTGCGGTCCGAGAAAGCGACGAAGCTCGAGCTGCGGTCGGTAGAGCTCGTTGGCTAGAAAACCGAGCACGAGCGGGATGTCGTAGAAGGTGCGCGCCGCGTGCACGCTGCCCACACGCTCGCGCCGATCGAGGCGTTCGCGATCGACCCGCTTACCCTCCTCGTCGAGCACGACATAGGGCTCGAACATCCAACTCTGAAGCGCCCCAAAGAACAGATACCAGGGCGCGAGCTGGGCGTTGACGTAGCCCACGGCGAAGCTCGGCAAGGAGTTGACAAATTCGAAGGCAAACGCGATCCCCCAGGAGTGAAAGCCCAGCGTGTCGAGCCCGCCTATCTGCAGGGCGAGCTCGCTGCGATCCGCGCTCAGCACAAAGGAGGGCGCGTGCAGCCGGGGAATGAAGAGCCCATCGAGCTTGGAGTAGGGGCGGTCGTCAAAGACACGCGTGGGCACCAGCGTGGGCAGGCCGGCGATGGCCGCCGGCGTCTTCGCCTGCGCGTCGCTACCCCACGAAGGCGAGTCGCTCGCAGGCTCAGGCACGTTGACGGCCACGGCGGGCGTGGCCAGGGGCAGTGCGCCGCGCTCGATCGTATCGATGGTCCAGCCCCAGCCCTGGCGGTTGAGAAAGCCCACGCGCCCCGCGCTCGTTGCAAACGGTTGCACGGCCAGATAGGGCGCCTCGCTGAGCTGGACGCGCTGGCCGCCACCGCTGTGGTAGGCAAACACCTGGAAGCGTCCATCGACCTCGGCCGAGACCAGCAGGTGCTCGTTGTCGAGCCAGGAGGGCTCGCGGTGAATATCACCGGCATCGCCCAGTCGGGCGAGCACGGCGCCCGTGGCGGCGGAGAACACCCACAGGCCGGCCTGAGCGCCTTCGAGCACGACCGCCGCGATCCGGCTGCCGTCTGGCGAGACGCGCGGAAAGGCGACATAGGCGCCGGCGGGCATGGTGTGAAGCAGCTCGATTTGGCGCGTGGTCAGGTTGACGGCGGCCAGGTGATGGCGATCGCCGTCGGCGTGTGGAAAGACGTAGCGGCGGCCATCGGGCGTGATGCTGCCGCCGGCGCCGCGGATGTCCGCATGCACGATCTCGAAGTTGCCCGTGGCAAGCTCGAGGCGAATCAAACGCGTCTGGGTGGCGATCTCGTCGAGATCGAAGGCGGTAAAGTAGAGCTCGCCGGCGTTGGCCGAAAAACTCAGGCCGCTGTAGAGCCCGGAGACGACCAATTTACGAGGAGGCAGGATGTCGGGAAACGCGCGCTCGTAGATCAAACGCCCGTCGGCCGCCCACACCGAGAGGCGTTGGGGCCGGTCGAGATCCTGCCAGATCTGGGCCTGGGTGCCATCGGCGGCCACGGCCCACTGGGCGTGCAGGCCGGCGTCGCGCACGACCTGCTGGGCGCCCGGGCGCACGCGCGTCGGATAGGTCTGGGCGGTGTGCGCGGCAAACTCATCGATGAGCGTCGAGAGGCTCTTGCCATAGACCCCATGAAAGCGCGGATTGACGCCAAACGGGATCAAAACGGCGCGCGACTGGCGGTCAATCACCTGCCACAGCCTTTGCTGGCCGTAGCGCTCGGCCAAAAACTTGATGAAGTGCGAGCCGACCAGGTAGTGGCCGCCAAAGGGGATCTGGCGGTTGGCAAAGTGCATCGTGCCGCCGTCGAGGCGCTGTTGAGCGGCGCCGGAGGCAAAGCTCTGATGCCAAAACGGCGAGGCCATACGCCCGATGCCCGGATTGAGCTGCGATTCGTAGTAGGTGGCGAGGCCCTCCCAGAACCAGAAATCCAGGCCCATCTGGGGCGTGTAGACGTGGCCCAAGACCGTGTTGATCAGCCAGGGAATGCCATTGATCTCGGTGACCTGCACGTAGTGCACGGCCTCATGGCAGCTAATAAAGGCCGCGCTCGGCGGCATGCCGATCTGGGTGAAGAGGTCGGCCGTGAAGAAGGTCGGCACGACCATGTGCGGCGGATTGCCGCCACTGCCAAAGGTGACGTAGGCGTTGTTGAACTCGACCTCGGGCATGATCACCGGGATCTTCTCGCGCACGTCGCTGCCCACGCGCCACTTGTCGAGCTCTTCGACGCACAGCTCGAGGCGCGAGGCGAACTGCTCGGCCTGCTCACGGCGCTGCTCGGGGTAGTAGACCACCAGGCGCTCGGTCTCCAAGCGTCGCATCGCGTTGTCGACAAAGGAGCGCTGCACATCGGCCGAAAAGCGCGGCTGCGGACCGGCGCAGGCCCCCAGAAACATCAGCACTACGAGCAGGCTTGCGTGTGCCACCGGGCGCGCCCAGGTTGAATAATTAACGCTGGCGCCCGTCCGGACTAGCCACATAGTTTTACCTGACTGATTCACTGTATTTGAGAGAACATCACATGCGACGCAAGTTCTACTTTTTCCTCGGGCCTTTGGCCATGGTTTTCATGCGCACTGCGTTCAACGTTGAGTTGGTTGGCCGGCAGCCCATAACTTGCGGTGAGGGGCCAAACAAAGTAGAGAACAAGGGAGCATACAACGTCATCTAAGAGACGTTCTTGCAGACGGATTTCGGTTTCGGTGACGATCTGGAGTCGCTAAAACGGCCCAAAAACATCAGCTTCATTTGTCGATGCGCACACTGCTCCTTATCTCCATGGTCGTCAGCCTGGCGTTTTTGCCGGCCTGCTCGACGCCGACGCCGACGCCCGATGCCGGGACCGCGTCCTCGGCCAAGCCGCGCCGCGCCCAAAAGCCTCGCCGGCCCGAAGGTGTGGTCGAGCCGGCGCGCATTGACTGGCCTTACGGACTCTATCACTGGCCGGACCCCTGGGTGCCGCTGCTCCTCTACAACAGCACCGGGCTGGTGTTTTTCAACGCCCAGGGCCAGGTCTACCGCACCTACGCCTGGCGCCAGATGGCCAGCGAGCAGCGCTCGGCGCTGTGGGTGCTCGATGTGTTAGCCGATGAGCGCCCTGATCTGATCGCCATGGGCCAGCCGACGCTCTTTCTCAAGAGCAACGCCGATGTGGCCCATGTGCAGCCCGACAATTGCACGCCCGAGGTCGGAACCGAGCGGCTCACCGGCAAGCGCCGGCTTCGCTGCGAAGACGCCGGCGCCCAGACGCCTGCTCAGCCCTTTGATACCTACGTCGTACCTCGTCAGGCGGCCCACGCGATCGACGAGAGCTTCTCCTTCGACTTCAACCATGACGGACAGGTCCAGGAGTTCGCGCGTCTCGATGAGCAGGGCCTGATGATCGTGTCGCGCAGCGATGGCGAGGTCCTCGCGCGCCTGCCTACCGGGCCCGTGGTCGAAGCCATGCTCGTCGTCGATCTCGATGGCGACGCTCAAGAGGAGCTCGTCGTGCTCACGCCCGACCAGGTCCTGATCGTGGGCGAGGCCGGCCAGACGGTGCGCGCCTGGCCCAGCGATACGCGCCGCTATGCGCGCACGGTGGTCAGCGAGGCCACCGACGTGGTCGGCTCCCAACTCGGCCGCGAGAGCGTGCCCGCGCTGCTCGCCCCGATCGCCCAGTGCTTCGAGGACGAGGTCGGCCTTCGCTACGATAGGCCCGATGTGGTCCTGGGCGTCTCGCTGACGATCGACGCCACCGGGCGTGTCCAGGAGATCGCGCTCAACGAAGATCACGGCTACCTCTACGACGAGCACCGCGCCTGCCTTCGCCGTGTGCTCAGCAAGCCAACCCTGCCCACGTCCGCCGGCAGCGGCGCAAACCAGCTGCGCTTTCGCGTGCGCATCAACTGGCGAGACGAGCTCGCGACCACGGTCGCCGCGCGCCGTGCCACGCGTCGCACGGCCGATGCCCTGCTCGCAGCCACCATGAGCGCGAGCCACACCGGTCCGCCCGCAACCACCTCGATCTGTCGCGAGCTGACCACCGATTCCTGGATCATGCAAAACGACCCGGCGCGCCTGCAAAGCCTGATCGAGGCGCTCGAACACCCGGCGTTTGAAAAATCCGCCTTCGACGGCGGCGCCCTGCGCCCACCGCTCGACGCCAGCACCGTGCAACTGCGCTGCGCCCCCGACTTCGACGCCGACGGCCACCCCGAGCTGCTCGCCCTCTTCGAGTGGGAGAGCCGCCTCGACACCGGCGGCGCCTGCATCGCCCACGAAGACGACGAAGACGACACCGAGCCACCTTGCTATCCCCACCGCCTCCACGTGCTCTTCGCCCCCGAGGCCGGCCACAAGGTCCTGGCCGTCATCGCCGACCACTACATCGGCTACACCCACGACCGCCACACCCTCGTCGCCCCGATCTACCGCCGCCTACCCGACGGCCGCCCCGCCATGCGCGTCACCTTCACCAACCAGGACGCCAGCTCCGGCTGCTTCTTTGGCGGCTCGACGCTCATGGTGCTCGACAACCACACCCTGGTCCGCGCCCTCGGCTACCCCGGCCAGATCACCCCTTGTTTCCCCGATCTCGACGCCACCCCCCCCGACGACCCCACCGCCGCGCGCTGCCCCGGCATCCACCAACTCGAGAACATCGAGTCCTACAAACGCGCTGGCTTCGAGGAGCTGCACGACCACGAACGCGGCGCGAATTTTCGCTGTTTCCGCCTGCCGTAACCGTAACCCGGGCATCCCTGCCCGGATCGTTCTGGGCAGGGATGCCTGTCGATATAACACAAGTGCGGTTGGTGTTTGAAATGAGAGCATTTCCTGGCTGTTTAACCTCATAACGAGGATTTACGCCGGCAAGAGTATGTACGAACCATCATTGACAGCATCTGCACGAGAGTTTGAAGGGGTTGAGCTAGGCGACAAAAGGCTCGAGGAGCGCTGTGTGCTGATTGTGAAGCGTATCGCCCGCAAACCATCTGCCAGTTTTCCAGAAGCCATGCTGGGCGATAAGGAGGTCGTCGCTTTCTATCGCTTCATCAATCACAAACGTACGACGCTGGATCAGCTGATAAAACCTCACATCAACGCCAGTATTGAGCGTGCAGATGCATGCCCTCTGTCAAACGACATCAAGAATTGACCCCTCTGCGACACGAAGAATTGACCCCCTTGGTTGATTTTAGGTGGTTGAGACGGAGGTCTCCTCCACCGGTTTGAACAGTCCACCGCGGCGCTTCTCTTT
>JACCWM010000109.1 GCA_013697635.1 Lujinxingiaceae bacterium | reverse complement strand
CTCCCGCTTCACTCACGACTCCGTGGGCTCGGGCGGTGGTGGCTTGAGCGGCGATGGCATGAGCGGATGGTCGGGCAGCATCGAGCATCGCGGCATCAGCTTCGTCAATGGCGGCCTGGGCGGCGCTCGGCGCGGCATGGGCGGTGAAGGCGGATTTGGCGGCGGCGGCGGCGGCGAGTGGGTGAGCTGGACCGGCAGCGGCGGTGGTGGTGGCTACAGCGGCGGCGGCGGTGGCGAGTATTACGGTGTCGGCGGTGGTGGTGGCTCCTTCAACGCCGGTGCCAATCAGAGCAATCTCAGCGCAGCCAACGCCGGAAACGGCTCGGTTAGAATCGAACTGCTCTGATGCATTCGACTGGGTGAGGCAGGCTATGTTCAGAAAATTATTGTGGTGCAAGCGGCTCTTGTTGATGGCCGTGACGTGTTTTGTGCTCTTCGCTATGGGCGCCTGCTCGGCCGATGATCCGCTGAAAACTGGCCCGCGAGATCGCGATGTCGGGCGCGACGTTGAGCATGACCCGCTGGTGCACGATGCATCGGGCCAAGATATTGCGATCGATGCCGTGCACGATGTGGCCGAGGTTGCGCTCGATGTCGATTTTGAAGGGGACACAGAGGCGGACACAGCGGACGATGGGCAAAGCGTGCAACCGACGCTCGATTTTGTAACCCACGATGCCCGCGCGATTGGCGCCTCGGTGGCGAGCTTTCATGGCGAGCTGATCGAGCTGCCTCCAGAGGCGCTGAGCGACCACGGCTTTTGCTGGTCGCTCGAGGCCGAACCGTCGGCCGAGCAAGGCGTCTGCGAGTCGCTGGGCGCGCCTGAGCAAGCGGGCAGCTTCGAGCTGGACGTAGAAAACCTTGAGCCGGGCACGACCTACCACGTGCGCGCCTTTGTAACCGATGGCAGCGATACCTACTACGCCGGCGCCGTGAGCTTTACGACGGCAGCGCCGGCGCCGAGAGCGTTTGTCGCGAGCCGCGGCGAACACAGCGACTTTGTGCGTCTGTCCTGGAACCCGGCCGAAGGCGCCCTGTGGTACGGCGTGGTGCGCGACGGCCAAGAGATCGTGCGCATTCCCGCTGACCGTGTCAGCTACGACGACGCCGACGCAAGCGCCCCGCTCGAGCTTGGTGCACCGCAAATCAGCGCGAGCCAGGGCAGCTTTGTCGACCACGTCGAAGTGAGTTGGAGCGCGGTGGAGGGCGGCGACGCCGAGAGCCACACCTACGCCTTGCTCGCAACTTATCGCAATGCCGACAGCCCGCTGTCCGTGGCAACGAGCGGCTACCGCGGCGGTGGCCAAGCGCTTGGCTACGAGATCGAGATCGACGGTGTCTGGCAAGCGGTCGACGAGGGGCTCGTCTACGTCGACACCAGCGCGCCGGCCGGCACGCTTTTGCCGGGCAGCGTGAGCGCAAGCTCTGGAACCTATGCGACCCACGTCGCGCTGAGCTCTACGGCGCCCACGTCAAGCGTGGGAGCACCGGTGAGCTACCGTGTGCGCGCGCTTGGCATCCTGGGCAGCGGTGTCGCCTCAGACCCGATCAGCGGCTATCGCGCAGTCGGTGAGGAGACGTATCAGTGGCAGCGATCGGCGGGCGAGAGCGACGCGGATTACAGTGATTTGAGCGGCGCAAGCGCGCTGGCCTTTGATGATTTTCAAGTCTCGGCCGGCGTGTTTCGCTATTTCCGCCTCGTCGTCAGCGCGCCGGGAGCGCTCTCGCAGGTCTCAAGCGCGCAGCGCGGCCATCGCAGCATCAGCAACATCTTCGAGTACAGCGGCGTTGCGCAAACCCTTGTTGTGCCTGCGGGCATCAGCACCATGACGGTCGATGCCTGGGGTGCCCAGGGTGGCGCTGGAGCGTGGAGCAGCGAGCGTGTCGTCGTCGCCGGCGGTGGCGGCGGATCAAGTGGGGCAAGTGGCATCGGCGGCGGCGGCGGCGGGCTCAACGGCGCGCCGAGCATCTCGACCGTGAACCTGCCGGCCGGCGGTGGCACGCAGAGCGCTGGCGGCATCAACGGCTATGACGGAAGTCCGGCCGGTTTTGGCTTTGGCGGATCGCCCTTCTCAGCGACGGTCTCCGGCGGTGGCGGCGGCTGGTACGGCGGCGGCAATGGCTGGGGCGGCGGTGGCGGCAGCAGCTACACCGCAACGGGCGCCACCAACGTCACCCACGAACAGGGCGTGCGCACCGGCCACGGCCGCGTCGTGATCACGTGGTGAACCCATGAATCCAGAGGCTGCCATCGTCATCGTCGGGGCCGGCTTTGCCGGGCTGTGCATGGCGATCGAGCTTAAACAGGCTGGCATCGACGCCTTCACAATTTATGAGGCCAACGCCGAGGTCGGAGGCACCTGGCGAGACAATGTCTATCCGGGCTGCGCCTGTGACATCCCCTCGCATCTGTACTCGTTTTCCTTCGAGCTCAAGTCGAACTGGTCGCGCACGTTTAGCCCGCGCGCCGAGATCCAGGAGTATCTGGTTGAGTGTGCCACCAAGTACGACCTCTACTCCCAGATCGTCTTCAACACCGAGATCCGCGCCGCGCGCTTTGACGAGGCGCGTGGTTTGTGGACGCTTCACACAGCCGACGGCGAAGCGATTATGGCGCGCGCCGTGGTGCTGGGCGTGGGTGGGCTGAGCCGGCCGCGCATTCCGGAGTTCGAGGGACTGCAGAGCTTTGGCGGCCAGAGCTTTCACTCGGCACGCTGGAACCACGATGTCGATCTTCGGGGAAAGCGCGTGGCCGTGGTGGGTACGGGGGCAAGCGCGATTCAGATCGTGCCCGCGATCGCCGACGAGGTCGAGCAGCTCTCGGTGTTCCAGCGCACGCCGCCCTGGGTCGTGCCCAGAATGGATCGCGCCTACAGTGGGCTGGAGAAGCGCCTGTTCGCCGGCATTCCTGGCCTGCAGCGCGCCTATCGCTCGGCGATTTATTGGTTCCAGGAGAGCCGCGCCATCGGTTTTTTGGGCGAGCAGCGCATGATGGATTTATTCGAGTGGTTTGCGCGGCGCTATATCGAGCGCGCGATTGACGATCTTGAGCTGCGTGCGCGCGTCACACCCGACTACACGATCGGCTGCAAGCGCATCCTGGTCTCCGACGATTATTACCCGGCGCTTGCCCGGCCAAACGTTGAGCTCGTGGCCGAATCGGTCGTGCGTTTTACCCCCGATGGGCTCGTTGCAAGCGACGGCGTGGAGCACGCGCTCGACGTCGTGATCTTTGCCACCGGCTTTCGGGTGACCGACTTTCTGGCGTATTTTGAGGTGATCGGACGCGACGGGCGAAACCTCAACGCCCAGTGGCAAGGTGGCGCCGAGGCGTATTACGGCGTCGCTGTCACCGGCTTTCCAAACCTGTTCATGCTCGTCGGACCCAACACCGGCCTTGGCCACAACTCGATTGTCTTCATGATCGAGTCGCAGGCTCGCCTGGTGCGCCAGGCGATCGAGGCGATGCAAAGCGCGGGTGCAAGCTCGATCGAGGTGCGCCCCGGCGTGCAACGCGATTTCAACGAGGCCGTGCAGCAACGCTCCCAAAAGACGGTCTGGCAGTCGGGCTGCCAGAGCTGGTATCTCGAGGACAGCGGCAAAAACACCACGCTGTGGCCGGGCTACACGTTTGAATATTGGCTTCGCACGCGAAAGCTCAGAGGCCATGACTTTCGCCTGAATTGGGAGCGCGATGAAGCCGGCTGAAGCAAATTCCTTGATCGGGCGTACGATGCGCCAGTCCATGCGCCGGGCGGTGAGGATGCCCGCAGCGCTTGCTCGGGGGCTGTTCGGCGCGCCTGTGCGAAACGATCGCGGCGCCCCGCTCGATTTGCAAACCCACATCATGCTCAAAATCATCGAGGCCGGCGGCACCCCACGCCTCGAGGAGCTCGGCGCCGAGCAGGCCCGCACCATTTTCCGGCGCACTAACCAGGGCTTCGACATCACCTCGCGACCGATGCACGCAGTCGACGAGCGCAGCTGCCCGGGGCCCGATTGCGCGCTGCCCGTTCGCATCTACCGCCCCCATCCGACGAGCGCCAGGCGGCCGGCGGCCTGCGTGTTTTACCATGGCGGCGGCTTTGTCATTGGCTGTCTGGACAGCTATGACGGCTTTTGCCGTGCTCTGGCCGAGCGTGCCGGCTGCGTCGTGATAAGCGTCGACTACCGCCTGGCCCCCGAGCACGTTTTCCCGGCGGCAGTGCACGACTGCGTGGCGGCCTTTCGCTGGGTGAGAGAGCACGCCGACGCGCTCGACATCGACCCCGAGCGCATCGCCGTGGCCGGCGACTCCGCCGGCGCCAACCTCGCTGCGGTCGTCTGCCAACAGCAGTTCATCGACCAGCAGACCGCGCCGTTCTATCAGCTCCTCATCTACCCCAAGGTCGACTCCAGCGCGGCCTACCTCTCCCACGAGCTCTTTGGCGAAGGCTTCTTTTTGACCCGCGCGCTCATCACCTGGTTCTCGTCCACCTACATGGCCGACGCCGACGCCTTCGACCCTCGCCTCTCACCGCTGCTCTTCAAAGAGCTGCACGCGCTGCCACCGGCCATGATCATCACCGCCGGCTTCGACCCCCTGCGCGACGAGGGCGAGGCCTACGCCAAGCGACTCACGTCCGCCGGCGTGGCCGTAAGCCACCGCAGCTTCGACGAATTGATTCACGGCTTCATTTCGCTGGGCGGGGTGATCGACGCCGCCCAGCGAGCGGTCGACGACATCGCCGTGGAATTTGGCCGCGCCCTGGGTGCCTAGTCGGCTGCCCTGACCCCCCGACAACCCAGACCCACGCTGGCCGAGCTCGACGTTTTCACTTTTTTTCGTCGCGCGACTTGACCTGCTGAACAAGTGTTTATACTGACTGGCTCGATCGCCCACG
>JACCWM010000108.1 GCA_013697635.1 Lujinxingiaceae bacterium | reverse complement strand
GGCGGTCATGGCTCTCCTGGGCGTGAACGATTCAATCCACCACCGAGTCGATCAAAATCAGCCGCATTTGGCAAGTGCCGTCAGGAGATGTGTAGGATCATGAGCTGCCGGTGGCACCCTCGATGTGTGCTGGTCGAGTCGCTCGGCAGACTTTTGCTACCTTATAAGTAACTCATTTTACGACGAGGTCGAGGCCGAAGGCTGCATAGAAATGCAGGTGAACCAGTCGCAATACATCACCCTGGCTTGCTACTCAGCCACGAATTATAATGAAGACCGGATTCTCGTCACTGTTGGCCCCTTTATCGAGCACTTCGATCGCATGGGCAGCGGCTCACTTCCCGAGGGAGGAACAGTGAATTTGTACTGGTCGACTCTGCAAACCACGGCATGTGAGCTGGGAGTCAACGGCGTCTTCACGCCGGTTCCGACCAACGTCGCTTCAAGCGCACCGCATAGCGTAGACATCACCGAGTCGAGCCTATTCGAGCTCAGGTGCACCGATGCTGACAACAACGCAGTATCCTGGGGCCTTCATGTCACTGTCGGCTACGAAATCGCCTATCTATACGCCTATATCGACTTTTATTTGTCTGATGGTTTCGCCTATGTTTACGCAGGCTGGTATGCAGAAGAGGGGCTGAACAACTGCCATTTGTCGCTTGAGCACAACGGGTTCGATGTCATAAATACCGCTGTGTGGCCCCAATACAATCACCAAGACGATTATATTGGCCCGTACAGCCCGGACAGCGGCAGCATCACATTGACTTGCCTGGCGCCGAACGGAGCCACAATCTCCCGCACCGAGGAAGTCCGAGTCTTTGCCTATAATTAATGTTCCTAATTAAAAGTTAGTTCGTGGCCAACCGGGCGCTTGCACGAGCGTGCTCGCGCCCGGTTGGCCATCCCACCTGCATATCTTCTCTCCCAAAACCAGCGCTGTCGGCTCGCCTGGCACCCCGACACCCCCCGCCACACCTCACTTCTTCGCACTTTCGTGCGCCAGATCGCGTCTTCGATGTGGCGCTTGACCGTGCGCCGGTCGAGCCGGTGCGCCGGTGCGCCGGCTATGACGATCAGCCCGGCCAACGGAACGCGCGTCGTGGTCCGCAGCAAGCGCTGAAGCTTGCCCGCGCGCGAGCTTTTTGAGCGCAAAGATCGCCCTCGCCGGGTTGATGCTTATACTGGATGTATTCACACCTCCATTGCCCGGTGAGACCATGAACGTGACCACGCAGGTAGACGGCGCGCCGCAGGTAGACGGCGCGCCGCCGATCGTCATTCGCAAGATGGGATTTAGCTTCGAGGACCTGCCCCGCCACTGGTTTGGCGGCGATCCGATCCGCACGCATGTGATCAACGGCTTGCATTTTGTCTTTCCTGCCGGCGAGCGATTTTTCATCCGCAGCCTCAAACCCTTTGTGGACAAGGTGTCGCCACAGTTGCGCGAGCGCATCCGGGGCTTCTCGGGCCAGGAGGCCCACCATCAGGCCGAGCATCGGCGAGCCTTCAAGGCGATCGAGGCCCAGGGCTACGATGTGCAATCCTTTCTCGCCTGGTACGAAAAGCTGGCCTTCGAGACGATCGAGCCGTGCGTTAGCCCGCTCTCGCGCCTAGCCACGACGGCTGCCCTGGAACACTACACGGCCGTGCTCGGTGAGCTCGTGCTCGCCACCGATACCCTCAACGACTGCCATCCCCTGATGCGCGAGCTCTTGATGTGGCATGCCTGCGAGGAGATCGAGCACAAGTCGGTGACCTTCGATGTGCTGCAACACATCGACCCGCGCTACCGCACGCGCGTCGGCGGCTTCGTGATCGGAACGACCGTCTTGTTCCTTTTCTGGGGCGCGGGCATTCGCCACATGCTCGTCCAGGAGCCTCGCGATGAGATTCCAAAGAGCACACGCCAGGCGCTCACGGTTCTCTCGTCGACGCTCTCGCATCTGATCCCGCGCGCGCTCGATTATCTGCGCCCGTCGTTTCACCCCAACGACCACGACAACTACGCGCTCGCTCGCGCCTACTTGGAAGAGATCGGCCGCCTGGATGCGTAGCGCATGCGTATCACCCAGCGCGCGACGTGCTGTCGGCTCGCCTGGCACCCCGACACCCCCCGCCAGACCTCACTTCTCGCACGTCCGTGCGCTAGATCGCGTCTTCGATGTGGCGCTTGACCGTGCGCCGGTCGAGACCAGTGCGCCGGCCAACCTCTTCATAGGTGTGGTAGCGGGCGTAGAGCAGTTGGCAGTAGCGCGTGAGCAACGTGCGCGCCTCGAGCGTGCCGGCCTCGACCGCCTGCGCCAGCGCCGTCGCCTCTTGGTTGGCCGCAGCGACCGTGTGCCTTGCGCCGAAGGGGTCGCCTTCGTAGGGCCGGCCGATGATGGCGCGACGCGTGCATTGTTCGAGCTCGCGCACGTTTCCCGGCCAGGGGTAGTCGGAGGGAAGATGGTCCTTGATCGTGGTGAGCACGCGCTCGATCACGCTCTGGATGGGCTGCTTGAGAATAGCGGTGACGATGTGCTCGACCAGGCTTTGCAGCTCACTTGGATCCTCGTCGAGGCGCTGGCGTAGCGAGGGGAGCTCGATCACGTCGGAGCAGAGCCGGTAGTAGAAGTCGTCGCGAAACTGGCCTTCGCGGCGCAACTGCTCGAGCGGCCGGTTGGTCGCGGCCACGGTGCGCCCCTCAAAACGCTCGGCCTTGTGGCTGCCTACCGGTGTGTACAGGCGCTCCTGAAGCACGCGCAAGAGCTTGATCTGCACAGGAATACTTACCTCGCCGATTTCGTCGAGAAAAATCACGCCGTGGCGTTGGCAGCGGCCAAAGACGCCGTCGTGAGCCTCGATCGCGCCGGTGAAGGCGCCCTTTTTGTGGCCGAAGAGCTCGGACTCGATCAGGCTCTCGGGGTATTGGGAGAGGTTGATCGGCACAAAGAGTTCGGTGAAGCTGCGCGCGAAGCGCCCGGCGAGCTCGTCGTAGGGAATCCAGCTCGAGCGGCCGAGCACGGCCGCCGCCGCGCCCTTGCCGCTGCCGGTCTGGCCGACGAGGAAGGTCGAAAAGTCCTCCATGCGGTCCCAGAGGTGGCCCTCGTAGAGGCGCACGTCGTGGGTGAAGACGTTCTCCCACAAGCGCTCGCGCAAACGGCGCATCGAGAGGCTCGTGCCCTTGAGATCGTGGTGGGCAAAGTAGAAGGCGCGCCGCATCTGGTAGAAGATACCGACAAAGCGAAGCGCGCGCTCGGCGCTCAAGCCCTGCTCCACCAGACGCGCGATCACCTGCTTGCCAAAGCTCGCCTGAACGGGCTGTTCGCCGCCTAAACGCTGGCGCTCGACCAGATCGTCAAAGTCCTCGCGGAAGCGGTGGAAGGTGTCAAAAAGCACAGCAGCCTCCAAGATCTCGCGGTCGCGGCCCTCGAACTCGCCAAGGCTAAGCGGCCACAAATCCTCGAGACCGGCGCGCACGCGCAACACGGCCTGCTCGGCCTGCTCGCCGGCGTCGCGAACCTTGGTGTGGGCAAGGCTTACGTCGTGCTCGGCACGCTGCTGGCCAAAAGGATTGGCAAAGGCGGCGGCCTCGACCAGTTCGAAGAAGTTGCGCTCGGATGGGGAGAGGGTCTTTGGGCTCATACAGAATTAGTACACGCTGTGTACGCTCAATGTCCAATCGCAAAACAGGCCCGACGACAGGCGGGGACGATAGTCGCGACAAACCGTTGATTTATAAAGCTTAAATATTTGATCGCAGCTATGGCACAGCCGTTGCTATGTCTGGAGGGTAGGTACGAACGTTTGACCAACCCGCTCTCAACACAGGAGAAAGACGATGGATAACACAACGGTGCAAAAGGATACGGCGGCCTGGATTTTCCAAGTGTGGGCATCCTTTGTTCTGGCGGCTTCGACGACGATGGTGGGCATTTTCTACATGCCCGTCGAGCCGTGGGTCAAAGCCTTCTTGGCCATGGGCATGTTGTTCACGATGGGTTCGAGCTTCACCCTGGCCAAGACCATTCGCGACAATCACGAGGCGCGCCGCATGATCAATCGCGTCACGGAGGCCAAGGCCGAGAAGATTTTGCGCGAGTACGAGTTTCGCGACGCCGCATGAAGCGAGGCTGAGGCTTGTCAAACAGGCCAAGAGCAGTGATTATTTGCGGCCCAACTCAAGGAGGAGCGCAAATGACGACACTGGAGTTTCACGCATTGCCCACGCTGAGCATCGAGTATGCCCGAGCCCTGAGCCGACTAAACCGGCCCGGGTTCAAGGAGGCCATGCCCCAGATTGAAGCGATCGCGCGCGGCATCAAAGCCGAGCCCGAGCGCGTGGCGGCCTACAACAGCGTATGTGGCATCGCCGATCCCAAACGCCTGCTGGCAAGCTATCCACAGGTGCTGGCAACGCCCTTGCACGGCGCGATCTTTGCCAGCCCCGAGTTTCCCTTCGGCCCGCTGGGCATGGTGCACGTGGGCAATCGCATCGTGCAGCACGCCGTGGTCGGGCTGGAGACGCCCCTGGATCTGCGCGCGCGCCTGGGTGCAAGCCGCGAGGTCGCGCGCGGCATCGAGTTCGAGCTCGAGACCTTTGCCGAGGTCTCCGGCCAGTGCGTCTGGCAGAGCACGACGAGCATTTTGGTGCGCCAACGCAAGAGCAAGGCTCCAAAGGGCGCCAAGCTTGCCAGCGCACAGCCTTTGCCTGGCGAGTCGGCCGGACGAACGCGCTCGGTGATCTTTCGGATTCCCGAGGATATGGGCCGACGCTATGCCGGCGTATCGGGCGACTTCAATCCGATTCATCTGCATGCGCTGATCGCGCGCCCCTTTGGCTTTAGCCGGGCGATCGTGCAGGGCATGTGGTCGCTCGCGCGCTGTTTGGGCGAGCTGGGCGACGAGCTCGGGGCGGTGCCCCATCAAATCGACGTGCGCTTTGAGCGCCCGATCGAGCTGCCGGCGCGGGTGCTCTTCTCCAGCGGCGCGAGCAAAGATGGTGTGGAGTTCGCGATGAAGAAAGCCGACGGCTCGAAGGTCTATCTGGAGGGCCAGATCACCAAGGTTCAATGAAAATCGCGGCTCTTGCCCAGCGTCGGGCGCTGGGCTAGCTGCGGGATCCACAGGCTCTCGGCGATCAGGTGAACGACGCCGTCTTTTGCCTGGATCTTGCCGGTGACGCCCACGAAGGCTGCCGTCTTGACGATCACGCGGTGGGCCTCAAAGACGCTGGGCCAGATCACCAGATTGACGAAGCCGGCCTCGTCTTCGAGGGTGATGAAGGTGACGCCCGAGGCGGTGGCCGGGCGCTGGCGGCAGATGATCATGCCGGCATAGTGAGTGCGGCTGGCGTCGGGCAAGCCCTGAATATAGGCGGCGTTTTGCAAGCCGACAGCTTGCAGAGCGCCTCGCAGCGGCATCAGCGGATGGCCGGTCGTGCTGTGGTAGCTTGTGCGGTGGTCCCAGGCGATGATCTCAAAGGTGCTCAAGGCCGCAAAGGCCACCACCACGTCGTGCTCGACGAGCCCCAGGGTAGGCCGATTTTGACGGTCGCTGACATGGCCGCGCACCTCCCAGAGCGCCTGGCGGCGGTCGGGCTGCAGGCTTTGCAGGGCGCCGGCCTGGGCCAGGCGCTCGAGCGCGTCGAGCTCAAGCCCGCTTCGCTCGACCAAATCGGCCAGCGACGCGAAGGCCGCGAGCGTTCGCGCGGCCTCGATGCGCTGCCAGGCGTGCTCGCCCAGGCCCTTGATGTAGCGAAAGCCCATGCGCATGGCGAGCGGGCGAGCCGCTGTGGGGCTGGCGGCAGGCTCGAGGGTGCAGTCCCAGCCGGAGTGGACGACGTCGATCGCGCGGATCTCGACGCGGTTTCGCTTGGCGTCGGCCACGATCGTCGCCGGCGAGTAAAAGCCCATGGGCTGGGCGTTGAGCAGCGAGCAGGTGAACTCGACGGGGTAGTGGCAGCGCAGATAGGCCGTGGCATAGCTTATCAGCGCAAAACTTGCCGCGTGGCTCTCGGGAAAGCCGTAGTCGGCAAAACCCTTGATCTGGTTGAAGACGCGCTCGGCGAACTCGGGGTCGATGCCCTTGGCGACCATGCGCGTGACCATGCGCTCGTGGTGGCGCTCGATGCGCCCGTGCTTTTGCCAGGCCGCCATGTCGCGGCGAAGCTGGTCGGCCTCGCCAGGGGTGTAGTCGGCGGCGACCATGGCAAGGCGCATGACCTGCTCTTGAAAGAGCGGGATGCCCAGCGTGCGCGCGAGCACCGGCTCGAGGCTTGGGTGCGGATAGCTCACCTCCTCCTCGCCAGCGCGCCGGCGCAGGTAGGGGTGCACCATGTCGCCGGTGATTGGCCCCGGGCGAACCAGGCTGATCTCGATGACAATGTCGTAGTAGGTGCGCGGCTTGAGCCTTGGCAGCATGGCCATCTGGGCGCGGCTCTCGATCTGGAAGACGCCCACCGACTCGGCGCGACAGAGCATGTCGAAGGTGGCCCGGTCGTCGGGGGGGATCGTGGCCATCGAGAGCTCAATGGCGCGGTGGCCCTCGAGCAGGCGAAAGCACAGATCGAGGTGGGTGAGCGCGCCTAGGCCGAGCAGATCGAGCTTGAAGAGACCGAGCGCCTCGACATCGTATTTGTCCCACTGGATCACCGTGCGATCCTTCATCGTGGCGTTCTCGATCGGCACAAAATCGTGCACGGGCTCAAAGCCGAGCAAGAAGCCGCCCGGGTGGATCGACAGGTGGCGCGGAAAATCCAAGATCTGGTTGGTCAGGCTCTCCAGATGGCGGTGCATCGGGGTCTGGCCATCGAGCTCGGCGCCGGCCCAGACGCTCTCGTCGAGACAGCTCTGATGGGAGAGCAGCTTGGCCAACCGGTCCACCGAGGTCTCGGGCAGGCCGAGCACCTTGCCGACATCGCGCACGGCCGATTTGGGCCGGTAGCGGATCACGTTAGCGATCATGGCGGCGTGGTCGCGGCCGTATTTTTTGTAGACGTGTTGGATCACCTCTTCGCGGCGGGTGTGAGCGATGTCGAGATCGATGTCGGGCGGCTCGGCGCGCTCTCGTGACAAAAAACGCTCAAAAAGCAGGCCCATGCGCACCGGATCGACGGCCGTGATGCCCAAACAATAGCAGATCGCGCTGTTGGCCGCCGAGCCGCGGCCCTGGCACAATATCTTCTCGGCGCGGCAGAACTCGACGATCTCCTTCATCGTCAAGAAATAGCCGGCGTAGTTGAGCTCGTCGATGATCGCGAACTCACGCTCGAGCTGGGCCATGACATCGCCGGGAGGCTCGCCGCCATAGCGCCCGCGCGCGCCTTCACAGGTGAGCTCGCGAAGCCAGCCCATCGCCGACAAGCCGGCCGGAATGTCCTCGAGCGGATAGCTGTAGCGCAAATCATCGAGGGTAAAGCTGCAGCGCGCGCCGATCTCGAGCGTGCGCTCGACGGCCCCCGGATGGTCGGCGAAGCGGCGCACAAAGGCTGCGGGCTCGAGCAGGGCATGCTCGGCGTTGGCCTGGAGCAGGCGGCCGGCCCCCTGAATGCGCACGCCGTGGCGAATACAGGTGAGCACGTCTTGCAAGGACCGGCGGCTGGCATCGTGGTAGAGCACCTCGGTGCTCGCAACGAGCGCCAGGTTGTGGGCCCTGGCGCGAACCAAAAGCCGCGCCTCGCGACCAGCGTCCTCGACCTCGAGGTGGCGCGTGAGCAGCGCGTAGAGACGATCGCCAAAAGCCTCGCGCATGCTCTCAATCAAGGCCACCGGCGCCACCTCCGCCGTAAGCAGCCCGCTCCTGCCACCGCACAGCGCGATCAGCCCCCCCGCGTGCGCGCACACCTCGCTCAAGGCCAGCGTACATTGGCCCTTGGCTGAGCGGCGACGACCCAGCGTGATCAGCCGGCAAAGGTTCGCATAACCCAGGCGGTCGATGGCGATCAGGATGATTGTGCCCTGATCGTCGAGGCTGATCTCGGAGCCGACCAGCAGCCGCATACCCAGCTCGTTTGCACGCATGTAGGCGCGCACGACACCGTAGACGCCATCGCGATCCGTGAGAGTAATCGCCCCCAGGCCCAGCGCATGGGCGTGCTCGACGAGCTCCTCAGGGTGGCTTGCACCTTCGAGAAAGGAATAATTACTTTTACAAAAGAGCGGCACATAGAACATACGTTCAGCATGTAACTACTTTTCTGGCGCTTGGCAACAAGCAGCACATTATGCCCGCGATTGCAGCCGCGACCATGACGGCGGGCCGCCGTCCGCGGCCCCTGTCGGGGTCCCTGACCCCGCGGCCCCTGTCGGGGTCCCTGACCCCGCGACAGCCACGCACTTTTGGTGGCCCGGGGGCGTCGTGCCCACCGGATAGTGGGCCGGGCCCTGGCGCTGCGGGTTGCGGTCGTGGCTGCGCGCGCGGTAGTAGCTCTCGGTTACCGCCTGGCGGTGGGCTTTGTGTGCGTCCTTCTTGGCTTGCTGCGTGCTCAGACAGGTGGGGCAGGGCGTGAATTTGGGGGCTTTGGGCCGGCTCCTGGGGTCGAGGCGCTGCAGGCGGCGAGCGCCGAGGACGCTCTTTTTGCCCCGCTTTTTGTGGAGGGCGGCGCAGGTGGACGCCAGCGTTTTGGCGATCGTTGAGGCGCGCTGCTCGGCGCTCTTGGGCGCAAGCGCGGGCAGCGGCGTGAGCTGGATGCTGTGGTAGCTTGCGGCAAGCTCCGGGTCGTAGTCCTTGTTGCGCTTGAGGTTTCGCGTGAGCTTCTCCTGCGCGACCCAGCGCCCGCAGATGGGCTGGTCATCGAGGTGGTAGGGCAAAGAGGAGAGGCCGGGATAGTCCCTGGGGTCTCGGACCAGGTCGGCGGCGCAGGGATTGGCCAGCAGGTAGATGAGCTTGTCGAAGGCCGTAGCATCGTCAAGCAGGTCGACCGCGCTGTAGCGTCGCCCAAAGATCTGGCTTGTCGTCTTCCAGTGCTGCTGCAGCTTGGTGGCAAGCCAGCTCTGAAAATCGCGCATGAACTCACCGAGATTCATCCGGGGTGCGCGACAGAGCAGATGGAAGTGGTTTCCCATGAAGACAAACCCCATCAGCTCAATGCCGTGCTTTGCCACCGCGCGTGTCAGACACCCCAAAATGAGCGCGTTGACCGCAGGGCCGGGGCGTAACAAATACATCTCGTCGATGCAGCGGTTGGTCACAAAGTAGACGACGTCCAATCTTTGAATGCGCAGCCTGCGAGCCATCGGTCTTCTCTCTTTGATTTCGAGAGCATGACACGCCCGCGGCTACGACTTTCGCGGCAAGAGCTCGTCTGGTCTATTTCGCACTCACTTCGGCGATCGAGCCTGTCAGTGTAAACACTTGTTCAGCGGGTCAAGCCCGGCGACGAAAAAAAGTGAAAACGGCGCGCTCGGCCAGCGTGGGTCTGGGTTGTCGGGGGGCCAGGGCAGCCGACAATCCAGACCACGGCGGTCGACTTACTGGCATACCCATCCCTCGGCCCCTTCGTAGCGCGGCAGGCACTGCACGTCGTCATCACAGTCGGCGGTGGATTCACAGGTCGGTGTGCAGGCGGTGAGATGACAATCCTGATCGGCATCGCAGTCGAGGTCGAACGTGCAGGCGTCACTTCCACCCCCGAAAAAGATGCTGTAGTCAAAGCACGTTGCCGCATAGGCCAAAACAGGAGCTTGCTGAGCCATTTCGTTGGCTTGCATGCGCCGCAATTGCGAGGCCGTGGTAGGCGCGCAGGTGGCGACGCCGGCCTTGAGCGCGTCGAGGCTCGAACTCGCCCATGGCGCCGGCGTGCATTGAAAGCTACCCGGCTGAAAGGTGAGGCCGCGATCGTCGAGGATGAAGAGTGGCTCCCTGACCGGACTCCAAACGGCGCGCTCGAGTGGAGCCTGCGTGAGCGTGACGGACTCGATGCGGCCAACGATGAGCGCGTCAAAAGCGAGCGCCCAGTCACAGGGCTGGCTCTCCGATTGCTCAGCCTCGAGCCCCTCGCAGCGCTGCTTGGCAAAGATGCCCGGCAATTCGTACCGGTTGGCATCATCGACAGGCGCAGCATCTGCCGCGCAGGCTGCCCGATCGGGACACGGCAGGACTCCTTGTGCGGCCAATGAGCAGTGGCGATTTGGACCCTCAATATACAAGCGATGTTCAGCCGACTATTACATGGCTAAATCCGCACCAGTAACAAGCGTCCCCTCAGCGCACCTCGGCGTGGATGAACCACTGGTCGCGACGCCGGTCGTGATAGATCCACAGCAAGCTGCCGTCGGGCTTTTCGACGAAGTGGTAGTCGCGCTGCACCTCGCGCACCCACCAGCCGCCGCTGATGATGTGGGGGCCGGCGTGGTGGTCGAAGTGGGCCAGGCTGTGGGTGGCCATGGCCAAAGGGATCGGGAAGAGGCGGCGCATCAGCGGGCGAAGCGGCGTGGGTTGGGCGCGCGCGGCGACGAGCTTTTGCAGGGGCACCCACTCAAAGCGCGCCTCGGGTAGATGGCCCTCGCGAAGGCGCAGGTGCACCACCGCATGATCGCCAAACTCGGCGCGGATACGGGCAAAAGCACGGTTGGCGGCGCCCAGATCGCGGCGAGCTGCTTCGACGAAGATGCCGAGCTGCTCGACGCTTGCGCGCAGGCCGCGGGCGATCACGTTGAGCTCGATGACGCCGGCGGCAAAGACCATGGTCTCGAGGCGAAGGCGCACCAGCTCGATGAGCACGGCCTCATCAAGGGTCGCCTCGGCCGGACGGACCGACTCCTCGATGCTCGGCGCATGATCGAGCACGAAGCGCAAACATAGCTCGACGACCTGCTCGCCGCGCGCATCGAGCGCGAGACACAAAGGGTGCACGAGCTGCTTGATCAAGAATAGCAGGCGCGTCGTACTCTGCTCGGCGTCGTCGAGCGCACGGGCCTGCTCGGTGGGCTGCTCGCTCTGATAAGGTTTGAGCGGCGCGACCAGCGAGCCGGCGGCCAGTCGGTGCAGTCGAAGCGCGTGGGCGCCAAAGCGGCGCCGAATGCCGGCGGCCGGCAGCGCCAAAAAATCACCCATCGTGCGGACGCCCAGGCGCTCAAAGGGCTCGATCGCGAAATCCGACGTGGCCAGCAGCGCAAGGTGCACGCCACGTGCGGCCTGCAGCTCGTGCTCCGGCTCTTCGAAGACGCCGGTCTTTCGGTAGGCGCGCGCCACCGCAAAGCTGCCAAAGCGGCTAAAACCCACCACCACGCTCGCATACAGGCCCAGGCTGGAGTCGAGGGCCTGCTTGATGCTCGCCGCCCAGGCCTCGAGCGAGCCGTACAGGCCCAAGAGCCCGCTGGCGTTGAGCCAGAAGATGCCGGCCTCGTCCTCAAAAGGCTCGACGCCCGGCGAAAAGCGCTGCAAACAGTCCGCGATCGTGGTGACAGCCAGCGCGATCTCGTCGGCGCCGACGACGTCGACGCGAAGCTGGGGCACCAGTGAGAGCGCCTCGGCGTAGCGCATTCCCTCGCGCAGGCGCCGCTCGCGAGCATAACGGTTGATCCACAAGATCGCGCCCTGGGGGCGATCCTGATCGACGACCGCCGCGGGCAACTCCTTCCACTCGGCGTGGCGCCCGAGCATGAGCTGCAAGGGCAGCGCAAAGACGTTAACGCAGGCCCAGCGGTCCACGGCAGACCTCCTCGATGCTCCAGCCGGCCAGCCGGCGTTTGTCTTTGATCGCCAAAATCTGGCAGACGAAACGATCGTCGCTTACGTGGCGGCGCGTAGCCTGCGCGCGCAGCGAAACCAGCGCGCTCAACGAGGGGTTGTCGGGCGCGTTTTCAGTGAGCATCACCAGGGCAGTCTGGTGTTTTTCCGCCAGGCGCAACAAGCGCCCCTGCAAGGGCATGGGCACCCGGGCGCCCGCCTCGAGATCGACCACGATCAGACCGAAAGCCCCCGATCGGAGCAGCTTGTCGGCGGCGCGCGCAGCCTGCTGGGCGCCGAGCACGCGCACCAGCGGCAAGGCCTCCAGATCGACGCCGCTCTCCACGGCGTCGATCGCAAAGAAGACGCTCTCGACCGCGCTCACCCAGGCCACCGGCTCACCTTGGAGCTGGGCATCGAGCACCAGGGCAAAGGCTGCCGTCAACGAAGACTCTCCCGAGAGCTCCACCATGCGCCCCGAGAGCGCACCCCAGCTCCAGCCTACCCCCTCGCGCTGCTTGTCGGCGGCGCGCTCGAGGAGCTGGGTAGCAGTCAAGACGTGGGGAAAAGAGAAAGCAACAGACATGGCGTATCCAGCGTATTCAAGAGGCATCAATTCATGACATCGACCTATCAAGATACTAAACATTCATTCAGCAAGTAAAGCCTTTCGCGATCTGTTTTGTGGTCCGCATCGCCTGGCTCATTCGCAATTGCCGATTGCTGTTCGAGCCGGTGCAGCTAGTTTTCGACATGAATTCGCGCACATGCCTCCTATTGGTTCGGGGCAGTGCGCCCATCCTCATGTCGTAAGGGAGCTCTCCCATGGCTAAAGTCGAGCCGCTGCCCGTTGACCTGCTCTTTCGCCGCTGCGATCCCGAACAACTCGATTTCGAGAGCACCGACGAGCTCGACGCGCTCGAGGAGATCATCGGTCAGGAGCGCGCGCTCGAGGCGCTGGCGTTCGGCATCGAGATGCGCTCGCCAGGCTACAATCTCTTCGCGCTTGGACCATCGGGCGTGGGCAAGCATCGGCTCGTGCGCGAATATCTGGGCCGGGCGTCCCAAGATCAGGGGGCGGCCGACGACTGGTGCTACGTGCACAACTTCGAGCAGCCCGCCCACCCCAAAGCGCTGCGCTTGCCCCCCGGGCGCGCGGTGCACTTTCGCGAGGACATGGCGCGCCTGGTCGCCGACATGGGCGATGCGATCAACGCCGCTCGCCAGAGCGACGAAGTACGCGCCAGACAGCAAGCGATCGACGAGGACTTCCAGCGCCGCCAGGACGAAGCCTTCGAGCAGGTTCAGCAGCATGCCCGCGAGCACGACATTGCCCTGATCCGCACGCCGGCCGGCGTGGTGATGGCGCCGCTACAAGACGAGGATGTGATCGCCCCGGCCCAGTTTCACGAGCTGCCCGAGGCCGAGCGCGAGCAGTTCGAGGCTCACCTCCAGGAGCTCCACCAGGAGCTCGAGGCCACCTTGGTCAACATGCCGCTGTGGGAGAGGGAGCGCCGTCAGGGCACGCGCCTGCTCAATCAACAGGTGGCCGAGCATGCCATCGAGCGCCTCGTTCGCGCCGCGCGCGCGCGCTACACCGATGTGCCCGACGCGCTCGGCTACCTCGACGCCGTATGCGAGGATGTGGTGCAAAATGGCGGTGAGTATCTCGGCGCGCCCGCCGAAGATCCCGACGAGTTGCGCCCCGATCAGCTCTTGGACGCCTCGCTGCAACGCAGCAGCATCGAGCCGCAGGCGGTGGTTCGCTACGGCGTCAACGTGCTCATCGACCACGACGCCGAGCAGAGCGCCCCGATCGTGCACGAGCAGTATCCCACGCTGGAGAATCTGGTCGGACGCATCGATCACCAGGCTCGCCTCGGCGCCCTGACCACCGACTTCACGCTGATCCGCCCCGGCGCGCTACACCGGGCAAACGGTGGCTACTTGATCTTGGACGTGCGAAAGGTGCTCATGCAGCCCCTGGCCTGGGAGCAGCTCAAGCGCGCGCTGCAGGCCGGCGAGATTCGCATCGAATCGGCCAGCCAGATCTTGAGCGTGATCAGCACCGTCTCGCTCGAACCCGAACCGATCCCCCTCGAGCTCAAGGTGGTGCTCATCGGCGAGCGCGCTTTGTACTATCTGCTCAGCGCGCATGACCCGGACTTCGATGAGCTCTTCAAGGTCGCCGTCGACTTCGAAGACCGCATGGATCGCAGCGCCAAGAGCCAGCCGCTCTATGCGCGTCTGATCGCAACGCTTGCCCGAGAGGAGGCGCTGCTTCCGCTGGGCCGCGAGGCCGTGGCCCGCGTGATCGAGCACGGTGCGCGCATGGTCGACGACTCCGAAAAGCTCACCACCCACCGCGAGCACGTCACCGACGTGCTTCGCGAGGCCCACCACCACGCACAAAAAATGGGCGCCGCGCGCATCGAGGCGGCCCACGTCGACGCCGCGCTCGCCGGCCAGCTTCGCCGCCACGGCCGCCTGCGCGATCTGGTGATCGAGGAGATCGAGCGCGGCACCTTCCTCGTCGACACCAGCGGCACGCGCATCGGCCAGATCAACGGCCTCTCGGTTGTACCCGTAGGCCCCCACGGATTTGGCCGCCCCAGCCGCATCACCGCCAGCGTGCGCCTGG
Organism: Lujinxingiaceae bacterium; assembly: GCA_013697635.1. Classification (GTDB taxonomy): domain Bacteria; phylum Myxococcota_A; class Bradymonadia; order Bradymonadales; family Bradymonadaceae; genus JACCWM01. The sequence continues at coordinate 933 of JACCWM010000108.1, read as the reverse complement.
GAAAAGGCGAGGTGCTCGACATCGAGCGCGAGGTCGAGCTGGGCGGGCCGCTGCACTCCAAGGGCGTGCTGATCTTGGCCGGTTTTCTGGCCTCACGCTTTGCCCGCGACTTTCCGCTCTCGCTTCGCGCAAGCCTGGTCTTTGAGCAATCCTATGGCGGCGTCGACGGCGACAGCGCCTCGATGGCCGAGGCCTGCGCCCTGCTCTCCGCGCTCGCCGACGCCCCGATCTCCCAGGAGCTCGCGATCACCGGCGCGATCGATCAGCTCGGCCAGGCCCAGCCCATCGGCGGCGTCAACGAGAAGATCGAGGGCTTCTTCGACGTCTGCGAGCGCCGCGGCCTCACCGGAAAGCAAGGCGTGATCATCCCCGACGCCAACGTCAAACACCTGATGCTCGACAAGCGCGTCGTCGACGCCGCCCGCCAAAACGCCTTTCACATCTACAGCGTCAAAACCGTCGACGAGGCCGTCACCCTCTTGACCGGCATCGCCGCCGGCCACCGCGACCGCCGCGGCAAGTTCGCCGAAGGCACCCTCTACGAGCGCGTCGAGGCTCGCCTCGCCGAGCTCGCCGAGCGCGGACGCAAATACCACAGCTGACCCCGCGGACCCAGCAGCCCGCCGCCGACCGCCGTAGGCTCCGCGAGCTCGTCGGCTACGCCGACTCGAACCGCTTCACCTACGGCTACCAAGGAAACAAACCACCTCCCTATCGGGAGGCTCTTACGCCTGTTCAAGATTTGACGGATGAGCACCACGAGCCGCGCGGAGCGCGGTGGTTTTCTTCTGTGGTAGTTAGCTATGGCAAGCCTTCGTTGCACGACGCTCTTATGGATGAAAACGTAAGGGCATTGTGGACAGGAAGGGCTTCGCCGCCAAGAAAAGGAAGAAGCCTCCCTGCCGTTATTGATGATGAGTCGCGCAAACGACA
>JACCWM010000104.1 GCA_013697635.1 Lujinxingiaceae bacterium | reverse complement strand
GCGCTTGAGCTAAACATCACCGAGCAGATCCAAAATACGGCGATTGCGAACATCACAGCGCTGATTCTGTGACATCCACGACTCACGGCCACGCAATTTTCTTGTGTCTCGATAAACATGACAATTGCCCTGTCAATCCAAAGATTGGACGATTCAAGTCCCAGAAATGCCCCACACAAGGGACAACATCAAGGACGCTCTATTTAGTAGAAGAACTCTGCTTTCCACACTACCTGGTAATTGGGCCGGACACAACCCTGGCCAAGCGTTGAGTGACGCATGCTTGCTGGCGCAAACTGCGTAGTTAAGACCGCACTAAGAAATTTCTCGTCGCAATCTGTGGATTGCAGTTTCATAATGGGCAGCACGCTGTGCTCCGATTTGACGGGGCACTTGTGGCGTCGCCATCTGCGCGAGGTAAGGAATCACTGTGATTGTGGGCAATTACCGCATAGGACGCATTTTGGCGCGGGGAGGCATGGCCACGGTGTATCGAGGGGTCTATCGACCCACAGGCATGCCCGTGGCGATCAAGGTGCTCACCGAGGAGAGCGCGCTTGACGAGATTCTGGTCTACCGCATGCACCAGGAGGCGCGCATTCAAAACATATTGGGCCGTGAGCATCCGGGCATCGTGACCTGCTTCGAGCCGATCGTTGTCAAGGGTCGCCCGGCCATGGTGCTCGAGTATGTTCCGGGCCAGGCGATAGCCGACGTGCTCGACGAACACGGCGTCTTTGAGCCTTCGCGCGCCATTGCGATCATCTTGCAGGCGCTTGACGCGCTGGCCTATGCTCACCACCACGGCGTGGTCCACCGCGACATCAAGAGCGAGAACATCTTGATCACCCCGGAGGGCGTGGTAAAGCTCGCCGACTTTGGTGTGGCCCGCGCCGAGATCGGGGCCAAGAGCGCGCGGGTGACCGAGTCACGCGATCTGGTTGGCACGATGGTCTATATGGCACCCGAACAGTTGACCAGCCCACGCACCGTCGATCATCGCGCTGATCTCTACGGCATTGGCGCCACGCTCTTTGAGATGCTCACCGGCGAGGTACCCTTCGACGGCGAGGAGGGCTACCCGCTGATGAAGCGTATCGAACTCGAGGAGGTGCCCGATCCGCGCCAGCTTCGCGCCGAGATCCCGGCCAGTCTGGCTGAAATCGTGGTGCGGGCATTGCAAAAAGAGCCTGATGATCGCTACTTCTCGGCCGGTGAGATGGACGCCGCGCTGAGGCGCTCACTGGCCGAGCTGGTTGAGGCCGACGATGCGATCAACCACGGCGGCGCCGTGCTGGAGACGGCACGAACCGCCGGGCTTCGCCGTCGTGAGTCCGACCCGCGCGGCTTTGAACCCTCTGAGCCTCGCCCGCTGCCCGAGCCCCGATCTTTTGGCTATCTGGAGGATTTGTCGGGTAAGCTCGTTCCGGGGCGGATCATCTTGCGCCGCGCTGGCCTCAAGATTGGCCGCCATGGCGGTCGCTGTGATATCGTCGTGCCCGATGACGCCGTCGCCCTGGAACACAGCCTCGTGCTTCCCATGGAGTCGGGTGAGGTGCTGCTGATCGATTTGCTCTCACATACGGGTACACGCGTGGGCGAGGAGCCGATCACCTTGCATGCGCTGCGTCCCCAAGAGGTCTTTACATTGGCGGGCCGCTGGCGGTTCCGCTTTGCGCGTTGAGCATCGGCTCAGCGTCTGATTTTTTACCCCGCTGAAACCCACTTCGTACGAGGTATACCGTGAGCGCTCGACACAACAACTCGCCCAAACGCCTGGCCATCTTAACCAGTGGTGGCCCCGCGCCCGGTCTCAACTCCGTGATCAACGCCGCCACGATCGAGGCGATCAACCTTGGATGGGAGGTCTTTGGAATTCGTGAGGGTTTTCGCGGTCTGGTCGAGAACAACCTCTCGGCGTTGACGCTCGACGACGTCGCTTGGATTCACTTCGAAGGCGGCTCGATTTTGGGCACCTCGCGGGTCAATCCCAAACAGCCCGAGGTGCTGCCCAAGATCGTCGAGACGCTCAAGTCCAACCGTATCGACATGCTCCTGACCATTGGTGGCGACGACACGGCCTTTGGCGCCTCGGTCATTGCCGAGGCGATGCAAGGCAAGCTGCGCACGGTTCACGTACCCAAGACCATCGACAACGATCTGCCGCTTCCCGAAGGTGTACCGACCTTTGGCTACACCACGGCACGCCATGTCGGCGTTGGTCTGGTAAAGAATTTGATGAAGGATGCGCGCACCTGCGGGCGCTGGTACGTGATCATCAGCATGGGTCGCCAGGCCGGCCACCTGGCCATGGGCATGGGTAAGGCTGCCGGCGCGACGCTGACGGTGATCCCCGAGGAGTTCGGCGATCAAGCGGTCACGATCGACTGTTTGGCCGACATCCTGGAAGGCTCGGTGATCAAGGGTCGCGCGCATAATCGCAACTGGGGCGTGGCCGTGCTGGCCGAAGGCTTGATCGAGAAGCTCGATCCGGTCGAGCTCGAGCGCTTTCCCAACGTCAGCCGCGACTCCTTTGGTCACATCCGTTTGGCCGACATCGATCTTGGCCAACTGCTGTGCTCGGAGCTCACCCGGCGCATGAATGAGCGCAAGATCAATGCGCAGTTTACCAAGGTCGAGCTAGGCTACGAGTTACGCTGTGCCGATCCGGTGCCCTTCGACATCGAATACACCCGCGATCTGGGCTTTGCGGCCACGCGCTTTTTGGCCGAAGGCGGCACCAACGCCATGGTGCTGATCGAGAACGGTCGACGTAGCTTCGTCTCCTTCGAGGATATGCGCGATCCGGTCACGGGGCGCACGCGCGTTCGCTATGTCGACGTCGCCGCCGAGAGCTATTTGGTCGCCAGGCGCTATATGCAGCGCTTGACGCGCAAAGACTTCGACGATCGGATCGACATCGAAAGGCTCGCCGCAGCGGCCAAGTGCTCGGCCGAGGAGTTCGTGGCGCGCTTTGGCTATCTGGTCGACGAGGAGCCCGAGGCCTTCGCCTGGGAGGACTCGGTGCGCGATGCTCTTGACCAGGGTTAATTCGAGACGATCTTGAGAAATTGAGACGGCTGTAGATCTTTTTGCCAGGGGCCGCGTTTAGACTGCAATCGATGGGCGGCGTAGCGGTTGTGAAAACGCCGCGCGCCACCTATACTGGCAAATTCGAGCATGAGCTCAACCGCAAAGAGCATCACATCGAGGAGCGACCCGTGAGCAACCAGAACTACGGCAAGAAGGCATCGGTCAAGTGGGCAAGCGATGATGACGCCGGCGATCTCTTGGCCGGCATCTTGAGCGATACCGAAAGCGACGCGACGATGGAGCAACAGCGCATCGAAGCCGAGATGAACGCTCGCCAAGAGGAGGCCCGTCGGATCAAAGAGTCCGATGAGCGTCAGCGCCGCGCGGAGGCCGAGGCCCGAATTTCGGCCGAAATGGATCGGCTCCAGGAGGTCGAAAAACGCCGCACTCAAAAGATCGAAGCCCTCAAGATCGAGGATCTCAAAGAGAGCGGCCAGTGGAAGCCCCCCGAGGAGGCTGCCGAGGTCAAGCAAGCCCGTGAGGCCCAGGCCCAGATGGCCGCAGCCCAGATGGCAGCGCTGCACGCACCCCAGCCACAGGCACCCGCCCAGCAGCAGATGGCGCAAGCACCGGTCGCCGTCGAGAAAAAGTCCAACGTGCTGCCCCTGGCTATTTTGGGCGCGGTACTGGTGCTCGTCGTGGGCGCCGGTGGCATCGCGTTTGCCTTGATGACCGGCGGCTACAAGGTCGACAACACGGCCTACACCAAGGCTGTGTACAGTCCCAAGGACAACCAGATTCTGCTTGTGGAGAAGGGTTTCTCGCCACTTCCCAAAGAAGAACCCAGGGTTGAGGAGGCATCGGCCGCCAGCGCACGCACCGCTCGCCCGCGCACGACTGCGGCTGCTGCTGCGCCTGCCCGCCCGACGGCCGCGCCGGCCCAGAAAAAAGACGCTCCCAAAAAGAAAGGCATCGAGTTGGATTTGAACTTCGACCCCTTCAGCAGCGGCTTCTGAGTTTCGCGTCGGTTTTTTGCCCCAAAACGAGGCCCACAAATAATCTTGTGGGCCTCTTCGTTATGTAGGGGAGGGACCATCGGCTTGCGGCCCGTTGGTGCCTTGGAAGTCCGAGTGATCAGCCGCCTCTTGGTTTCATGGCGACCTGGCAGAGCCCAAACCAGCTCGATGATCAGCCCATTCTCTTTCGTGCGCGTGACTACCACGAGCTGACGGGCTTTTTGCGCCAGGACATCCCGCTCAATCTCTTCCAGTTGTGCTGGCTCGAAAAAAACGGCGTCGAGGCCAACCAACCCAATGCTTTTCATTTTCGGGGCCGACGCGATGGTGCAGGCGAGCTACAAGCCGCAGCGCTCGTGATCACCAACCGGCTGCTGTTGCTCGATGCGCGTGGTGGCGAGCACGCCGCCTTCCTTGGCGCCTGGTACGGGCGAAACGGCGCCCACCTGCTCCATCATATCGTCTCGGCCAAGAGCAGCGTCGAGCCATTTTGGCAAGCCTACCGAACTGGCAATGCGCTTGCCGGCGCGCGTCTGATTCAAGACCAGGAACTCTATTATTTGACGCCCGATCTGCTCGAAGAGGCGCTCGCTGTAGAGAGCCAACCCGGGCCAAGCCCCTCGGCCATCCGCACGGCCTTGTCCCAGGATCTCGATGGGCTCTTCTTGGCCAGCGTACGCATGCATCGCGAGGAGACGCTCGAGGACCCACTCGAGCGCGACCCGGAGCTGTTTCGCCGCCATGTGCAGCACCGCGTCGACAGCGGGCGCAGCTTCGTTTGGACCGATTCCCACCGTCGCCTGCTCTTCAAGGCCGACATCTCCGCTCAGGGCAACGATGGTCTACAGATCTCGGGCGTCTTCACAGCGCCGATGCTGCGAGGCCAGGGCTATGCCAGCCGCGCCATGTTCGATCTTTGTCAAATACTGTTCGATCAAGGCGCGCCGCTGATCACCTTGTACGTCAACCACACCAACACGGCTGCGAAACGGGTGTACACACGCGTCGGTTTTCGGTATTACGCTGATTATCAAACGGTTTTCGTCGCTGTTTGAGAATTCGGGCTGCGGCTGCGATGTCTGACGAGCCCCGGCTTCCATTGAGATGAAATCATGGCCATCGAGCCTATAGAAAGCGCGGACGTCGCCACGAGCGCACCCGCGCTGCGCCAGGCCACACGGGCTCAAACGGCGCTGAACTGGGTCAGCAACAACCGCGTGCGCCTGCTCAAGTTTGCGAGCGTGGGCGCCACCGGCGTGGTGGTCAACCTGCTGGTCTTTGAATTTTGCTTTCAATGGGCCTTTGCCGGCGCTTTTTCGGGCAAAATCCTCTTTGGAGTCTCCAATACCGTGGGCTTTTTGGTGAGCGTCTTCACCAATTTTCTACTCAACGACCTGTGGACCTGGGGTGACCGACGAAAAGGCACCCGTCGCGACGGCCTCAAGCGGCTGACCAAGTACTACATAACCGCCTCGGTGGCCGGCGTCGTGCAGATCTCGATCAGTTTGGTGAGCCTGATGCTCGTATGGGGGCGACTTCCCGTGGTAGTGTTCGGCATCGATTTGAGCCCGCGGTTGGCCGTGCTCACAGGGATCGCTTGTGGCATGGCGATAAACTTCATCGCCAGCCATCTCTGGGCCTTTCGTGATGCCCGCAGTGAGTGAGCCCATGATGCCTATGATTCGGTTTCGCCGCGTACTGCTTGCGGCAGCATGCGTTTGTTTGTTCGCCGGTTGCGCCGGCCCGCCAAAGTCCAACCCAAAGGTCGATGCCGAAGGTGTGATTGGGCGTCCACCACCGGTTGAGAGAGACCCGTTCTTCGTGGTGGCGCTGCCTGCCGAAGCGCTGCCGGTGGCGCACAGCGGCACGCTGGAAGACGCGCCCAGCGCGCCTAGCGCACCCAGCGCACCATCGACAATAGCGAGCGTGCCCGAGCACCGGCTCCCCAAACAGAGCGGCTGCTTCTCATGTGTGCGTATTTGTGCTTCGGAAGGTACGGCGCGCGATTGTAGCGATGCGCCAGAGAATTTGATTTGTGGCTGGGGCACCGATCCCGACATCGACGAGGCCAAGAAGGTTGCCCGTGCCCAGTGCGACGCGACTCTGGAGATGGCCCGTCAGATGCCGATGTACAGTCGCATTGACGGTAACTGCCCGGCGGCAAGCTGCCGCTAAACAGCTGGGCCGCCCGAAGCGCTCAGACCAGCATCAGGATGGGGTTCTCGAGCAGCGCGCGCACCTCTTTGAGGAAGGTCGCGCCGACGGCGCCGTCGACCGCGCGGTGGTCGCACGACAGCGTGACCTTCATGCGCGTGCCAATCGTGATCTCGCCATCTTTAACGACGGCAACCTGTTGGACCGATCCACAGGCCAGGATTCCAGCATCTGGCGGATTGAGCACGGCCAAAAAATTGTCGATGTCGTACATTCCCAGGTTACTGATCGAGAAGGTGTGGCTCGAGTACTCCTCGGGCTTGAGCTTCTTGTCGCGAGCGCGCTGCGCGAGCTCTTTGGCCTCGCGCGCGATCTGGCGAAGGCTCTTCTCGTGGGCGTTTCGAATCGTCGGCGTGATCAGACCCTCGTCGACCGCGACAGCCACGCCGATGTTGATCTCGTCGAACTGAAAGAGTTGATCGGCCTCAAAGGCGACGTTCATCTTTGGATAGCGCTCGAGCGCGAGTGCGCAGGCCTTGATGATCAGATCGTTGACCGAGACCTTCCAGCTCTCACCGGCGGCGGCGAGTTGATCGTTGATCTGTTTTCGCTGGGCCATGGCTGGCGCCATGTCGATGTCCATCGTCAAAAAGAAGTGCGGCGTGGATTGCCAGACCTGGACGAGCCTTCGCGCGATGGTCTTTCGCATCTGGCTCAGCCCGAGTTCGTGGCGCGCGACCTCGCCCGCAGCCGACGCAGCCGCTCTGGGAGCGGCGGCCTTGGGCTTGGAGAGGGCCTGCTCGATGTCGGTCTTGACGATGCGTCCCTGCGGCCCTGAGCCCGAGAGCTGCTCGAGGGCGAGGCCTGCCTCCTTGGCCATGCGTCGCGCCAGCGGGCTTGCCTTGAGGCGAGCGTCACCGTCCGCATCGTCGCTTGTCGGCTTTGGGTCGGCTTCGGCTTGTTGGGCGCTCTCTTGAGTCTTGGTGATGCTCTCTTTTCCAGCCGCGACGCGGTCGGTTGCCGCCTCGTCGCGTCGCTCCGGCTCACGCGATGGGGCAGCCGGCGCGGTTTTCGCCTTGGCGTCGTCGCCCGTGGAGGCTTTGTCGCCGCCACCGAGCAGCGCCGAGATATCCTCGCCAGGCTCGCCGATGATCACCAGCGGGTCGCCAACGAGCACCGTACTGCCCGGCTTGACGAGCAACTTGAGGATCGTGCCTGCGTAAAACGACTCCATTTCCATGGTGGCTTTATCGGTTTCCACCTCGGCGATGATGTCGCCTTCTTCGACGCGGTCGCCTTCCTTCTTGAGCCACTCAGCCAGCGTCCCTTCCTCCATGGTAGGACTCAGGGCCAACATTTCCATCACTTCAGCCATCGATTCCTCGTAATCATCGTGGAAAGATTCATTTGCGGTAGCAAGCGGCGCGCGCGGCCTCGACAATCTTCTCGACGCTGGGCAGCGAGAGGGGCTCGAGGTTGAAAGCGTAGGGCATCGGGATGTCACGCTGGTGGACGCGACCAACCGGGGCGTCAAGCCAGTCGAACAGATCGCGGGCGACGAACTCGGCCACCGACGCGCCCACCGAGGCCCAGGGCCAGCCCTCCTCGACGACGACCGCGCGGTTGGTCTTTTTGACCGACTCGCGGATCAGATCCTTGTCGATCGGACGAATCGTGCGAAGGTCGAGCACCTCGGCCTCGATGCCCTCCTCGGCAAGCTTGGCGCTCGCTTCGAGGCAGGTATGCACCGTGCGGCTCCAGGAGATCAGCGTGACGTCTTTGCCCGCACGTTTGATGTCGCCCTTGCCCATGGGGATCAGATACTCCTCCTCGGGCACCTCGCCTTTCATGCCGTAAAGCACTTCGGACTCGATGAAGATCACCGGGTCCGGATCGCGAATGGCCGTCTTGAGCATGCCCTTGGCGTCGTGTGGGGTCGAGGGCATCATCACCTTGAGGCCGGGGATGTGCACGTACTGGGCTTCGAGCGATTGGGAGTGCTGGGCGCCCAATGAGCCGCCGGCGCCACCGGCACCGCGGATGACGATCGGACACGAGAGCTGGCCTGCCGACATGTAGCGCGCCTTGGCCGCGTGGTTGGCCACCATATCGAGCGCCAAAATGGCGAAGTTGAAGGTCATCATCTCGACGACCGGGCGCAGGCCCGTGAACGCTGCACCGATGCTGATGCCCGCAAAGCCGGCCTCGGCAATCGGCGTATCGATGACGCGGCGCGCGCCGAAGCGCTCGAGCAGTCCTTTGCTGACCTTGTAGGCGCCGTTGTATTCGGCCACCTCTTCGCCAATCAAAAAGACGTTCTCATCGCGCTCCATTTCTTCGGCCAGAGCTTCGTTGAGTGCTTCACGGTATGCTAATTCACGCATTTTCTTCTCGTCTGACAGGCTTATTCAATGTCAAAAGGCCACTCGACATAGACGTCGGTGGTGAGCTCGGAGGGATCGATGAACTCGGACTTGTCGGCAAACTCGACGGCGTCCTTGGTCTCACGATCCATGGCGTCGTCGATCGCGTTGAGCTCGTCTTGGGACTTGAGCTTGTTGGCGACGATCCAGTTGCGAAGGCGCACGATCGGATCGCGCAGGTCTTGCTCTTGCTCGACCTCTTCTTTGGAGCGGTAGTCGGACGGATCGGTCATCGAGTGGCCGCGGTAGCGGTAGGTGCGCATCTCCAAAAACGACGGGCGCCCTTCATTGTTCGCGCGATCGGCGGCGGCCTTGACGGCGGCGTGCACCGAAAAGACATCCTGGCCGTCGACGCTCTCGGCGAACATGTCATAGCCGACGGCCTTCTTGGTCAAATCGGTCACGGCGCTGATGCGCTCAATCGAGGTGCCCATGGCGTAGCGATTGTTCTCGATGATCGTGATCAGCGGCAGGCGCCACTTGGCCGCCATGTTCAACGATTCATGCACGATGCCCTGATGAATCGCGCCCTCGCCAAGAAAGCAGACACAGACCGACTTTTCACCGCGGTACTTGTTGGCAAAGGCCACGCCGGCACCAAGGGCTATCTGTCCGCCGACGATCCCCCAGCCGCCATAAAAGTTGCGGCTGGCGTCGAAGATGTGCATCGAGCCGCCTTTGCCGCGCGCATAACCATCGACCTTGCCAAAGAGCTCGGCCATGACCCCGTTGGAGCTCAGGCCGCGCGCCAGGGCGTGGCCGTGCTCGCGGTAGTGCGTCACGATCGAGTCGGCCTCGCCAAGCGCGCTCATCGTTCCCACGGCGACCGCCTCCTGACCGATGTAGAGGTGACAAAACCCCCGAATCTTGCGTCGCTGGTAGGCACGACCGGCTTGCTCCTCGAAGCGGCGAAGACGCACCATGTCGCCGAACATGGCGACGATTTTATCGTCGCCAAGCTCCTTGCGAAGGCGCTTTCCAAGGCGCGCGTCGGTCTTGGCTTCGAGCAGGTGATCGTAGGGGATTTCGTGGCGTGCGGGGGTAAATGGCGTGGTGCTTGCTTTGTTCTCCCCGACGACTTTGGGCTCTTTCTTTGCGCTACCTTTTGCCATGGTTCTACTCAATCCAAACGTTGGTCATCAATTGCGCACGTATCGCGAGCACAGGCCGTAGTCCGTGTGCGGCGCAACATTGCGTCGGTCGTTGGAAGATCTGCCAGAAATAAACACCGCCCGAATCATTAGTTCGGCCCGCACACGGCGTCAAGCACGGAACATTGGCAGCGCGGCGTTGTCGCTCTAAGATGGATGACGCGCCAGCTTGCGCGATCCGCTCCATCCTTGCCTCGAGGCCGTGTCCGATGAATTCCTCTTCCCACAAAGTCGAGACCGATGCCCTCGAACTTGAGCGCGAGTGGGCCGAGGCCCGTCTTCAGGCCGGCCTTGACCCGCGCACGTTCGAGGGCACACGCACGCCCACACCCAAGGCTGTGGTCGCGCCTTTCTCCCCGGTCTTGCTTCTCTATTCAGGCTTTTTTCTGGGCCCCTGGGTCACACTGACCGTGGCTCTTCTGGCCCGAGGCCGCCGCTTCGTGCTGCGCGAGATCCTGATCATGGTCGGACTGTGCGGCGTGGCGTGGTGTCTTATCCAGGGCAGTATGGCGCTCTCGGATACGTGGAGTCTTTTTCACATGCAGCTTTGGCGATCGGCGCTCAATTTCGCGCTCGGCCTGGCGCTGCTCGCGGCGCTGAGGCATTGGTCACCAACTCCCATGGTGCACACGCGCAACACCTATGTGAACACCCTGGCCTTGGCCGTGTTCATCCTGGCCATCTACTTCAACTGGCGCTCATCTGTGCTGCTCGTCTGGCTTGGGCGCTAGAGGGCAGGCTAGCCCTTGGCGATGTGACGCACGGTGATGACGGCGCATGGGGTATGATTGAGCACGCGCTCGGCCGTATTGCCCAGGAAAAACCGGGCCCAGCCACGTCGTCCATGCGAGCCCATACAGATCACGTCGGCCTTCTCGTCGCGTGCGAAGTCGACAATGGCCAGATGCGGCGGCTCCTGCAAAATGGTGATCGTGTGATCGATGCCTTCCAAGTCGACCACCGAACAATACTCCTTGATCTGCTGGGCTTTGCCGGCGCTGACCTGTTGCAGCTGGATGGAGACGTTGGCCACCGATGTTTGCAGCGCGCTCAGCTCCGGCAAGACAAAGGCGTGCATGATGCGAAGCGCGGCGCCGTGGCGGCGCGCGAGCGCGGCGCCAAAGCGCAGACTCTCGAGGCTGGCATCGGAGAAGTCCATCGGCGCGACGATCGTGCGAATTTCACCGTGATGTTGTGAGGGAGGTATGAGCGCAACCGGTGAGCTGGACTGGCGCACCAGGCGATTGGCCGTGCTGCCGAGCAGCAACTCTTGCAGCCGGCTTGCGCCGCGCGTTCCAGCCACGACAAGGCTTGGCTGTAGCGCTTCGGCGACGTCCAAAATCTGGTCGATCGGGTTGCCAAGCTCGACGGTAAAGCGCACACGCTCGGGACGAAGTGCCGGCTCGACTGCCGCCTCGAAGAATGCCTCGAGATCTTCACGCGCTTGAAGAACCGCAGAGCGCTCGAGCTCGTCGGGTGCCTCCACCAGAATGCGCCAGGAGTTGTCACTCGCGGCGATGTCGACCACATGCATGACGACGAGTTCGCCCGAGGTGCGGCGAGCGACGTCGGCTGCAAAACGCAGCGCTCCGCGCGAATTTTCAGAGAGGTCTGTTGCTACGAGGAAGGACATGGCAGTCGCTCTCCAATGCTATTCGAATAATTAAAACTTACGGCGCAATCCATAGTCACCCCACGCGTGCAGTCAAGCACGGGACAACGCGCCCTTTAGAAAGCACCCAGCTTGGAGGCGGTCGCATCGTTGCCGTGTTTGAGCAGGGTCACCTGGTAGACGGTCTCACGGCTCTTGGGGTTGCCGTCGGCGTCGAGATCGACGCTCTCCTGGCTGTATTTGACCACGCGGCCAGGAACCTCACGCTCGACGATCCACCAGTTGAGCGCGCCGTGGCCGGCGTTGCCCGACTGCAGGTGATCGGTCTTGAACGTGCCCGCCGGCGTTTCGAGGTTGACCGTCGCAACCTTGAGGCCTTCGATACTCTCTGGCGTCAAAGAGTGTTGGGTGTGAAGTACCCAGGCGTTGGCATCTTTCTCGGTTATGGGCACTTCCTTGGCTTCGCGCTCGTCGGGGTACTTGGCACGCATGCGGCGCACGCGGCGACTGCCGTCCTCGCCGGCCGGGGCAAAGAGCGCCTCGATCACCAACTCGACTTGCTTGCCATTGTCGTCTTTGGCGCGTGATTCGACGCGCCACCACTCCGAGCCGTCCGCGTTGCGCACGAGCAGCGCCTTCTCAAACCACTCGCCTTGCTCGACGCCCTTGGCATCCCAACGCGTGAACTCACCGGGCTGGTATTGGGCAAACTGGAAGTTGTAGCCGCCATGATAGAAGAGCATTTGAAACAGGCCCATCGAATAGGCGCGCATCAGCTCGGGGGTGAGGTTGGACAAGAGATGACCGGCGATTGCATCGCCCATGCGCTGGCCCACGCGGTTGGCCGCGCTGTCGACGCTGCGACCGATCGCGCGGTCGATCAGGTGTGCCGGTGAGCATGCCGAGAACGAGAGGCCAAGGCCAAGGGCCAGACCCATTCCTATTGCTTTTGTTTTGCGCATAAGTAAATGCCCTCAATTAAATGCCCTGCTCTCGGCATTGCTGCACAGCCTCAGGCGACCGTGATTTCCTGGTTGAGATAAACGTCTTGGACGGCGTTGAGGATCTCGACACCTTCCTGTCTGGGGCGCTGAAATGCCTTGCGTCCCAGAATGAGCCCGGTACCGCCAGCGCGCTTGTTGATCACGGCGGTCAACACGGCCTCCTTGAGATCACTTGCACCGGAGGCGCCACCGCTGTTAATCAGGCCGCAGCGGCCCATGTAGCAGTTAGCCAACTGGAAGCGGGTCAGCTCGATCGGATTGTCGCTGGTCAGCTCGCTGTAGACCTTGTCGCTGGTGCGCCCGAAGGCCGACCCATCGGCGTGCTTGACCGCTTTGAAGCCACCGTTGTTGGTGGGCATCTTTTGTTTGATGATGTCGGCGTGGATCGTGACGCCCAGGTGGTTGGCCTGGCCGGTCAGATCTGCCGAGGTGTGGTAGTCGACGCCACCGGTCTTGAATGCGTCGTTGCGCGTATAGCACCAGAGAATGGTCGCCATGCCGAGCTCGTGGGCGCGGGCGAAGGCTTCGGCCACTTCGATGATCTGTCGGCCAGATTCCGGCGAGCCGAAGTAGACCGTGGCGCCAACGGCGACCGCGCCCATGTCGAAGGCCTGCTCGACGGTGCCGAACATGATCTGATCGGCCTTGTTGGGATAGCTGAGCAGCTCGTTGTGATTGATTTTGACGACGAAGGGAATCTTGTGGGCGTACTTGCGCGCCACCATGCCGAGCACGCCGAAGGTCGAGGCGACCGCGCTGCAGCCGCCCTCGATCGCCAGCTCGACGATGTTGGCCGGGTCGAAGTAATCGATGTTGCCAGTAAACGAGGCGGCGGCCGAATGCTCGATGCCTTGATCGACGGGCAGAATCGAGATGAAACCCGTGTTCGCAAGTCGGCCATGGCCAAAGAGCGCCTGCAGGTTGCGCAGCACTCTGGGCGAGCGGTCGCTCTGGCTGTAGATGCGATCGACGAAGTCTGGACCCGGAAGGTGCAGGCGCTCCTTGGGGATGCCCTGGGCCTTGTACTCCAAGAGGTTCGCGTCATCGCCCAGAATCTCGACAATCTTGTTGGTGTTCATCGTCATGAAATCTCTCGTGTGAATGGAGTCATTTGCTTCGAGGCAATAGCTGGCGCACTTGTCGGTTCAGGCCCGAACATTAGCGAATTACGCAGACATTTCAAGCAGCGTGTTGCCCCCGGGCTAGGGTTGTGAGCGAATTGCCCAACACAAGATGTCCGAAGGGCTACTCGACGAAGGTGAGCCACTCGAGATGATCCATGGCGCTGCCCTTGACCTGATCGAAGTAGGCCGTTTGCAACTCCGTGGTGATCGGGCCGGGCTTGCCCGTACCAATGGTGCGGTTGTCGACCTCGCGCACGGGCGTGAGCTCGGCGGCGGTGCCGGTCATGAACACCTCGTCGGCGACATACATGACGTCGCGCGTAAAGCGCTGCTCGGTGATCGAGTAGCCGCGCTCTCGGGCCAGCGTCAAGATCGTATGGCGGGTGATGCCGCTCAAGATCGAGCTGCCCTGGGGCGTGGTATAGATCTCGCCGTCCTTGACGACGAAGATGTTCTCGCCGGAGGCCTCCGAGACGTAGCCCTCGCCATCGAGCATGATCGCCTCTTTATAACCCATGGCCATCACCTCGCGCTTGGCGAGGATGCTGTTGACGTACTGGCCATTGATCTTGCCCTTGACCATCGAGGAGTTGACGCTGTGGCGGTTGAAGCTCGAGACCTTGGCGCGAATGCCGTCACGGATGCCTTCTTCGCCCAGATAAGAGTCCCAGGCCCAGGCAATGATCGCCACGCGCACCTTGTTACTCAGTGCACCGAGGCCCATCTCGCCGTGGCCCAAAAAAACGACCGGGCGGATGTAGCAGCTTTGAAAGCCGTTGGCGCGCACCGTCTCGGCGCAGGCGTTCTCGAGCTCGGCCGCCTTCCAGGGCACGTCAATCGTGGCGATGTGGCTGGTCTCGAAGAGGCGCTTGATATGCTCGGAGAGCCGGAAGATAGCACGTCGGCCATCCGCGCGTTGGTAACAGCGGATTCCTTCAAATGCGCCAAGCCCGTAATGCAGTGTATGGGAGAGGACGTGAATCTTGGCATCCGCAAAGGCTACCAACTCACCATCCATCCAGATTTTGTCCGCCGTGATCGCCACGTGTTCTCCTTTTTCGATTCGACTCTCAGCGCCATGTCGTCAAAGTTCACGAAGACGTGATTGAGCGACGCGCGTTGGTAATGGGCCTACCATACCTTGAAGCGCAACGAAAGAGCGGTTAGAGCAAACATAATTTAGCTGTGGGCAGCCGATCCGTAGTTGAAAATCAGGAAAAATGCCGTGCTGACACGTTGCTGCAGTTGGCCCAGCTCATGGTGAAGCTGGCGCCCGGCCTCCTCTCCTTGAAAGCCCAGCCGGCGTGCAAGAATACGTAGCTCATCGGTGTCGGTGGGCAGCGCGCTGTCGGCGCGATCGTCGCTCATGCGCAGACGCGCTTCAACACGACGCAAGTAGCGATAGTCGCGTTGAAGGCTCACTAAATTGAGCGCGGGAAAGGCTGTGGCAAGCGCTTTAATCGTCGCCAGGCCTTCGAGCGCCCACAGGGTGTTCTGGCTGGTGGCGCCACGCTGCGGCTCCCCGTTGGTCTCGGCGCCCTCACCGCTCACGGCGCCGGCAAAACGAAGCTGCAGATATTGGGTGAGAAACTCGATATCCACCAGGCCTCCGGCGCTCATTTTGACGTCGATCACATCGTCTGTCGCCGAGCCGGCGGCCTCGTGCATCTGGGATCGCACCTGGGCCATGCGTCGGGCAACGCCCTTTGGCAGGGCGCGGGCAAAAGCAAATTCGTAGCGCGCCTCCAAGATCGCGCGGCGAAGTGCGGCGTTGCCTGTGAGCGGGCGAGCCTTGATCAGCGCCTGGCGCTCCCACAGGTCGGCGCGCTCACCGTAGTAGGCGCAAAATGCCTCGAGGCTGACGACCAGCGTGCCCTGCGCACCGGAGGGCCGAAGGCGCATGTCGACCTCGTAGAGGCGTCCGACGTCGCTTGCCGTTGAAAGCGCGCGAATCAGGCGCTGGGCCAGGCGCGTGAAAAACTCGTGATCGAGTCCGAGCGCGGCGTCGGCCTCGTAGATGAAGATCATGTCCAGGTCGCTGCCAAAGCCGAACTCCTGGCCGCCGAGCTTGCCCATGCCCAGCACGGCCAGCGGGATCTGATCGCTGCGCAGGCGCTCACGCGTCGCGCCGTTGAGCAGGCGATGATTCAAGCCTGCGACGACCTCGAAGAGCGCCGCCTCAATGACGATCTCGGCCACGAAGGCAAGCTGGCGCGTGGTCTGGTCAATCGTGCTGGCTCCGGCGATCTCGTGCAGCGCGATGCGCAGCGTCTCCTCTTGCTGGAAGCGGCGAATGCGGCCGAGGCGGCGATCGGGATCGTCGACGCCGCGCAGGCGTCTGGCCAGATCGTCGCCGATCTCCGCGCGCTCGCGCCAGATCGAGGCTGTGCCCACGCCCACGAGCCGCTCGAACACCTCCGGCTCGCGCAGCAAGATGTTGGCCAGCAGTTGGCTCGAGCCGAATACATGCAAGAGCAGGCGCGCCGCGTGGGGATTCTCGAAGAGCATGCGGTAGAAGGCCGGCTGATCGCCCACACTGGTGAACAGGCGCGCCAGAAAGCTGAAGGCCTGGTCGGGATTGGGCGCCGAGGCACAGGCCTCCATCAAGTAGATGGCAAGCTCGCCCTGTTGCAGGCGCGAGGAGAGCGCGAAGGGGCCGTAGGGTTTCTCGCGAAGGACCAGCAGCTGGCCGGCGACCTGGCGCGGGCGACCAAAGCCAAGGCGAGTCAAGGCATCGAGGATCGCAGGCTCGTGGAGTTGTTGAGGCTGAGCGGCGAGCACGGTCGTGAGCTCGGCCGGTCGCATCTCGCGCACCGTGGGTTGATCGGCGATGCGCTCGGAGTCGTGAAACAAGCGCCCGAACATCGACGAGACCACCTCGCGGTGGCGGGCAATCTCGAGGCGAAGCCGCTCGGGCGCGATCGCCATGCGCGCGGACAGCGCTTGAAAGCCGGCGTCGTCAACGGGCAAGCGATGGCCCTGTCGGTCGTGCTCCATTTGCACGCGATGCTCGATGCGTCGAAACAGATCGTAGGCGTCGGCCAGATTGGCATGGTCATCATGGCTCAACAGTCCCGCATAGAGCAGGCGATCGAGGGCGTCGAGCGTGCTGCGCACCCGCAGGCCGGGCCGCGTGCCACAGTGGACAAGCTGCAGGGCCTGCACGAAAAACTCGATCTCGCGGATGCCGCCTAGCCCAAGTTTGACGTCCCATCCCAAAGAGGAGCCCGCGCGAACCTCGCCACGTTGCGCGTCTGGCACGACGTCCTCGGCATTTGCCGTCGCCCGAGGCTCGCTGCTCTCGCGGGCCATCTTGGCCGCGCTGCTCTGAAACGCCGCGTCGACGCGGGCGTTGCGCCGCGGGTTGCCGACACCGCCGGCGCGAAGTGTCATCTGCAGCCGCGAACCAAGCGACGAGCGCGCCGGCGCGCTGGTCGGCTCGGCTTTGGCCGCGCCCTCATCG
>JACCWM010000074.1 GCA_013697635.1 Lujinxingiaceae bacterium | reverse complement strand
AGGCTGGCAGAGGCTGTCGTAAAAGGGGGGAGATTGGCCCAAAATAAGCTTCGCGCCAAAAAGATTCGTTCAATTCATCGATTTAAAGACGTTCTGGATCGTTTTACGATCAGGCATTGCGTATATTTCCAGACCTGATGCGTGCGTTCTTTTTGACTTTAATTGATGTGAAACCCATGACGCCAATTACTCCAGAGACTCCTAAGACTCCGATCGTGCGGCCCGTTCTAAGGCTCGATACGCAACCGCAGGTCGAGATGTTCGCGCCACACGTGCCTCGCGGTGACGTGTTGACCCCAAAGGATGCGGACAAGACGACCGACGCCGCTTGGACTCAAGTCAAGAAAAAGTCGGTACCTGACCGATTCCGATAACATGTGAGTCAAGAAAATGTCGGTAACTGACCGACTCCGATAACATGTGAGTCAGAAAATGTCGGTAACTGACCGACCCATTTGAGACCCGAGTCAGAAAATGTCGGTAACTGACCAGCGCCGCTTGGACTCGATTCAAAAAAATGTCGGTACCTGACCGATTTCCTTCGGCGTCGTTGCTTGACGATTCGCACGTCAAAGGCTCCCCACCGGCTCTTCGAGCCACCTCCCCTTCGCCTACGGCGTGGGGAGGGGTTCTGCGGCCATGGCGGCGGCGATTGCTTCTTCGACGTGGGTGGTGCTTGTCATGTCGCGCATGCGGGCGCGGAGAATTTTTTCGGCCGGCGTGCCGCGAAAGTACCAGAGCAGATGCTTTCGGATCTCGAGGCAGGTTCGGGCTTCGCCGAAGGTTTCGACGTAGAGGGCGAGGTGGTTGGCCAGAAGTTGGGCCTTTTCGGTGGGTGTGGGTGATTGGGGGACGGGCTCGCCGCGCAGGTCTGCGGCGAGCTCGCGAAAGACCCAGGGGTTTCCGAGGCAGCCGCGGGCGACCATGATGGCGTCGCAGCCGGTGACGGCGAACATGCGGCGGGCGCTGACATAGTCGCAGACGTCGCCGTTGCCGATCACCTTGATGTCGACGGCGCGTTTGAGCTCGCGGATGATCGCCAGATCGACGTGGCCGTCGTACATCGCGCTGCGGGTGCGGCCGTGGATGGTGATCGCCGCCGCGCCGGCGTCGGCCATGGCGTGGGCGATGTCGATCGCGTCGGTCTGCTCCCAGCCGGCGCGGGTCTTGCCGGTGACGGGGATATCGACCGCGTCGCTCATCGCGCGAAAGATCTCATAGACGAGCTTGGGCTGGCGAAGCAGGGCGGCGCCCTGGCCGCTGGTGACGATCTTGCGCATGGGGCAGCCCATGTTGAGATCGACCGATGCGGCGCCGAGCTCCTGGGCCACCTGGGCGGCGGCGGCCAGCGCGCCGGGATCACAGCCGAAGAGCTGCACGCCGACGGGGCGCTCGCCGGGGCGCAGATCGACCAACTCGAGCGTTCGCTGACAGCCGTTGGCCAACTGCACGGCGTTGACCATCTCGGTGACGACCATGCCGGCGCCGAGCTCGCGACAGATTGCGCGAAACGGCGGGTTGGTCACCGCCGCCATCGGCGAGAGCACGATGGGCGGATCGATCACGCAGCCGGGGCCGAGCACGCACGGCCCGCGGCTCACGGGCTCGGGTATCTCGCCGCCAAAGCGTGGCGGCGTAAGTTTTTCGAAGGCGATGCCCATTGAATCATCCGATCCAGGTTTTTACCTGTTTGGCCAACCAGCCCGGGTCGTCGAGCGAGAGGTCGTGGCCGGCGGAGGGATGAACGTGCAGCGGCGCCTGGAAATGTCGTGAGAGTCGAAAGCCGCACATCGGGTCCGCGAGCGGATCGTGGGCGCCGGCCAGCACGAGCAGCGGCGTGGTGATCTTGGCCGGGGCACGAAAGCACGCGGCAGCGAGGATCTGGGAGATCGCCGTTTTGCGGCTGATCGGGCGCTCGGTGAGGTAGGTGGCCCACTCGGTGGCCACGCGCTCATGGTCGGTGAGCATGCGCGTGGTGATGCTCAGGATGCGGCGCTCGCGGGAGACGGCGTCTTTGTCGACCAGGGCGCGGGCGACCTGTGGGACGACGCGCAGGTTCATGCGCCGGTGTGGTGCGCTCAAGTTGCTCGCGCTCGAGTTGACGAGCACGAGTCGCTCGAAGTCGCTGGCGTAGGTAGCACACCATTGCATGGCGACCATGCCGCCAAGCGAGACAGCGAGCAGGCCCCAGGGGCCGGGATGCTCGAGGGTGAGTGCGTACCAGCGCTGGCGCAGATCGTCGGTGATCTGGGCGACGTCCTGGGGGCACCGACGATGGTTCTCGGTGCCGGTGCCGGGCAGATCGAGCAGGTGGACCTTGCTGCCAGCGATCTCGCTGGTGAAGTGATCGGGGAAGTTGCCCCAGTGGCGTTGCTCGCGGGCAAGTCCGCGCAACATCAGCCAGTTCAAATATCCTCCAGGCCGGTGCTCGCGGCGGGAAAATGTTTCTTGGAGAAATCGTAAGCGTTTCGCCAGGCGATCTTTTCAACCAGCACGTCGACGCCGATCTGCTCGATCATGCGTGTGTGGCGATACTCGTTGAGCAGTGAGCGCAGATCGTCGGAGAAGCGCGGCATGCTCATCGCCGTGGGGTAGATGGCGATCGGGTCGATCATGCCATCGTAGTCCGAGCCAATGCAGATGCGATCCCAGATCGTGCGTCGATCGGCGGCCTTGAGGCGCTCGTCGAGCATGATCACGTCGACCAGGCCAAAGATCTGGTTGAGCATGATGCGCGGCCAGGTCTCGAGCGGAACCTTCTCGCCAGGCGCGATGCCGGCGATGCGTCGATCGAAGCACAGGCCGACGAGGCCTTCGGAGTCGTGGACGAGGCGCACGTCCTCGTCGCTCAGGTTGATGTTCCAGGCGTAGTAGGGGTTGCGGTGCCAGTGGTCGTTTTCGCGAAAGGCGTCCGAGATCTGCTCGTCGAGCGTGGCCACGCCCGAATAGCCAGCGTGGCTGAAGATCACGGGCAGCTTGGGGTAGCGTTTTCGCTCCTTGGCCGGGCGTGCCCCGTGGCGCTCGTTGTAGGGCTTGACGATCTCCTCGTAGAAGGACTTTCTGGTCCTGGCGCTCATATGCTTGGAGTCGATCAGGATGCGACGACCGCCCTGGTCGACCAACTTCTCGTCGAGATCGAGCAGCTCGAGAACGACGCGAACACCGAGATCGCCGTCGCGCTCGAAGTCCTCATTCATGCGAGGCTTCTGGTCCATGATGTGGCCGGCGGCATCGACCAGGCTGTGGGCATGGCCGCACAGGCCGTTGTCGAAGTGATGGGCGATCGTGATGAAGAAGATCGGGTGGGGTAAGGACTTGAGCAGCGCAATGCGCTCGAACATGAGCGCGGGTGCGACGGGCTTTTGGTCCGGTCCGATCGAGAAGACATGGCCACCCTCGATCGTGAGCAGCACGGCCATGTCGCGCTCGTTTTTCTCGATCACCTCTTCGAGCGCCGCGGGCGTGGCCACCAGATGGTAGCAGCCCTCGACCAGGCAGGTCTCAACGCTCGTCTCCAGGGCGACGCGTACCGTGTCGCCATCGCGGGTGCACAGAAAAGCGTATTCGCGCAAGAATTCGTCCCAATAGTCGTACTCGCCGGAGAGGATGTAGCGAACGCGCTTGAAGCTGTATTTGAGGAACAACGACTGGATGAGCTGGCGCAGGGGGCCGTCGTTTCGAAGGATGCGGCCGGCCTCGCGAAAGGCCTCCTGGGGCTTGCCGCCCAAGAGCTTGCGGGCGCTGCGCGCCAGCGTGACGCCGGAGACCAGGCGCAGCAGCTCGGCGCTAAAGGCGTGGTCGTCGCCGCTTGCGCTGCCTTCGAAGAAGCCGCGCTCGATCGGGGTAAAGGACATGAAGACCAGACGCACGTTGCCACGGGCCATGCGAGCAAAGCTGCACTGGGAGTAATTCCTCGCGCGGCCGCCGATCTCCTGGCTTGCTATGTCTGATGGCAGCTCGTGCCAGGGATGAAAGCTCTCGGGGGATTCTTCCATGGCGGGCGTGTTGCGCATGCGGTTGAAGGCATAGAATGTCGGATGGCAGTGCAGGTCGGCAAACATTCGGGCAGTCATGCGGGGATCCTCTCGAAGGGCTTTCGTGGATGGACGGCTGGCACCGTACAATAAAGGGCGGCGTTTGTCAGCAGGGCACGATCATGATCAGGATTTGATTGCGGGTTGATTTTGGCGGGTCTATGGTGCGGGGTATGAGCATTTTCCAAACACGCATCGTAGTCGAAGATCGAGAAATTCTCCTGCTGGAGTGTCGCCATGTGTGCGACGAGTCGGTGGCCGAGATTCGCGCGATCATTGCCGAGGAGCAACCCGAAGCAGTGTGTGTCGAGCTCGACGCGCAAAGGCTCGATTGGTTGGAGAATCGGGAGGCCTGGGAGTCGATCGACCTGGTGGAGGTGATGCGCAACAAGCAGATGCCGCTTTTGTCGGCGCATCTGGCGCTTCGCATCTTTCAAAAACGCCTGGGCCGCTTTAGCGGCCATGAGCCCGGCGACGAGATGTGGGCCGCGGTGCAGGCGGCGCGCGCGATCGGCGCGCAGGTGGTGCTCGCGGATCGCGAGATGTTGACCACGGCGCTTCGGGCCTGGCGAAAGACGCCGTTTTGGAGCCGGACCAAGCTCGCGCTGACGCTGACGCTGGGCACACTGCAAAAGACGCGGCCCGGCACGGGCAGCGACGAGGACGACGACGGCCAGCTCGCACGCGACGCGGTGGCAACTTTGGAGCGGCGCCTGCCCCAGGCCAAGCGCGTTGCGGTCGACGAGCGTGACACGTTCATGGCCCATACGATCGCAAGCGTCGGGGCAAAGCGCATCGTGGCGCTCGTGGGGCCGGCGCATCGCGACGGCGTCAGCCAAAGATTGCAGGCGCCGCTCGATCGCCAGGAGCTCGTGAAGATCAGCCAGGTGCCGGCCAAACATCTGGTCTCGCGCGTGCTGCCGTGGGCGATCTCGATGGCGATCGTGACCTTGTTCGTGGTGGGATTTGCCCTGGGCGATCGAGAAAAAATCCAGGACGCGATGCTTGTCTGGGGCGTGGTCAACGCGATCTGCGCCGGCGCGTTGACGATCGCCGCCTTCGGCCATTTTTGGACCGTGATCGCCGTGGCGATCGCCGCACCGATCGTCTCACTCAATCCGATCGTCGGCGCCGGCATGGTCGGCGCGGCGGTCCAGATCTTCGTTGCGCCGCCGAATATTCGCGAGATCGAGAAGGTCGGCGACGATATTACACGGCTCTCGGGATGGTGGAAAAATCGCCTGGCGCGCGTCGTGTTGATCCTGGTGTTCGCCAACGTTGGCAGCACGATCGGCACCTTTGTGGCGCTGGCGCTGTTTCCGGATCTGTTTTGATCCAACGAGGCAATTCGCTTGCCGGGTGGACATACGTGCTCAATTCTTGGAAGATTACGCCGCGTCTGTAAAACGCTGTGGATTTGGTGCTGGTTGCTGATCAGCCCTTTGCTCGAGAGGAGTTGTTTATGTCCGGTATGGTCGCAACACCGCTCAATTACATCGGTCTGTTCTTCACGCTGCTGATCATCGTGCTCGTGGCTTTTTATGTATGGGCGCTGGTCAACAAGATCATCGTGACCCCGGGCAAGAGCATGAAGGCCGTGGTCGGCGACGAGTATCCAAAGCTCGACCAAGCCTCGCTCAACCTCGACGACAAGAAGCTCGAGGAGAAACCCGTTCACACGCAAGAGGCCCATGAGCCCAAAAAGAAGTGAGCCGGCCCTGATCGATGCAGCCACCATCATGGTGCTGCGCGAGGCCGACGAGGGCTTCGAAGTGTTCATGGTGCGCCGCCATCACAAGAGCGGCTTTATGGCCAACGCCTACGTCTATCCCGGGGGCAAGCTCGACGAGGGTGATTGCAGCGCGGTCGCCGCCGAGCGCGTTCGTGGCATCGGCGCCGAGGAGGCCTGCGGGCGCCTTCGCGAAGACATCGATGGATTCAAGGGGCTGGGGCTGTTCTTGGCTGGCGTGCGGGAGACTTTTGAGGAGGCGGGCATCTTGTTGGCCTGCTCGGCCACAAGCGGAGAGCTCGTCGATCTGACCAGCGACGTGGCGGTCGCTGCGCGCTTTGGGGCCTACCGCAAGGCGCTCATTGGCGGTGAGCTCTCGTTGAGCGAGCTTGCCCGGCGAGAAGATCTGGTGATTCCGCTCGACCGCGTGGGCTATTTCGCCCATTGGATCACGCCCTATCTCGAGCACCGACGCTTTGATACGCGCTTTTTCGTCGCGCTGGCGCCGGCCAATCAGCACCCCCTACACGACGCCGTCGAGACCACCGACAGTCTCTGGGTTCGCCCGCTCGAGGCGATCGAGCAGTACCGCGCCGGCGCGCTATTGCTCGCGCCACCGACGCTTCGCACGCTGGAGCAGCTGGCACGCTTTGCGAGCGCGCAGGCGGCGTTGGCCTTTGCCAAGACCCACGATCCACCGACCATCCTGCCGCATTTTGTCGAGCAGGACGGCAGCGTTGCCTTGTTGCTGCCGGGCGATAGGCAATTTCCAAGCGAGGATCCTGATTACGTACTGGCGACGCCAGTTGACGACGGGGTCACACGCATGATGCTCGTAGACGGCCAGTGGTACTCTCAAAAAGGCGAAGTTTAGATGAAAATCCGCATGGTGTTTCTGTTGTTCGCGCTCATTGGCGCCTCGTTTGCCATCGGCTGTCGCACGCCAGCCTCGGAGGGCGAAGAGATCTCGGCGCTCGTGCCGGTGATCTACGTGCGCGTCTTTGTCGTGCGCCACGCTCAGGCCTGGAAGAACGTCGATCATCCTGAGTCGATGACCGAGCAAGAGCTCGACAGCTTGACACCCCAGGGCCTGGCCGATGCGAAGGCGCTCGGCGAGCTGTTGCGCGCCCACGAAATCGTCGCCGTGATCAGCTCGCCGGCTGGTCGGGCGCGCCAGACGGCCGAGGCGCTCAGCGAGAGCCTGGGCCTCGAGGTGGCGCCGCTCATCGATCCTCAGCTCGCCTATCTCGTCGACGGCACCACCGAGGGTGGCGAGCCGATGACCTGGAAGATTCGCCTCGAGCAGCTCGCGCGCGGCGAAGACGTGCGCCCGGTCGGTGGCGAGTCGCTGGCCGACGGACGAGGACGGGCGCTGGGGCTCGTGGGCGGGCTGCTCAGCGATTACAGGTCGCGCAACGTAATCGTCGTCACCCACGGTGACATCGCGGCGACGCTGGTCGGTGAGGCTGCCGGCACGCCGCTCGTCGAGCGCCCGACCAGCCACGATCTGCCGATGGCGATTGCCGTGCCGATCTACGTTACGAGCGAGCGCTGGCTGCTCCTCGAGGCGATTCAGCCTTAAGGACAGCGATGCGCGCAGTGTCTTACATTCAAGCCAGAGCCGCGTAAAGAACGCCGGGAATTCGATGGAAGATCAACGCCCATTCTGGGAGCGAAAGACGCTCGAGCAGATGACGCGCGCCGAGTGGGAGTCGCTGTGCGACGGCTGCGGGCGCTGCTGTCTTCGCAAATTCGAGTACGAGGACACCGCCGAGGTGGTCGAGAGCCGCATCGCCTGCCGGCTGTTCGATATCGCCACGTGCCGCTGCTCCAATTACTCGAACAGGCTGGCTCATGTCAGCGATTGTATCGTGCTGAGCCCCGAAAAAGTCGTGACGATGGATTTCTTGCCGGCGAGCTGCGCCTACCGGCGCCTGGCCAACGATCAGGGGCTTGCCTGGTGGCATCCGCTGGTCTCGGGCGATGCGCAGACGGTGCATACGGCGGGCATCTCGGTTCAGGGCCGAGGCGTGATCAGCGAGGATGACGTCTCGGCCTGGGAGCTCGAAGAGCTCGATGACCGCTATTTGCTGGTGTGGTCCAAGCGCGGCCAATAGGGCCTAGTTGGCTTTGGCCCACTGCTTGGCGGTGAGCTCGGGCAACACCAAGACGAAGGTGTTGCCGCCCTCGAGATCGGTTTGCAGCTCGAGGCGGCCGTTGACCGAAGCCAAAATCTCGCGCACGAGCGACAAACCCAGGCCTACGCCCGGCGCGGTTCGGCGCTCGGACAGGGAGGTGATCGGCTCCGATGCGTTTTGGGCCTCGGAGGTGGTGAGCGGCTCGCTGACGTTGATCGGATGGCCGCCGACATTGCGAACGCCCAGGCGGTGGGCGTCGTGGTCGTGGTAGACGGCGAGCTCGACGGTGCCTCCGTTCATCAGGTTGACGGCGCCACGGATCAAATTGTCGATGATCAGGCGAACCAGCTCTCGGTCGCCGGGCAACAAGGGCAGCTCCTCGGTTGCGATCACGCGCAGCTCGACGTCGTTTTTCTCGGCCAGAGGGCGATGGACCTCGACGAGCTCGAGAGCCAGGGCGGCCAGATCGAAAGGCTCAATCGTTGCCATGAGCCGATCGTCGACGATCGGCGCTTGTTGGAGCAGGGATTCGATCAGGTCGGCCAGGCGGTGGACCACGCCTGACATCGTCTCGATCACGGCCGCGTCATGGGCCGCTTGATCGGCGTCTTCGAGCCAATTGTCCTGCACGGTCTTGACGAAGGTCTCCATGGTGAAGGGTTTTTCCAGATAGGCAGTGGCGCGCATGGACTTGGCCACCCGAGGCACATTAGAGCCGCCGGAGACGACGACCACGGGGATCTGGGCGAGCAGCGGATCGCGCAGCAGCTCGGCGCGAAGGCTCCATCCGTCCATGCCGGGCATCATCAGATCCATGAGGATCATGTTCGGGCGTTGACGCTCTTTTTGGCGCAGCTTATCGATCGCTTCGTCGCCGTTGGCGGCCTCGATCACGTCGTAGCCTTCTAACTCGAGCGTTCGTGCAAGGGTTTGGCGAAGATCGGACTCGTCTTCGACAATCAGAATGACTTTGTTCATTGATGTGCCTTTGTTTTTGCCCAGTTGCCTCGCCTGCTCCAAGGATGAGGCAAGGGTAAACGCAGCGTCGGTGGAAGCAATGAGCAAAAAGTTTCAGTGTTAAAAAGTGCGCGTATATGGGGACGAACGTTTACAAAACTACCCGGCGCACCCTTTAAAAAAGGTCGACGTGAAGGGAAATTCCCCATACGCGCTTTGCTCCTGATGAAACAGCGCGCGGTCTGAGCTTGCCTATTCATTGCCTACGATGAGCCGGCGGCGCAGATAAGCCATGTTCAGCGCGTTGAAGCGTGGCGTGGCGCCGAGCGCTTCGGCCATGTTGAAGGAAGCTCCGGACTGCATGATGTTGAGGCCGGGGGTGTCGATGTGGGCATCATCGATGTCGGTTTGGGTGAAGCTCAAACCGGGCATTCCGGCGAACAGTCCGATCGGTGGTGAGCCGGGGGCGACGAGGCCAAGCGAGTGGCCGATCTCGTGGGCCAGCACGGCGGCGATCGCCAGGCCGCCTTTTTCGATGGCGAGGCGCAGCACCGAGAAGCGGCGCCCGGCGATCGTGTCGCCGGCCGCCAGATCGAAGTCCGGGTCGAGCACGCGCTCCTCACCGGCAACCGTGCCAAAGGGTTGGCCGCGCTCGGGATAAAAGGGGCCGAGCAGTCCGGCGCCAAGGCTGCTCTCGACCAGTGTGCGCAGCATGGCCGTGGTGAAGACGCCCAGGCCGTGGGGTGTGTTGTCCTCGTGGCGCTGATTGTTCGTGTCGATCCAGGCGCGCCCAAAGGCCGGCTCGTCGCCCTGGCGGTAGTCGCCGCCGAGCGCGATCATCGAGAAATCGCCCAGCGCCCAGTCGTCCTTGTTGGGCGCGCCTTCGTCGCCTTCGAAGTAGATGCGAATCGGCGCGCTCTCGGAGTTGCGCTCACCCGTGTCGCTCAGACCAAACATGCGAAAGGTCTCGGTGCGGATCACATTGAGAAACCAGGCGCGCGTCCAGGCTGCGACCTCAGGAGCCTCCTCGGCGAAAAAGCCCAGCACGGTGAAGAGCTCGTCGAAGTCCGCCAGGCCGCTGCCTTGTGGGGTGTACTCGGCGTCGAGATAGGTGACGTTGTTTGGGTAGTGTGCAAGGCGCGTCGTAAAGATGTCGCGTGAGAGCACGACGAGCCAGACGTCGGGCTCAATGAAGGGATCGAGGTGCGTGGCGAGGTCGTCGGCGTCGAAGCTGACGGCGCTCTCGGCCTGGCCTGCAGGGCCCGATATCTGTGCCGTGCAGCGCACGTCCTCAAAGCGCTCGGGGGCGTTGGCGCTGGAGAATACCAGGCGCCGGTGCCGGTGCGCGGTCGGATGCGCTGAGAAGCCCGTCAGCGAGGCGTCAAGCGGTGCGTTGCACGCGACCATGAGGCTGTCCCAGTCGACCGGCCCGCTGTCGTTGGCAAGGATCGCGTCGAGCGTGAAGTTGTTGCGGTTGACGCGCAGGCGAAACGCATGCTCCTGGCCGCCCGAGGCCGTGGTCGTGTAGGCGATGGCGCCGTTCATGTAATCGGGCACCTCGTTGATCGTGAGCAGGAGCTTGGGTGGGCCGAGCGGGATTGTTGGGCCAGTGTCGGCGTCGATGTAATCGACGTCGGCGCCCAGATCGGTCCAATCGCCCAGATCTGGCGAGCTGATGTCGTCGGCGTCGCTGGTTGCAAGCTCGGCGTCGTTGGCAACATCGGCTGCGATGGCTGGCGCGTCAGCGGTTGGATCCGTGCCAAGAGTGTCGTCAGCGCAGCCGACTGTGAAGGTCAGCGCGAGCAACAACAGACAACGCTTGTTCATTGGGTCGCAAACGTGAAGTCGGTTTCAAAGCGGGTGAGGATGTCCTGGTTGGTGCGCGGAAACTTCCAGTGGCGGGCCTTTTGCACGAAGCAATCCTCGGCGGATTTGGAGCGCAGCGTCGAGCGCACCACCTTGACCATGGCGACGTGGCCATCGGGCGCGATGGCGAACTCGAAGTCGACCTTGCCCGCGAGCGTCTCGTCGTCTTGCAGGGCCTCACCGTAGCAGCCGATCAGCTCGTTTTGGTTCTGGGAGACGACGTATTGCACGGTGTCGTTGGAGATCAAGCGCGGGGCGTTTTGGTCGGCCTCGGAGTCGTCGCCGCTGCCAAAGCCGAACTGGAGCACCTTGGAGTCCGCGCCCTCTTCGACATAAGAGCTCGAAGGCCCTTCGTAGCTGGCCATCTCGGCCGGCGCGGCTTCGCCACTCTCCGAGCGCGAGGCTGCTGCACCGGAGCCCGCGCGATTTGCGCCGCCGCGCGCGCCGTTCAAGTTCGAGGTGAGCTGGCTTCCATTGACCAGCTTGCTCAGATCGTCGATGCGCGGCACGACGAGAATCGCGCCGACCAGAGCGACGCCCACAAAACTGACGCCGCAGGCAATCAGGATGCGAACCATGTTGGATTTGACGGGTTCTTGGGGCTGCTCAGGCAGAGAATCGCTCATTGCTTTACCCTTTTGGGGCCGGGGCGCATCGCGCGTGGGGGAGCTTGCGTGATTTCAAGCACGAACCATACACAACTCGCCAATAAGATGCCAATTTGAGCATCAAATGGCCAATGGCGCTCGGGCATGATACATGCGATGCGACTGGTTGTTTATCCACGAACAGCGCACACGAGCTCATTTGAAATGACCCAGAATACGACATCACCCAAGCTCAATCTCTCGGTCAATGAGACGCTGTTGGCCGCCTTTGACGGGCCCATCCCGCGCCATGTGGCGATCATCATGGACGGCAACGGCCGTTGGGCGACCAGCCGGGGTATGAACCGGTTGCGCGGCCACCACGAGGGGGCAAACGCCGTTCGGCGCACCGTCGAGTCGTGTCGTTATCTGGGCGTCGAGGTCTTGACGATCTATGCGTTTAGCTCACAGAACTGGCAGCGCCCGGTCGACGAGGTCTCGGGGCTGATGACGCTCTTCGATCTGTACATCAAAAAAGAGCGCAAGCTGCTCATGGACAACAACGTGGCGATTCGCATTATCGGCGATCGCACGCGGCTCAGTGACAAGCTGCAAGCGGCGATCGTGCAGCTCGAGGAGGCCACGGCGCCGGGCGCCAAGATGGTCTTGCAGGTGGCAGTCAGCTACGGCGGGCGTGAGGAGATTTTGGGCGCAACGCGTGCGCTCTGTGCCCGCGTGGAGGCCGGCGAGTTCAAGGCCAGCGACGTAGACGAGGCGCTGTTCTCCTCGCACTTGTACACGGCGGGCCAGCCCGATCCAGACCTGGTCATTCGCACCAGCGGCGAGTTTCGCATCAGCAATTTCCTGCTCTGGCAGCTGGCCTACGCCGAGATCTACGTCACGGACGTCTTGTGGCCGGACTTTGACGAGGCCCACCTGTTGGAGGCGTTTGGCAGCTTTGGCCGACGCGAGCGTCGCTTTGGATTGACCGGCGCCCAGGTGAAGGCATGAGCGATATTTTCAGTTTCTTTGAAAAACCCAAGCTCGCGCGCGACTACGACGCGGCGTTTCCGATCGCTTTGACGATCGCGGGCAGCGACAGCGGCGGTGGCGCCGGCATCCAGGCCGATCTCAAGACCTTTGCTGCGCTCGAGGTTTTTGGCACGAGCGTCTTGACCATGATCACGGCGCAAAACACCGTGGGTGTCAGCGAGATCTGCGTGCTCGACGAGCAGATCTTGCGCGCGCAGTACAACGCCGTGATGACCGATCTGCGCCCCTGGGCGGCAAAGACCGGGGCGATGGGCAGCAACACCACGATTGGCATCGTCGCCGAGCTGCTCGAGGAGCATCCGATCGACAAGCTCGTCGTCGATCCGGTGATGATCTCCAAGCATGGCGAGCAATTGCTGCCCGACGATGCCTGCAAGGCGCTTCGTGAGCGGCTCATGGACAAGGCTTTTTTGGTCATGCCAAATCGCCACGAGGCGGCCAAGCTCACCGGGCGCACCGTCGAGGGGCCAACGTCGATGAAAGACGCCGCCAAGCGGATCTTTGATTTTGGCGCGAGGAACGTGCTGATCAAGGGCGGGCATCTGGAAAAAATCGTGCGTGATTTCTATTACGACGGCTCGGGTTTTGTGGAATTTGGCGCCGATCGCGTCGATTCGGGGCGTCTGCACGGCTCGGGCTGCGTGTATGCGGCGGCGATCGTCGCCCGATTGTGTCTGGGCGACGAGCTGTTGGCGGCGATCGAGTTCAGCCGCGAGTTCATCAGCGGCGCGATCGAAAAGGCGCCCAAACTCGGCGCCGGCATCTCGCCGGTCAACCCCATGCACCGTCTCTGGGAGTAGCACGTGAAGCTGACGCTCGGGCTTGTCGAGGAGTTGACGGGGGGCCGCATTTTGCGCGGCGCGCCCGATCTCGAGCTCTTTGACGTCGTCGTCGACTCGCGCACCACGCTGCCAGGCCAATGTTTGTTTGTCGCGATCGAGGGCGCGCGCTTTGATGGGCACGGATTCGTCAGCCAGGCGATCGCGCGCGGTGCGGCGGCCGTGCTCGTGCACCGCGGCGCGGCCGACGATTATCCCGAAGGCGCCGTCGTCATCGTCGACAACACCTTAAGAGCCCTGCAACAACTCGCGGCCGGCTGGCGCGCACGCTTTGAAGGGCCGGTCATCGGTATCACCGGCTCCAACGGCAAGACGATCGTCAAGGACATGCTCGCGGCGATCGTCGGCCAGCGGCGCACGGTCTATCGCAGCCCGGGCAGCTACAACTCCCAGGTGGGCGTGCCGCTTGCCGTGCTCGGCATTCGGGCTCAGCACGAGATCGCGCTGATCGAGGCCGGCATCAGCCAGCCTGGCGAGATGGAACTGCTCGAGGCGATCGTGGGCCCGACGGCCGGGATCGTCACCAACATCGGGCTGGCCCACGCGGCCGGTCTCAAAGATCTGGAGACCACGGCGCGCGAGAAGCTGCGCCTCTTTGCACACCTGGACGAGGGCGCTCTGATCTACCCGGCAGGCGACCCGACGCTTGCGCGCTGCGTGCTTGCTGGCCGCCCGGTGCCCGTTGATGTTCGACTCGAAGGTCAGCGACCGCCAGCCGATGTTCCGGGCTATGTGGTCTTCGACGTACACGCGAACAGCGCGGGCTTTGGCTTTCGCGCGCGCCTTCCCGACGCCAGCGAGCACGACTTCGCCCTGCACGTGCCTGGCGAGCACAACATTTACAACGCCGCGGCCGCGATCGCGATGGCCAGCGAACTTGGCTGCTCGCCCGAGGAGATCCGCCAGGGATTGGCGGGCTTTGAGCTCAGCGAGATGCGCCTGGAGATGCACACCACCCAGGGCGGCGTCACCTTGATCAACGACGCCTACAACTCAGATCCGATCAGCGCGCGGGCCGCGCTCGGCGTGCTCAAGCGCTATTCGGGTGGCCAGCGCACCGTGGCGATCGTCGGCGACATGCTCGATCTGGGAGTTCGCGGCCCCGGCGCACACCGCGATCTTGGGGAGGTCGTCGCGCGCGTCGGTGTCGACTTGCTGGTGTGCATGGGCGAGCTTGCGGGGCTGGTCGGCGAGGGCGCGCGCCAAAATGGTATGGCCGCTGAGCAGGTCCATGAGGTCGCCGACTTCGACGCGCTGCACGAGTTCTTGGAGGCCGAGCTCGTCCCGGGCGACGTCGTGCTCTTCAAGGCCAGTCGCAACATCGGCCTCGAGCGCGCCGCCCAACGCCTGCTCGAGAGCGTTGCGCCCACGCGTTTGATCATCGATCTGGACGCGATTGCCGACAATTTTCACGCGATTCGACGGCGCATCGGTCCCAAGACCGGCCTGATGGCCGTGGTCAAGAGCTTTGGTTATGGAAACGACGCGACGCGTGTCGCCCAGACGTTGATCCAACAGGGCGTCGACGCGCTGGCCGTGGCTTATCCCGACGAGGCGATAGCGCTTCGCAAGAAGGGTTTGACGATCCCGATCCTCGTCACCAACGTGCTCGAGCCCGAGGCCGACAAGATTCCCAAATACGATCTGACGGCGCTGGTCTACTCGCTGCCCGTGGCGCGTGCGCTGCAGCGCCATGGCGAGCGACGCAACAAGATCGTGCCGGTGCACCTCGAGGTGGACACCGGCATGAACCGCGTCGGGCTCGAGCCGGCCGCGAGCGCGGCCTTTGCCACAGCGCTTGGCGCGATGGCGAACCTTCGCATCGAAGGCGTCATGACGCACTTTGCCGCCGCCGACGACGCGGCTGAGGACGATTTTACGCGCGCCCAGATCGCCGCTTTTGAGGGTGTGCTGGTCGAGCTGCGCGGCCTTGGCCTCGCGCTGCCCCACGTGCACGCGGCCAACACGGCGGCGGCCTGGCGCTTTCCCGAGGCGCGCTACGATCTGGTGCGCATCGGTTTGGGACTCTACGGCCTGCACCCGGGGCGCGCCGTGGCCGAGCAGGCCACCAGCACGCGGCCCGCGCTTCGCATGACAACGCGCGTCATCCACCTGCACGACATCGAGGCCGGCCAGAGCGTGGGCTACGGGCGCACGTTTCGGGCCGCGGCGCCCGTGCGCCTGGCGACGATCGCGGTGGGCTACAACGACGGCTTTCCGCGCTTCATGTCCAACGGCGGCGAGGTGCTCATTGGTGGAGAGCGCTGCGCGGTAGCGGGCAACGTGTGCATGGACGTGGCGATGGTCGATGTCAGCGCCGTGGCGGGCGTGGAGATCGGCGACGAGGTGGTGCTGTTTGGCACCCAGGGCGCGGCGACGATCAGCGTCGACGAGTGGGCCGCGCGCGGGCGCACGATCAACTACGAGATCTTGTGCAATCTCTCGCCGCGGGTGCGCCGGATCTTTCTCAAGACGTAGTCAGCTACCCCTCCCCACGTGTGGGGAGGATCAAGGAGGGGCCAGGAATTTGTCGCCAAACTTGCGGGCGACCCCGTATCTGCGCTAAACCACTGGTGCCCAATTGGGGTCCATGTGACCAATGAAATGAGAGAGGAGACACGGTGAGCGATCAAGCGATCAGAGACTACGTCGAGGCCAACCGAGAGCGTTTTGTCGAGGAGCTCAAGGAGTTCTTGCGCATTCCGAGCGTGTCGACCGATCCGGTCAACGCCGGCGAGGTGCGCCGGTGTGCCGAGTGGCTGGCGAGTCATCTGCGCGGTATCGGGCTGGAGACGGTCGAGGTGCACGCGACGCCGGGTCATCCGATCGT
This sequence comes from Lujinxingiaceae bacterium, assembly GCA_013697635.1. GTDB lineage: Bacteria > Myxococcota_A > Bradymonadia > Bradymonadales > Bradymonadaceae > JACCWM01. The sequence goes on along the minus strand of JACCWM010000074.1, from coordinate 56,895 downwards.
TTATGCCGAGTACATGGGCGCGGTGGGCAAGCCGACTTTGCTGCTCTACGGGCACTATGATGTGCAGCCGCCGGACCCGCTGGAGCTGTGGTTGACGCCGCCCTTTGAGCCGGATGTGCGCGACAACAAGATCTTTGCGCGTGGGGCGACCGACGACAAAGGCCAGCTCTTTGCACATATCAAGGGCATTGAGACGCTCCTGGCGCTTACCGGCGAGCTGCCGGTCAACATCAAGCTGTTGATCGAGGGCGAGGAGGAGGTGGGCAGCAAGAATCTGGACGCGTGGATCGAGGCGAACAAGGAGCGGCTGGCGAGTGAGGCGGTGATCATTTCGGACTCACCGATGTTTGCGCCGGGTCTGCCGTCGATTACTTATGGGCTTCGCGGTCTGGCCTATCTGGAGATGACGGTGCGCGGGCCGGGCCACGATCTGCACTCGGGGCTGTATGGCGGGGGCGTGCCCAATCCGATCAACGAGCTGGGGCGGATCATCGCGAAATTGCACGACGAGGACGGGCGAATTGCGGTGCCTGGCTTCTACGACGCGGTGCGCGAGCTCGAGAGCGACGAGCGTGAGGCGTTTGCCAGACTGCCGTTCACCGAAGAGGGTTTCATTGCCGAGACCGGTGTTGTGGGGCTGACTGGCGAGACGGGGTTTACGACGTTGGAGCGCATCTGGGCGCGTCCGACCTTGGATTTTAACGGGATCTGGGGTGGTTTCACGGGCGCGGGTGCGAAGACCGTGTTGCCGTCGACGGCCTCGGCGAAGTTTTCGTGTCGGCTCGTGGCGGACCAGAACCCGGACAAGATTGCGGCGCTCGTTCGCGACTATGTACGCTCGATCGCGCCCGAGTATGTCGAGATAAGCGTCGAGCTTCATCACGGCGGCAGCCCGGTGATCACCGAGCGCGATTCGCGCGCGGTGCAAGCGGCGCTTCGTGCGCTCAAGAAATCCTGGGATGTCGATCCGGTGTTTGTGCGCGGCGGTGGCAGTATCCCGGTCGTGGCAACTTTCTCCGAGGTTTTGGGCGTGCCGACGGTGCTCGTCGGCTTTGGGCTCGACGACGACCGCCTGCACAGCCCCAACGAGAAGTTCAATCTGGAGAACTTCTATGCGGGTATCACCACGAGCGCGTTTTTGTGGAATGAACTTGTCTGAGAGTAACCAAAATCGTGTCTTGGGGAGCATCTGTCTGGCCGTGTTGGTTGTCAGCCTTGGCGCGGCCATATCGATGTTCAGCTGTGAGCGCGAGCGAGCGGTCGATTCGTTGACGATGGCCAAGCGGGCAGCGGTCTGGGGCCATTTTCGAGCCTCGGAGGTCGAGCTCATGGCCCAGGAGCTGGCGTTTATGCATCCGATGTCGGAGCGCTCCAAGAGCGCGCGCAAGGCGCGCATCCTGCTCGATGACCTGTTGCGAGACGGCATGCCCGATGACGACGAGCCAGCAGCCGGGCCAGACGAGCAACCATGAAACTGTTCGCAATCCTTGGAAGTTTAATGGCGCTGCTGGCGGTGGCCACGGGCGCCTTTGGTGCCCATGCGCTGGCCAGCCGCGTCGACGCTCGCATGATCGAGATCTGGGAGACGGCGGCGCGCTACCAGATGTATCACGCGCTGGCCTTGTTCGTGGCCGCCTGGCTGGTTGGTCAAACCCAGGCCACTGCGGCCACGGTTGCGGGCTGGAGCTTTTTTGCGGGCATCATGATCTTTTCTGGCTCGTTGTATTTGCTCGTGCTCACCGGCACCAAGTGGCTGGGCGCGATCACCCCGATCGGCGGCACGGCCATGATCGTGGGCTGGATTTGCTGTCTGTTGGCAGCACTGCAGCTTGGCGACAGCTGATGGCCATGCTTATCAAACAAGCGGCGAAAGACGCCCAAAGGGACGTTCGATGAACATCGGTGAGTACGCGCTTTCTTTGGAAGAGATCGAATACGTGGTTGTGGATCGTGTGGCCGTGTCCCTGGGAGCGGTGGCCGTCGAGAAGATCGAGGCGGCTGCGCGCTACGTGCGTGAGATGGCCATGAGCGGCCAGGCCGTCTACGGGGTGACGACGGGCTTTGGGGCCAATCGCGACAAGGTCATTCGGCCCGAGGACACCGAAATTTTGCAGGAGCGCTTGTTAATGAGCCATGCCTGCGGCATGGGCCCGGCGCTGCCCGTCGAGGTGGTGCGCGCGATGATGCTGCTTCGCATCACGGCCCTGGCCCACGGCAACTCGGGGGTTCGCGCCTCGACCTTGCAGGTGCTCGTCGACATGCTCAATGCCGGTGTGCACCCGGTCGTGCCTGAGCTTGGCAGTGTCGGGGCGAGCGGTGATTTGTGCCCGCTTGCCCACATGTGTTTGCCGATCATCGGCCTTGGCGAGGTGAACTTCGATGGCGAGCGGATGAGCGGCGCGCAGGGCTTTGCGCGCGCCGGCCTGTCGCCCGTGCGCCTGACTTACAAGGAGGGCCTGGCGCTGTTGAACGGTACGCAGGCGATGACCGCGTTAGGTGTTGTGACGGCGCTGGCTTTTCGCCGGCTGCTCGACTGCGCCGATGTGATCGGTGCGATGAGCCTCGAGGCGGTCGCAGGCCGGCTTGAGGCGCTCGATCCGCGCATTCATGCGGTGCGCCGGCGCCCGGGCCAGATCGCCTGCGCCTCGAACATTCGCGCCATGCTCACCGACAGCGAGCTTGCCGGTGCCATGCCCGGCACGGTCCACGGCAAGGTCGAGTACGTGCAGGACTCCTATTGTCTTCGCTGCATGCCCCAGGTCCACGGCGCCAGCCGCGACGTGCTCGAGCACGTGATCGATGTGTTGATGACCGAGGTCAACGCCGTGACCGACAATCCGTTGGTCTTCGTGCCCGACGGCTTTCATGACGGCGCGATCCTCTCGGGCGGCAATTTTCACGGCCAACCGGTGGCCATGGCGCTCGACTATCTCAAGATCGCGATCGCCGAGATCGGCAGCATCTCCGAGCGCCGCTCGGCCAAGCTCACCGACAAGTACTTTTCCGAGGGCCTGCCCGCCTTTTTGATCAGCGAGCCGGGGCTGAACTCGGGCATGATGATCCCTCAGTACGCCGCGGCCGCGCTCGTCTCCGAGAACAAATCGCAGTCGTTTCCCGCCAGCGTCGACTCGATCCCGACCAGCGCCAACATGGAAGACCACGTCTCGATGGGCATGCACGCCGGGCTTCACGGCCACCGCATCCTGATCAACGTCGAGCGCGTGCTGGGCATCGAGTATTTGATCGCCGCCCAGGCGCTCGATCTGCGCGTTGGCTTTCGTCTCGGCCAGGGCACGGGCCAGGCGCGCGATGCGATGCGCGAGCGCGTGCCCTTCATGGAGCAGGATCGGGTGCTGTATCCCGATATCGAGGCCGCGACCGCTCTGGTGCGCGAGGGCGTTCCGGGCTGCTTTTTGCACACCGACGAAGACAGCAGCGAGCACGAGTTCGCATAAGTGTTTCACGTGAAACACTGTCGAAAAAAGATTTTCAGGGTGCCAATTTCAGTCGCCGGCCGCGAGGCGCGCGATCATCGCGGGCAGCTCCGAGGCGATCGCGGGAAGGCCGTCGTCTTTGGAGAGGGCGCCCTGGGCGCCGCGTTCGCTGGCGATGGTGTTGAGCGTGGCGCGGGGTTGGCCGGAGATGATCACGATCGGGGTAGTGGCCAGTTGGGGGTAGGTGCGAAGTGCGGCGACGGTGTCGTTGCCGGGAACATCGGGCAGGTTGAGGTCGGTGATCACGACGTCGAAGCTCGCGCGCTCGAGGCAGGCGGCGACGAGAGGGAATTGGGCGAGGATCTCGACGGTGTAGCCGGCGCCCTGGCAAACCATGGCGAGCATCTGCAGGATAAGCTCGCTGTCGTCGATGATCAGAACGCGTAGGGCCATGGGCGGGTCTCAGGAGTGGGCAGCGAGCAGTTCTTGGACAAGGGTGAGCAGCTTGCCGCCGGCGACCTCGCCCTTAACCAGGTAGCGGTCGGCGCCGGCTTCGAGGCCGAGGCTGCGGTCGGCATCGCTGGCGAGGCTGGTGAGCATGATGATCGGCAGTGGGCGCAGATTGTCCTGGGCGCGAATGGCGGCGACGAGCTCGACGCCGGACATCTGGGGCATCTGGACGTCGGTGATCAGCAGATCGAAGCGGCCTTTTTGCAGGCGCGCGAGGGCGTCCTTGCCGTCGTGGGCGAGCACGATGTCGTAGGGGCCTTCGGAGAGTACGAAGGCGATCGAGGCGGCGACCGTCTCGGTGTCCTCGGCGACGAGGATGCGGCGTTGTTCGTCGGTCGGGATGCGCGCAACAAAGGGCGCGCTCTTGAGCAGCTCTTCGACGAGGTGGAGCAGCTCGCCGCCGCCGATCGCGCCCTTGATGATGTAGTCGGTGGCGCCGGCGTCCATGCCGGCCTGGCGCTCTTCCGGGCGATCGAGGCTGGTGAGCAAGATCAGCGGGATGCTGGCCAGCGTGTGGTCGCCACGCACGTGGCGCGTGAGCTCGACACCGCTCATGTGGGGCATGGCGACGTCGCTTATCACCAATGAGTAGGGGCGCTCGCGCAGCATGCGAAGCGCGTCTTGGCCATCGTTTGCGATGTCGAGGGGGACATCGAGCTCGGAGAGCACGAAGCCCACGCTGGCGGCGATCGTGGCGATGTCGTCGACGATCAGGATGCGCTGCTCGAGCTGCTCTATGGGCACGGCCGGCTGTATTGCGACGGCGGCGCTTGCGTCGCTCGCAGCCGGCAGGGCCTTGGCCCCTGGCGAGGGCGACTCGGTGCGACTCGGTGCCAGGGCGCCCAGGCAGTGGCGAAGGTCGGCGATGATCTCGTGGGCGGCGCGCTCGTCGAGGCGAGCAAACTTGTCTTCGGCGGCGCTGCGAAGCTGGGCGTAGCCGCGAAGCAGGGTCTTGGTGGGCCAGACGCGCTCGGCCGCCTCGAGGCGGCGCATCGTGACGATCACCTGCTCCATGGCTGCAGCGAGCTCGGCGACGGTGGTCAAGTTGAGCATGGCGGCGCCGCCGCGGATAGCGTGGAGGTGGCCGGCAGATTGTTCGAGCGCCTGGGCACTGGCGCGCTCGTTAAAGATGCCCATCATCGAGATCGAGAGGCCGCCGAGGCGCTTTTGAGCCTCCTTGCGAAAGGCATTGATGAACTGGCCCAAACCGGCGTGGGGATCGGGGCCGACAACCTCGGTAGTCGTGCTGTTGCTCAGATAATCGGCGACGGCGTCGATGCCCTGGAGCAGCACGCGCAGGCGCGCGCGGGTCACGTCGTCGGCCTCGAGCGAGAGCCCCTCGAGGATGAGGTTGAGGCCCTGGCCTATCTGGTCGAGCCCGGGCAAAGGTCCGTCACTCGCAGTGGCCAACCCCTCCAGTCGCTCACGTACCGCTTTTAGGCGAGCAGCGAGCTCTTCGACTTGTGGCTCGTCCTTGGACATCGGGGCAGTGCCGAAGTGGAATCGCGTTCATGTTAGCTTCGCTTGTCTGACACCGCATATCATACGACGGGCAGGGCAATTCGCAAACACGCAAGTCAGCTGCGTGTGTTCAGGGCTGCGCGCCGACAAAGATCGCATGCTCGACCCAGAGCCGCTGGCGGCTTGTGGCCTGGAAGCGGGCCATGGCCAGCTCGGTGACGATGCAATTCTCGTAGGCCATGTCGGCGAGGTTGGCGTTGCCCACGATCGTGATCGAGTCCAAGAAGCCCTGGCCATTATCGAGCACGTCGAGCTCGAAGTTGATGATGATGTGACCGTTGGCGTCGGGCGCGCGCGTGAGAAGCTCCTCGGCGCAGACCAGGGCGACCGTGTCGGCGCGATCGATGGCCGCACGTCGGTCCTCGTGCAGTGCCTCGGTCTCCATGCGTCGCTGATGGGCGGCGTCGATCACGGCGTCGATGCTGGCCTCGTCGACAGCCGGAAGCGTGGCCATCCACTCCGGGCGGCCCAAAACCTGGTGGTTGATCGGATCATTGTGCAAAGGATTCTCGCGCCGATACAGCTCGGCAAGCTCGGAGTCGGCTTCGATGCGCTGGACATGGCGATCGGAGTCGACCAGGGGATTGTGCTCGGCCAGGTGCTCGGGTGCGACATGCTGGTCAATGTAGCCTGGGTGCGTGGGGCCTTCGTGGCCAGGGCCCTGATGGTTTAGGCCCTGGTTGGCGGCGGGATCTATATCTATGGCGAGGCTGGGGTGGCGAAGGGCCACCTCGACAGGCCCCGTGCGCGGCTCACGGCCGTTCGATCCATCGTTGATCTCGGGGGCGCTGATCGGCGCGTGAGAAAGGTGCTCGACAGGCAGTGGCTCGTCGACGCCGCTCCACACCAAGACGGTGGCCGCAGCGAGTATGACGAACAAAAGGCCAGCGCCGGCAAAGAGCGTTTTCTTGTCCATGAAGCGTAATACCAGGAAAAGGAACTTGAGCGGGAAACACGGTTGCGCCTTACCGTTTTACCGTGTCAGTCATACAAGCGTATAGTTTGCGTTGGGCGTGAGTTGCTTTAAACTGCGTTGGGCGCCTTATCCTTGTGAAATCGGTTTATTGATGGCTTCGAACGACTCCACCTCCCATGAGCTTCAGTCTGGAGAGCTCTTTTGCGAGCGCTACCGGATCAAAAAGCGCATCGCGGATGGCGGTATGGCTTCGATCTATCTGGCGGTCGACCAGACCTCGGGGCTCAATGTCGCCATCAAGGTCTTGTTCTCCTACTATATCGACAACACGGTGATCCGCACGCGCTTTTTGGACGAGGGCCGCATCCAGGCGATGCTGCGCCATCCCAATATCGTGCACGTCTACCGCGTGGTTGCAAAGCCGATCCTCTCCTTCATCATGGAGTTCGTCGACGGCGCAACGCTCGAAGACTACCTCAAGGAGAAGGGACCCTTCAATGAGCGTCAAATCCTCGAGGTCATGCTGCCGGTGATGTCGGCCATCGGATTTGCTCACAGCAAGGGGATCATTCATCGCGATTTAAAGCCAAGCAACATCTTGATCAAGCACACCAACATGGGCGTCGAGCCCAAGGTGATGGATTTTGGCGTGGCCAAGGTCACGAGCGGTCGCGATCTGACGGCGGCCGGCACGACCGTGGGCACGCTGCACTACATGAGCCCCGAGCAGATCGTCGGCTCGCGCAACATTGACGGGCGCGCCGACATCTACAGCCTGGGCGTCACCCTCTACAAGCTGGCCACAGGCGAGGTGCCCTTTAACGCGTCGACCGAATTTGCCCTGATGATGGCCCAGGTCGAGGCGCCCCCGCTGCCACCACGCAGCCTTCGAAAGGAGATCTCGGAGCGCCTCGAGGCGATCATCTTAAAGGCGCTAGAAAAGGAGCCGGCCAAGCGCTATCAGTCGATCAAAGAGTTTACTTCGGCGCTGATGACGATAAGCGATGAGTCGGGTCAGATGGACACCGACACGATGCCCATTCCCGCCGAGCTGCTCAAGTACGCGATGATGGCCGACGAGGTAGCCACCGATCGCACGGATCAGTACACGCTCGAGCACCTGCAGATGAACACCAAGACCATGGGTGGAATCGACACCGTGGAGTTTGGTGCGCCGACCGACGAGATGACCGATCGCAAGCTTCCCAGGTTCGATGCGGCCTACCAGGAGGTCGTCGAGCGTGATGCGCTGGTCAGCGATGCCCACGGCCTCGATCGCACGAGCGAGGGCAAGCTTGAGGAGATTGCCACGGTGCCGCGTCGTGCCCAGATCGATATCGCCAACACCACGACTCGCGAGGACGATGCCCAACCGGCTGCGCGGCCTCGACACGCGGTCTCGGAGCGCTACGTGCCGCTCGAGCGGCCGTCGGCCGAGCGCCAGCGCCTGGCCGCTCAGGCCCAACGCCCGGCGCTCGCGGACAAGCCGACGACCGTCTCGGAGCGGCCTCGCCAGGCCATCGAGCGGCCCGCAGCCGTCGAGAAATCTCAGCAAGGTGAGCCGACCAAGAGAATGCCCGTTGCAGCTGCGGCCAAGCCCCAGCCCCACATGGCAAGCCTCGACACCAAACCGCTGCAAGTGCAGGCGGCCGGGCCGACCATGGAGATCGACCAGACCATGCTCGAAGAATCCGCCCCCGAGGAGAAGATCACCCAGCGCTGGGTCGCCTCGAGCAAGGGTATCGTGGCGCTGGACAAAGGCGCAGACAGCAAGGAGATCACGGGTCTAAAGGTCAACAAGCACCAATACAACGAGGCGCTCAAGACAGCTCAGCTCGAGGGGCAGCGACAAAAACGTCTCTCGCTCGAGCGCTCTCAGGCTGCGGCCAAGGCCGCGGCAGCCGAGCTGTTGAAGCCGCCGCCAGAGGTCGCGGCCAGTGCCACGACCGAGGCCGAGACCCAGGTCCAGCCTCGGCCTCAGGCCCAGCCCCAGCTCAAGTTCCAGCCCCAGGTTCAGCCCCAGATCGAGCAACAACCTCAGCCCCAGATCGAGCAACAGCCCCAGATCCAGCAACAGCCCCAGATCCAGCAACAGCCACAGGCCTCGCACGAGCTCAGGCCACTCCCGCCGTCGCCGTTTAACTCGCGTAAAGCCGCCGCGTTGGCCGCGCAGCCGCCCGACGAGGCGCGCTCGCTGCTCAGTGGGCGAGGTGAGATTGAACAGTCGACCAAGCCCGATAGGCCGTCGGCTTATGCTCAGCTGCGCGCGACTGCGCCGGGCGATGAGCTCATGAGCGAATCCAATAGCCAGTCGGGCGATAAGTCGTCCGAGACCATGCCGGTACCGCTGTGGATGATCGCCGCCGCGCTGGTCTGCGTTTTGGGTTTGTTCATTGTCGCGGCCTGGATCGTCTTGCGCTGAAGCGCGTTACCAGGCCGAGTTGAGGAAGGGATTGAACTGCAACTCCTGGCCGATCGTGGTCTGGGGACCGTGACCGGACAAGATCTGGGTGGCGGCAGGCAAGGCCTTCAGCCGGGCCAGCGAGCGCTTGATCTGCTCGACGTTGCCACCGGGCAAATCGGTGCGGCCGATGCTGCCGGCAAAGAGCACGTCACCGCTAAAGAGAATGCCCTGCTTCTCAAAATAAAAGGCCACGCTGCCCGGGCTGTGACCGGGAAGAAAGAGAACTCGGGCTTGCAATTCACCCACGCTGATCAGATCCTGCTCAGCGACAAATTCATCGACCGGCGGCAAGGATGTGATACTAAAACCGAACATCGCGCCCTGCATCGGCGCGGCCTCGTAGAGCGGCAATTCGGTCTTGTGCAAGTAAATCGGCGCCTTTGTCTGGGCCTTGATCTCGGAGAGCGCCGCGACGTGATCGATGTGCGCGTGGGTCTGCAATATCTTGGAGATCTCGAGATCGTGGCCACGGGCAAGCTCGAGCAACCCGCTGGCATTGCCGCCGGCGTCAATGATCGCGCCCTGGCGCGTGCGCGCGCAGCCGACGACATAGACGTTGGTTTGAAACGGTCCGACGACCAATGATTCGATGATGATCTCTGGTTCTTGCGTCAAAACGGCCTCCTAGATTCTGGCCCAAACGTTGTTGGCTCGAACATGACACATCCTCTCGATCCTCGCCAGATCATCGAGCTCGACCGCTCGCCGGGCCAGGCTGGCCCGCGCTCGGATCGGCGCCGCTACATCGCCGTGGCCGGTAACATCGGCTCGGGAAAGAGCTCGCTAGTCGAGTTTTTGTGCGCGCGCTACGACATCGAGCCCTTTTTTGAGCCCAACGAGGAGAATCCCTACCTCGAGGACTTCTATGGCGACATGAAGGCCTGGAGCTTTGCCAGCCAGATCTACTTTCTGTCGGCCAAGTTCAAGCTGCACCTCGAGCTCGACGCCACGAGCCACAACGTCTTGCAAGACCGCACGATCTGGGAGGACGCCGAGATCTTTGCCGAGAATCTCTACCGGCGAAAGCTCATGAGCAAGCGCGATTACAACACCTATCGCCAGCTCTTCGAGGCCATCCAGCAGCAGATCCAACCGCCCGATCTGATGATTTATTTGCGCTGCCCAATCAAGGCCGTGCGACAGCGCATCGCGATTCGAGGCCGTCCCATGGAGCAGAACATTCCGGTGGTCTATCTGCGCCGGCTCAACGAGCTCTACGAGAACTGGATTGCCAACTACGCGCTCTCGCCGCTGGTGATCGTGCCGTCGCACAAGATCGATTATCTGACGGATCTGGTCGATTGCCACGACATCATGACGACGATCGAGAAGTATTTGTAAGCCTGGCAGTGGGCAAAAATGTTCAGGATACGAGTCGCAACACCGCGCGGCTGAACACCTCGATGTCGGCAAACTCAAAGGGCTGCTCACGCACGTCGCCCATGGCGAAGTCGGTGGCGACGCCCAGGCGAACGCAGGCGATCTCACGCTCTCTCAGATGACCCAAAAACGAGGCGGGTAAAACGGGCGCGCCGTCGGGCGCACCGAGCGCGAGATCGCCCGTGGCCAGCTTGTCGCGAAGCTCGGTCGGCGCGCCCCAGGTGTCGATGCGGTCGTGGTCGTGGGCCTGGTCGATGACGATGACGAGCGCAGGTGAGATCTGGTCGATGAGCGCAGCGAGGGCGCTCGCTTGCGGGCCTTTGAAATCGAGGCTTGCGGCGCTGTCCCGGGCCATGGTGTCGGGGTTTGCAGCCGTGATCAGTACGGTCGGGCAGATGGTGGCGGCCTCGCTGATCAGCACGCGGCGCACGTGCTCGGCGACGTGCAGGGCGCGCCGGGCGTTGTCGTGGGCGCCGGCGACGATCAGCACGGGCGCCCCCTCGCCCACACCGACGCGCTCGGCGCGAAGCTCCAGGCCTGCCGTGGTATGGCCGATCACGAAGGGCTCGAACTCGGGCGCCTCGAGCGCCTCGAGCACCTCTTCGAGTACGAGCGGCTCGGCTGCAGGCTGGCGGGCGGCCCACTCAAAGGCAGCCTCGATGCTGTGCTCGACGCGCCAGAGCTGCTCGCCAGTGTCGATAAGCTCCTGGGCTGCAAACTCGACGGTGATGATCGGGATATCGAGCTCGTGGCCGGCCCAGCTTCCCAGCGACCCCGCTGCCGCGTAGAGCTTGTAGACGGGAAAGCCGCTCGCGCTGCCCATGGCCTGGGCAAGCTCGTCGGAGGGGCCGTCGTAGTCCATGCAGGGCTCGCAGCAGTGAATCGTCAAGATTGCGCAGGGGCGAAGCGCGAGGATCGTGCGCGCGATCGCCTGCGACTCCGGCTCGGAGAGTGCGCACTGACCGCCGACGCCAGGCTCGAAGTTTTTCGTGTCGAAGTTGCGGTTGAGATCGACGTCGTTTGCGTTATTGCGCGTGCGCAAAGCGATGCCATCGGGATTTGCGGCCCCGACCAAGAACACCTGCACGCCGGCGCGCTCGGCCAGACCACCGAGCAGGGGCGCGCGCAGGCGCTCGCCAAAGCTCACCGCCGAGCGCTCGCTGCCATGAACCGCAGCGAGCACATAGACGACCGGGCCACGGCTGCCAAACAGCTCGCCGACAATGGCTCGACCCAGAACCGACCTTCCGATGACACACGCGCGCTTTTGCATGATGTTCTCCCTGGTACATTCTTGCCGGTAACGCTCGCCCAATTCCGTAGCATTGTACACAAGCGCTGTTTCACGTATGAATGTGGACGGCAGTAATTGCCGACTTTCTCGCGATTCCTCCTCCAAAAGGCTGGCCCGCGCCGGCCGAAATGCCGTAGAAGCGATGCCTGATACCAAAATCCCCGATACAATTGCCGCCGTCGACCTGGGCTCGAACAGCTTTCACATGGTCATTGCGCGCGTGATCGAAGGCCAGTTGCAGGTGGTCGATCGTATCAAGGAGACCGTGCGCCTGGCGGCCGGCCTCAACGCCGACAACAGCCTGAGCGACGAGGCCCAGGGGCGTGCGCTCGATACGCTGAGCCGCTTTGGCGAGCGCGTGCGTGACATGGAGGCGGGCAGCGTACGCGCTGTGGGCACCAATACGCTTCGAAAGGCCAGAAACGCCAAGCAGTTCATCGCTCAAATCGAGGCGGCGCTCTCCCATCCAGTCGAGATCATCTCGGGGCTCGAGGAGGCGCGCCTGGTTTATCTGGGCGTTGCCTACGATCTCGATGTGGGCCCGGAGCGCCGGCTGGTGATCGACATCGGCGGGGGCAGCACGGAGTTTGTGATCGGCAGCGGCCTCGAAGCTCATCTGCGTGAGAGTAAGTACATGGGCTGCGTCGTCTACAGCCAACGCTACTTTCCCGGCGAAGTTATCACCGCCCAAGCCATGGACGAGGCGGTGCTCGCGGCCGAGCAGGAGGTGCAGTCGATGGTCGCCCAGTACAAGAAATTCGGCTGGGACGTGTGCATCGGCACCTCGGGCACGGCGCGCGCGATCTTGACCATTCTCGAGGCCAACGGCTGGAGTCGCGGGGCGATCACGGCATCGGGCCTGGAGAAGCTCAGAAAGCGCCTGGTCAAAGAGGGCGCCGCCGATCCGCTCAAGTTGGCCGGCTTGAGCGCGGACCGCGCGCCGGTTCTGGCCGGCGGTCTGGCGATCCTGATCGCCGCCTTCGAGCTGCTCGAAATCAAGCGCATGCGCCTCTCCGAGGGCGCGCTTCGCGAAGGGCTGATGTACGATCTGCTCAAGCGCATCATGCACCAGGATATTCGCGAGCGCACGGTGACCAATATGGCCTCGCGCTATGGCGTCGACTTCGATCACGCCGGCCGCGTCGAGAACACCGCGATCGCGCTGCTCGATCAGGTACGCGTGAGCTGGGAGCTCGACGAAGATCGCTTCGAGTCGATGTTGCGCTGGGCGGCACAGCTCCACGAGATTGGCCTGGCGGTCACGCACGCCCACTACCACAAACATGGCTCCTATCTGGTGGAAAACTCCGACATGCCCGGATTTTCCCACGAAGATCAGCAGCTCTTGTGGGCGCTGGTGCGCACCCATCGGCGCACGTTCAAGGCCTATCGCTTCAACAACCAGCCGAGCAAGCTGGCCCGCAACGGGCGCCGCCAGGCCGTCTTGCTGCGCCTGGCCGTCTTGCTCAATCGCAGCCGCCGAGACGAGGCCGTCCACGATATTCGCATCGAGGCCGAAGGCCGGGCCATTCGCATGCGCTTTCCGCCCGACTGGCTGGCCAGCCGCCCATTAACCGAAGCGGCGCTGCACGAAGAAGCTGTGATGCTTGCCGAAGCAAAATTTGAACTCGTTATTGAAACGATTGATTGATCACTCAACGCTCAGCACTGTGCCGATGCCATGAAAAAGAAAATCTTACTCGCGATGTTTTTGGGCGCCGTGATCCTTGCCGCAAGTTGCGGGCGCCAATTCGATCCCTACTGGCGAATCCAGGACTTTCGCGTGCTCGCGATCAAGGGCGATCCGGTGACGATTCGCCCGGGGCAGACCGCGCGGCTGTCAGCGCTGATTCACTCCGACGGCGAGCCGGTGAGCTACAAATGGGACTGGTGTCCGGTGCGCGTGACCGCTCAAAACCGCTTCGAGTGCCCATTTACCAGCGAAGACATCCAGGCGCTGCTCGCTCAGGGGCTTCCCGACGGCACCGAGATCCCAAGTGGCATCGACGGCACCTTGCTCAACTTCGATCTGGGCACGGAGCCCGTCGCCCGACTCTTCAATCCGTTGCCGGCCGCGGCGATCTTGGAGTTTTGCCGCAACATTCAGCGTCAACTCTCCGAGGCGCTCGATCCCGAGCTCGCCAAGCTGTTGCCCACGGTCGATTGCCGGCGCGGCTACGAGATCACGGTGCGCTTGACGGCGAGCTCCGGTGGCAAGGAGATCATCGCCTCAAAGCGTCTGACGCTTTGGACAGGCTCCGATCAGATCAACACCAATCCCCGCATTCTGAGCGCCGAGATTCGCCCGGCCAATGAGCGCGACATCGCCAAGCTCGCAAGCCAGCTCGACTGGGTCGTGGCAGGGCGCGCGCACGACGATCAATGGGTCGTATTGCCTGAGGACTCAGCGATGCCGATCGTTGTCGGCGTGCCCTTTGAGGTGCGCTCGCTTGTCGATCCTGAGACCGTGCAGACCTGGCAGCCGCACGCGCCCATTGGCTCGGAGACCGAGCTGCTCGATCCCGAGCGCGAGGCGCTGGCCTACCGCTGGTTTACCACCCTGGGCACGTTGAGCGATTCGCGGCGCATCTTTCGAGAGAACGTCAACACGCTCGAGGAGGCCTCGGTGACGGCCTTGACCGTCTCCGAGGAGGCGCTCGATGCCTGCCTGCGAAGGCCTGATGGCAGCTGCGAGGTCACGGTCTGGACGGTGGCGCGCGATGGACGACTTGGTTTGGATTGGATCGAGCGCAAGCTCGTGCTCAGCGAGTAGGCATGATGATGAAGTCGATTTCACGCACTGGATTTTGGGCGAGCTTGATGTGTGCCCTCTTGGTGTTCGTACCTGTGGCCCATGGCCAGCAAGGCGGTGACGGCGCGCCCTCCCAGCAAGGCGGTGATGTGCGCGTGACCAAGGCGCCGCGTCTGATCAACGAGGTCCAGGCCGACTATCCCGACGCCGCGATCGATGCGCGCATCGAGGGCTCGGTCGTGCTGCGCTTGCACCTCGACGCGCTCGGCGTCGTCACCCGCGTCGAATTGGTCGAGGGCCTGGGCTACGGGCTCGACGAGGCGGCGATCGCTGCGGCCAACAAGTTCGAGTTCGAGCCGGCCGAGATCGATGGCCAGCCCGCACCGGTGGTCTTCAGCTTCGCGATCAACTTCTCCTTGCCGATCATGCCCACCGACTTTGTCGGCACCGTCGTCGATCCCGAGACCGAGGTGGGCATCGCCAACGTGCAGGTCACGATCATTTATCTGGGCTCGGACTACGGCGACGAGCTTATCGAGGCCAGCACAGCGACCGACGACGACGGCCTGTTCTTCTTTGGCAACGTGCCGCCGGGCAAGTACTCGGTATCGCTCAAGGTCGACGCCTACCGCGACTTTGAGACCGAGATCGAGCTGCCGCCCGGCGAGATCGTCGAGATGAGCTACAAGGTCGCCGCCGAGGCCGAAAATCTCGTGGGCTTTGTGCGCGAGTCCGGCACGCGCAACCTGCTCGCGGCCGTCGAGATCTCCGTGCTCGACGCCGAGAGCGAAGAGGTCGTGCGAAGCGGATTCACCGACGACAAGGGCGCGTTTGCCTTTCGTGGCCTCGTGCCGGGCAACTACTTCGTGCGCGCCAACTCGCAGGGCTATCTGGCCACGGCCTTTGAGGTGGTCGTTCGACCCAACGAGGTCACCAGCGGCACCTATTATGTCGAGGCCGAGTTCTACGACGAGTATACGATTCGCACCACCGCTCAGCGCCCCAGAAGCGAGCTCAGCCGCCAGACGCTCACCCTCGAGGAGGTGCGCCGCGTGCCAGGCACCGGCGGCGACGTCGTGCGCGTGATCCAAAATTTGCCGGGCGTGGCGCGGGCCTCGTTTGTCAGCGGCCTGATCGTCGTTCGCGGCTCGGCGCCTCAGGACACCAAGGTGTTTTTGCAGGGCGACTACGTGCCGCTGGTCTACCACTTCCTCGGTGGCCCGGCGATCGTCAACACCGAGATGGTCGAGGCGATCGACTTCTTTCCCGGCAACTTCAGCACCTACTATGGCCGCTCGACAGCCGGCGTGATCGATCTGCGCACGCGCTCGCCACGAAACGATCGTTTTCACGGCCAGATCGAGGTCAACCTGCTCGACTCCTCGGTGGTGCTCGAGGGCCCGGTGAGCGAGAACGTCGCCGTGGCGTTTTCCGCCAGGCGAAGCTACTTCGATTTGTTCTTGCCCTACGTGATCCCCGAAGGCGGCCCGGACGCGATCATCGCGCCGCGCTACTATGATTATCAGGGCTGGATCACCTACCGCGGCTTCAAGCACAGCCTCGTCGAGGTCTTCTTCTACGGCTCGGACGACGCTCTCGCGGTGATCTTGCCCCCGGGCGAGCCGGCCGGCGATCAGTTCGTTCAAGTGACCGGCCTCGATCTGAAGAACTCCTTTCATCGCGGTCAGCTGCGCTGGGAGTGGCGCCCCGATCACCTGCCGATCGAGAACACCCTGATGGCCTCGTTTGGCCGAAACGTGGCGGGCTTCGAGGCGGCCGAAAACCTCTACTTCGATCTCACCTACTACCAGTCCCAGATCCGCGAAGACATGCGCCTTCGCCTCTCGGATGCGGTGACGCTGCGCCTGGGAGCGGACTTCTTGCTCGGTAACTCCACCTATCTCTACAGCATCCCGCGCACCGATCCTTCCCCCGACGAGGTCAACGACCAGGGCCAGGGCCGACCCAATTACTCGGCTGACGGCTTGACCGGCTCGCGCACCGCCCCCGAGATGCTGCCGGCCTTCTACGTCGAGCTCGAGGCTCGCCCGATCAAGGACTGGCTGCTCGTGCCCGGCGTGCGCGTCGATTACTATGGCCCGATTCGTCAAACCTCGGTCTCACCGCGCATCTCGACGCGCTATTCTCTGACCTCGGAGGTGACCTTGAAGGGCGGCGTGGGCATGTTCACCCAGCCGCCGCTTCCCGGCCAGGCCACGCCCGACTTCGGCAACCCCAATCTGGGACCGGAGAAGGCGATTCAATACGCCGTGGGTGCCGAGTGGAAGCCGGCCGACTTTCTCGAGATCGACTCGACGGTCTTCTACCGCGACATGTACGACCAGGTCGTAAACTCGCCGAATTTCACGATCGGCGACAATCCTGACGAGCAAAATCGCGAGATCGTGCACAACGCCGGCAAGGGCCGCGCGGTCGGCCTCGAGCTCCTCGTGCGCCACCTGCCCCGAAATCGCTTCTTTGGTTGGTTGGGCTATACGCTGAGCTACTCCGATCGGCTCAACCAGCAGACCGGTGAGTACGATCTCTATCGCTACGATCAGACCCACATCCTCACCCTGGTGGCCGGCTACAACCTGCCCTGGAATTTCGACGTCTCCGGGCGCTTTCGCCTGGTCACCGGCAACCCGTTTACGCCCGTGGTCGGCGGCGTGCTCGACGCCGACAGCGATCGCTACGTGCGCGTCTACGGCGCGCGCAACTCCGAGCGCAGCCCGATGTTCCACCAGCTCGACGTGCGCATCGATCGCCGCTTTGTCTTCGACACCTGGATTTTGGCCATCTTTCTCGACGTCTCCAACGTCTACTGGGCCGACAACGCCGAGGGCGTGCGCTACAACTACGATTTCACCGACAGCGCCGTGGTCCCCGGCCTGCCGATTTTGCCCACGCTCGGCGTGAGCGCGAAGTTCTAGCGGCTATTCCTCAAAGACGAAGCCGCCGTCATCGCTGATCGCCCCGTCCTCTCTGGCCTGGCGAATGATCGCGATCGCCTCGTCGAGCTGATCTCTGTGCACCGCGATGCGCGTCTGGCCGTGTTTTCCCACGTTGATCGGAAACTGCGAGGGCGCGAGCTTTCGCACGTTGCATGCGATGTTTGCTTCCCGCAGCGTATCGACCGTGATGTCGGTGTCCGTGAACCGGTAGGTGTAATAGACCTCCACGTACTCGTCATCGATAAAATCCGTCTTCGTATGCGTTGGCTCCGTCATCACAGACCTCTCTCTACGTCGGGATTGGGCCAGGAATGCGCCCAAACACTCAAAGGTTAAGGTCAGCTGCCTTGCCCACAGAGAGGATACTTCGGCACCGACCAACAGATGGCCCCAACTTAAGCACCGGTGCACCCCGACCAACAAAGGCTTTGCCACCGGCTTATTCGCTGTTGAAAGCGCGTCTCAGATCCACTATACAAGTGCACTTCACACGGGGCGTAGCGCAGCCTGGTAGCGCGCCTGCTTTGGGAGCAGGATGTCGCAGGTTCGAATCCTGCCGCCCCGATTGACCACCCCACCCGAACAGCGCCCCCAGCCTCGCGAGCGACTCCGGGTCACGCGCCCGTAGCTCAGTCGGATAGAGCAACGGCCTTCTAAGCCGTCGGTCACAGGTTCGAATCCTGTCGGGCGCACTTTATTTTACAACAGCTTATCCCTCCTGAGCGTGCTCATGGTCCCAAGTGAAAGCTCGGGTCCCAAGTAGGAACTCCGAAGCCATATCAGAAATACTAAAGGTTTTAGCCCTTTGCGGCTTGCACGAATGTTAAGTCAGACTTAATGTTTGTGCATGAGCGAGACGACATCGCACGGCCCAGACTGGGAACTGCTTTACGAGACAGCGAGCGTGCAGTCCGGGTATTTTACGACGGGGCAGGCGCTCGAGGCGGGGTACTCACTGCCTTTGCTCAATCACCATATCAATGCGGGGCGCTTTGAACGGGCACGCCGGGGCATCTACCGGCTGGTCCACTTTCCTGTTGGCGAGCATGAGGAGCTCGTCGTGATGTGGCTTTGGAGTGAGCAGCAGGGCGTCTATTCGCACGTCACGGCGCTCGCCCTGCACAACCTCTCCGATGTCCTTCCATCCCAGCTTCATATGACGCTCCCCACGCGTTGGCAACAACGCCGCCTTCGCGTCCCCGATGGGCTCGTATTGTATTTCGCTGATCTCGACGAGTCCGAGCGAAATTGGTTCGAAGCTGTGCCCGTGACCGCGCCAGGGCGCACGCTGCGCGACTGCATCGAGGCACATGTCTCACCGGAGCTCGTGCGTCACGCCGTCGCTCAGGCTCGTCGCCGCGGCCTCATCACGCCGGGCGACGAAGCGCAGCTCAACGCCGGCCTCGATGCCGCACCGCAAGGCCCAGCGTGACCATGAAGCGCTATTTCTCACCGATGGCGTTCAAGCAGGCGCTCGAGCAACGGCTCAAGTCTTCTTCGACGACTGGAATCGACTTTGCGCGTCGGCGGCAACTGCTCGTCTTCGACCGACTGTTGGCGCGGATTGCACAGATCGCCGGCGACCGTGTCACCCTCAAAGGCGGGCTCGTCCTTGAACTACGACTTGCACGCGCTCGCACCACCAAGGACATCGACTTGCGTCTGATGGGCTCGCCAGCAGGCGTCCTCGAGCAACTTCAGTCAGCCGGACGCCTTGATCTGGGCGATTTTATGAGCTTTGAAGTCCAACCGGATCGCCATCATCCCGACATTCAAAATGACGGCATGAAGTACGATGGATACCGCTTTAGTGCCGAGTGCCGGCTCGCAGGCAAGATCTACGGACATCCTTTTGGCGTCGACGTGGCATTTGGCGATCCCCTGGTTGAAGAGCCCGAGCATATCGTCGCCGATGATCTGCTCAGCTTTGCTGGAATTGCGCCTCCAAGCCTGTACATCTATCCGGTGACCTCCCATATCGCCGAGAAGCTTCACGCCTACACGATGCCCCGCGCGCGCCCAAACTCGAGGGTCAAAGACCTTCCGGATATCGCGCTCCTCGCGACAGCCCAACCGATCGACGCAACCAGGCTTCGTGCCGCCTTGGAGGCAACCTTCGACTACCGCGGCACGCATGAACTGCCCCACTCACTACCAGATCCGCCTGTGTTTTGGGCACAACCCTACAGCGCGATGGCGGCCATGGACGATCTCGCTTGGACCACCCTCGAGGCGTTGACCCAGGTGGCCTCGTCCTTTCTCAATCCCGTGCTCGAATCGGCTGACTGCGGTATCTGGCAGCCCGAAAATTGGTGTTGGGGTATCAAAGGTGCCAACAGCATATAGTTTTGGGGGTGAACACCATGGTGCTCAATGTTGGTGCGAACTTCCCACATTGGAAGCCCGGCTTCATGAGGCTGTCGTAAAAGGCGTTCGCGAGACTGCTGAGTCGGCCGTAACGAACAATAAAATTCAGGTGGAAGTTCGCGGGCGAAGAGCGGCTCCATTCATCCTACGCGCCCCACGGCATTACAATCGCGCAAAAGCCGCGACAGAGAAGCCCGCAGTCGAGGTAGCCTGACTATGCTTCACACCGTGTTGCAAAACTTCCAGTTAAACTTCTTCCCCCCCCGCGTCGATCAAGACAACTTGATCAACCTGAAGTTTAGTATCTTCGGTCACATGTTCGCCTGTTTCAATGTGGTGTTTGTAACCTGCCAAGACAGAAGCCCACACTTTGGTGAAATCACTTTTCCCCATTAGATTGTTCATCACTCCATAAAAAGAGTTACTCATGGAGTAATTTAAGGTCGATCGCAAAACGGTTTTGTCTCCTTTTGCGGTTAGCTTAAAATCACCGCCCATTGTCTGCACTGCGCTAAGTCGGGTGAGGGCCTTCGCGGCCGGCACAATTTTGATACGTTGCCCACAAAACGCCTTGCAAGCATCATCGGCCGACCACCGAGGTTCCGTTCTTGAAGTGGCAACGCCTGCAGGCGCCGACGCGCCGACGCCTGCGGTGGTCGTCGGTCCTTGGAGGGCGCGTCAGGCCGCCGCGGTCTTCGGCCCGCGCACGACGCGCTCCTCGAGCCCTCGAAGGACGATGAGGAACAGTCCGCCCATCATCCGTGACATCATGGTCTTGCCCATCAACCAGCCGATGGGGCCGTACTTTACCTCGAAGTCCATGCTCATCTTCGCGCGTGACCGCCCTGCATCGACGGGCTCCACGCTGAAAACAACGATGGCCTTGTTGAGGGGAAGCGAGAACTCCGAGAGCTCGGCCCGGTAGGCTCGACCGTCTTGCCAGTCGATGACCTTCTCGACCACCGAGGTTCCGTCCTGGAAGTGGCAACGCCTGCAGGCGCCGACGCCTGCGGTGGCGTCGCTGAGCACGTCCACCTTGCTGACGCGGGGATGGAAGTCGTCGATGTGCATGAAGCGCCCGAGGACTGCCCAGACCCGGTCAGCGGGGGCGTTGATGTCGATGCTGCGTTCGGTCGTGATCATTTAAACGTCTCCATGGTTGCCGCGAAGCTAACCGATCAGTTAGAGTCGCGTTGCGTCAAACTAACTGATCGGTTAGATACTGTCGACTCAACGAGGCTGTCAAGCTCGTTCGCACTCCACGAAGATCCGAGGACCCCCATGGGACGCAAGAAGAGTTACGAACCCGAAGACCTCGTCGAATCCGCGATGGCGCTGTTCCACGCTCACGGCTTCGCCGGCACCTCGACGCAGATGCTGGTGGAGCAGCTCGGCGTGAACCGCAACAGCATGTACGCGGAGTTCGGCAGCAAGCAGGCGCTCTTCGACGCGGCCCTGCGACGGTACGAGCAGCAGTTCATGAACGACGTCTTCGGCCCACTCGAAGCCCCCGACGCTGACCTCGACTCGATCGCCGCGCTGTTCGAGCGGTTCGGCAAGGATGCCGCGGGCCCCGCCTCGGGACTTGGCTGCCTCCTCTGCAATACGGCGGTCGAGCTCGCAGGCGACGACTCCAGCGGGGAGCACTTCGTCCAGCGATACTTCGGGCGCGTTCAGGCCGCCTTCGAGAATGCCTTGGCCAACGCCAGACGAGCCGGGGAGCTTCAGGTTGGCGTCGTGGCCGCGGACGAAGCGCGCTTCCTGACGGCAACCGCCCTGGGCATCTTCGTCATGGTGCGAGCGCGCACGGCGCCCATCGTCGTGCAAGGCGCGGGTCGGGTGGCGAAGCGCCATCTCGACACGCTGCGGGCCAAGAAGCGGTGAGTGGCGTCCAGGTTCCCATTACACGCCGCTGGGCGCACCTCGTGCGTCCAAAAGCCCGGCTTCAGGAGCTACGCAGCTTCAGGGCATACGGGCGTTTCGCCGCATAAAAACAGGGCAGTGCGCATCTCTCGGTCGGTTTCGGTTTCGATCGCGCGAACTCAGTCCCCACCACTCTTCTTGTGCAAAAGCTCACGCAGATCGTCTGCGTCGACGATGTCTTTGGGTCGGCCAGTTTCGCGTTTGTTTCGGATAAAGTCTTCAGCACCGAGGACTGGAACGGTAACTTGGCCAAAGGCCACCATGATCCGGTTGGGCCAGGCATCGCCGAAGTCGACTCCGCTGATTTGGGTCAGGATGTCGATTCTGCGCGGTGGAAGCCCCATTTGGAACACGATGTTTGGTGTTTGGAGATCTGCGATGCTTAGCTCGTGCAACGGTGCGCCGAATGCTTGCAGAGCGGCATAAACGCGCTGCGCATTCTCGGGCGTTGGGTCGACCCACACGTCGATATCGCCGGTCGCACGAGGTTTGCCATGAGCCGCGAGAGCGTAAGCCCCGACGATCAAAAACCTGGCTTCAACGTCGCACAATTCGCGCAACAGATCTTGAAAGTCGTCGTTCATGGTCGTCGTCGGGGTGAGCGAGCTTCCAGGTCTCGAGTGAGAGTGTCCAGGCAAAGTCGACCCGTTCTTGGGGCGTCAGCTCCATCCAGTAATCATCCGCGGACCGCTTGTCGTCCAGCTGTCCCACAGTCGCAGTCCATTTTTCTCGATCGGAACGGGCCATAGGCTGATTATACGGACAATGCCTCAGCGCGTCGAACAATTGTTTTCGCGCGCGAGCAAAGGGAGGCGATATGTTGAGTTGGTGCATCGGTCGACTGGGCGTTTTGGCGTTGTTGGCGATTTCTGTTTTTCCAGCGATGGCCGCCGAGGCGTCGGTCGTCGAAGAGGATCGCACGCGGATTCGCGCCCACCTCATCGAGGTGGAGCAGGAGCTGCGCGCGCGCAACGTCTCGCACTTCTCGGTGCAGTTGCAGGAGGCGCGTCGCCAGAATCTCGATCGGCTGCGTGAGTACCGCATCGCTGGTGCGTTTCCTCACAACACACACGTTCCCTGGCAGCAACCGGTCTTCATCGATCGCGACGAGCGCCGCTGCGCGGTCGCGCATCTGATGTTCGAGTCGGGTGCCGGCGAGCAGGCGCGGCGCATCGCCGCGCGCGAGAATCTGTCCTATCTGCCCGAGATGACGAGCCCGGAGCTCGCTGAGTGGGTGAGCGTTAGCGGCCTGAGCGCTGACGAGGCCGCCTGGATTCAGCCCACCTACAATCACTTTGCCTGCGCCGACGACTGCTCCTGCGATCCCGAACCGGTCTGTGGTGATGATGGCGTGACCTACGTCAACGCCTGCTTCGCCGAGCGATGTGGAAACGCCAAGAAGTGGCTTGAAGGTTGTTGCAGCCGCGGTGCCCAGATCGATTCCACGGCGAGTTACAATTACCGCGTCGGCACGCAGTGCCCGAATGATCCCAACAACGAGCGTGATGTACTGTGCCCCGGCAAACCGGCACATCCGGATGCATGGCACTATCCGGACGGCAAGGAGCCCGAGCCCGACGTCGAGCCTCAGCACGACAACGATGTCGAGCCTGCTCGGGAGCCCGAGGCTGCCACTGAATCCGAGACGAGTAGCTGTGCCACCGTTTCGTCGGATACAAAGTCCGGCACTTCGCCGGCTTCCCTGCTGCTCACCCTGATTGCATTGCTCCTCGTGGCCGGTCGTCGTCGCCCTCGAGGTTTTTGAGTGGCCTACGGCCTGAACTCGCCGGTGCCAACACGGTGGCCTTTGTTTCCCAGGGCACGGTCAGCCCCGATCCTGCCCACCGCGCGACGCCGCCCTTTTTGGTCAGCCGCCAGATCTACGCCGCGCTCAAGGCCGGCGACACCGCTCACTTCGTGATCTATGGCCTCAGCGACGAGCTCGAGTTCGTCGGCCTCACCCAACGCGAAGTCGAGGTCGACGGCCAGATCGTCGAGGTCAGCGCCATCGAGGCCGCCGGCACTGAGATCACCGCATGGATCCTCGACGACGCCCAGTGGCCGATCCTGCTCGGCGCCGAGTTCGAAGGCAACAACTACGTCAGCCTTATCAGCATCGAAGGGGCCTAACGAAAAACCGCCCGAACGCGTTGGAAACCCGGCTTCATTTCTCGCGCGTCCAATTCCCGCAAAGCTTCCGCCACGGCACCGGCCGCGGGGCCTTGCGCCTCGCGGCGCAAGAGGCCGTCGGGGTGGCAAGGCCCGGCGACGCCTTTGACGCGACTGCGGCCCCCCCGGCCAAGGCGGCCTTGCGTCCGACTTGACGATGGTCTATCCAACCTTGCTCGCTGCGATCGACGCCTTCGGCCTGACGGCGGCGATGCTGACGATTGGCGCGGTGACCTTCACCTCCGGGGTGATGCCCGCGGCCTTACCGCCAAGGTGTTCTGATGAGAGACGCGCTGAACAAGAACAACGTGCTCGAACACATCGGCGAGACGCCCCTCGTGGCGCTGCGCAGGATTGGAGCGGGTTTGCCGACGAGCGTGCTCGTCAAATGCGAGCACACCAACCCTGGCGGCTCGATCAAGGATCGCATCGCGCTCGCCATCGTCGATGATGCCGAGCGCCGGGGCGTGCTGCGGCCAGAGGAAACCGACCGAGAGATGAGCATCAGCTAGATTTCATGCGCCTGGACAACCACACGGCCCCAACGAATAACAAAGTTTGACATAGTCCGAGGTGCTCCGTAGTTTTATGAACGTCAGACTCGCAGAGGAGGTTTTGATCATGAATGTATCTCTCACCCCCGAACTCGAACGATTCATCACGGAGCAGGTCGAGTCGGGCCGCTATCGTTCCGCAAGCGAAGCGGTCCGAGCCGCTATCCGTCTGCTCGAGGAACGAGCCAAGGAGCATGCGGCCAAGATTGCCTACCTGCAGGCTGCGGCCGAAAAAGGCGTGCTCGAACTCGAACGCGGCGAAGGCATCCCTGGTGAAGATGTGTTCAATGAACTCCTCGCTGATATTGGATCGGAGGAGTGAGAGATTACGTTTTTGCGCCCAGCGCTCGCGACGATCTCCAGGCCATCACGAGCTATCTGCGAGATGCCGCTGGAGCTGAAGTGGCCCGGGCCGTCGTATTCAGAATCCGTGACAGGTGCAGTCTGCTCGCCGAAACAGCCGGGACCCTTGGAGCTGCGCGGGAGGACATCTTAGCGGAGCTTCGCAGCCTTCCCATCCCACCTTATGTTCTCTTTTTTCGGTATGGTGACGTCTCCGTTGAAATCGTCCGTATCCTGCATGGCCGACGAGACATCAACCGTATTTTTGATGAAGACGAATAGCCAACTGGCGGTAGGTCGCGATCTTGCTGATGCGGCCCATCTGAGGTCCCTGACCCCCGGCGGTCGTGCAGTCCACTACCCAAAGCCGAGCCTATGACCCTAATGCCGGGGGTGGACACGGGGCATGTCCAGTATTCGCAAGGATTTCTCGCGTTGGAAGCCCGGCTTCATTGCCCGAAAACTTCCAGAACGTCGCGCGACGCCTTGCGCTCGAGCATGGGTGGTTTCTGGCCGACCAGTTCAACAATCCCGCCAACATCCGTGCCCACGAACAGACGACCGCCGTCGAGATCTTGGAGCAGGTATCGCTATCGCACCAAGCCCTGGATGCAGGAGTGGCCGACACAATCCTAGAAATGCTCCCAACGCCGATAAACCAAGAGCTGACGCCATGAACGAAGACGATCCCATCTACCTCGACCACAACGCCACGACCCCGATCCTGGCCGAGGCCGTCGACGCGATGCTCCCGTACTTACAAGAGCACTTTGGCAACCCATCGAGCAGTCATGTCTACGGGCAACGCGCGCACGCAGCGCTCGAGCGGGCGCGCGAGCAGGTCGCGACGCTGATCAAGTGCCAGCCCGATGAAGTAATCTTCACTTCGGGAGGCACCGAAGCCAACAACCTGGCGATCCGGGGCGTCGTCTCTGCCAACACTCCAAACGCCCACGTCATCACCTCCGTGATCGAACACCCGGCAACCGCGAGGCCGTGCGCCTGGTTAGAGCAACAGGGACATCGCGTCAGCCGGATCAGCGTGGATCAAGACGGTCGGCTTCGCCTCGCCATGGTCGAAGCCGCGCTCGCTGAGGTCGCTGGTGCAGTCCCCGGACTTGCGCTCAACGGCCACCGCGATCATCGCCTCCCCAACACGCTAAACGTGCGCTTTCCCCGCGTCGCAGGACCAGCACTGCTGAGCCTCGCCACGGACGTTGCCGCCTCCACGGGCTCCGCATGTCACGAGGGCCATGACCAGCCATCGCCGGTCATCCTCGCCATGGGCCTCAGCCCCGATCAAGCGATGGGCTCCGTGCGGTTGACCCTCGGCCGCAGCACCAATGAAACCAACGTACTGCGAGCCGCCGATATACTCGCCAGTGCGTGGTCGCGTCTCACGCCTGTTGGTCGCCCCACCAATAACAAAGTTTGACGAGTGAGAGATTACGTTTTTGCGCCTGGCGTTAGTGTTCTTTGCGCGTCTGTACAGACGCTCGGATCGCTGACATGCTTGTTCGAGCCCCTACGACCCACGCTCCCGAGGCCTTGCATGAAGTACCTTGTTGTTCTCGTCGCCGCCCTGCTCGCCATCTCCGCCACAGCCTGTGATGGCAAGGCGCCGGCCGTCTCCAACAACCTGAGCGATACGGCCATCACCTACGATACCGGCGTTGAGGATACCGGCGCCGAGGACACGGGCACCGATGTGCCGAGCCCCAGCGACATTACTGCCGACACGAGCGTGCCCGACGCCGATGTATCCGCCGAGATCGACGTTATGGACGCGAGCCTGCCCGACGCCGATACCTCGGTCGAGAACGATGCAGATGCAGGCGCCGACGCCGACACGAGCCTGCCCGATCTGGCCTGCACCGAGGCCAGCGACTGCGGCTGGTGCGCCTTCCCCACCGCCCCGCGCACCATCGACGACTGCTACTGTACGGGCTGCCCCGACTACGTGCTGCCCATAGGCGTCTGCGAGACCAACGCCTCGGCCTGGGATTCCGTTTGCGGTCAGGTCAACTGGCAGCCCGATGACTTCCCCTGTCCCCAGCCGCGCTGCATCAACCCGCCGCCGACGGCCTGCGTAGACTCCATGTGCGTCGACGCCCGCGGCCTATAGTCGTCTGGGGGTAGAGGGTCGCTTCGCGAGATTTCCTTTTTGCGTGGCCCGCAGGTACAACTTCCACTGGTGGAACTTCCAGCGCTGGAAGTTCCACCAGTGGAAGTGTCTTTTGGTTGAGTGGCTCTAAGAGCACAGCCGATGCAAGCTCATGAAAAGTACGTGGTCCCTCTCACGAATAGACTCTCTCTTCGCGCGTTAGCGGAGTTTAGCGGCATCTTTAGCGTTTCGCGCTCAGCGTTTTGCGCTTCGCGCCATTCGCGCTTCGCGCCATTCGCGCTGCGTAGCAGGCATGGTCAGTTCGCGAGCAGGAAGTTTGAGATGCGGGCGCCGAGCCAGCCGCGAAAATCGTCGTTTGTTGGAGGGCAATGCCGGCAATCCTTGATCAACTCCGTGTCCTGCACGCTGGTGAACAGCTCACCTAAGCGGGCGATCAGCTGCTCGCCGGGAAAGCTCAAGTCCTGGTCTGCGCCCAGCACGAGGATCGGCGCCTCCATCGCAGCGAACTCCCCCAGTTTTGCGAGCCTGGGGATCTTCATCCTCGCCAGGTTCACCGAGCGAAACACATCGCCCATATAGCCCACCCACTCCTGGTCCTCCGGTGTCGTCAAGAGATTCGCCAGGAAAGCCTCGAGACGCTTTTGGGTGGGCGACATCAGGTAAAGCGTCATCGGGATGCCGATCTTGTACCAGCCGCTCCAGTGGCTCTTGACCACCCCGGCCGGGACGAGCAAGACCAGGCGCTCGATGCGCTCGGGAGCAACCGCAGCGAGCCGCATCGCGACGAAGCCACCAAAGCTTACGCCCAGGACATGGACGCGTGTGAGGCCCAGCCCATCGAGCACCTCTTTGAGCCAGTGTCCGTAGTCGTTGTTGGAGACCGAGAGCAGCTCATCGTGACCCATCACGGACTGGCCGACGATGTCCACGGCGTAGACGCGAAAACGCTCCAACAAGGGCGCAAGCTCGACCAGCGCGTGGGCCGAGGTCGCGAGCTGGCCGTGCAAGATCACGAGGTTTTCAGCATGCTCCGGGCCGCCGACCATGATGTGGGTCGTGCCAAAGCTGGTCTCGACGAATTGACTCCGGGTGGGCACGTTCAGCCGCTCGCGGAAGCGCTCAAACCACGCGATGAGCTTCGCCTTCTCTTCAACACTCTTGAATATCGTCATACATTTGCTCCTGATCGTGGGGAATCAATGCTTCAGATCACGGACAAAGCCCATCGAGGTGCTGGGCGAGCAGGCGCTCAAAGAGCGCCAGCGGAGCGGGATGCGCTCCTTGAACCCAGGCGATGAGCGCGAAATAGAAAAATGAAAAATAGGCAGCGCCCAGGAGCGCCAGGTCGACATCGGCGCGCAACTCTGCGCGCTCGATGGCCTCCTGGGCGAGCCCGACGATGCGTGCATGCACCATGGTGACCTGGCCGGCGAAGCGCCCAGCCCAGGGCTCATCGGCAAAGAGCGACTCCTTGAGCAGCGTGCGCGAGAGCTCGGGGCGGCGCTGATAATAGCCAAAGACCACGCGGGTGAGCGCGACGAGCTGATCCTTGAGCGGCCCAGGCCCGGAGGCGGCCACCGCCGCCTCGAGCGTGACCTGCAGATCGTCGAAGAGCGCGGCGTGCAAGAGCTGCTGCTTGTCGTTGAAATGATGAATGATCGTGCCCGCTGAGACGCCGGCCCGGGCGGCGATCGTGCGAAGATTGGCCGTGTCAAAGCCCACCTCCTCAAATTCTTCGCGTGCCGCCTCCAAGATTGCCTCACGCGTCGCCTGCTTTTGTTCTTCTCGCGTCACCATCGACTCCTTGCTAAACCTGTTCAATGAACGTGTTCATTGAACAGGTTTAGTCAATTCGACGAGCGAGTCAAATGCTTATTTGTTTTCTGCAGTCAGGTGCTCACATCGCGCTGGTGTATTCGCCGCCGCTCCACGAGAAGGCGCCTGAGGCTGTGCGTGTGGAGCCGCCGCTGACGGCCGAGGCGGCGCCGGTGGCCCGGTTCTGATAGCCTCCGCTGACGGCGCTGGAGTTGCCCGTGGCGAGGCCGCCCTGGCCGCCAGCGACCGCGGCAGCGGAGCCCGAGGCGGTGTTGCCGCTGCCGCCGCTGATCGAGGAGTAGTTGCCGCTGGCGGTGTTGGCGCTGCCGCCGCTGACCGAGGAGTAGCTGGCTGCGGCCGTGTTGGTGGCGCCGCCGCTGACCGAGGAAAACGGGCCAGAGGCGGTGTTTCTGTGGCCGCCATTGACCGACGAGAATGCGGCCATGATGGCGTTCTCACTGCCGGTGACGAAGCCGCCATAGCTCGCATAGTTGTGATGATCGCCGACGATCAGGTTGTGCGAGCCCGTTCGAATGTTGGCCGGCTCTTCGATGATATCGGACTCCGGGCGAAGCGCGTTGTAACCGACGATCAGGTTGCCGCGGCCGTTGATCGTGCCATGGGTCGTGGCGCTGCCGCTTCGCACATGCACGTTGACGTTAGTAAAGGCGATCGAGTCTTGCTCGTCGATGGTCTCTCGGGTCATCGGAGCGGTGAGCTCCTCGAGCGCGCCAATGCTGGCTGCCTGGGCGTCGATCATCTCCTGGGTAGCCTCCATGCTGGTGGCGAGGGCGAGCTCGAGCGCTTCGAGTTGGCCGACGAGCGCGGCGTTTTCGCTCTCCAATGCTTCGATGCGGCTCTCGACGCTGGCCAGCGCCTGAGCGCTTTGTTGTTCGAGGGCCGCGAGGCGCGCCAGGATCTCGTCGAGCGCCGAGGGAAGCGTTGTGGCGGTGAGCCCCGAGCCGCTGTTGTCATAGGCTGTTGCATCGGCGCGCAGCTCGGCGCTGCTGCGTCCTTCGAGGCGTGCCGCGTTGCCGGCAAAGTGCGCGTGGGCTGCAAAGGGCGTCACGCCAAGCGGCCAGCGCTCCATGGCGTCGTCCTCGCCAACCCTGAGCTCGAGGTAGAGCTGGCCGTTGTGGTGAAAGAGCGCGGCCGCGAGCGGCTCGAGCGCGCCCAGATGGAGCGTGAACAAGCCGGCTTCGACCACCACCTGCTGGCTCTCGGACCAGACCGACTCCGTGGCATCGTCGGCGTCAAAGAGCGAGAAGTGCATCGCCACCGGTCCCTCGACGGCCACACCGTCGGCGCCGGCCAAGAGGCCTTGCACGGGAATCAAAACGTCCTGGGAGTGGGTGCTGGCGAGCAGTGAAGGGCTGAACAAGACGAGCGCGGCGAGCGCGAGCGCTGCGTAGGACCAACGACGATTTGCAGGCATGGTGCACCACTCCGATGGGATAGCGTGAATCAGTTAAGTAGGATAAACGCTGCGAGCTTAGCGCGAGTGATTGGCCATCGCATCAAGAAAGTGGTTGGATAGCCTCGAGTCGATTCGTTACAGATGGTTCGAGCTAAATCAGGGGTATTGCCATGTTCAAGACAGCCAGAAGCACCCTCATCGTATTGGTCAGCGTGCTCGGCATTGCCTGTGGTTCGGACGTGCCAGACCGCGCAGATACGGGCCCTGGCACCACCGATTCGGGCGCCGATGCCGATACGAGCGTGCTTGACGCGAGCACGGCCGACGCGCCCTCATCGGACACCACGGATGTGGCCTCAAACATCCCCGACGCGTTGGCGGACCTCGGCCATGGCGAGGACGTGCCGCCCGATACCAGCGTCGAGCCTGTGGTGCAGGACGTGATCGTCGGACAAGGCAACGGCACGCTGAGCGCCTACGCCTTCGATGCGCAGACCGGAGCGCTCAGCCTGCGCGATACCGACACCTCGGCCACGCAGCTGAGTTTTGTGGCGTTTCACCCCACGCGCGCGATTTTGTACGCAGCCAGCCAGTCCACCGTGCGCGCCTACAGCTATGAGGAAAACAAGCTCGCCTATCTGGCGGCAGCGAGCGCCAAAGACGGCGGCACCCACGTGGAGGTCGATCAAAGTGGGCGCTACGTGTTTAGCGCAAGCTATGGCGGCCACTCACTGTCGATGTTGCCGCTCGACGACGACGGCCTGCCGGGCAACTCCATCCTCGATCTCGGGGGCTCCAACGACGCGAGCTTTTGTCGCAATGCCCACCAGGTGCGCGTGCACCCCTCCAATCGCTTCGTCTATATCCCGTGTTTGGGGAGCAATCACATTCGTATGCTAGCCTTTGATGCCGATGGCGGCACGCTGACCGATCTTGGCGCCGAGGCTGTGCCGGCCGGCTCGGGCCCTCGTCATATGGACTTCCATCCGAGCGCGCCCTACGCTTATGTGATCAATGAGCTTGCCAGCACGGTGACGATCTTTTCGGTCAACGAGGACACGGGCGTCTTGAGCGCGCTCGAGACAGTGAGCGCACTTCCGCAGGGTGTGAGCGAGTTCAGCAGGAGCTCCGATATTCACGTCTCACCAGACGGACGCCACGTCTACGCGGTGCACCGCGAGCCTTTGAATCACATCGTGATCTTTGAGGTGCAGGGCGCAGGCCTTCACAAGCTCGGCCAGGTCAGTGGCCACGGCGAGCATGCACGAAGCTTTGCGATCGACGCGGGCGGCAATTTCTTGTTGCTCGCCAACCGCAATACCAGCGATTTGGTGAGCTTTGAGCGCAATCAGGCCACGGGCGCGCTCGCCAAGATCGCGTCGCTCGATTTTCCCAATGGCTTGATGTTCGTGGGCTTTTGGTCGCGGCCGTAGCCGCGCGCAACCAATGCGCTCAGTGGCGCCCAATCGGCAGGTGGAAGCGAGCGCTGATCTGGTGCTGGCTCAGCCAGGGCGCGCGGGCGGTGCCAATGGGTGTCTGGTAGGAGTAGCCGATGTCGTAGTTGCTCGCGGAGTAATAGATGCCCGCCTGTGCGGCCGGAAAGATGCCGTTGGAGTCGCCGCCGGCACCCAGGCCAAGCTCGAGCGTGGCGCCGCCGATGTCGCCGATCGCGGTGGCGCGGCTGGTGGCGTAGCTCAAGAAGCCGTCGATGCCGCCAAAGCCTACCGTGACCAGCTTGACGTCGGCGCCAACGCCCGCGCGCAGCAAGAGCGCGAGCTCCCACCAGGTGTACTCGCGCTCGATGGCGTAGATGTAGCCCAGACCGATCGCGTGGGAGTTTTCCAGCCAGCCGTAGTCCCAGCGCGCGCCGGGGATGTGCACGCGCGACGTCTTGCTCTCGAGCTGGACGTCGGGGCGCTTCTTCTTCTTTCGCGGCGTCTGGGTCTGGGCAAATGCCAGCGAGGGCGCAAGCAGGGCGGCGAGCAAAACGATGGCGATGAGACGGTGCATGGGAAAAACCCCGACAAAAGTCATTGATGTTTGACCGGCAAATAGGCGTCGAGCTCGTCGACCGGGATGATGCCCTCGCGCGTCATGCGAACCGCCCACTGAGCGAGCGTCGTCACGCCGGAGTCGAGCGCGCTGAGGCGAAGCTCCTCGGCGGAGCGGTTGGTGGCGATCGCATGACGCATCGCGTCGGAGACGGGCAACCACTCGACGATCGCGGCGCGCCCATGGGTGCCGCGCTTGTTGCAATGGGCGCAGCCCTTGCCAACATAAGCCTTGAAGCCCACCGGCTCGCCGCGCGGGAAGATCTTGTCGATGAACTTCGGATCGGGCTTGGCCGGCGTGCGGCATACTTCGCAGATGCGTGGCGCAAGACGCTGAGTCAAGACGGCAGTCAGGGCGCCAGCGAGCACGTCGGCCGGCACGCCCAGATCGCGAAGCCCGGCGAGCACTTGCACGGCCGACTTGCCCTGCAGCGTGGCGATCACGAGCAGGCCCTTGTGAGCGGCCTCGATCGCTTGCATCGCCGTCTTGGCGTCGGAGATCTGCGAGATGGCGATCACGTCGACATCGCAGCGCGCAAACTCGCGCAGCGCCTCGGAAAAACCAAAGCCACGATCGGGCTGGACCAGCGCCTGATGCACGCCGGGGATCGGGTAGAGCACGTCGTCCTCGATCAGGGCGACCTTCTTGGTGCGATCCTGGGCGATCTCGTGGAGCATGGCATACAACGTGGTCGACTTGCCGACCTGGGCCGGACCGACAATCAGCACCAGGCCCGTGCCAAGCTGCAAGATCACGCGCATCTCGTCGACCAGATCGTCGGCAAAGCCCAGGCTCTTGAGCGTGGCTGGCTCGTCGCCACTGGCCAAGATGTTGAGCACGATCTGGTCGCCCAGAATCGAAGGCAGGGTCTGCAGTCCGATGTGAAAGGTCGTCGTATCGCGTGCCCAGGAGAAGCGTCCGCGCTGGGGCACGCGCTGCTCTTCGACGTCGAGGCGCGCGTTGATCTTGAGATACTCGAGCAAAAAGGCCATCTCGGTGCCGTCGAAGCTGACCTCCGAGACCTCGCGAAGCTCGCGCTCGAGGCGAAAGCGAACGCCGGTTCTGGCCGAGGTCGTCTCCAGATGGATGGCGCGCGCTTGCACACGCACCGCGGCGCGCAGCATCGCCTCGAATTTGTTCTCGACGCGCACCTTGAGGTTGTCCTCATGGAGCTGCAGCGGGCGACGGCCCTCGAGCAGCGTGGTCCAGAGACGCTCAAAATCGGCGTTTGTGGTGATGTAGATCTCCACGGCGCTGGCATCGAGGATGCGAGCAAGCTCGATCGCCGGTGCGTCCGGATCGACGGTGGCCACGATCAGCTTCTTGCCGTCGAGGCGAATCGGCAGCACGCGGTGATGCTTCAAGAAGGCGCGCGGCACCGAGAAGGCCAGCTCGTGATCGGCCATGTCGACGAGCTCGCCTACCTCGGCAAGCTTGAAGCCGCGCTGGATCGCCAGCGCGCGCACCAGATCGCTCTCCTTGATGCGTGCGCTATCGACCAGAGTCTGGCCCAGGCGCTTGCCGTTGGCGTCGGCCTCCATGGCGGCAAGCTCAATGTCCTCGCTGTCGGCGACACCCATCTCGACGAGGATGTGGCCAAGCAGCGCCGTGAAGCGAAGCTGACCCAGCGACTCCTCGCTAAAACTGTCCTCGGCGGTTCGCGTGATGCACATGATCTCGGGATTCTTGCCCGTCTGGGCGATCGGTACGACGAGGCGCCCGCCGATGCTCAAACGCTTTTGCAGCTTCTCGGGCACGCGCGGCGCCACCGCCGACAAGAGGATCGCATCGTAGGGCGCGTTGAGCACGTACTCGGTCAGACGCGTGCCGTGAAGCACGTCGACATTGCCGCGCTCGAGGCCGGCGAGGCGGCCCTGGGCCAGCTTGGCTACCGGCAGGCGGCGCTCGATCGTGTAGATTTGGTCGGCCAGATGGCTCAAGATCGCGGCGATATAGCCCGAATCCGTGCCGATCTCGAGCACCTTGTGGTTGGCTTTGAGCTTGAGCGCCGAGACCAACTTGGCCACGACTTCGGCCGGTGGCAGTGACTGCGACTGGCTCGCCTCGCTGCCCTCAGTGGCCGGTGTGGCTGCGGTAAACACGTCGCGGGGCACGGCCTTGAAGGCCTTGATCAGGCGCGCCTCTTTGATGCCGCGTTGCTTGTACCACTCGTTCTCTTTCTTCGCGTCGACTTCTACGGCGTCACTCACTGATCATCCTACTGCTAGTGTCCAGAACCCAAGCTCAATGGCATTGGTTGCTCTACCATGAAGTTGGCCTTGTTGCCAATAAAGTAGGAGATCGTGGCTGCTCAAAAGCTCAGGCCGAGGTGCAGCTCCGGCCACAGCCAGATCTGGGGATCGGCCTCGTTCTCGAAGAGGCGCTGGCCATACGATGGCACGAGCTCCTGTGCGCCGGCGAGCCCGCGCGGCGCCAGTGCGCTGAGCGCGACACCGCCAAAGACGGCGAAGTGGCGCGCGATCTGCCAGCCGATCGTCACGCGCACCTGGTTGAGCGTGGCCTGCTCGAGAAAATTCTCACCGACGCCGGCCAGTTGAAAGCCCAGCACGTCGAGATCAATATAGATCGGGTCGAGCGGCAGGTGCGCGCCCACGCCGACTCCGGCGGCCATGAGCGCGTTGGTGGCAAAAGGTGAGGCGCCAAGGGCGTAGATGTAGCGCAGGTAGCGGCCGCCGTGGCGGATGCCCGCAACCAGCAGCCCCGACTGCGTGAACCAGGTCGTCAGATAGACCGGCTCGCCGTACAAAAAATTGACCAGCCCCACTGGCACGGCGCTCGTGCGCGCAACGTTGATCAGCGCGATCTGCAGGCCGGCGACGTCTTTGCCGACGTTGAAAAACCCGATCTGGGCGCCGCGCACCACGCCACCGGCCAGGTTCACGCTGCCAAGCTGCACGCCGTTAAGGCTTGCCTGGGCCAGGTTGAGGCCAAAGGAGAGCTGCGCGCCGCTGACATCGCCCGAGACCAGATTTGCGCCAACGGCAAACTGAACCCCCTCGACAAAGCCGGACTCGGCATTGAAGAGCAGCCCGAACTCCACCCCGCTCAGGCCCAGGGAGCGCCCGCCGAGCAGGTTGAGCGAGAAGGTCGAGATCTGCTCGCTGTCGGCTGAGGCGGGAAAGCTGATGCCGGGAACGAGCGAGACGCGAAAGGCCGGCGCCTGCTCAGCTTGCGGCTCGCTGTCAAGCTCGCTGTCAGGCTCGGCCATGGCCTCGGCCACGATTTCATCTTCGGCACCGGGCTCGGGCTCGGCTTGGGGCTCGGGCTCAGCTTGGGGCTGGGGCGTGCCGAGCAGCGAGGCGTCGAGCGCCAGCGGATCGTCGAGCGCGTCAGCATCCGCCTCGCCAGACGCCTGCACGCTCACCAGCCAGGCGACGCGGCTTGCGGCCTGGCGGATCTGCTCGGGTGGCGCGTTTGCCGCCAGCGCAAGCTGAACGCCTGCATCGGGTCCGCGAAGCGCGAGGCCGCACGCGTCTTCCTCGAGGGTGCGCCAGGCAACGCTCCAGTCGGCGCCGTCGAAGCCGGCGCTCTCGCGGATCACGACGGCCTCGGGCAGGCGAACGCGCACCTCGCTCGTGAGCAGCAGGGCGCTGGTCTCGTCGGCACACGCGTTGGAGAGATCGAGCACGATCAGCGTCTCGCTCTCGCGCATCTGGGCATGCACGCACGTCGGCAAAGACATGGCCAGCGCAAAGGCCATGGCGAGGCGCCTCTTCATCGTCAGCGCTCGCGGCAGAGCGGATCGGTCTGGGCCGCGCGCTCGAGCAACCGGCACAGCTCCTCGCGCGCCGAGGGTGTGGCCACGTCGTCGGGCCAGCGCACGACAAAGCGGCGCAGATGCTCGATCGCCTTTTGCGGGCGCGCGAGGCGCTGGCGGTACAGCCTTGCCAGATCGAGGGTCACCGAGGCCGACGCCGGGTCGTGCGCCGGCAACACCGTGAGCAAGCGCTCATAGTGGCGCGCGGCCTCGGCGTAGTTGCGCGCGCGCATCGCCTTGTCGGCGGCCTGGCGAATCTGCTCCTCGGTGCTCGAGGGGTGGGCACGAAACTGAGGCTGCGCCGCTTGCCGATCGTTGGGTTGGGCGAGCGCGGCCGAGGCCTGCTCGCTGCTGTCGTCACCGTCGTCACCGTCGTCACCGTCGGCTTCGTCTTTTGGGCCTGCGAGCGCAGCGAGGTTTTTTTCGTGGGCGAGCAGATCGACGTGGCGGCTGGCCTCGACCAGGCGAAGCGCAGACATCGGGCGCACCTCGCGATCGGCCAAGATCTCCTGTCCCGTCGAGACCACAGCCGGTGCTCCTGAGGTGGGCTGCACCTCGACCTTGCCCGTGAGCACGCCCACGGCGGCCTGCTCCTCGGCGACGACGTAGAAGACCGTGCCGATCACCTGCACCTCGAAGCGTGGCGACTTCACGCGCAGCGTGGCGCCCTCGATCGGCAAAAACTCCACGAGCACCGTGCCGCTTTGCACGCTGAGCTCGTAGTCCTGCTCGCCGGTCAGGCTCCAGTTTGCGAGCTCGCTGGCAAAGACTTTGACGGCCAGGTTCTCGAGCGGCCTGGCCACCACCGTGGCCAGCAGATCGGGCTCGACGGGCGCGCTGATCACCGGGACCAGAGCCTGGTCGAGCACGTCCTGGCTGTGGGCGGGAGCGCTGGTGTCGTCAAATAAGGGCGGCACGGTGACCAGGGCCACCACGGCGGCGACCAGCGCCGCCACCGCCCACAGCCAGCGCGAGGAGCGCTCTTCTTCGAAGAGATCGTCGTCGTCGTCGAGGGCGGCCTCGACGACGAGCGCCGGCTCGTCGGCCTGCGGCTGCAATTGCGTGGTGATGCGGGCAAAGAGCGCGTTGGTATCAAAGGGCGCCGGCTCCATGGGGCCGCTCGAGCGCGTCGCTCCTAACATGGAGTCGAGGCGCTCGTGGTAGTGGCGGCAGCCCTGGCAGCCCTGCAAATGCTCGGCCACCGAGGCCGCGTCGGCCTCGGCGAGCTCGCCGCGCCGGTATTCGAAGGCCAGCCGTCGCGCCTCGTCGCAGTCCATGGCGTCGATGATCACAGGCTTCCTCCTTTGTGGGTTGCTTCGAGGATGCCTCGCAGTTGTTCGCGGGTTCGGCGCACGCGCGCGGCGATCGTGTTGATCGACTCACCGGTGAGCTCCTCGATCTCGCGCAGCGTCATGCCCTCGATCTCGTAGAGCACGAAGGCCTCGCGGTTCTCTACCGAGAATTTTTGCATGGCTGCATACAGCGCGCGCACCAGCTCGCGCGCCTCGAGCTTGTTCCACTCGCCGGCGTTGGCCTTGAGCGGGCGCCACGACGAGAGATCGACGGTCTTGGCGCGCTTTCGCAGGTGATCGATCGCGACATTGCGCGAGAGCCGGTAGAGCCAGGTCGAGAACTTGCTCTCGTGGCGAAACTCGCCAAGCGAGCGAAAGACCTGCACGAAGACCTCTTGGACGACATCTTCGAGCTCGTAGCCCGGACCCATGAGCCTGCCCACATGATGGCTGACATAGTGCACGTAGCCATCATAGAGCAGGCGAAAGGCCGCCATGTCCCCGCCGGCCGCCCGATCGATCAACCCCGACTCGTC
Organism: Lujinxingiaceae bacterium; assembly: GCA_013697635.1. Taxonomy (GTDB): domain Bacteria; phylum Myxococcota_A; class Bradymonadia; order Bradymonadales; family Bradymonadaceae; genus JACCWM01. The sequence continues at coordinate 19,300 of JACCWM010000074.1, read as the reverse complement.
GTCGAATCGCGGTTGATTATCATGCGCCGTCTGGCTCATCGCATCGTCGGTGTTCGGGTTGGCTTGGGCGCTTTGCCGTCTACCCTCGGCTTGTGAAGAGCGCGAGGCGGCGTTGGCTTTGAACCTGGCTATCATGTTGAAGTCTCGCACAATTTGCAATGTCGGTCTCGAGCAATCGGCGAGCAACTCAGTTGGAGACGCAGTAGCCATCGATGCATTGCTCCTGGCTGCGGCAATCGAGCTTGCGGATGCACTCGGGCGCGCTCTCGTGGGCGGGCATACAAAAGCCGCCCAGGCAGCTGACGCCGCTGGCGTTGCAGTCCTCGTCGCAGCTGCACGTCTCGCGACAGCGCGCGTCGAGGCACTGCTCGCCAGGGGCGCACTGCGAGCTGGCCAGGCACTGCGGTGCTGGGGCTGTGTCGGGTCGGCAAAGGCCGCTCTCGCAGCGCTCGCCACCGGCGCACTGAGCATTCGACGTGCAGCCTTGCACGCAATAGGCGTTGATGCAGCGCTCGCTGCTTCTGCAGTCGGCGCTGTAGACGCACTGCGCGCCGCCGTTGGGGTTGGCCTGGCAGACGCCGCCGTAGCAGGCCTGGGTGGCGCCACACTCGTTGTGACGCACGCAAGTGCTCAGACAAGCGCCATCGACGCAGAGCGCGTCGTTGGCACACTCGTTGTTGAACACGCAGCGCGGCTGGCTCGGACAACTACCGGTTCCATCGGCCGGACAGCCCGCGCTCGGGCTGTCGTCAAAACCCTCATCGTAGCAGCCCCATCCGCAGTGATCGACGTGATCGCCATCGTTGACGATGAACATGCATCCGGCAAACAGGGGCAAAACGAACAACAACAAAATCCAGCGGCTCAACATGGGGCTCTCCTCGAGCAAGCAACAGCGTCAGAATTTTTGCCAGTGACCGCAGCCCCAAAAAGTGGGCTGCAATGTGGCGTCTATTCTGTTTGTCGCGAGGTGAGCGCGATTTTGTGCATGGACTGAGAAATTCTCTTGGCGTCGGCGGTCATCAGCAGCACGCTAAAGGTGGTGCCCTCGCCCAGCTGCGTCTTGACCGAGATCTCGCCGTCGAGCGAGGTGATGATGTTGTGGCAGATCCAAAGCCCCAGCCCGATACCCACGCCGACGGACTTGGTCGTAAAGAAGGGATCGAAGATGCGCGAGAGCACCTCGGGGCCGATACCGCTGCCGGTGTCGCTGACCTCGACGAGCACGCGGCCGTCGGCCTGGAGCGCCGTGCTCACCGTGATCGTGTTCTCAAACGGGCGGTCCGGCGGCAGGACCTGTACGGCGTTGACGATCAAGTTGAGAAAGACCTGGCCCAGGCGCGTGACGTCGGCGCGCACGAGCGGCACCTTGGCGTAGTTGCGCACGAGCTTGGCGCGCTGGCGAAGCTCGCTCGAGGCCAGGCTGAGCGCCGAATCGAGCACCTCGTGGAGGTTGATCGCCCCGAGCGCCTCGTCACCGGAGTGCGAAAAGGTGCGCAGATCTTGCACGACGCTGCGCACGCGCTCGGCACCGGCCTCGGTGCGCGAGAGGATGTGCAGCACCTCGTCGTGACGCGCATTGGAGCCGGTCTCGGCGAAGAGCTCGCCGAGCTCGGTGTTCAAGTAGTCGAGGTTGGCGATCACAAACGCCAGCGGGTTGTTGATCTCGTGGGCGACGCCAGCGGCCAGCGTGCCGATCGAGACCAGCCGGTCGGTCAGCACGAGCTGAGCCTGGAGCATCTTCTGGGCGGTGATGTCGCGCGCGACGACAAAGACCAACTCGCGCGCCCCCGTGCGCATGAAGCTCGCCGTGACCTGCACGTTGACGATGCGCCCCTCGCGCGTTCGCCAGGTGCACTCGGTGAGCGGGATCGCGCGCTGTTGGCGAAGGTTGGCCAGCGCCTCGTCGGTCACGGTTGGATCGTTGACCACGAAGTCTTTGAGCGCCAAGACCTCGCCATTGCCATCATCATTGGCGCGGCCCAGCAGCTCGAGGAAGGCCTCGTTGGTCTCGAAGATCTCGCGGCTGGTCGCATCGAAGATGTAGATCGCCTCGACGGACTGCTCGATCAGCGTACGGTAGCGCTGCTCGCTCTCGCCCTGGGCCGCCTCGGCGCGCTCGCGCTCCTCGATCTCGCGGCGCAGCCGCCGGTTGATCGCCTGAATGTGATCGGTGCGCTCCTCGACGAGCCCCTCGAGGTTGTTGCGGTGCAAGCGCAGCTCATGGTCGACGCGGTCGCGCTCGATGGCGCTGGTGATGATCTCCTCGAGCAGCTGAATCAGCGGCAAGTCCTCAACCGCAAAGGCCGCCTCGCTACAGGCCTCCAGGCCCAGACAGCCAAGTAGCCGGCCCTCGTAGCCCATCGGCACGATCACCAGCGAGCGCACACCCAACGACTCGAAGTAGGCGCGCTCGACGACGGCCTCGGCGTCAAGATCCTCGAGCGTGCGCAAAAAGATCGTCTCGTTGGCTGCCAGTTTTGCCACCAACCAGGGAAACTCCTCGCGCGTCCACCGCCGCTGCGGGGCCGTAGCCTGCAGGTCGACGCTGTACTCAAAGTGGCGCACATCGGGCGCATCGCTGTTCTCGCTGTGGGCATCGATCAAGCAAAGATAGGCATGGTCAGCGCGGGTGAACCGTGCGCACTGCTCGAGCACGCCGCGCAGCCAATCGTCGATGTTGTCACGTTGGTGGATCTTCAAAAAGTCGGCAGACACGCGCAAGATCAAGTCTTCGAAGGCCAGCCGGTAGTGGAGCTGCTCGACCAGATTCTGGATGCGCTCCATCATGTGATTGAAGGCGCCGGCCATGCGGCCAAGCTCGTCTTGGGAGTCGACCTCGACGCGCACATTGAGATCGTCTTTGGCGACCGCCGAGATCAGCTCGGTCAACTGGCGAACCGGACGAATCACGCCGCGAACGTCGAAAAAGATCACGACGCCCGACAGCAACAGCGCGATCAGCAAGACGGCCAGCGTCAGCGCCTTCAACTGCGCGACGTCCGCCGTCAGCTCATCGAGGCTGCCCGTGATCACCAGCGACCAGTCGACCACCGAAACCGGCGCAAAGGAGACAAAGAAGTCGCCCTGCTCGGTGCTGTACGAAGACCAGCCGATGCGCTCGTTGACGATCGCCTCGGCGACATCCCGGCGAGCATCGCCGGGCGCGAGATCGGCGCGGCTAAGCTCACCAAAGTGCGCGGGGCCGAGCTTGTTGAGGATCGTCAGGTTTCGATCGACGATCAGCACCTCGCCAGTGTCTCCAACCACGACGCGGCTGAGCTTATCGAAGAGCTTCTCCGTGGGCAGCGCCACGCACACCACCCCTTGCAGCTCCGGCGGCGAGCCGGAGAAGTGAATGAGCACGGGCGCACAGATCGTGATCGCCAGATAGCCAAAATCGTCGTGCACCTCGGAGATGGCCATCTCGCCGTTTTGAGCGCTCTGCCAGTAGTTTTTGCTGGAGAAATCGAGCCTCTCGAGCGCGTCATTGGCCGGAAACACCCGCAGCACCTCGCCGCGCGGTGCGGTATAGACGAAGTGCTCGAACTCCGGAAAGAGCGCGCGCTCGGCGCGAAACGAGTCGTCGATGTTGATCGAGGTCAAAATGTCGGCCGCGCCGCTTTGCACGATGCGCCCGTATTTGACGAGCTGGGTGTTGAGTTCGTCGGCAAAGCCCTCGCTCATCAACATCGTGTTCTGGCGGATCTGATCGAGCAACATGCTCGAGGACAGGCGCAGCGAGGCAAACCCGATCGCGATGATCCCGACAAAGACCACCGGCAAGACACCGATCAAGATCTTGTTCTGAATCTTCATCGGCCCTCTTGCTCCTCACCAAACCAGCGCGCGCGCAACTGGTCGATCGCGCCCTCGGCCTCGAGCTCTTCGCGCGCCGCGTTGTAGCGCTCGATGAACTCCGCGCTGACCATGGGCGAGAAAGCCGTCGCATAGGGGTGGCTCGTCAAGACGACATCGATCTTTTTGACCGCCAGTCCATGCTCCTTCGTAAAGTAATCGCCCACCTCGCGCACCGTCGAGCAGGCGTCGAGCTGGCGCATCAGCAAGAGCTCCAGACAACGCTTGAGGTTGGAGGTCTCGACGAGCTCGATACCAAGCGTGCGCATCACCTCGAGCTCGACACCGAAGGCCAACACGCCCAGCTTCTTGCCTTGAAGGCTCTCAATGACCTGCCTGGCGTCGCTGCCCCCGATGTCGTCGCGATCGGCGTTGACGAACACCACACGATCGAAGCGACCATAGGAGCGGGCGAATTGGAAGATTTTCTGGCGATCGGGGGTCTTGGACACGCCTGTGGACACATGGATGCGCCCGACCTTGAGATCAGCAATCGTGCGCGCAAACAGCGCCGGCTCAAAGCGCACTTGAAGGCCCACTCGCTTGGCGACCTGCTCGACGATCTCGATCTCAAAGCCCGCGATCCGGTTCTCCGCCGTCAGCATCGAGTACGGCGCCCAGTTGGGATTGAAGCCCACGATCAGCGTATCGACAATCTGCAGCCCAACCGTCGGCTCACTGCGCAGCACACTCGGCGTCGCTTGCGCCGGCACCGTCAGATGCTTGAAGGTGCCTTGCGACTTGAACACCAGATCGTGATCCTCCTTACAACCCATCCACATCCCGACCACGAGGACGGCGCAAACGATTTTGCTCAATGTGGTAGGCTTGCACACAGCGGCTCCGATACGTCGAGAAGAGCAGCCATCATTGATCAGAAAAAAGTCTATGTCCAGCTACGCACGTCAAGGGCCCTTCGCCTGGTCCTTTGTAAGAACGACAACGTTCTCGACGTGATAGGTGTGGGGAAACATGTCGACCGGCTGGATCGCGGTGTAACCATAGCCGCTCTTGGCGAGCAGGCGCAGGTCGCGGGCGAGCGCTTTGGGATTGCACGATACGTACACGATTCGCGCGGCTCCCAACGCCTGGAGGTGCTCGAGCGCCTCGGGTAGGAGGCCGGCGCGTGGCGGATCGAGGATCACGATGTCGGGCGCGGTGGCGACGGCCGTTGCAAATTCCTCGCTGGCGAGCACCTTGCCGACGTCGCCGACGAAAAATTCGATGTTCTCGATCCCGTTGTAGGCGGCGTTTTTGCGGGCGTTGTCCACGGCGTCGGGCTGCAATTCGATGCCGACGACCTTGCTGGCAAAGGGCGCCAGGCAAAGCCCGATCGTGCCCGTGCCGCAGTACAAGTCGAGCACCACGGCGCTTTGCTCTCCGGTCCTCAAGCCGGTGCGCTCGAGGACGGTGGCGTACAACAGCTCGGCCTGCTCGGAGTTGGGCTGAAAGAAGGCGCGCGGATGGATCTCGAAGCGAAGGCGCACGCCGGCCGGCAGGTGAAGCTCCTCGTGGAGCACCGGCGAGCCTGCCATCAAGTGCTCGACGTAGCGCGTCACCTCGCCGCGAGCCACGCGGTACTGCGTCCAATAGACGCTCGTCAGCGAGGCGGCGTGCTCGGCGGCATAGGCGACGAGAAAGTCACAAAATTGGCGGGCTGCTTGTTCGGCCGCCATCTCCTGGCCGCCCACATGCACCGTCTCGTCGGCCGTCGTGACCAGCTCGATCATGCGCTCGCCGGTGCGTTTTCCTTCGCGCACGATCAGATTGCGCAAGAAACCGGTGTTAGCCGTGCCCAGATAGGGCTCAAAGCCTTGAGCGACGGCCCAAAGGCGAGTGGCGGGCACCAGGTGCGAGGCGAACTCGGACTCGAGAAAACATTCCTCGAGGCTCAAGATGTCGTACTTGCGCCCGGCGGGATGCAGACCAAGCGCAAAGTCGCGGGCCTCGTCGTCGCCAAAGCTAAACTCCATCTTGTTGCGATAAAACCAGGGCTCGTTTTGGCCGATCACCGGATAGACCAGACCGGGATCGAGGCCCTCGTCGGCCATGAGCTTTTTGACGATGCGCTCCTTGACGGCCAGCTGGTGGCGGTAGGAGAGCGACTGCAGCGTGCACCCGCCGCAACCCTTGCCGGGCACCGTGCGCTGCCCAAAATGGCGGCAGCGTGGCTCGATGCGCATCGGTGAGGGCGAGATGAAATCTTCGATACGGCTGGTGATGCGCCTTCGACGGGTCTGCTCGACGCGAACGCGCACGTGATCGCCGGGCACCGCGCGGCGCACGAACACCGTGTACTGGCGCGGCTCGCGCTGCGGGCCGAGCAAGACATCGAGCACGGCCAGGCCCAAGCCTTCGCTGGTGATCTCTTCGACTCGAACCTCGAGCTCGTCGCCCGGGCGCGGGCCGCGCTGGAGCACGAGCGGCTGGCTCAACATGGGCAAACCTCTCCTGCCTGCACCCGGTAGACGCTGACGTCGTCCTCGAGCAAGATGTAGTCACGGTGCGTGGTGGTGATAAAAACCTGACCCTGCTCGCGGCCTCGCAAAAAGTCGAACAGATGGCGATTTCGCTCGCGATCGAGCTCGCTCGACACATCGTCGAGCAACAAGATCGGCGCAAAGTGGTAGCGCTCTTCGAGATAAGTGATCTCGGCTATCTTCATCGCCAGCACGAACGCCCGGTGCTGGCCCTGGCTGGCAAAGGTCTTGACGTCTCGTCCGTTGAGCGTGGTGCTCAGATCGTCGCGGTGCGGGCCGATCACGGTAAATCCACGCTGGCGCTCCTCGCGCATGCTTTGCTCGAGACCACGCTGTAAAAGACGCTCGACACCGACGCGATCCTCACGAAGCTCGTCGAGCGAGCCGTCATGGCCGGGACTGGTCGAGGGCCACTTCATTTCATAGGCGATCTCGGTCTCGAAGTCGGGATCGAAGATCGCGCGAAAGGTCCGCTCCAAAACGGGCCGAAAGTGGTGAATGAAATCCAGCCGACGCTGCAACATACTCGCTGCGTAATCGATGAACTGCTCATCGTAGACCGCGAAGAGATTCGCGTCGTAGCCGTCGCCTTTGAGCAGCGCGTTGCGATGCTTCAATATCTCCTCGAAGTTCATCGCCTCGGTCGCATAGGCCGGATGCGCGTTGAAGATCGCGCGATCGACGAAGCGTCGCCGCTCGCTGGGGCCACCCTTCAAGATGTAGATGTCTTCGGGCCCGAAGGTCACGACGTTGACGGTGCCAAAGAAATCCGAAAGATTTCGAACCGGGTTCTCGTTGAGAAAAACGCGCTTGCCACGCTCGCTGACGTCGACGCGCACCACGCGCTCATAGCCACCGCGCTCGACCTTGGCTTCGAGCACGGCCTGCTCATGGCCAAAACCTATCAGCGAGGCGTTGTTCGTCGAGGGGCGAAAGCTCTTGACGGCGCTGAGCAAATAGATCGCCTCCAAGAAATTCGTCTTACCCTGGCCATTGTCGCCGGCCAAGATGTTGAACCGTTGGTGCGGCTCAACACGAACTTTGCTCAAGTTTCGAAAGTGATGAAGATGGAGGGCTTCGAGCAACATACGGCCGGCCTTGGAGGGTTTCAGGAACGTCGGTCGGCGTGCAACCGCTCGCACCTTTAACGGGCGAGCGGCACCCTTCCTTACCCCGCCGAGGCGGATTGCTCAGAGACGCATGGGCATGACAACAAAGAGCATCTCGTCGCGATCGACGTCACGCAACAAGGTCGGCGAGAGGGTGTCGATGATCTCGACCGAGACCACGTCGCTCTCGAGCACGTTGAGCACGTCGAGCAGGTAGCGAAAGTTGTAACCAGCTTTGACGGCCGGCCCGCTGTACTCGACGGGAACCGTCTTGGTGGCCTCACCACGATCGGGATCGGAGGCGTAGAGTTGCAAGCCTTCCGGTCCAAGCGAGAGGCGCACGTTGTAGGTCTTCGAGCTTGCGAACAGGCTGACGAACTTGAGCGACTGCAAAAACAGGTCTTTTTGAACGACCGCGCGCTTGTCGGACTCGCGCGGAAGCACCTGGGTGAAGTCGGGGAAGGTGCCCTCGATCAGGCGCACCGACAGGCTCATCGGTCCGTACTTGAAGACGATGCTGTTCTCGAGGATGCCAAAGGAGAGCTCCGGGCCCTTGACGTCGACCGTGCGTCGAATCTCGGCCAGGCCCTTTCGCGGGATGATGATGCCCTCGCGAAGCGCGTTTGGAATATTGTCGCCAGCGACAAACTCTTCGGGGCGCGTCTCGATCTTGGAGAGACGGTGGCCGTCGGTCGAGACCATCAAGAGCGTGCGCTTCTCGCTGACCTTGAAGAAGGCGCCGGTCAGGTTGGCGCGCGCATCATCGGTCGAGACGCTGAACAAGGTCTTGTCGATCATATCGAGAAAGACTTCGCTGCCGATCGGGAAGAGCTCGACGTTGCTGGTGTCTAAGATATGCGGAAAATCATCCGGATGCGTGCCGACGATGCGACACGACACGGCGCCCGATTTGAGCTGGGCCCAGTGATTGTCTTCGGTCTCGAGCTCGAGCGAGCTCTCCTCGAGATTCTTGACGATGTCGAAGAGGCTGCGCGCCTGCAAGGTGACACGGCCGGGTTCGAGCACTTCGCAAGCACACGAGGTCGACACCGAGATGTCCAGGTCCGTGGCGTGCAAAGTCAAGGTGTTGCCGGAGGCTTCCAGCAACGCGTTCGACAAGATAGCGAGCGTGCTGCGCTGGCTGACGACGCCTTGAAGTTTGAAGAGTTCTTCGCTCAGGGCTTTGCAGGAAATACGGATTTTCATGGCGCTTGTCTCCAACTTTTTCTTTTAAAACGGCATGCACAATCCACCACAGGTTGCCCTTAGTTTCAAGTCTGATTCGCGTTCAAAACACATGGTACTCACCGGGGCCAAGGCGTTCTCAAAAAAGTTTTCCTCAGGCTCTAACGGCTTCTAAATAACATAACTTTATGTTTCTCTTTCTTTGATCGTAGTACTAGTAGGGCCTGTGAATTTGTGGACAACCAGCAGAAGTCCTTCCACTTCAAAGGTTTTTTACTCCACAGCGATCTGTGATCGAGACCCTGGTGAAGCTGTGGGAGCTTTGACGAGCGCTGGGGTTAAGAACAATTCACAACGTTGCTCACAGGCGATCACAGAACAAATCACAGGCTTTTCCCCAAGCGTTGTGATTCGCTGCCCTTGCCTCATCGGATTTGCGTCTTACCCCACGATGAGGCTAGGATGGCGCGGTCAGTTTTGGCCTATTGTATGGAGAGCCCAATGTACTCGAAACAAAAACGATTTCAAACGCTTACGATGATCTCAGTGGTGTCCTTGCTCGTCTTTGGCACCCTGGCCTGTTCGGACGACGAGCCTGCCGCCAGCAAAAACAACACGCAGCCCGACGTCGGCGTCGACGTTCAGGTTGTTGAAGATAGCTCCAATCCCTATCTGCCCGAAACGAGCGGTGGCCGGGATGCCATCACGCAGCTCGACGTGCCGGCTGTCGAAGACACCGCCCAGGACACCGCCGACGCCGTTGAAGAGGTCGCCGTTGAGCCCGACGTCTTTCCCGATGTCGATCCTGTCGAGTGTTTTTATCCCAGCGAGGATCAAGATAACTGCCCGCAGGGGCCTTACGGGCCGGGTGCTTTCATCACGCAGCTGCAGATCGTGCCGGATTCTTCCTGCTGTTTCGACTTTGACGGCAACGGCACAACCGACAACTTTTTGGGCAACCTGATTCGCAGCGTCAGCGCGCTGCCAGGCTTTGGTGACGTCAACGCCAACATCTCTCAGGCGATAAGCCAGGGCGATCTGGTCTACCTGTTCGAGTTTGCGAACTGGTCACATCCCTCCTTCGATCCTGATCTGACCTTGACCATCCTCGATGGTGAGGACACCGACAACAACTTCACGGCAAATCTGGCCGGCATGGGTGACTTCAACGTCAAGCCAACGAGCTATGACGGCAATGGAGATCCGAAGTGGCGCTTTGGCTCGGCGCGCGTTCGCGACAATGTGTTGGTGGCCACCGACGGCGCGCTCGAGATCAAATTTCCCGGCCTGCTCGACGAGATCCAGCTCGCCTTGGTCAAGGTTCGAATCAAAGCAACGGTCGTCCAAGATCTGAACAAGAAGCCGAGCTTGACCGCCGGCAGCCGCGTCTGGCTGACCCAGGGTGAGCTTGCCGGCGCCTTGCAGCGTGATACATTGTTCGAGTCACTCAACACAGCAGCGCTAGGATGCGAGTGCATCGAGGATGCTCAGCCGCTCTTTACCTTTAACAGCGGCACCAACCGCTTTGTCTGTGGGCTCACCAGCGATGACGTCCAGCGTTGTAGAACGGCCAGCGCCGAGTGCCAGAATTTGGCGGACCAACTGGTGTGTGGATTTTTGGCAAATCAGAGCTCACAGGTCGATGTTGACACCACCGGTGACGGAGCGCTTGACGCCTTTAGTTTTGGGGCGCGCTTTGAGGCCGTGGGTGCCTCGATCGTGGGTCTCGTTCCTACTGATTGATAGCGTCTCTTGACCCATGAATGCTTCGAGGTTTCCATGTGTGGAATAGTCGGTTTTGTCGGTAGCACCAACTGCAGTGACATCTTGCTCTCGGGCCTGCGTCGTCTGGAGTACCGCGGCTACGATTCAGCCGGCGTGGCGATCGCGGTCGAGGGCGGCGAGGTCAAGATTTGTCGCGCTCAGGGAAAACTCAGCCGCCTGGAGGCGGCCTTTGCCGAGGCGCCCTTCGATGGTCACATCGGCCTGGGCCACACGCGCTGGGCCACACACGGGCGGCCCACCGAACAAAACGCGCATCCCCACCGCGCCGGGCGCGTCGTGCTCGCCCACAACGGGATCATCGAGAATTACAGCGAGCTCAAGGAGCGCCTGACGCTTCACGGCCGCGAATTCTTGAGTGAGACCGACACCGAGGTGATCGCCCATCTGATCGATGACGCTCTTCAAAACGGCGCCGAGTCCTTGCACGAGGCCACGCGCGAAGCGATCGCCCAGATCGAGGGCTCGTATGCGATCGTCGTCATGGAGAGCAGCAACCCCGACGAGCTCGTCGTCGCTCGAAACGCCTCGCCGATGGTCATCGCGCGCGCCCAGGGCTGCGCCTTTGCCGCCTCGGATGTGCCCGCCGTGCTTGGCCACACGCGCGACTTCATGTTCCTCGAGGACGGCGATTCGGCGATCCTCACCGGCGCCGAAACCCGGGTCTTCGATGCCCACGGCAAGCCCGTCGAGCGCGCCATCAAGCGGATCAGCTGGGATCCGATCTCGGCCGAAAAACAGGGCTACAAGCACTTCATGCTCAAAGAGATCCACGAGCAGCCGGCGCGCATCACCGACACCCTGCGCGGTCGCGTCAGCGTCGATCGTGGTGACGTCAACCTGGCCGAGATCGGCCTCGACGAGCAGTGGGTGCGCTCGATGGAGAAGATCGTCTTCATCGCCTGCGGAACGAGCTATTTCGCCGCGCTCGTGGGCAAGTACGCCATCGAGACGGCTGCGCGCGTGCCGGTCGAGGTCGAGCTCGCAAGCGAGTTTCGCTACCGCGATCCGATCGTCAACGAGCGCACCCTGGTGATCGGCGTCAGCCAGTCCGGCGAGACGGCCGATACGCTCGCTGCGATGCGCGAGGCCAAGGCCCTTGGAGCCAAGGCGATCTGTATCTGCAACGTGATCGAGTCAACGATCGCGCGCGAATCCGACGGCGTGCTCTACACCCACGCCGGCCCCGAGATCGGCGTTGCCAGCACCAAAGCCTTCACCACCCAGCTTGCTGTGGTCTCCATGCTCGCGATCTACTTTGGCCGGCGCCGAGGCACGATCGATCTCAAGACCGGCCGCGAGCTCGTGCGTGCCCTGCGCCAGGTGCCCGCCCAGATGGAGGACATGCTCAAGGACATGGAGCCCTACAAGCAGATCGCCGCGCAGTTCTCCGCCGCCCACTCCTTTCTCTACCTGGGCCGCGGAAACCAGTACCCGATCGCGCTCGAAGGTGCTCTTAAACTCAAGGAAATCAGCTACATACACGCCGAAGGGTATGCCGCCGGCGAGATGAAGCACGGCCCGATCGCGCTGATCGACAAGAACCTGCCGGTCGTCGTGCTCGTGCCCAAAAACCGCGTCTACGACAAGACCGCGAGTAACCTTGAGGAGGTCAAAGCGCGCGGCGGACGCATCATTGCCATCGGCACCGAGGGAGACACCCGTCTCAAAGAATTCGCCGACGTCGTCGTGACCATCCCCGACGTGCCCGAATTCGTCCAACCCCTGATCTCGGTGGTTGCCGTGCAGCTCATCGCCTACTACACGGCCGATTTCAAGGGCACCGACATCGATCAGCCCCGCAACCTCGCCAAGAGCGTCACCGTCGAATAGGACGGCTCCAAAAACTAGCGCAACTGATAGCGCGGTCCTTCGACGCGCTCGACCAAGCCCTCGGCCACGAGCTTTTGGAGGTGGCTGTCGACCAGCGCCAGGTGCACCCACCAGCGCGCCTCGGGCACCAGCGGTTGACGCTCGGCCGTCATGCTCACGCTGAGCGTGTAGAGATCGAGCGGCTCGAGGCCACTCTCATAGAGCGCGCGAAGTGCGCCCTGGCGGTAGTGATCGAGGTGATCTTGGGCGCGCGAAAAAGCGCGCGGGATATCCTCGCTGTGGTGCATGCCGTGGCCGGGCAAAAGCAGCGCGGTGTCGAGCGCGCCAAGCCGTGCCAGGCTCTGCTCATAGAGCGTTATGTCGTCGAGCATTGCGCGGCCGATCGGTGTGGGCGTGGCCAAGACGACGTCGCCGCTAAACAACCAGCGGCGCTCAGGCTCCCAAAAAGCGATATGATAGGGGTCATGGCCGCGCGCATCGAGCACCTCGAGGCGCAAATCACCGATCGCGATCGTTTGGCCGACATCGGTCCACTCCAAATTCTCGATTTGGCCTTCGCCAAAGGCCGAGATCATCGTGGCCATGGGCCAATCGCGGCGGCGTTTCTCGTCGAGGGCGGCAAGCTCGCTGCGCATGGGCTCGGCAAAGGCCGACTCGGCCCATGGCCGCCAATCGTTGATGCGATCTTGGAAGCTGTGCCAGCTGTCAAGCTCGTGGGCCACCCAAGGCCAGACCACGTGCGGGGCCTTGGAGCGCTTGTGCAAGAGCACGGCCGCACCCATGTGATCGATATGGCTGTGGGTGTAGAGCCATTTGTCGACCTGAGCAAGGCTCGTGGCGAGCTTGAGGTCACGCAAAGCCTCCTCGAGGCGATCGAGCGTCCATGGCCAGCCCGGATCGATGACGGCCACGTAGCCGTCGGTGCTGTAGACGTATGTGTTGACGAGCAGGGCGCCGCGCGTGTTACTCAGGCGAATGCGCCACAAATCGGCGGTGAGCTGGACGGCACTGCCCCAGGTCTCACGTGTCGTCTGCAAGCTCTTTGAGGAGATTATGGTCACGCACGGGCTCTTGACGTCATCGTTGTTGGGCGCTGTTTTTGGGCGGCGGGCTGAGCAGGATCGTTGTCGGCATATGGCGCAAGACGCCGCTGGCGACGCTGCCAAGCATGAAGTCGTCTAACACACTGCGTCCGACGGTTCCAAGGCAGATCGCGTCGAAGTCTTGTTCCTTGGCGTGGTCGATGAGCGCTCGGGTGGGATGACCGCTGAGCACCTCGTGGGTGTGAGGAACGCCCTGGAGAAGCTCGGCGTTGGCCTCGACAAGCTCGGCCAAGTCTCGGCGAGCGCCGGCTTCGAGCTCGACCATCTCCGTGGGGCCGCCGCTGTATCCAATCAGACCGTTGGGAAGTGCTACGGCGCGAATCGCATTGACCACATGCACGATGTGGAGGCTGGCATCGAGCACGCGGGCATGCTCGGCGGCGGTGGCCAACGCCTCCAGGCTGGAGTCGAGAAAGTCGATGCCGACCAGAAAGCGCGCGGACTTGTTTAAAAGGGCATGCTCGGGGTGAATGACCGCCATCTTGCACGGCGGACGTTGCGCCAGGCGATGTGCCGTCGAGCCAACCATCATGCGCGCGAAAGCGCCGTGGCCGGTCATGCCGACCACCAGCCAGTCCGCGTGGTGGGCCTTGGACCAATCCCGAAGCTCTTTGACCGGATTTCCCTCGGCATAGATGATCGTATAGTCGAGGCTGGCATCGACGTGTGGCTCGAGCCAGTCTTTGATCATCTTCTCGAGGCGAAACTGATTGTCCGGATCTTCGAAGGTCGCCTGGACGCTGGCGCCCCATTTCGGCCCCATCGTCACGTGCATGAGCGTAAGCTCATAGGGGCGTTTTTGAGCGCGCAGGCTGCCAGCCAAACCAAAGGCCCACTTTGCCGCGCCCAAGGCTTCTTCGGAGAGGTCAGTTCCCAATACAATCTTCATTACAACTCCTGCGCGAGATTCTGTTGAACACTCAAACAAAACACCTACCCCAACTGACACGCCCCTCATCGTAAGCACCAGCCGCGGTGAAGGAAGGCAGGCATTGTTTTTGCGATTCTTGGACGACTAATCTAGACTGGCCCACGCCAATTGCGGCCGAAACAACGAGAAAAGCCCAATGAATCGATTGCTCATCACACTTTTGTGCGTCCTCATATGCGCGGCCCTTTCGGCCTGCACCTTCGAGCCGGCAGGCCAGGTCAAGGCTCCAAATAATGACAACAACACCACCTCGGGTGACGTCTCTGACGCAAATCTGACCAACGATGCCCAGGCCGACACGACCTCTGGCACAGGCGACGACGTCTCCCATGAAGACGGTGCAGCGTCTGATGTCGCCAGCACGTCGGATGTGCCCACGGACAATGACACCGGGATCGACGCCTCGATCGATGTCCAAGCAGAGGTGGACGTGGCGCCACAAATCGAAGAGTGCGAGGGCGTGGCGGTCGATCTCAACTCCGATGCCAAGCACTGCGGAGCGTGCTCCAACGCCTGCGACCAGGGCTTTGGTCTCTGCCAGGGCGGCACCTGCGCGTGCAGCGCCGGGCTGGAGGTCTGTAGCGTGGCCAACCGCTGCCATGACACCGCGCGCGATGCCAACCACTGCGGCAGCTGTGGCAACAGTTGCGGGCCGGGCGCTCACTGCAAAGAAAGCCAATGCATTTGTCGCCCGGGCTTGACCCTTTGCAACGGCGTGTGCGTCGACACTGAGCGCAATCCCGCACACTGCAGCGGTTGTGGGACGAGCTGTGGTACGGGACGCTGCGACGCCGGCGAGTGCAAGGCCGGCAGCAACTGCGGTTTTGGCAAATACGAGTGTAGCCAGGGCGGCGCCACGGCCTGTTTGTCGTCCTTTAGTGATCTCGACCACTCGCTCTACTGCGCGCCGCGCATCGGCGCAGCCTGCGGCGCTCAGTGCGAGGGTGACGAGGTCTGCAGGCAAGATGGTTTGATCTCGGCGCTGCAGTGCCGCTCGGTTCGACCCGGTCGCGATTGCACGGCGTGCCCGTGCGCCGACTGCGGCGAGGATCGCTGCCTCGACAGTCCTGATGGACTCGACGGCATCTATTGCCTGTGACGCCAGAAGAGGGCAGCGGCCGCGCACTTTGTCTCCGTTGTCAGCAACGGCCACAACGTTCAACAAGGCCGCGAACTTACATCGATTTGACAGGGCAAAATCGGCTGCTACACTAGTCGGCTTGAAGTGGGCGGTCAGGGCTCAACGTGCTGGTTTTTCAATGTATTTTCTTTTTGGCCGCCTGATACACCTACCCTTTTTTGCGGCTCATCGCCTATGATGCCCTGCTAAAACTAGGCATCGAGATTACGAATTATGGGATTGATTCCAGACCTCGTCATCGAGCAAGTGCTTTCACGCACGGACATCCTCCAGACCGTCGGAGAGTATGTCACGCTCAAGCGTACGGGCAACAATTACAAGGGGTTATGTCCGTTTCATGGTGAGAACTCACCAAGCTTTTTCGTCCACCCGTCCAAAGGCATCTTCAAATGCTTTGGCTGTGGGGCAGGAGGCAACGTGGTCAATTTTTTGATGACCATCGAGGGATGGAATTTCCCTGAGACCGTGCGTCACCTGGCGGACAAGTTCGGCATTGAGATTGCCGAGGAGTCCGACGAAGAAGCCGAGCAGTCGCGCCGCCGACGCGAAGGCAAAAAGCTCTACTTGCGGATCATGACCGAAGCACGCGCCTTTTTCGAACAGACCCTCGAGGCCGAGGGCGGGCGCGCGGCGCTTCACTACTTGCGAGAGCGCGACATCGACGCAGTCACTTCCCAGGCTTTTGGTCTGGGGTACGCACCTCAGGGGTGGCAAAATCTCTTCGAGCACCTCGTGGCTCTGGGCCACAAAGGTCCGGTGCTCGAGCGCGCCGGTCTGGTGATTGCCAACAACAAGGGCGGCTACTACGACCGGTTTCGCCACCGCGTGGTCTTTCCCGTCGTCGACATCTGGGGCAACACGCTGGCCTTTGGCGCACGCGCCTTGAGCAGCGAGGAGCAAGCCAAGTACATCAACTCTCCGGAGACTCCCTTTTACAAAAAGGGTGAGCAACTCTACGGCCTCGATCAGGCCAAGAAGGGGATTCAAAAAGCCGAGTTCGCGCTTTTGGTCGAGGGCAACTTCGACGTGATCAGCCTGCACGGCCAGGGCCTGGACATGGCGATCGCTCCCATGGGCACCGCGCTCACCGACGAGCAGGCTCGCCTGCTCGCGCGCTATACCAAGCGGGTGGTCATCGCGTTTGATGGCGATCAGGCCGGCCAGGACGCCACGTTGCGCTGCATGAGCGTGCTCGAGCGCGCCCAGATCGAGACGCTGGTCATCCAATTTGACGAATTGGACGATCCTGATAGCTTTATTCGCCGCCATGGGCCCAAGGCCTTGCATGAGAAGATCGCCGATGCCGTCCCGCTCGTCGCGTGGGCGCTCGATCGCATGCTCTCGCCGGTGGAAGGCGCCTCGATCGAGCGAAAGCTCGTCGCGCTCAAGGAAGCCAGTGAGCTGTTGGCCGATGTGCACGACACGCTTAGCTGGGAGCATTATGCCCAGGAGATTTCCAGGCGTCTGGCAATCGAGCCGCGTCTGCTTCGCGAATACCTCAAGCGGCCCAAAGCCAACGAAGAAGCAACGCGAAAAGCCTTTGTCGACGCACAACGCGGCGCGGAACTCGAGAACGCCGAATACGGCGCGCTTGTCGTTTTGCTCGACCACCCCGAGTGGTTGGAAGACTTTTTTCGCGATGAACTCGATAAGCTGTTATGTAGTCAGGAGTTGGCCGAGTTTTTGGAGCGAGCCCATAACCAATATGGTCAAACCCAACAGCTCAACGGGCCCATGCTCCTGGAGCGCATCGATAACGGTCCGCTTCGAAAGACGGTGGAGCGAGCGATGGTGGAGAGCGCCACGCTTTATGCGGCCGACAAGAGCCTTCGCTGGTACCAGGATTGCGTGCGAACCCTCAAGAAAAATTGGGCCAACCGCACCCTTGACCATATCATGTTGGAGCTCGAGCGCGTCGATTTTCGCGCCGAAAGAGCGAGGTACGAGGCGTTGAACAAGCAAAGAGAGCAGGTCAATCGCTTCAAGACAGCACTGGATCTGGAGGTCAAGAGCGCCCCTTCGTAGGGCGACGGCAGACGCTGCGAACTCGGCTTAAATGCTGAGCTTTCGAGAGGTCGGTCGTGTTGTTAGAGGTGCCGTGGTTTTGCGCGGTGAGCGGAATAATAGCGATGTAGGGAAAGTTTGTGGCGTGCACTCCTCGTGGCGATGACCTGAGGAAAAGGCGCCTGCAAGCCACCGATTTCAGGTCGGTTTCCGTGGCACGTACCCAAGGAGAAGTTTTGATGTTAGCAGCCCGAACAGATGCGCGAGCAACCAGCTTGGAAGTTCGCAAGCTCATCGACATGGGAAAGGAAAAGAGCTTTTTGACCTATGAAGAGGTCAATAACGCTTTGCCCCCAGGTGTTCTGACAAGCGAGCAGATCGACGACATGATGATGTTGTTCGGTGAGCTCGGCATTCAAATTGTCGACAGCACCGAACAAATCAAGAAGGTCCGACCCGTCGCCGAGCCCGAGGCTCCCAGCACCAAGGCCAGCAAGGCCAAGGCGGCCAAGAATACCGACGACTTCTTGAAGGGCAACGATCCCGTGCGCATGTATCTGCGCAAAATGGGTCAGGTCCCGCTGCTCACCCGTGAGGGTGAGGTCGAGATCGCCAAACGCATCGAAGAGGGCGAGAAGACCATCTTGACAGTGGTCTTGAGCACGTCGGTGGGCGTTCGCGAGATGATTTTGCTTGGTAACCGCGTCCAAAACGGCAAGGTCAAGCTCTCCGGCGTCTTGCAGGCTCCCAACCCCGAAGACCTCGCCCGCGACGCCGAGGGCAACGTCGTCGAGCTCTCCAACGACGAGCGCAAGCGCTGGTTTTTGGCCCAGATCGATCTGGTCAAGCAGCTCTACCGCAAGAATCGTCAACTCGGTGAGGAGCTGATCACCCGGCGCTCGGTGAGCACCGTGGAGCGGCGCAAGCTGCGCGAGCAGATCAAGTCCAATCGTCGCGAGATGTTCGCCCTGATGAAGAACGTGCGCTTGACCAAGAAGCACACCGACAAGATCGTGGCCAAGTTCAAGGGCCTGATCACGCGCATCGACAAGGCCGACAACGAGCTCTACAAGCTGCAGCGCCTCTCGAAGATCTCGTTTGACGATGCGCGCGAGACCGCCCGAGCGATTCGCTGTGGCGAGGAAAACGCCCACGCACGCATCGAGCGCATCAACATGACGCCGGTGCGCTTTGAGGAGTGCTGGGCCGAGATGCGCAGTCTTCGCCGCCGGGTTCGCGGCGTCGAGATGGAGGCCGGCCAGTCGGTCAACTCGCTTCGCATCACCTACCAGGCCGTGCTCGCTGGCGAGAAGATCGCCGAGCGCGCCAAGGCCGAGCTCGTCGAGGCCAACCTGCGCCTGGTCGTCTCGATCGCCAAAAAGTACACCAACCGCGGCCTGCAGTTTCTCGACCTCATTCAGGAAGGCAACATCGGCCTGATGAAGGCCGTCGACAAGTTCGAGTACCAGCGCGGCTACAAGTTCTCGACCTATGCGACCTGGTGGATTCGCCAGGCGATCACTCGCAGCATCGCCGACCAGGCGCGCACGATCCGGATTCCGGTGCACATGATCGAGACGATCAACAAGCTGGTTCGCACCAGCCGCCAGTTCCTCCACGAGCAGGGACGCGAGCCGACTCCAGAAGAGATCGCGGCCAAGATGGAGCTTCCTGTCGAGAAGGTCCGCAAGGTCTTGAAGATCGCCAAGGAACCGATCTCGCTCGAAACGCCGATCGGCGAAGAGGAAGATTCGTATCTGGGCGACTTCATCGAGGACAAGAAGATCATCAACCCGGCCGACGCCGTGATGAACATCAACTTGTCCGAGCAGACTCGCAAGGTGCTCGCGACGCTCACGCCGCGTGAGGAAAAG
>JACCWM010000054.1 GCA_013697635.1 Lujinxingiaceae bacterium | reverse complement strand
CCGAGACGATGAACTCGCTCTTCTCGGTGACCTGGCCGGCGTCGGTGATCTCGAAGGCATGGAAGGGATCGACCTGAAAGTAGGTCACAAAAAACGCCTTGTTGCCCCGAAACAGCGTGGCGTGCAGATTCTCGCCATCGCCAAAGCTTGCCTGATCGATAAGCTTGACGTCGTTGATGTCTTTGGCGTCGAAGGTCTGGATGTAGTTGGAGTTCGTGCTGCCCCAGCGACTGCCCGAGACGACGCGCAGCACGTCTTTGTGCATATCCATGTTGAACTGCGAGAACACCTGGCCTTTGACCTCGACCTCGGCGCCCGAGTACATCGTGCCGTCGAGGCTCGAGATGTCGACGATGCTCACCTTGCTGCCCTGGCCGCTGCCCCACCAGTTCGAGTTGCCGTGCGCGACGAGCAGGCGCGTTGGCGTGGCCTGAATGTCGGTGACATAGCCGCCCAGCGAGAGCTCAGTGCGCGCCTTGATCGTGTCACCGCTCAAATCGAAGCTCTTGACCGTGGTGCGCGTCGCCCAGTCGCCCCCCTCCCAGCTTCCCCACTGGCTTGCGGCCACATACAGCGTCTGGCTGTTCGAGCCGCGCACAAGGCGGCTCGTCTGGATGAAGCCCGGCACATGCGCCTGATCGGTGATCTTGGGATGGGCCGGATCGCTCAAATCGACCGAGACCACCAGGCCACCCGAAACCCCCGTGATCGCCGAATCAAAGCGGCTGCCATAGTAGCCGCGCCAGTCGTTGAGCAGCACCACCGCGCGCGTTCCGGACGCATAGAGCTCAACCGGCCAGCCGCTCATCTCGGCGCGCCCCAGGATGCGCGGATTAGCCAGGTCCTCAAAATCGATCACCTGCAGGCCGCGGTAGCTGTTCAAATTGAGGATCTTGCCCTCGCCGAGCAGGCGGTAGATGTCGCCCTCCTCGACCTCGCGATCATCGGTGACGCCGTCCTGACCAGGGCTGGGTGCATTGGTGTTGTTGCTGTTGTTGCTGTTGTTGCCCTCGTTGTTTGGCCCGCGCGACTGATCGCCGGCCCGACCGTCGGCCGAGACGAAGTCACTCGAGCCTATCGGCGGGTCGATCGGCGGAAACTCGCTGTTGTTGGTGTTCGCCTCGTTTGGCGAACACGCGCTCGCAACCAGCGCCACAAGCAACACGGCCAGCCCCCCACTAAAACGCGACATTCGACTGCACATACACACACCTCAAAAACTCGATCAGGTCAAAGGGCGAACAAAGGGAGGCCAACTGGTTTACCATAATATGCAACATCACCGTGGCTTCGGTGCAACACTAGTGCCATTCGCACAACCCATCCACAAGAAAGCATCCAATGTGTTGAAATCAAAACCATTTTCAAGCCAGCCTCCAAACACAAACATCACAAAAGTGGGCGCAAAATCTGCCAAGAACACGAATATTGTTCGCCAGCCGCCGAAGCGCTGACGAATTTTCAACGCATCAAGAAAGCAAAGCGCCGGCGCACTCATGGGAGAGTGCGCCGGCGCGAAGCGCTTTGGCGAATTGTTTTCAGCCGAGAATACTCAGCGCTTGGCCCTTGCCCGTCGAAGGCCGAGCATGCCGACAACGAGCAGCGCGATGAGTTGCGCGGGGCCGCCCTGGCCGAGCGGTGCCTGCGCTGCGCTGCAGCCCGACGGGCCGGCGCTGGACTGGTGATTGTTGTTGCTGGTGTTCGAGGTGTTCGAGGTATTCGAGGTGTTTGATCCTGGCGGAGCTTCAGCTTCGGCGCCGGCGGCCGGTCCCATGCCCCCGTTGGTGGCCTCAGCTGCCATCACCGGCGAGGAGCTTGCCGTCTGAGCGGCCGGATTGACGGCGCAGGAGTTGATGTTGCTGAGATTGAAGGCGCGAGCGATGAAGACTGCGGCGTGTGCGCGGGTCAGCTCGGCGTTGGGACAAAAGGTGTCCGAAGTGCAGCCGCGGGTGACGCAGCGGCTGCGCAAGGTCTCGATGTCTGCGTAGTGCGTCGAGCTCGTGGCGACATCTTTGAAGTTCGACTTCGCCGGGCGAACCAGTGGCCACTTCATCGTGCGCCGCACCAGTGAGGCAGCCTGCGCCCGCGTGACGGTGTTGTCCGGGCAGAACTTGCCATTTCCGCAGCCGGTCGTGATGCCGGCCTTGGCCGCAGCCTCGACATGGGCAAAGCCCATAGAGCCCACCGGAACATCGGAGAAGGTTGCCCGCGTTGGCGGCTTGGAGACATCGAGCTTGGCCGCGCGCACCAAAAACATGACCATATGCCGGCGCGTTGCCGGGCAATTCGGGCAGAACATCAAGGGCGACTGCTTGCAGCCGCTGGTGATGCCGGCGCGGTAGAGCAACTCCGACTCGCGGTAGCCCGTTTGCGTCGGAACGAAGTCCTTGAACAGCGCGCTCGAGGCGCCCGAGGCGGCCGTACCCTCGCAGCCACCCGCAGCAGGCTTTGGAGCGGGCGGAGGAGGCACCGGCGTGTTCACCCCCATCAAGCTCTTGTAGGAGTTGACCAGTGACATGTAGGTCGGGATGAATTGACCGTTTCGGTACAGATCGTAGTGAAGATGGATCGTGGTCGGCGTGCCGCCCATCTTGTTGGAGACGCGGCCAAGCACCTGGCCCTTTTTCACGTTCTGGCCGACCGAGACGGCCACATGAGACATGTGCAAGTAGCGGTGGCGCGTGCCGTCAGATGCCTGCAAAGAGACCGAGTAGCTGCCGATGTTGGTGATCTTGCCATCGACGGCGGCAACGGCGTTATGCTTGGAGTTCTCGCAGGTCGAGGGGCGAATGTCCTGGCCCTGATGACCCTTGCCGCCTGGACACATCGGCACCGACCAGCTGCGCGTCTCACAGTAGTTGTCGCGCCATGGATAGGAGTAGTTGTTCGAGTGGCACTGTCCGCCAGCCGGGCCCGAATAACCACCGTGACCCCAGACCTGGGAGTTGGCAAAGGCCGGTCCACGCTCGATCGGAAAGCGCATGTTCGAGACATAGGTCGTGCTGTCTGCGCGACCGCGACCGCTGCCGGCGACGAGCTCGCCGGCCGGCTTGTAGGTAAAGGATTGCGCAGCAACCGGAGCGCTGTCCAAGACGACCAGGCCGATGGAGGCCGCAGCGAGCGTAGCAAGGATGAGAAAGCGCTTCATAGCGTACCTCCAGCGATGCTCATGGCGTTGGCCAGCGAGAGGATGTAGTCGTCCTCGGTGCAAAGCACATTGGTGTCAGGATTCTCGCACTCGACGTCAATCGTGTAGACCAGGCCGAAGGCCGGAAAGCTCAAGGTTGCGATCAGCGAGTTGCGCGAGACCAGAAAGTCGTTCTCGACGATGCGCTCCTCGATCTCGCGGCCCTCGTCGCCTTCGCGCTCAAAACCGATGCGCGATGCCTGCACCAGCACCGTGTGATCTTCAAAGGCTACGGAGGCGGCGTACCAGTACTCGTCGGTCACGACCACCATGCGCTCCAAGATGTCGCCAAGCGCTGGAAGCAACACGGGAAGTGGCAGATGCTCAACTTTGGAGGCGACTTCCTCGGGAAGCAGGCGGGCATCGACGCGGCCATAGCCGCGTGCCTCGTCCCAGTCGACGTCGATGATGAAGGTCGTGGGCGCAACGTCAGCCTCGATCTCGACCGGCTCGTCAATCGTCAGAATCGGCCCGAGCTTCGCGGTCGCGCGCACATCGTCCGCGCAGCTCTCGGCACTCACAAGTTCGGCTTGAACGGCGTGAAGCGCATTGGCATTGTCTGGGCTCTTCTGCTCCATGCATCCTGCCGATCCCACAAGCGCAAAGCCCAGTGAGAGGGCCGCAAGGCGAGAGAGTGTTCTCCGCAAAGCGCATCCATCATGGTTCATGACAATTCCTTTCGATGTGTGGGTAAGTAGACAACCATCCTACATCCACTCACACCTGCACAGTGCGTGCCAGGGCGCACTCTCGCCAACAACGGAGCCGAAATCGCTGCATCTTAGCCCTTCCCGGCGCTCCAATTGCGCTCAAAGCCACAAAAACTGGGGACATCTGTCCCCAGATCACGGTGGATGTGTGACAAAAACGCACACGAGCACTCTCCTGGGGAAGCCGGCGCCTGCGCCGGCTTTTTTGTGCCTATATTTCAGCACGTTACCCAGGCCGCGCGCAGCACCCGGCGGGTCGCGCGCGCTCATAAAAGACCACGAACGCCCAAGGACAAAGAGATGGCACCATTTGATATCGCCAAGGATTTCTTTCGTGCCCTTCAAACCGGCCAGTTTGAGTGGGCCGAGCGCCTGCTCGCCGACGACTTTCATGTCCGCGGATGGACACGCGAACCCATGGACAAGTTCGAATTTCTCGAAGTCATGCACAGCCTGCACGAGGCTTTCTCGGATTTCTCGCTCGACGCCCACGACCTTCAGCAACTGCACCAGGGTGTTTGGCTGACCATCCAGATGTCGGGAACTCACGACGCCGTGCTCGATCTACCCGGAATCGCGCCAATCGAGCCAACCCAGCGCCACTTCCATCTGGCCGAGGAGCGTCCGCTGCTCACGATCGAGGGCGAGCTCATCACCGGTTTCGACGTCAACTCGCCACCCGGCGCCGGCCTCAAAGCCATCTTCGAGCAGCTGGGCCTCGAGTCGCCCTACCAAGCGAGGCTACCGGATCGAAGCGAAGGCGCCCCCTCACAAGGCGCCTAAAAATTTCGATGAAGTATCAATGACTTGCGAAGGTTCCTGACACCGTTACGGGCCAAAATTTTGGCACCATTTTTGGCCCCCAACGCGCTCAAAAGCGCGTGCGCAGGCCGGCCGTGATGCGGTGTTGGCCAAGGACGCGCTCGCTGGCCGCCTCGTGGCGGTACTGGTAGTCGACGAGCATATGAAGGCGCTGGCTGAAGCCGAACTCAATGCCGCTCAGGCCGATCAGGCCGTATTCGTGGCTGATCTGACGGCCTTCGAGGTAGTCGGCGTGGTTGGCCAAGCCGGCGCCCAGATAGACATGGAGGTCGTCGTGGAAAAAGTAGCCGGTGCGCCCGAGCACGGAGTGGCGAAGGCTCTGGCCACTCTCGATTCCCAGATAGTATCGCGCGTCGAAGAGCCAAGGACCGAGATACTTGACCACGCCGGGGTTGAGCACGTTGATGCCGGCCTGTTCAAATTCGATGCGCCAAAAGCGCAGGCCCAACTCGAGGCCGCCCTCAAAGACGAATCCAGGCTCGACATACGCGTTCCAAAGAGGTGAGAAGCGCGGATTGAGTGTGTAGGCTCCACCGGCGCGCATCCTGTATCCCGCGTCGAAGCGATATTCGCTGGCGCCACCGACCATGAAATCGGTAAAGCGGGCCTGACCAAAGCCTCGACGGATGCCCTCAAAATTGACCTCAGCGAGCAGGCGCTGCGTCACTCCCAGGCCCAGGGCGTGGCGAAAATGCCAGCCTTCGGGCCGCTCGGAGGCCGCCAGATAGCCGACCTGAACCAGAAAATAGGACTTTGAAGCGAGCAGATCGGGCGGCGCAGCCAGGGCCAGGTCGATCTCACGGCGCAAGACGACCACGTCGTGGGTATCACTCCAGCCCACGGGCAAGCTCGACAATGTCTGAATTGCCCGCTCATGCTCGCCCTGCCAGTACCACAAGCGAGCGAGCAAGAGCGTGTAGTCGCCGGAGTGGGGATGCTCGACGAGCGCTTGGTCGACCGCCTCGACGGCCTCAGCAAGTCGCCCTTGCACAGCCAACGAGCGCGCGAGCTCGGCCCAGGCCTCGGCATTCTCCGGGCGGCGCTCCAGACAATCGCGAGCGGCCTGCTCGGCTTCGACAAACCACTCGCCCAGGCGAAGTTCCATGGCCTCGGTGCACTCCGCCAAAGCCGGACCGCTCAAGGCCAGGGCAAATACGACATTGACGATGAAGATGGTGCTCAATTGTCTGGTCATGATTCCTCGATTGGCTCGACCCACAGTGACTCGAACAGCGGGGCACGCTTGCCCGTCGAGTACTCGCGTTCCAGAAATAGAAACCACAGCGTCGACGCGCCAGCCGGTATGGCTGGAAACATCGCGACGTCGCGGTTGGCATAGGGAATACCCGGTCCACTCGCGCACGAGAGATGCACGGCCATCTCGAGCGCGCCTCGGGCCACAGCGCGCTCACCCAGACGCAGCGCCGCAAGACCCACGCCGAGGCTTCCTTCAACAAAGATCAAATCGCGCGCGCTCTGCGGCGAGTGACCGTCGATCGGATCGAGGTAGGGCACATAGCCCCCGATCCTCTCGGTCTGCGCTGTGAAGTGCTCCAAGGTATAGGCCAGGCTGCGTCGCGCACGCTCACGTTCGCCGATCGACCACAGCCATAGCGCCCCCCATCCGCCCGACGCATCGAGCGCACGCTGCTCATCGAGGCCCTGCGGCCCTGCGCCGACGGCGAAGCGTCCGGCACCATCGAGCCACAGGCGCTCGATCACCGAGGCAGCGAGCAACTCGGCTGCGCGCGGATAGGCGTTGGCCAAGGCCATGTGGACATCGAATTGATGCTCGGTTACGGCAAAGTCCACCGGCACCACGAGCTTGCGCCGCCCGCTGGAGGGGTCGTGGGAGCCGCGCCCGGCGCGCACCAGCCCATGGTGGGCGGCATTCGCGTCGTTCACACGCTGGCGCACCAGATGGCGTGCGGCCTTTCTGGCGGCAAACACCGCCTCCTTGTGCTCGAAGCGCTGCCCGAAATAGGCCAGCGCATGAGCGACCCAGGCGATACTGCCGGCGCGGGTGTAGCCGACATCATAGAAGCCATCACGATCAACATCGAAGCTAAAACCCCAGGCCCCGTCGCGGCCCTGTAAGGCGATGAGCGTGTTGACCAGGCCCTCGGCGCGCTCGACCTCGTCGATCCAGCTAAAGTACAGCACGGCCAGCGCAGCGTCGTAGATGAAGCTGCGCCTGGCGAGCTCTGGTGCGCCCTCGGGATAGGACAATATGGCCAGCCGGGGCGCGCTCGACGAGCTCTGGCCCATCTCGACGATTTGAAGCCATGCCGCTGCCCTGTGGCGAACCAGCTCGAGATTGGCCTCCCAATTGGCCGGCGCGGGCTCGCACAGCATGGCAGCGCGCTGCGTGCCCTCACTCTTTGGCGCCGAGGCACACCCGCAGCTCAGCACGAGGCCCACCGTGGTCATACAAAGGCCGAATTCACGCCAGATCGTCGGCTTCATGCCGCCCCCAAGCGACGAAAGCCCTTGCGCTTCATCACGCCCCAGGTCTTCGAGCCGATCATGTAGCGCGCCAGCCCGCTGAGCCGACAGACCAGCGTCAGATGCCGGTAGCCGACGTTGAACAAGATGGCCGTCAGGACCAGACCGATCCGCGAGCGCGAGGAGCGAAAGACGTTGAAGCTCCAGTTGTCGATCAGGATGCTCTGCAAGGACAGGATCAGCCCCCAGGCCAGCGCAATGAGCAAGAATACACCGGCCATCGGCCAAGAAATAAAGCCAAAGGCCACCGCCGAGCACAGCCACAGATAGCCAAGCAACTCGACCAGCGGCGCGAGCAACTCGAAGACCAGAAACCAGGGCAAAACAAGCATGCCCGTTCGTCCATAGCGCGGGCTGAAGAACATGGCGCGATGCTTCCAGAGCGCGTCAGCCAGCCCGCGGTGCCAACGGTCGCGTTGACGGGCAAAGGTCGCCAGATCCTCGGGCGCCTCGGTAAAACAGATCGGCTCGGGGATCTGCACGACCTTTCGCCTCACGGCGCGGTGGCACTCGCGACGATGCAAGCGGATCACCAACTCGGCGTCCTCCCCGATCGTGTCGCGCGCATAGCCGCCGGCCTCGACCAGCGCCGTTCGCAAAAACAGCCCGACCGCTCCCGAGATGATCACGTTGCCACCGAGACGGTTAAAGCCCATACGCCCAAAGAGAAATGCGCCCAGGTACTCGACGATTTGAAAGCGCGCAAGCCACGACGAGGGCAGCGCGATCTCTTTGATCGCGCTGTCCTCGACCTTGCAGCCGTTGATGATGCGCACCGTGCCGCCGACTGCGACCACGCCCTGGGGATCGTAGAGGTAGGGCTCGACCAGGCGCAGCAGCGCATCCTTGGCAAGAATCGTATCGGCATCGACGCAGCAAACCAGCGGGCAGCGCGCAAGGTTAATGCCCACGTTGAGCGCGTCGGCTTTGCCGCCGTTGACCTTGTCGACCACCCATAGCCGCGCATCCTGGCGTGAGCGGTAGATCGCGCGCACCTCCGAGGTGGGGATCTGGCGCTGCACGAAGCGGTCGCATTCCTCGAGTTCAAAGTCCGCGATCAACCGCTCGAGCGTCGCGTCGGTGCTGCCGTCGTTGACCACGATCACCTCGTGCTGAGGGTAATCGAGCCCCAAGAAGCCGCGCACGCACTCAACGATATGAACCTGCTCGTTGTAGGACGGCGCAATCACCGCGATCGGCGGCGTGCTCACCTCCGAGAGCACCTCCTCGTCGAGCTCGGGCATTCGTGTGGCCTTTCGCCGCGTAATCTCGACGACGGCAAAGACGATCAGAAACATCGAGGACAACGCAAGCATGAGACAATAGGCGAAGATGAAGAGATCGATATATGTGGTCACTGACTCGTCCTGGCTAGATCGGCTTTGAATTGTGGGAGTGAGACATCCTCACCGGCGGCGTCGGCAACCCAGACCATGTTCAACTCGAGGTAGGCGCGAAAGCGCGTGATCTCCTGCTCGCTGCCCCAGACTTGCACCTTATGGGCGTCTGAGCCGGCCGTGATTTTGTCGAGGCGATGCTGGCCCATCAGGCCGACGGCCTGCATGGCCAGTGCCGCGTTTTGGCGCACCCAGAAGGCCGGATCGTTCATCGCTTCACTCAAGGGCTCGAGAGCACGCAGGCTGGGATGGCTGGCCAGCGCTCGCGCCGCTTTGGCGCGCACCTCCCAGGCTTCGTCCTTGAGCAGGACGAACAAGAAATCCAGCGTGCAGCGCGTTTTCAGTCGGCTGGCCGCGATGCAAACCCCGATCCGCACCTCGACGTCGGGGTCTTTGGCGAGTCGCTCGATCATGGTCGCCGCCCTCGGGAGCCCCTGGCTTGCTGCTGTGACCAACACGACGCGGCGCACGCGAGCGGATGTGATGTTTTCCCAGTTGGCGAACAGTTCGCTGAAACGATCGCGGGGCAAGTACTTGAGCAAGGCGTAGACCGGCGCTTCCATCAAATTGGAGTGCAGATCGAGCGCGTTGAGCGCACGCAGCACGTCGTTGACCTCGCCGCTGCGCGCCAGGGCATGTGCGGCCAGCACGCGCATCAAATAGTGGTCGTCGAGCGCACCGAGCAGCTCCTCACGCTCCTCGAAGCCGGCCACGATAAAGAGCCGGCGCATCGCGCGCAGCCGAGTCTTCCAATTCATCGACCGAAGCCGGCGGCGATCGTCGCCGGCAAAGCCCAGAGTCACATACAGCTCGGCCATTTGCTTTCGCGTGTTGCCCTGGCTTGCCGCGAGCCTCTCCAAGACCAACTCCGAGAGGCACGTGCGCGCCAGCGGGCCGCACTGCTCGACCCAGGGCGGTATCGCCGCCGCATCGCTGCAGGCCACCAGATCACTTAGCTGCAAAGACAAGCGGTTCTTGAGCCGCTCGCGGTGGGCCTGCCACCAACCCTGAACAAATAAGCCCGCAAACAAGAGAGCGAGACTGCTCGCGGCCGCAAGCAGCACAACGACGGCCACGAATCGAGCCGTTTCCAACTCCCAAGATGCCATCCATTCCATCAACATTTTATCCCCACGTGCATGGGCACGACCACACGGCCCAGAGACCATTGGCGTCCAGGGGCCATCGGCCAAATTTAGAAAAAGCTCGCTCCCCTGCGCCACCGGCAAGGCCTCAAAGGATGCGCGCGTCACCGGTACAGATACGCTCACCCGCTGCTTTCGTTGGGGTGAGCACATAGGTCGACTATCGACTCGTTTGTGGCTGGTTCATGCTTAAACTTGGTTGCATCACATCAACTCGCAAGCCCTTTTTCTATTTTGGTCCAAAGACTTAACCCATGCCTCAGGAGGCAACTTGAATTCTTTGCTCGGCGACCTCTTTATCGCGAGCGACGCAGCTTTGCGGCGCACAATTGGTCTCGTGATCCTCTGCTTGTTGGCTACAACGCTCTGGGGTTGTGACGACGTGCCTCACGCTCCCGAGGATCTCGAAGACGACACCCAAGTGCCCCACGTCGAGCTGCCCCCACTCGGTGAGCTCGATCCGCTGCCGTTTGCGACGACGAGCGACTATCTGACCGTGCACATCGATGGCCAGTACCGCGAGCTCTTCGTCAAAGGGATCAACCTGGGCGTGGCCGTGCCCGGCACGCGCGCCGGCGAGCTGGCCGCCACCCGCGAGCAGTACGCGCGCTGGTTCGAACAGATGCGCGATGCGGGGATCAACACCTTGCGCATCTACACGCTGCACTATCCGCGCTTCTATGAGGCGTTGGCGATCCACAATCACCGCAATCCGGACAACCCGCTCTATCTGCTGCACGGCATCTGGCTCGATGAGCAAAGCATCTCGGGTGACCTCTTCGAGATGACGGCGCACTTCGAGGAGGGCATCCTCGAGGTGCTCGACTGCTCCCACGGAAATTGCACGATTGGCCACCGCTACGGCCGCGCCTATGGCGAGTACCGGGCCAACGTCTCACCCTGGATCTTGGGTTGGATCATCGGTCGCGAGGTGCACCCCGAGGAGGTGCTGATCACGAACGACGCGCACATGAACGTGCGCAGCTTCACCGGCGAGGTCTTTCAGGTGCGCGCCTCCGAGGCCACCGAGGTCTGGTGGGCGCGCCACCTCGACAGCCTGATCAAGTACGAGCGGGACAACTACGGCGTGCAGCGCCCGGTCAGCGTCTCGAGTTGGCCCACGCTCGACCCGCTGAGCCATCCCACCGAGGGCGACCACTACAGCGACGAGGACATCGCCGTCTTTGACATCTCACGCATCGAGCCGGTCGACGCGCCCGGTGGCATCTTCGCGAGCTACCATGCCTATCCCTATTATCCGGACTTCATCCCCGATGATCCCGACTACCGACGTTTCGAGGACGCCGAGGGTCCCAATAGCTATCTGGGCTATCTGATCGATCTGCGAAGCCACTACCGCAACATCCCGCTGCTGATCGCTGAGTTTGGCGTGCCTTCGAGCTGGGGAAGCGCCCACTATGGCCATCTCGGCATGGATCACGGCGGACACGACGAGCGCGAGCAGGGAGAGGTTGGCGCACGGATGATGCGCACGATCTACGACGCGAACTGCGCCGGCGGCGCCTTCTTCTCCTGGATCGACGAGTGGTGGAAGCCGACCTGGATCACCGACCAGTTCGACTTCCCCGTCGAGCGGCGCGCCCTGTGGCATAACGTCACCGCAGCCGAGCAAAACTTCGGGCTGATCGCCTTCGACGCCGGCGCGCCTGACTTCGCGCGCCGTGTTCACATCACCGGAGACCCTGCGCTCAGCCGCGTACGCATTGACACCGACCCGGCCTTCTTCCACGCCCGCGTTGAGCTGGCCACACCCCTTGGCGAGGGCGATCGCCTCGTCATCGGCTACGACACCTACCGCGCGGACCTGGGCGAGTCGATCCTGCCCGGAGGCGTGCGCACGGCCAATCGAAGTGAATTTGCGCTCGTGATCGAGGCGACAGACTCGGCCGAACTCTACGTCACCCAGGCCTATGACCTCTTTGCGATCTGGAGGCGCGACGTCGATCCGGTTCAGCTCTTTCGCTCGGTGCCAAGCGACGGCGGTCCCTGGAAGCTCGTGCGTTGGCAAAACGGCCAGGAGCGCGGCAGCAATGACGGCACGCACTGGTTTGAGCCCACCTTCCATGACATCGGCCGGCTGCGAATTCGAGGCCATCGCCAAAGCCCCAGCAGCCACGATGCCGTGGTCGTCAGCGACACCCACGTCGACATCCGTATCCCCTGGTCATTGTTGAACTTTGTCGATCCCAGCCGGCGAACGGTCATGCACGACTACAGGGATCGTCCGGGCCGCCAACTCCAGGAGAGCGACGGCGTCGCTTTGAGCATCGTCTTAAACGGCAAGTTGATCACCGAAACCCCGCGCTTTACCTGGCAGAAGTGGGAGCAAGGACCACCGACGACCGAGCGCGTCAAAGAATCCTTGCCGATCTATGGTCGCGCGCTGTCCGCCCTGCCGGATTGGATCGACTGAGCGGTTGGCCGACGCTCAGCTCTCGAAGGCCGAGACGCTCTCCTGAACCTGGCCGCCGGCCACACCAAACGAAGTGCCAGGGCAGTCCATGGCGCGAAGGCAGGTCAGCAATACCTCCGAGGCGTTTCCACGATTGGCGCGATGGTGGACGCCCCCTCGCAGGGCGCCGCCACCCTTGCCTGCAAGCAGGATTGGATAGTCGACGAGGTTGTGCAGATAGCCCGACGCGAGATCGGAGGAAGCCAGGATCACCGAGTGATCGAGAAGATTGCCGTCGCCTTCGGGCGTACTCTTGAGCGCGTTGAGCAGGTAGGCGAACTCCTCCATGATGAAGGTCACGATCTGGTGCACTTTGGGTTGCTCACCGGGCTCATCGTGGGTCAATTGGTGAAAGTCGACGTTGGGATCGATCCCCCAAAAGACGGTTCCCGAAACCGAACCATTGAAGAGATTGGACCAGACCCGCGTTGCGTCACAGGCCAGCGAGAGCGCGAGCAAATCCGACAGCGCGCGCGAGCGATCACGCTGTTTTTGGGCCGTGTCGTGTCCAATCTCACCGGGGCTGTCGCCGACGATGCAAGCCGTTGGCGGTGGCGGAGCATTCTCAATTGAGTACAGGCGGTTTTGCAACGAGACCACGCCCTCGAGATGTTGGTCGAGGCGAATCTTGTCCGAGGCGCCAAGCTTTGCGTTGAGCCGGTGTACGTCCTCGCGCACGGCATCGAGGATGTTGCGGCGAAGCGCAAGCTTGGGATCGATCTGAACGTCGAGCGGATCGACGAAGCCATCACCAAAGATGCGCGAAAACAAGCGATGCGGGCTGTATTCGGCCTGGTTGACGTTGTCCGGACCATTGTGCGAGAGGTGCGCAAGAGTCGTACCTTCGCTGCGGCTGACGCGCGGGTCGACGCCGAATTCGATCGACTTGAAGCGCGTGCCCATGCCGATGTGGCTGGCG
Source organism: Lujinxingiaceae bacterium (assembly GCA_013697635.1). Lineage (GTDB taxonomy): Bacteria > Myxococcota_A > Bradymonadia > Bradymonadales > Bradymonadaceae > JACCWM01. The sequence continues at coordinate 21,957 of JACCWM010000054.1, read as the reverse complement.
ACCACCTGGTCGATCGATGGCGCGCTAAAGGTCGAGGCGTAGCCTGCGTTTCCTGGGTCTTGGGGAATGAGCGGTGCGCCCGAGAGAATGCCAACGGCACCGGCATGATGGCCGCGCGGATTGCCCGTCTTGATGTCGTAGCCGGAAGCCACCGAGACATAGTCCTTGAGCCCGGCATCGATCAGCGGTCGAAGCTCATCGCTGGTCCAATCGCGACCGGTTTGCTGAGGCACCCAGCGCGGCACGACAACGCCATTGCCCCAGAAAAACACGCCGAAACGCTTGGGAATCGGCGTCCCGTTAGCAAAGGCCGTTCCGCTCGAGTTCATCATGATTTCGAGCGGCGGCAAGGCCAGCGTCGCCACGGCACCCATGACGGCGCCCCGCAAAAAAGTTCTTCGATCGAGGGTGCGGTTCATTGCGCCTCCTGCACGTAAAGGAACGCTTCGCTGGAGATGATATCGAGCAGCATCTCTTCGAATCGATAGTTGGATGCGACAAACTTGGTGGTCAGCTCGGCGATCAGCGGCTCATCACCGGCCTGCTCAATGCGCCCGACCACATGGCGATAAGTCTTTCGAACCATGCAATTCATCGATTTTGGGTCAGCGGCGATCGCCGCTCCCAGCGTGGCACTGTCCTCGAACTCCATGCCGTTGAGCGTTCCACGCGCGTTGATCGCAAGCCCATTGTCGAGCTCGCGCCAGCGCCCGATCGCGTCGTAATTCTCCAGACCAAAGCCCAGATAATCGATCTGCGCATGGCAGTGGCCACAGCCGGGTTGATCGAAGTAATTCTCCAGGCGCTCGCGCAAGGTCTGCGGGTCGAGCTCAGGATTGGCCTCGGGAATCAGCGTTGGCACATTGGGTGGCGCCGGCTCGACGCCCTGGCACATCAGCGCCTCGAGGATGAATTTGCCACGATGGGTGGGCGAATTGGTCACGATATGGCTCTGCACGCTGAGAAAGCTCGCGTGGCCGAGAACACCGGCGCGCCTTGCGTCGACGGGCAACTCGATTTTCTCAAAGCTACGCTGGCGCGTCTCACCCTCAGCGTCGAGACCGTAGATCGCGCTGAGACGGCCGTCGACGAAGGTGGTGCGTGTGGTGAACATCTCGCGCATATCGGCACCGATTTCAAAAACCAGGTGCTCCATCAATCGCAAGGTCTCCTCGCGCATGCTGCGCGTCGCAGCCGCGCTGAACTCAGGATAGGTGGCCTGGTCCTTGATCAGGCCGTCCAGCCCTTGCAGCTCGAAGTACTCGTTCCAAAAATTGTCGAAGGTCTGGCGCGCTCGCGGTGCTTCGAGCATCGCCTTGCCCTCGGCGCGAAGTTGATGCGACGTCGCCAACTCACCCTGGCTTGCCATCGTGATCATGGCATCGCTGGGCGACGAGCCCCAGATCAAATACGAAAGTTTGGTGGCGAGCTCCAACCCGGTGAGCTTTCGAAGACCAGGACGCTCGTCATCGGGCTCGCCGTACTCGGTGCGATAAATCAAGTTTGGCGACTGGAGCAGGCCGGCCAATGCAAACTCGAAGCCGCCCGAAAAGTCGCCCAGAGTCTTCGCCGCCTCGACGGCAACGTCGCGGTATCCCTTGACTTCAACGTCGCTCAAATCACGACGCCATAGACGACGGCCGTAGTTGCGGATGAACTGCTCAAAGCAGGCGGGGTAGTCATCGACCTTGCTGCTCTCACATGGGACGAGACGTTCGCGCACGGAGGGCATGGCGCTGATCACGCGCGCGATCTCAAAGCCGGCCGTCTCGTACTGCTCGACACCCAGGTTGCTGACGGTCACGGACGCCATCGCGATCGAGGTAACACCGTGCGTCGTCGGATCATGGGGAAGCACCAGATCGACAAAACCGATGCCAAAGGCGTCTTCGACGGTGTTGACGTACTCGATCGAGGTGAGCCGGCGCATCACGGGATTGCCTGGCACGAAGACCTCGACCACAGGCACTTCGGGATCAAGCGGGTCTGTTGGGTCCGGATCTTCGCCAGGTTTTGTGGGCTTTTGCGACGGGAATGGCGAGCCATCGAGCGGTGTCGTCCCATCGGAGAGATACATCTCTCCCTCACAGCCCACCGAGAAAATTAGCGATGAGGCTATGAGGATCACAAGCAGGTGTCGCATCACACCTCCAGTAAGCAACTTCAGTCAGCGTTGAGCAATCAATGACAATTCAATAGGCAAACAGCAATGCGCGAATCACTTTGGTGGGCTCACCAAAAACTAAGTGCACATCAAAAAACGAACTTGTCCGAGATGTACCACATCTGCCGACAAATTGCGAAATCGAGACACTCAGTGGCGCGGGCATTTTGCACCCAAAACCCGCCGAGGATTACCAATGAACACGTTTTGAGATCCATTTGAGCGCACCACCGTTACAGGGTGTAGATGATCAACCACGGTGCTCTCCAAGGCGCCCATTCTCGAAGAGGAAGCACATGTCTGCACACCGATCACAGCGCACTCGGCACCGCCTAATTAGTACAACCCTCGCTGCGCTGGTCGTACTGGCGAGCGCCTTCGCGATGTCAACTCCAGCGAGCGCGAGCGGTCCGCAATTCAAACAACGGTTTTCCTGTGAGGCACCGGCTAACGCTTCGCGCTCGGTTCGCGAAGCCTACGAGGACTATTGTGCATGCTGGCAGCCGGTCATGGACAAATGGACCGGTGACCATCCTCAAGAGATGGCCAACCTCGAGCAGCTCTACAGCGTCTCTCTGAGCGCAAAAGATCACGATCTGCGCGGGCGTCCCGAGGCGGCCCGCTGGGTGCGCGACTTTCCCGTCGACTTCTCCCAGCAAAACATCGTTTTGAGCGCCTCACAGGTGCGCTCATTGACGCCCTCAAAGCATGACGAGGCTGCACGCGTCCCGGGCCCATTTGAGCGCATCTTCGTCGATCGCGACAACCAGCGACTTTTTCTTACCTCAACCGAGGTCGGCCTGGTCTCGCTCAGCATTGCCAAGCGCTACGCCTTCGAACTCGAGGGCGGAAGCGACCGCAGCGGCGCCCGCGACTTCTTCATTTACGACAGCAAGACGGCCTTTGTCGAAGAGCGCGCCGCCACGGGATACAACCGCGACCTGGTGGTGCTCGACATCTCGGATCGCGCCGCGCCTCGCGAGGTGGCGAGGCTCAAGGGTGCCCTGCCTGACGCTGGCGGCGGCGGCTACTATCACGGCGCGGCGCCGTCGCAGTTGCCCACCTTCGAGCAGTATGCCCAGATTCGTGAAGGCCGCATGAGCGCTCCGACCTGGTGCCAGCCACCTGCACCACCGCAATACCCACGGCATCCTGGGAATTGCCGAGGCGGACGCTGCCAAAATCAGGACTTCGAGCAGGATGACGTCGCAAGGCGCCGTGGTCCAATGCCCTCGCAATCCAGAGCCGTTGCGGAGAACGCTCCCCGATCGATGGCGGATATGAGCAGTGGTGGCCAGCAAAAAAAGAGCGTTGCTCCGTCCCCCAAAGCGGGCATGCCACAGGGTGGCAGCGGCGGCGCGGGCTCACTCAGTCAGATGATGGTTTTTGGCAGCACGCTCTATGTTTTGAGCGGCACCGCCGGTGCAAGCGCCGGGCTGTTGACCACCTTTGATGTAAGCGCTCCGCGCCATCCCAGGATCAGCCACATCATCCGCTTGAACAACGGTCCCGAAGCGCTGCAGCGCCACGACAACTTGTTGCTCGTCGCCGGGCGCGACGCGGTCGTCACAGCCTCGCTTGGTGTCGCCAGCCAGCCGCGTCTGCTTGGTGAGTTTCGCCAGGATTGCCCGGTCAATTACGACCCGGTCGTCATGCAAGGAAGTATCGCCTACCGCACTATTATCATCGACAACCCCAGAAATCGCTGCACCTCGCGCCTGGAGGTCATCGACCTCAGCCAGGCGCACCAGCCAGTGCTTCGCACCACGTATCCGATTGCCCGGCCCCGTGGTCTGGCCGTTCTCGGCGAGCGCCTCTTTGTGGCCGACGAGGCAAACGGCGTGCGTGTTTTTGACATCACCGATCCGGTCACCCCGACGCTGGCGGCCACCTGGCACGTGCGTGGCGTCAAAGACCTCGTGCTCAGCGACTTCGATCTCTACGCCATGAGCTCCACCGAAGTTCAGACCTTCTTTGTCGGCCCGCTCTACCAACGTGGTGCCATCGCCGAGCAGGTCGCCCCGCGGATCGAGGCTCACGTGACGGTCATCAGCGGCCAACCGACGCCCAAGCGCAGCCGCGTCACGCCGCTTCGCACCAGGGCAATCGCCCACGCCGGCATGACGATAATCCCCTTCGATGAGGAGGTCGTGGCAATTTCGCTCAACGCTCCACACGCCAAAGAGATCGATGTGATTCGTGGCGCCATGACCACCTTCGGAGCCCGCGAGCTCGAGCCGATTGGCACCATGCCATCGGGCACCTGGCTGTACTTCGCCCTCCAGGGCACGCGCCAGCAACGCCGCGACGTGACCCTCAACCTCGAGAAAATGCTCCAACCCATTGCCTCGCTCACAGGCGTATTCGAAGTCCTCGGCCAACACGAGCGTCCTCAAAACATGTATCTCGACGCATGCTCACCGGGCGACTGCACCACCGACATCCGCCCCGTTCTTCTGACCAATGAAATCGCCATCAACCTCGCCCGCGGCGTCGGCCTTGGCACCCTCACCCGGCTCAACCAACGCTACGAACTCGACATCGTCCACCACCACACCTTCTCCCACGAGCACCGCACAGTGCTCACTTCCACGACCCGTACCAACCGCGAGCTCTTCCTACTCGCCAACGCCCTGCGCTCCGAGCCAGGCGTTGCCCACGTCGGCCTGAACATCCTGGCCCGACGACAAAGCTAGCCGTGCGAGATCGCCCAGTTCCTCGCGCCCCCAAACTCGTGCCCCAAACTCGTGCCCAAACTCGTGCCAGGCACCTTCACAAACCGTTGATTTCACGCGCTAAAATTTGGAACCCGCTTACCCAAAATCATCGCACGTGTCTCGAATCACCTTCACCAGATCACCGTCGCCCACGCAGCGAATCCAGCCCGGCGGTATCGTGCCACGTGGAAAGCGCACCTCCAGCTGTCCCTGGCGCCAATGCCTCATTGCCCTGCGATAGGCGGTTGTGACGCCCTTGACCATTTGACGGTAGGCAGCTCGAGTGACCGGATTGATGGTATGGCAAAGTGGTTGTGGCGAAGCCGCCGATGGCTTACGAGGCTGACTGAAATACTTTTGACTGCGTACCTTGCCAGGCCCTAAGACTTTTTTGCGCTCCTTCTTTCTTCTCGCTTTGAGCACCTCGCAGCGATCGGCCACGAGCTCATTGAGCTTCGCCGCAAACTGAGCCTGTGTGTACTCCCCGAACTCTGGCAAGCGCTCCACCTCGATGGGATAGTGCACCGTGGCGAGCATTTCGTCCGCAACCCGATGATCGTTGCGCCTTCGCAACCGGCGAAGTTGGGCACCATCGGTCCAGACAGCATCCAGCGGCGCACCGCTCATATGTGACGACCAAGAGGAGACGCCGGGCCATTGCGCAGGGTGCTCAACCAGGTCGGCCTTCACAGGATTCTGCAGCGTGTACAACATCTTATCGAGCAATGACGCATCGTCGAGGATCGGCTCTGCGCTGTAGCGGCGCCCAAAAATCGGCCCGGAGCGCCCATGGAGGCGATTGAGGCTCTTTGCCAGGTTTCCCTGAAAGTAGGCCATGAAGCGTTCCAAATTCTCCTTGGGGGCCAGAACACCCAGATGAAAGTGATTGCTCATGAATACAAAGAATAGAAGTTTGACCCCGTGAACGGCAACCGCGCGGCCTAACCAGGCCAAAACGATCCTGTTGACCTCGTCGGTTGGCACGAGAAACATTCGCTGCTGCAAACAGCGATTGGTAACGAAATAGATTGTTTTCTCTTCTTGAATGCGAAGGCGGCGGCCCATCAGATCTCCAGGTTTTCAAGATATCGGCTCGAGCGCCGACTGATCTGTTTTCGAGAGATGGGCTCAAAAGTTGCGTGTTAATCGTAAAAAGTTGATTGCTGGATGAATCGAGCTCGCTTAGCTACATAAAATCAACAACTTGTAATGACTCCTGACACTCTCCTCAGTAGACACTCTCCTCAGTAATGACTCCTGACACTCTCCTCAGACACTCTCCTCATGAAAACGGCCATTTTCCTGGCCGTTTAGCGAAACTCTACTTCCGTTCCGATCGGGGTGTGATTGGCCAGAAAGACTGCATCCCAATTGGTCAGGCGCACGCAGCCAAGCGATGTAGCATAGCCGATTGTATCGGGCGACTCGGTGCCATGGATGCCGAAACCGGGCTCATCGAGCGCCATCCAAACCAGGCCGACAGAGCTGTTGGGACCCGGCGCAATCCTGGCATCTTCGGCATCAGCTGGGCCGCCGTGTAGCTCCGGCTGATAGTGAAAGTCGGGTTCATAGGCGATCGCCTCTACTCGAAGACTGGAGAAGCGCTCAGGGTCGTAGGCATCGCCAAGTGTGATCGGAAAGTGGAACAAAATCTCGCCGCTCTCGTCGAGCGCATGCAGATAGTTCTCGTCTTTTGAGATGGTGATTGAAGCGACGGGCGTGGCTGCCGCTGAGGCCTTATCCTGATCGACGAATTCTACGATCTCGACATTGGGAACGTTGAGTTCTTGGCCCGTCTCAAGTGCTTCGAAGTCGATCTCGGGGTTGAGTTGCTCGAGCAACTCCGGACTCAGATGGAAGCGCTCGCTGAGCATTTCTTTGGCCGATGAAAAGCCCAGCCACTCCAGGTCCGTTCGCTCGTAGTTGCGCGAAGGTACGTCGACAAACGGCCCCTCCAAGTCTTCCTCGGTAAGCTCGTAGATGCCAACGAGAAAGTCTATTCCAGCCTCATCACGCAGGTGCCCATAAGTGCGCTCATCAACCCGGCCCGTTGGCTCGAGAGCATGCGCGCGCTGAAACCAATAGACCGCTCGCTCCGTATTATGCCCCCAATGGCCATCAATCATGCCTGGCGAGAAGTTCGCCCGGTCGAGCAAAATCTGCACATGGGCGATCGCCGGCCCCTCCCCTTCGGCTGGCACGTCCAAGATCGGCTCGGAATTGACACTGTCTATCGAAATGTCCTCGATCAACGAGGCCGTGTGAGGCACCTGTTGAACTTTGGGATCCGGGTTTGACGGCGGGCGAACGTCCGCGTCCGGCACTTGACTTGCGCGTGGACAACCGGCAAGCAGCAGGATCGAAGCGATAGAGACGAGGATCTTGTACACGGCGACTCCTCAAGGTCAGGTTAACCAATCCTTGAGGTCTAATCATCTGCGCCCAAACGCCTTCGTCCATCCATCCGACCACACACCCTCCACATCCACCTTAATAATCAACAACTTGTAAAGGTTCCTGACACTGTTTTGAGTTTGCGAAAGGAATCTGGCGGGTCAATCGGCGAACATGTGCCGGCCGACCAAAATGACGGCAGCCACGAGTAGCACCAGCCACACCACGACGCGAAAGACATGCTGAGCGAGGCGTTTGTGAGCCTGGTCACCGACCGCAATCCCCAGGGCGAGCATCGGTAACAAAAGCATCGAGGTCTTGAGCGTCGTGAGCGTGAGATCACCTGCAATCAGAAAGTGGAGAACCAAGACGGTGTTGAGAATCAGCCAAAGCGTCGCCAGCGTCACACGAAACTTGCCCTTATCATGAAGTTGCCGGCCAGCCACGTAGACGATCAGCGGTCCTCCCGAGCCAAACATGCCATGAACGATGCCGCCTGCACCCAACATGCCGATCGACTTCCAGGCAGCCATGGGCGCGCTCGATGCCTTAAAGCGAAACACCTTGTAGAGCTCGCCGGCCGAGAGCAGGACGACGAAGACGCCAAAGCCCAGTAAAAGATGTTCGGGGCTGCCGATGCGGTAGAGCCCCATCCCACCAATCATTCCCACCGCTACCGAGGGCAAAATACGCCGTGTCAGATAATCACGGTCGATGTCCTTGTGATGCAACGCCACGATCCACAGCGACAACAAGATGTTGAGCGGGACAAACGCTGGAAGCAGCACTTTGATCGGTACGAGGTGCGCACCAAGCGTGACGGTGAGGATCGTCGCCCCAAAGCCCACAGCGGCTTCGGTGACGAAGGCCACAAAGACGATCGCCATCAACAGGGCAATCGCGGACGCAGTGAGCATGGCCAATGACCTTCGCGGTAGTCATCGCGTCCGCTGGCTGGCCATCAGGCTCAACAGACGCGCGTTTTTGAGAGTTGCGGACGCCCTTGATGCTCAAGAGCTCGATGCGAGATTCATGGCTGGCTTGCGCGATCTTGTCAAATACCACTCGCCAAAGCGCAGTGGGACTAGTTCAGCTCACGCGCCTTACCCCAAGCCGTCATCAATGCTGTGCGCAGTGGACGAGGTTGTCCGCTGGTCATCCTCTTTTCGCTGGCACAGCCAGCCCGCCTGTATTATGGGCGAAGCTGGCTTTGGACCCTAGTCGATCGGCCCTGGCCCCACCTTGCTGCGCGCTCCACGCGCCAACTGCCCCATGAGCTCTGTGCCCGCCATGTCCTGGACCCCCTATCACGCCGACGACTACGTCGATTTCAACTACGTCGAGAACTTCTGCCGCGCGCTGGCAGCCGAACACCCCGAGTGGGTGGAACTCACGGTCGTCGGCGAGTCCGGCCGTGGACGCCCCCTGCTCTTGCTGACTTTGAGCGCCAAAGACCTCGGAGCAGACGGCTCCAGGCGCGGAGAACGCCCGGCTCTATGGCTCGATGCCGGCACCCATGCCAGTGAGTTCACCGGCGTTAGCGCCGTCCTCTTCGCGATCTCGACCTGGATGGAGCGCCTGCTTGACGCCGACGCTGCGCTTGCGCGCTGGTTCTCGACCCACGAGGTGGTGGCCATGCCGTGCATCTCGCCCGACGGCGTGCAAGCCATGTACGAGGGCGCGCCGTTTGTGCGCTCGTCGCTGAGCCCAAGCGTCGGCGGACAGGTGCGCGGTGGCCTCGACGCGTGTGATATCGACGGCGACGGCGCGGTTCGCATGATGCGCTGGAAGCATCCGGCGGGCGCCTTCGTCGAGGACGAGACCTGGGCGCCCTTTATGCGCCCTCGCACGCTCGATGACGATGCAAAAGATGCCTTCTTTCTTTGCGACGAAGGCACCTTTGTCAACTGGGACGGCGTACGCTGGACCAGCGCCGCACGCGAGTTCGGCGTCGATCTCAACCGCAACTTTCCGGGCGGCTGGGAGCCGTTTTCGATGTTCGGCATGCATGGCGGCCGCTTTCCCCTGAGCGAGCCAGAGTCGCGCGCCGTCGTGGACGCCTTCGCAGCCCACCCGCGTCTGGCCTGTGCGCTGACCATGCACACCTACACGGGTTGCATTCTCACCCAGCCCTATCGCAAGGATTCTCCGCTCAGCAAGGGCGACATCGATCTCATGGAACAGCTCGCCGTCGACGTGGCCGAGGGCACGGGCTACCGCGTCGTTCGCGTCTTTCCAGACTTCATGTACGACAAGGAGCGCGCGATTGTCGGCGTCTGGGCCGACACGATCAGCACCGTCTTCGGCGTGCCGGGCTTCACCGTGGAGTTATGGGATCCCATCGGCTATGCCGCCATCGAAGTCCAAAGCCCGATCGACTTTCTCATGCGTCCGCCGCCCGAGCAGCTGCGACAGTTCCTGCGCAAGTTCGCCGAAGACGCCGACAACGTCGTGGCCTGGCGCCCTTTTGAACACCCGCAACTCGGCCCCGTCGAAATCGGAGGCATCGAGTACCTGCGCACCATCCGAAACCCGCCGACCAAACTCCTGGCCGACGAGTGTGCCAAGGCCTTCAAGATGGCCGAGCGCGCTCGCCAGGCGCTGCCCGAGGTCCAGGCCAATCTCGCGACCACGCCACTTGGCGACGGCGTTCACCGCGTGCGCCTGACCCTGGAAAACCTGGGTTTCTTGCCGACCAGCGGTCTCGAGCGCGGCAGCACCATTGGTGCAAGTCCTCCGGTCTGGGCGCGCTTGCACCTGAGCGCTGGTCTTGTCTGCGATCACCCCCTCGAGCGCCAACTCGACCACCTCGACGGCTGGGGCAATGTGCGCACCGGAAGCGCGCGAAACGCCGTCTACGCCGGGCTGCCCGCCCGCGGCCACCGCCAATTCGTCGAGTGGACCGTCCACGGAAAAGGCCGCCTCGAGATCCGCTGGAACGCCGGGCGGGCCGGCTGCAACACCATCGTCATCGAACTGTAAGAGGTTTCGCTTGACCCTTGCCACGACAACGCGCTAGCGCGTCGCGCAAGGCTCAGATATAGTGCGCACTTGTAGCGCGCCATGCTGATTCTGGTAGGCGTGCTTTAATATTTTCAGCTTCGACCGAACCCATGGTTCGGGTACATGAAACGAGATGTATGCAGTCCCACTCCATTGCTCACATTGCCGATGTCCATGTGGTACGCGGTCTCGAGGCCGACGCCTCGGCTGCTCCCGACCTGTTGATGGAGATCCCCCATGGGGCCACCGAGACGGCGGACTTTTTGGAGTTGGCCGCTCACATGGAGAGTCCGCTGCCCGAAGGGCTTTGCGATTTCTTCCATGTGAACACCGACGTGGGCGCCTTCGAGCTGGCACTCAAGACGGCCGAGTATCTAGTGGAGATGGCGCCGACGCGAAGCGTTGTGCTGGTGCGCTCGCGCATCCCTCGCACCTTCATCGATTGCAACCGGCGCATGGACGCCTCGCCGGAGGCCTTTCGCGAGGGCCGCGTGACGCCAGGGCTGATGCCCTGGATCGTTGCCCAGTCGGACCGCGCGCTGCTTCGCGATCGCTACGACGCCTACATGGATGCGGTGAAGACGGCGGCCGCCGGCCTCAGCCCCAATGGCGCGGTGCTCTTGCTTCACACCTATTCGCCTCGCTCGGTCGACGTGCAAGTCGACGAAGACATCGTCAAAAATCTTCGACGGGCCTACGAGCCCGAGATCGAGCCGAGTTGGCCGCTTCGACCTGAGATCGACGTGATTTGCCGCGACAGCGAGGGCCGCGATCATGCGCCGCGCGAGCTGCTCGAGGCGCTTCGAAAAGAGCTTGCTGCGCTGGACTGGCCACTGTCCGAGGGCTCGACCTATCCGCTACATCCCAGCACCATGGCCTGGGACCACGTCATGGAGCGGCCCGGACGCGCACTTTGTCTTGAAGTGCGCCGTGATCTGCTGGCCGATCCCTTTGATCCGTTCGTTCAGATGCACATCGGCGCCGAGAAGATCGAGCGTGTCGCACGGGCGCTCGCTCGTGCGCTCGGGCAGTGGAGTTGAGTATGAATATCTTGGGAGTTAGCTCGGAGATGGTCCCGTATGCAAAGACGGGTGGACTGGCCGATGTCGTCGGTGCCCTTCCGCGCTATCTGCAGCGCGCCGGCCACGATGTGCGCGTCTTCCTGCCGCTCTACGACAAAGTCGACACCTCGGCCTTGCGCTTCGAGAAGGTCGTCGACGAGCTCGACGTCAGGCTTGGCTCCCACACCTACCGCACCAAGATCTTGCGCGATGCCGACAACAAGACCGCCTACTTCGTGCACTGCCCCGTGCTCTTTGGGCGCGGCTCGATCTACGGCAATGCCCCCGATGAACACCGGCGCTTTTTGACGCTGAGCATCGCTGCGCTGATGACCAGCCAGCGTATGGGCTTTGCGCCCGACATCTTACACTGTCACGACTGGCAGACGGCGATGTTGCCCCTGATCCTCAAGACCCAGTTTGCCTGGGATAAGCTCTTCGCTTCCACGCGCACGCTGCTCACGATCCACAACATGAACTACCAGGGCGGATTCTCCTCGGATATCCTGCCCGATCTCAATCTCGGCGGCTCCGAGCACCTCTTGCACCAGGACTTGCTGCGCCAGGGACGCATCAACTTCATGCTCCACGGCGTGATCTACGCCGACGGCATCAGCACAGTCAGCCCGACCTACGCCCGAGAGATCCAGACCGAGGAGCACGGCGCCGGCATGGATCCTTTCCTGCGTGCACGCTCCTCGACCGTGGTCGGCGTGCTCAACGGCGTCGACTACGAAGTTTGGTCGCCCGAGACCGACAAACACATCGCCCATCACTACAGCGCCGACGATCTCTCCGGCAAAGAGAAGAACAAACAAGCCCTGCTCACCAGCATGGGCCTGCCCTACGTCAAGGGTGTGCCCCTGGTTGGCATCGTCTCGCGCCTGGCCAGCCAGAAGGGCTTCGAGCTTATCCCCGGCGTCTTGCCTGCCCTGCTCGCCAAGCGCGACGTGCAGCTCATCGTGCTGGGAAATGGCGAGTCGCGCCTCGAGGAGACCTTCGCCTCACTGCAGCGCGCGTTTCCAAAGCAAGTGGTCTTCTATCGGGGCTTCTCCAATCCCCTGGCGCACATGATCGAGGCCGGCTCGGACATCTTTTTGATGCCCTCGCGCTACGAGCCCTGCGGCCTCAACCAGATGTACAGCCTGCGCTACGGCACGGTGCCTGTCGTGCACCGAACCGGCGGCCTGGCCGATACCGTGCAGCAATGGCATCCGCCAAGCGGCACGGGCACGGGCTTTGTCTTCGATCACCATGACACCCACGGCCTGCGCTGGGCACTGAGCACGGCCTTGCAGACCTACCGTGACCCGGCGGCCTGGCGCCAATTGCAGGCCAACGGCATGGCCAAAGACTATTCCTGGGCTGCTCAAGCCCGCATCTACGAAACACTCTTTTCCCGCCTGGGGAGTTGAACGATGCATGTAATCTTTGTGGAACCACGATTCCCCACCAATCAACGTCATTTCGTGCGCGCCCTGGCCGAGGTCGGTGCCAAAGTCACGGCCATCGGCGAGGGATCGAAAGCCTCGCTCGACGATGAAATGCGACACCTCCTGACGCACTATGAGGAGGTCAAAAACGTCTGCGACGAAAAGTCGATGCTTCGCGCCGTCGCCCACGTGCAGCGCCACGCTCACGTCGACCGCCTCGAGACCACCGTCGAGGCCCATGTGCTGACCGCGGCAAAGGTGCGCGAGGCCGCATCGATCCCGGGCATGTCCTATCGCACGGCCTATCTCTGCCGCGACAAGCCCGCGATGAAAGAAGCCCTTCGCGAGGGCGGCGTCTCATGCGCCCAATCCACCGGCGCCTCCAGCGGGGCCGAGGTTCGCGCCTTTGCCGAGCAGGTCGGCTATCCGTTGATCATCAAGCCGCGCGACGGCGCGGGCGCCTCCGGCACATACCGCGTCGACTCGGATGCCGAGCTCGAGGCCGCCATTCGCGCAAGCGGCGTCGACCGAGCCGGTCGCTCGGTGGCCGTCGAAGAGTTCATCGAAGGCCACGAGGGCTTCTACGACTCGCTCACGCATAACGGCGAGATCGTGCACGATTTCATCAGCCACTATTATCCCAACGTGCTCGATGCGATGCGCGCGCGCTGGATCTCGCCCTACCTGGTGACGACCAACCGAATCGACAGCGCGCCGGGCTACGCCGAGATCAAGGAAATGGGACGCAAAGTCGTCAAAGTGCTCGGCATCGAGACCTCGGCCACGCACATGGAGTGGTTCTTCGGCCCCCGCGGGCTGAAATTCTCCGAGATTGGCTGTCGTCCACCGGGTGTTCGCACCTGGGATCTGTACAACGTCGCCAACGACATGGACTTGTACCGCGAATGGGCCATGCTGCTCTGCCACAACCGGCCAAGCCAGCGCCCCTCGCGCCGATACGCCACCGGACTGATCGCGCTGCGACCCGATCGTGACGGTCGCATCGCCGGCTATCAAGGCTGGAACACCATTCGCGATCGCTTCGCTCCCAACATCATCGATTACCATCTGCCGCCGACCGGCTCGCCGACGCAGGGCGTTGAAGCCGGCTACATGGCCAACGCCTGGCTGCGCATGAAACACGAGAACTACGACGAGCTTCGACGCATTTTGGACTACGTCGGACAGACCATGAAGGTCAGGGCACGCGCATGACAAGCAATGAACAATGGCCGCAAGGCCCAATTGTGCTCCTCGGACCCCAGAGCGACTACGCCGAAATCGCCCAAGTATTGGACAATTTGGAGGTCAGCGGAACGGTGGCCTTGATCACGGCTGGCTGGCAGGAAAACGAGGCCGAGGACGACACGCTTGCCCGGCGTATGGGACGACCAAGGGTCAACCTCGCGCTGCACGCCCGCTCCGAAAAAGCATTTGGCGCCGACGCCGATCTCGCGTGTGCCGCGGCCGCGCGCCAAAAGCATTTGCAGCACCTCCAGGAATTCTATCGCATGCGCCTCGATGCGGTTGACGACGTGGCCTCCGCGATCGCCGTTCGCCACGTCGACCCCTTGGAGCTCGACGAGCAACGCCAGATCTCGGTCACCCAGCTTCGCCACCTCGACGCCGACCACCTGGCCCGCTGCGCGTCCGTGCTCGATGACTTCGACGCGACCTGGAAGCCGCGCGAGCGACAAGCCGTCACCACACACAGCGAAGAGATCGCTGCGGTGATCGAGGGCTGCGACGCGGTAGTGATCGCCGGCGGCCATATCCTGGCCTTGCTCAACCGCATGCGCCTGTTCGATGTATTGGCCCGGGTAGGCCGCCGCCCAATCGTCGCCTGGTCCGCCGGAGCGATGGCACTGACCGAGCGCATCGTGCTCTTCCACGACTCGCCGCCCTTTGGCAAGAACCTGGCCCAGGTGATCGACCCAGGCCTGGGCATTTGTCCCGGTGTGGTCGTCTTGCCCGACATGTCGCGGCGCGTCCAATTGAACAAGCGCGAAAAGATCGGCCGCTTCGCCCAGCGCATGGCACCGGCGACCTGCATCGCGCTCGATCCCGGCTCACGCATCGAATTCAAGGACGGCGTCTTGCAACAGGTCAAGGCCGAACGACTGACCATCGCCGGCGACGTCGAGAAGGAGTGGAAACCATGAGCCAAGTGATCGAAGATTTCGCCGCCGGTCCACGTACGGTCCACTCGATTCGCGCCTTCTTTCGTGCCAACACCTTCCCGCTCGTCGAAGGCGGCGCGATCACCTTCGTCTGGCGTGGCGAGGCCCAGGAGGTGCGTCTCAGACACTGGGTCTTTGGCCTGGCCTCCTCGCAGAATCTGGCCCGGATTGCCAAGACCGACGTCTGGCACCTGACCATGCCGCTGCCTCCAGCCTCGCGCGTGGAGTACAAATTCGAGATCGTGCGCGATGGCCACGGCCACTGGATTCAAGACCCGCTCAATCCCCATCTGGCCCGTGATCCCTTCGGGGCCAACTCGGTCGCCCACGGAGCCGGCTATTCGGTGCCCTCCTGGATACACCGCGATCCCGAGTCCGCGCGCGGAACCTACGAGGTCGTCGAATTCCCCAGCGCCGTCTTTGGCCGACGCAAGACCAAGATCTATCTGCCTGCGCGCTTTCGCTCCTCGCGGCGCTATCCGCTCTTGATCGTGCACGACGGAGACGACTACCTCAACTACGCCTCCCTGGGCTCGATTCTCGACAATCTGATGGCCCGCCGTGAAATCCCCGACATGATCGTGGCCTTTACGAACTCGCCCTATCGCATCGGCGAGTATGCCAACGATGAGCGCCATGCCCGCTTTCTCACCGATGAGCTCGTGCCCTATCTGGAGAGCAAGTTCCCCTTGCGCGCCCAGCCCCAGGCCCGCTGCCTGATGGGCGCAAGTTTTGGCGCAGTCGCCGCGCTCTCAACAGCCTGGCGCCGACCCGGCTTTTACGGCCGCCTGCTGCTGCAATCGGGCTCGTTTGCCTTCACCGACATCGGCGAGGGCAACAAGCGCGGTCCGGCCTTCGATCCGGTCGTGCTCTTTATGAACCAGTTGCGCGCAAAACCGACGGCCTTCTCCGAGCGCGTCTTCGTCAGCTGCGGCATGTACGAGTCGCTGATCTACGAAAATCGCTCGCTGATCCCTTTGTTGGAATCGACCGGCATGGACGTGCGGTTTCGGGAGGCGCGAGACGGCCATAACTGGGAAAATTGGCGCGACAGGCTTCGCGAGGGGCTCTCGTGGCTTTACCCTGGCACCTTTCTAATGATGTACGAATAGCAACGGCACGGCACCACACTGGCAGACGGAGACGGCGCATATGACCACGAAGAAAGCAGCGAGCCCACGGGCCAACAAGACGACCAAGGATGCCGAGGTTGTCACCAAGAGCACCAAGACCCAAAAGAGCACCACGACCAAGCAGGCCTCGAGCGCGGTCGCCGAAAAGGCCAAAAAGGCCAAGAGCACCGCCCCAAAGGCCGCGCCCAAAACGGATCGCCAGACGGTCACCCGCCAGATCGGACTCTCGCTTGGGGCCGATATCTGCTGGCCGATTTGCTACGAACACATCCTGCGCGACATGGACCTGTGCGTCGACTGGCAAGGCCAGGATGTACGCGTCGAGGTCGAGCGCGTCACCATCGAGCCCTTCAACCTGGCTCAGCCCTGCAAGTACGACGTCGTGCTCGACCGACTCACGCACTGGTACATGCCCAACCGCGAGTGGGTCAAAAAGGCCGTCATCATGGACGACCTCTACGTGCTCAACAACCCCTGGTCGATCCAGTCCATGGAGAAGCACACCACCTATGCGGCGATGATGCACCTGGGCATGCCGATTCCCGAGACTTGGATGGTGCCGCCCAAGACCTACGATCCCCATCCCGATCTGCGCCCCACGCTCAAGCGCTACGCCAAACTCTTCGACCTGGGCGCGCTTGGCGCCAAGATGGGCTACCCGCTCTTCATGAAGCCCTATGACGGCGGCGGCTGGCGAGGCGTCAGCTTCGTCGGAAACGAAAAAGACCTGCGCCAGCGCTACGAGGAGTCCGGTAAGCAGGCCATGCACCTGCAAAAGGCCGTCGATCCTTTTGACAGCTTCGTGCGCTGCATCGGCCTTGGGCCCCAGACACACATGGTGCGCTACGACGCCGACGCCCCCTTGCACGATCGCTACACGATGGACACCGACTTCGTCTCCGACGAGGAGGCCTCGATTCTTCGCGATACGACGCTGACGATCAACGCCTACTTCGGCTGGGACTTCAACTCCTGCGAGGCCATGCGCAGCAACGGCGTCTGGCATCCGATCGACTTTGCCAACGCCTGCCCCGACTCCCAGGTGACCTCGCTGCACTACCACTTCCCCTGGCTGGTGCTGGCCAATCTGCGCTGGTCGATCTTTTGCGCCGTCACCAAGCGCAAGATGCGTCGCACGCTCGATTGGGAGCCGTTTTATGCGATCGCCGCCCAGCGCGACATGCCCTACCGTGAGCGCCTTCGCGCCTACGCCCAGATCGCCGAACAGCGCTTCGATCTCGAGCGCTTCGAGGAGTTCTGCGCAACCAAACTCGGTCACATCGAGGAGGCCAACTGGGAGTTCTTTGCCACCCCCGTGGCCCGTGACGCGATGCGCCAAAAGGTCGTCGCGCTCTACCCCGAGCACGAGGTCGAGCAGTTTACCGAATTGTTCTGGAACCGCGTGCAAGCCTGGCGCGCCGATAACGTGCCCGGCGCCCCAAAAGTCAGCGCCCAAAAAGTCAGCGCCAAAAAGACCGTCAAGGGGGCAAAATGAGCGTCGATACCGCCTTTAAAGTCAGCTCACGCTGGTACTCCGAGCGCCTGCGCCGCGAGGTTACTCTGGTTCGCTGGGGCCACCATGGCCGCCCGGTGCTGCTGTTTCCGACCGCCGGTGGCGACGCCGAAGAGGTCGAGCGTATGCTCATGATCCGCGTGCTCGAGCCGCTGATCAACGCCGGCAAGATCAAGGTCTACTCATGCGACAGCGTGGCCGGCTTGGCTCTGATCTCTGGCGAGGGTGATGCCCGCCATCAGATGTGGGTCCAAGATCAGTTCCACCGCTATATTCGCCACGAGGTCGTGCCCGCCATTCGTAACGATTGCCAGTCACCGGACATCGAGATCTGGTCGGCGGGCGCCTCGATCGGCGCCTTTAACGCCGTGGCTGTACTTTGTCGCTTCCCCGATGTATTTGCACGTGCGATCGCGATGAGTGGCACGTACGATATGAGGCGATTCTACGATGCCGGGCCGCATGAGTTTAGCGACGAATTCTGGGTTTCCTCGCCGCTTCACTTCGTTCCTGCGCTCGGTGGACGCCACCTCGATGTGCTTCGCTCGCGCTTCGTGCTCCTGGTATCCGGTGAAGGCCGCGCCGAGAACATCGGCGAGTCCTGGGCGATGGCCCACTCGCTGGGCAGCAATGGCGTGCCCAACCGCGTGGAATCATGGGGCCACGAATGGCACCACGACTGGCCTACCTGGCGGGCGATGTTGCCCAAAATTCTTTCCGACTGGTCCAAAACTGGGTAAGAGACGATGACGACGCGCACGCACAAGGATCTGGAAGAGACTCAAACCGCCGAAAAGCACCGCGAATTTATGCAGGCGCTTCTCGTCGATCTGCGCGCCCTCGAGCGCATGCTCGCCGAAGGACACTTCGAATCGGGCATTCAGCGCATCGGCGCCGAGCAGGAGATGTTCATCGTCGACTCGACATGGGGGCCGACGCGCGGCATCTTCCCGCTGCTCGAGCGCCTCGGCGGCAGCCACTACACCACCGAACTTGCGCAGTTTCAGATCGAGGCCAACTGCGATCCGCAGTTGCTCGGCGGCGACGGCATCGCCAGACTCCACGCCCAGCTCGACCAACTCGTCGACGACGCGCGAAGCGCTGCCCGCGAGCTCGACATGAACGTCGTGCTCATGGGGATCTTGCCCACGCTGCGAAAGACCGACCTGGGCCTGGACAACATGGTCCCGAGCCCTCGCTATCAGGCGCTCAACAAGATCGTCACGGATTTGCGCGGCGGTAAATTCAGCCTCTCGATCAAGGGACTCGATGAGCTGATCATCGACCACGACTCGGTGATGGTCGAGGCCTGCAACTCCAGCTTCCAGGTCCACCTGCAAATCAGCCCCGGCGAGTTTGCCCGCATGTACAACATCGCCCAGGTGTTGACCGGCCCGCTGATGTCGGTCTCGGCCAACTCGCCGATAGCCTTTGGCCGCAGGCTATGGGCCGAGACGCGCATCGGCCTGTTTCGCCAGGCCGTCGACACGCGCAACCCGGCCTTTCACCTGCGCGAGACCGAAGCCCGCGTCAGCTTCGGCACGCGCTGGGTCAAGTCCTCGGTCGCCGAGATCTACCAGGAGGACATCGCGCGCTTTCGCACGCTGGTCGGCACCGACCTCGACGAAGATCCGATGGCCGTGCTCGACGCCGGCGGTATCCCGCTGCTGAAGGCGCTTCGCCTGCACAACGGCACGATCTACCGCTGGAACCGCCCCTGCTTTGGCGTCACTGACGGCAAAGCCCACCTGCGCATCGAAAACCGCATCATGCCCGCCGGCCCCTCCACGATCGATCAGATCGCCAACGGCGCCTTCTGGTTCGGCATGATGAACGAATTTGGCGCCTCCGGCGACGACATCACCCGGCGCATCGACTTCGACCAGGCTGGCAACAACTTCTACATCGCCGCGCGCGAAGGCCTCGGCGCCCACTTCGAGTGGCTCGACGGCCAGCAGATCAGCGCTCAGCGCCTCGTGCTCGACCAGCTGCTCCCCATGGCCGAGGCCGGCCTCAACCGCGCAGGCGTCGAGCCCACCGACATCCGCAAATACCTCGACATCGTCGAGGAGCGCGCCCGCACCGGGCGCACCGGCGCGAGCTGGCAGTTTCGATCCTGGAACTCACTTCGCGATCGCGGAACCCCCGGCGAGCGCGCCAACGCGCTGGTCGCCGCCACGGTGAAACGCCAACTCACCGGGCGGCCCGTCGCCCAGTGGGAGCGCGCCCGCCTCGACGAGGCCTATGCCGCCGCCTCGGTCTGCCACAGAGTCGAGCAGTACATGCGCACCGACCTCTTCACCGTGCACCCCGACGACCCCGTCGAGATCCTCGCCAACCTGATGATCTGGGAGCGCATCCGCTTCATCCCCGTCGAGGACCGCAATCACCAGCTGCTCGGCCTGGTCAGCTACCGCGAAGTGCTCCAATTGCTCACCGGGCCACGCAATCTGCGCAGAACCTCGGTCGAAGACGTCATGATCGAGGTCGCACAGCTGCACACGGTCAACCCCGAGACGTCGACGGCCGAGGCGATCCAGCTGCTCAAGCGCTACCGCACCGGCTGTTTGCCCGTCGTCCAAGACGGTCGCCTGGTCGGCATCGTCTCCGAAGAGGAGTTCGTCGGCGTCGCCAACAAGCTGCTCGGCCCCGAGCTCGAAGACGACGACAAGTAGCCTTAACCCTCCCCACCCGAAGGGAAGGGGAGGTGGCGCTTTAGCGCCGGTGGGGGCCGTTGCGTGGCGTTATCGGGAGCGTCCAGGTTTACAAGTGGCGCGATCGCGAGGGTCTACGAGAATTTCTAAACCCACGAAAGGGCCCCACCGGCTCTTCGAGCCACCTCCCCACAAAGTGGGGAGGGTCAAAGGCCCACGCTTAGCCGCCCGCATACATCGTGATGTCGCTCGCCACGATGTCCGCCAGCTCCTTGGTCACACTCCAATCCGGGTGGCGCAGCAAGATGTGCCCGTCCGAGATCAGCGTATGCTTCCAGTTGCGACGCTGGCTGCCGATCGGCAGCAGGCGCTGCTCGACCACGTGCTCGCCGTAAGTGTGCATGAACTCGCGCAGGCCCTCGACGCGGGTAATTCGCCCCTGGCCTTTGGCACGCTTGAAGATGATCGCCGCGTTGTACTTGCGCTCGGTGGGCGCCTCGAACTTGCCCCAACAGGCCACGCGCGCCCACTCTTTGAAGAGATCGATGTCGCCCGTGTAGTTCATCTGGTCGACCAGACAGGCGCCACCCGGGCGGCACCCGATCTCGCCGAAGACCGCCTCGCCGCTCTTCGTTCGAAACCACTCCATGTGCGTAAAGCCGTCGCCCATGTTGAGCGCCTTGAGCACCTGCTTGCCCAGCTTGATGCCGGCGGCGAGCTTGCGCTGCTTGAGATCGCGCACGGTGATGATGATCGGGCTCAAGTGCTCCTGGTTGCGCGCGATGATCGGCGGCGGCAGATACTGGGCGACGTTCATGTAGGCGGGCACGCCGCCGATGCTCACGGTATCGAAGGTGAACTCCTCGCCTTCGATGAACTCCTCGCAGATAGCTTCGCTGACGTGGCGCATGGCCTTGAGCACGCCGGGCAGCTGTTCTGGGCCGTCGAGGCGGTAGGTATCAGCGCTGCCCGCGCCGTCGATCGGCTTGAGCACGAGCGGATAGCCAAACTTCTCGGCGGCCTCGATCGCGTCGGCCACGGTGTGCACGCGCACCGAGCGCGGCGTGCGAACGCCGGCGGCCTGCACGCGCTCCTTCATGATCTGCTTGTCACGAAAGCCATGCACCGTATCGACCGACATGCCCGGCACACCGAAGCGCTCGCGAAGGCGCGCGGCCGTCATCACCATCACCTCCCAGTTGGCCAGCACGCGGTCGACCTCGCGACCGCGCATCCACTGGTGCACGCGCGCCACGACGTCGGCCTCGTCGAGGATTCTCGGAACGTGCAAATAGTCGGTGAGGTAGTGCTTGACCGAGGGCGCGAGCTGGGAGACGGGGGTGTCACCGACGCCGTAGACCGTGGCGCCGACTTGAGCCAGACCGCGTGTATACTGCTGCATCTCTGCGGGATAATTGGGTGCTAAGAATACGACCTTCATGTGTGTTACGGCTCCCACCTGCGAGCGGTCCTCATGACGCCTGTTCCCATGCGATCGACGTCGCGAAGGCTCTGGTCAAGGTCGAAGGATCCGAGTAGTTTAATTTCACGGTCCCAGGCCTTGCCGGACCGCGCTTAGTCGCCATGTTTCGACCCAAATACTGGGGCTGGTCCCAGAACGCTAACGCATCCATTTCCGGGAGTAAAGTGCCTTGAGAAACGTCATTTTTGCAGCACCTTACCCCGTCGAGACCACCTACCGCTT
>JACCWM010000043.1 GCA_013697635.1 Lujinxingiaceae bacterium | reverse complement strand
AACAACACCAACAACACCAACAACACGAACAACACCAACAACACCAACAACATTGACCCGGTGCCTTCGCAGCCCAAGTGCAGCGACACGCCGGCTCCGGAGCGCTGCACGGCCGATCCCGACACCTTCGAGTGGGGCACGGCTTCAGTCATCACCTCGTTCGTGATCGCGGGCGACGATGAGTGCTGCTTCAAGTTCCCCTACGACGCGATTGGTGACCCGTTCGACAACGGCCTGGGCGGCGCGCTGTCGCTTGCAGGCCAGCTTGACAGCATCAACGATACGATCGCCGAGAGCATCGCAAGTGGCAGCCTGGTGCTCGTACTCGAGCATGCCGGTCTCGACAACCTGCAGGCCGGTGAGTTCTCGATCAACTTCTTTCTGGCCAAGTACGACGGGATCACCGAGATCGACGCCGCTGGCAACAACACGGTCAAGATCGATCCGGCCAGCATCGACGATGGCACCTATCCGGCAGCCATCCTGCCTGGCGCCACCCTTGCCGGCAACAAGATCGCCGCCGGCCCGGGCAACATCTTTCTTGAGATCGATCTGCTCGGCACCACGCTTCGCCTGAACATCCGCGAAGCCCTCATCGCGGCGACGCCCGTTCCGGCTCGCAGCGACCTGGAGACCGGTGTTGCGCTGACCAACGGCAAGATTGGCGGCATCATCATGCTCGAGGAGATCTACGACGCCGTTAACAACTTCGCCAGCACCTGCGAGTGCATGGGGAGCCCGGCCAAGATACTCGACGACTGTGAAGGCAACAAGATCAACACCTGCACCGCCGGCAGCTCCTGCGCGACGATCGCCGACAACTGCGGTGCCGTTTCCTTCGTAGGCATCTTTGCGGACATCGACACCACCGGCAAGAACCCCACCCAGGGAGACGCCTTCAGCATCGGCGCCACCTTCGAGGCTTCCGGCGCTGTCATCACCGGTATCGACGCTGAGTAAGTTCTGGCAGCTCTCTAAGAACTGCTCGTCATGAAAAAAAGCCCCGGCCAAAAAAGGCCGGGGCTTTTTTATTGCCTCGAGTCGTTCAGGGCTCATTCCCTAAAACAGTGCCTTACAGGATCGGGACCGGCCATTGACACGTTTTGGGCCTTTCCTTAGGCTGTGCGCTCGAACCGATGAGGCGGCTGAACAAAAATCCTGCAACTCCAGGAGCTTGAAGGCGCCCCACTTTGAATTTCTTAGTCACGGAGAATACTTTAGTAATGAAAACACTATCGAAATCAGACTGGGCGATTTTGGGATTGGCGGGGTTGACCGCGCTTGCTGTTGGATGCGGGCCAGCCGACGACGATAACCCCCTGTTGGACTGCCAGCTCTTGGTGGAGAGCGCGATCAATGGCGGCGTCACGCTTGGCGCGGGCACCTGCTACCAGGTGGACCATCGCCTCACCCTGTCGAGCGGTGTGCTGCGCATCGAGCCGGGCGTGCGCTTGACCTTTGCACAGGACGCGGGCATCGCGGTCCGCGATGACGGGCGTCTGCGCGCTGTTGGAACCGCCGAAAAACCCGTCGTCTTCACAGGCCTCGAGAGCCGGCGCGGTTTCTGGCGCGGATTGCAGTTTCTCGACACGCGCTCCGATGACAACCGCCTCGAGCATGCCGTGATCGAGTTCGCCGGCAGCTCCAAGTGGCACGGCGGCGAACAATCCCAGGCCGGCCTCTTCGTCTACGGCAACGGCGTCCAGTTGACGTTGCGAAATACCACCTTGCGCGCCAACCTGGTCGCCGCGGTCACGATCGACGGCCCCCAGGCCGACCTCGTGCTCGACAACAACCGCTATGAGGACAACGTGCTGCCGCTTCGCATCGCACCCAACCACGTGGGAAGCCTGACCAGCGCGCAAACCTTCGAGGGTAACGACGGTCAGTTCGTGCTCGTCGACGGCTTCAGCCTGAGTCGCAAGGTCGAGCGCGCCCAAACCTGGCACGCTCTCGCTGTGCCCTACCAGTTTGCCCATGTTGCCGTCATTGAGCAGCCCGTGACCATCGAGCCCGGCACGGTGCTCGAGTTTCGCCAGAACACGGGGCTTCAGATCGAGGCCACCGGCCGGCTGATCGCCAATGCCGATGGCGCAGACAAGATCGTTTTCAAGGGTGCCGAGGACATTAACGGCTTTTGGAGGGGCCTGTATTTCTACAAGTCGTTCAGCTCCGAGAACGTGCTCGCCAACACCACCGTCCAGCACGCCGGCGCCGCCAAGTGGCACGGCGGTGAGCAGTCCCAGGCCAACATCTTTTTGCGTGGCGGCAGCGACAAAGCCATGCTCACCGTGCGAAACACTGAGGTCACCGGAAGCGGCAAGTACGGCATCTCCGTAGAAAACGAGGCGGTGCTCTCTGACTGCCAAGGCCTCGAGGTCAGCGCCAACAACGAGGATGACTTCAAGGCTCAAGCCAACGCCGTGGTCTGCAACTGAGCCGCCACACGGCCTGCATCGCTATATACAGACTCCAAGCGCTGCGCGATTTTGACAAGCTTGACCTGGAGTTAGTCCATGAATGCCGATCTGACGATCAAACCCCAATTCAAGCCGTTCGTGATCCGCCCAACGCTCCAACTCGCAGCGGCCCTGATGGTGCTCCTGGGCACCGGCTTCGCTATCGGAGTCATCGTTGATGCACCGCCGATCCTGGGCGTGGGGCTGGCCTTTTTGTTTGTCGTGCTGGTCGGCCTGAAGCTCGGCGCGCGTGTGGTGCGCTTTCAAAAGACCACCTACAGCTTCTACCCGGAGCGCGTGATCTTGCACACCGGCGGGCTGATCGGGGAGCGAAGCGTCGATCTTCAGCTCAAGAACATCACGCAAATCGGCGCGACATTGCCGTTCATCGAGAACAGACTCTACAAGAGTGGCAACGTCACCATCCAGGCCGCCGGCAGCGCCGGTGCCGAAATCACGATGGAGTCGGTCGCCGATCCGATGTTCTTTTATGACGAGCTCGCCAAACGCATGCGCGCCAACGGCTTCTCGATCAAGCGCACCCAGGAGATCCAACGCGAGCGGCCCGGCCTGGTCGGCACCTCCCTGGAGATGGGCGAGAAAGCGGTGTGGGCTTTGTTCTCTTTGGCCATCTTGCTCGCACAGTTCAGCGTTGCCGTGGCCAACGTGCTTAGCGACGACAAGATTGCTTCCGATTCGCTCGGTTTCTATGCGTTTCTTGCGACCACGGGCTTTGTTGCCCTTTTGGGCGTGGCCTGGTCCGCTTTACACTTCATCGATCTGCTGCAGCGAACCTACATTTTGTACGATGACGTCATCGACTATCATGACGGCTTCATGACCCAGCGCCACCGGTTCATCCCGATCGAGAACCTCGCGGACGTCACGCTTTCCCAGTCGTTGCCGCGGCGCATGCTCAACATCGCCGATCTGGTCGTCAGCTGTCAGGGAGCCGATACGAACATCAAGTTCAAGGTCATGCCTCGCGCCGAGCAGTTCAAAGCCAACCTCGAGCGGCTCATCCGCGCGCGTGCACCCCGGCCCATGGCGTCAACAAATGCTGGCCTCGACGTCTTGGGCGCACCCGACGATCACGGCGTTGCGGTCGCTCCGGTGCGACGCCCGACGCTCAATCGCCCCGAGCTTGAGCTGCGCATCAGCCTGGCGCGAGCGATCGGCGGCACGCTGATCTCGCATGGCATATTTGTCGCGGCCGCCATCGCACTTGGCGCGGTGGCGATCAGCATCGTCGTCGGCCTGGATATCGATGGGATCGAGGAGGTCGTCGCGGCAAGTGGCATCGCCACGCTCGTTTTGCTCGTCGTGGTTGCCGCCGTGGTGGTGCGCGTCGGCGTTACCCATGGCGTCAACCACTATGCCACGCGCTACCGCATCGACGATCACAAGCTTGGGCTGCACTTCTCGCTGTTCAACAAGCGCCAGGTCGAGTTTACGCTCGACAAGGTGACCGCAGTCAGCGTCAGCCACGGCATCTTCGATCGGCTCTTCAAGACGGCCAGCCTGACGTTCAACTCGATCGGCTCATCCGAGACCGTCGTCTTCGAGCATGTGCCAAACGGGCGCGCCACGGCCGCCGAGATCCTCGAGCGCATCGGCCTGAGCGGCGGCCAAGCGCAGAGCGTGCTGCGCTCGGACTTCTCCATGGGCCAGTTCGTCAGGGCGCGCGCGCTCAGCGTGGCGGTATGGACGACGTTGATCGCGATCAACGTCGTGGTGGCAATCTTCGCGCCCATGTTCTGGTTACTGGTAGCCTTCTTTGTCTTTGCCATGGTCCTCCGGTTTGCTCACCATGTGGTCTTCTACCAACGCTGCCGCCTCGATCTGTTCGCGGACCGCCTGCACCTGCGCCAGGGCATCTTCACCATCCACCACCACCACGCCGCCCTGCACCACATCAAACATTTGCAATCGATGCGCTACATCGGCTCGGAGACCGGCCGGCTGAGCTGGGTGGTTGGAGGCGGCGCCGGTGCCGGGCTCGACTACCTGAGCCGGGTCGACATGCTCCACGAACGACTCGACGCGACGCTTTACGCCCACCCGATCAAGCCCGTGCGCCAGCCAAGCGAGTTCGACACCACGACGCTTCGCACCGCCCAACGGGCCGTCTCCAACGCGCTCGTGAGACTGGTGGTGACGTCGTTCATCTTGCTGCCACTGGTCGCGCTGCTCCCTTTTACCGTTGCGCTGAGCGTCGCGCGCGCACGCCGCACGCGCTATGTCGCCCAGAGCCGGCGCGTCGTCGCGACCTGGGGCCTGATCTATCGAAGCCGAAAGACCATCTTGTACAACCGCATCGACCATCTGACGACATCGCGCGGATTGCTCAACAAGATGTTTGGCAACGGCAACGTCGGTGTGGCCACGGTCGGCAGCAACGTGACCGATATGGTGCTCGCTGAGATCAAAGACCACCAGGGATTCTACAGCATCGTCGAGGAGCACCTGCCCAAAGATCTTTGAAGCCCACTCTCGGCCATTTCATCCCTGCTGAAGGGCCAGCTCGCGCGCTTGCTGGCGGCGAAGCCAGTAGTCCAGATAGAAGGTGGCCAAGGGCAACAACGAAGCAACGATTGCGGCGGCCATCAAGGTCAACGACCAGCGGCGCTCATAGGCAGCATGGGCACCGGCTAGCATATACAAGATGAACAACGCGCCATGCGCCGCGCCCACCCAGCTGACCATCAGCGGCCAACCCCAGACGTATTTGAGCGGCATGGCCACCCCAAGCAGCAGCAAGTAAGAGGCGCCTTCTGCGAGCGCGACGATGCGAAAGCGCCCAAGCGCAGTGGTGAACATGGTTGGTACTCCTTTAAAAACCGCGGTCAGGGCACGCCACAGCCGCTCGCGTCACAGCCTTCGCCGGGCGCACCCAGGCCCCGCTCGCTGGCCAGGTGGATGAGCCGGTGGGCATCAAATGTATTGCCGCTTTGAGCGCGATCGAGATGGAACTCGAGGCCGTCTTCGGCGGCAACGGAGGTGACCTGCTCGCGCATGGCAGCAGCTTTGACCAGCGGCATGGCGTACTTTTTGGCAAGCATCTCGTCGAGCGAAATCTCGAGTCGTTTGGGCGCGCCCGGATCGAGTTCGAAGCTGCGCCAGGTCACCTCGACCGCCTCGCGCTGTGAAAACTCACCAAGCGCCGCCTCGAAACGGCGTTTGCCAATATAACACCAGGGACAGACCACGTCCGACCAGATTTCGACCTTCATTGCATTCTCCGTAGGCAAAAGGTGACCACGCCCTTGCTCAAACACGGCAAGGCCCGCGGGCCATCCCAAGGTTTTGGAAATAGCCCAAGTTCCTCGCGATTGCGAGTGAACTGAAGCTCCCTGAAAGAGTCCGGCTACGGTGAGGTAGGTTGCAGCGTGCACCATAACCTGATCTGCACGCTCAGCGAAATCCCATGTTCATGGGAGCTTGACCGATTTCGATCTGCCAATCTATTGACGCTTGCCATCGCTAAAGTATCGACAATCGCCTTCAAATCGCCTATGTTCGCGGCCACTTTCAGGTTGTCTTGGACCAATATCTCAACGATCACCCGGTGACACATACCATGATACCAGCTCCCAAGCGTCGCACGCTTCGCCACAGCTCTCTCGTCGCCTTGGTGCTGCTCTTGATCCTCGCGCTCTGCGTGGGCTGCAAGCGTAAAGCTGAAGATCTGGAGGTCTGGCGCAACGCAAAGGGCGGCCTCGAGAAGCTCGGCGAGTGGGCCGCCAGCCCCGAGGAGTCGATGGAGGTGCGCACGCGCGCCGTGCAAATCTTGCTCGAGGATGGCCACCAGCAGCGCCTGCCGCTGGTGCTCGACCGCATCGCCGACGAGCAGGCCCGCACGCAAATTGTCTCCGGTCTGGTGGTCACCGTCGAGTCGATGTGGTCGGCCCAGGACATGCCCAGGCTCACCGACGAGATGAAGGCCGGCGGCGGCCAGATCGAAGTGGGCGACTCAAAGTCCGTGCGTGCAAAGGATGCCGCATACATCTTGCAACCCTATGCAAGCCCAAGCGAGAAGGGGCGCCTCGAGGCGATCCTCGCAAGCTGGATCGAGACCGAGCACGAGCTTCGCGACCAGCTTGGTACGGCTACGCTCGCCCAAATCTTGCCGCGCGTCGGCCCGACCGGAATGCAGAGCGCGATGGGCTGGCTCAAGGAGACCAAGACGCCGGGCACCGTCGCACGCGCCATCCGCGAGCAGGCCGACGACGCGCTCAAGGCCAAGATGGCCGAGATCATCCGCGCGCGCGCCGAGGAGGCCCATCCCGATCTCAACAAAGAGCTCGAGGTCGCCGTTCTCGAGACCGAGCACGAGACGATCGTGCCCTACTTGCAGCGTGCGATCAGCGACGACGCCACCGAGCTCGGGCTGATCGATGGCGCCATGACCTTGCTCGTCAAAATCCAGGGCGAGCGCGCGGCAGCCTATCTAGGCCGCGTGATCACCGAGAAAGAAGGCCTTTTGCGCTGGGTTGCCGCAAACAGGGTCATCGAGCTTCGCGGCAAAGCCGGCTTCTTGAGCATCAGCAACGCCCTGCCCCTCGAAACCCAATCCTACGCGGTGCCGGCCGCCGATAGCTTCAAAAAGGATCTGGTCCAGATCTGCAACCTCTTCTCCACCGAGATGGTCAAAGAAGGCGTCACATCGGTCTCTGATGTGCTCAAGCGCGCCCTGGAGACCAACCGTTGGCCGGCCCAGGTCATGGCACTCAAGTGCGCCGAGACCACCCGCGCCAGCGACGTCGCCGACTCCGTGGACGCCCTTCGAAAGAGCAAGCTGGCCATCCCCGGCTGGGGCGAGCCGATGACCGTCGGCCAGCTCGCCACGCAAGTACATGCGGCTTTGACGCTTGCCGCCGGCCAGTAAGCTGGAGTAAATTCTCATCCATCCTTGCGGATTGGTTGGAATTGATCCCTCGTCCCCGAAGCCTCAAAGGCCGTTCATGCTCCTGGCGATCGTCAAGAACTTCTTTGGCACAAAGACGGCGGCTGCAGCAGTGGCCTCCGTCAAGCCAGAAGATCTCTGTGACGAAGATCTGATGATCGCCTACAGCAAGGGAGATCTTGCGGCCTTCTCCGTGCTGGTCAAGCGCCACGAACGCGCGCTTTTCAACTACATCTTGCGAAGCTGCGGTCGGCCCGATCGCGCCGAGGAGCTCCTCCAAGAGGTCTTCATGCGCGTGATCAAGAGCGCCGATCAGTACCAAAAGACCGCCAAGTTCACGACCTGGGTCTACACGATCGCGCGAAACCTGTGCATCGACACCGCGCGCAAGCAAAACCGGCGCGTGGAGGTCTCGCTCGACCAGCCTTTGGGCGACGGCGACGACGGCGAAGGCCGCTCGATGCTCGACAGCCTGGCCGATCTCAACGTGCGATCGGCCGGCGTCGATCACGAGCGCAACGAGTTTCGTGACCGGCTAGCCGACGCGCTCGCAGCGCTGCCCGAGGAACAGCGCGAGGTCTTCATCATGCGCGAGGTCACCGGCTTGAAGTTTCAAGAAATTGCCGAAATTTTGGGATGCCCGCTGCCCACGGTGAAGAGTCGCATGCGCTATGCGCTCGAATACCTTCGCGGGGCGCTGGCCGCCTACCGCGATCACAGCTTTGATGAAGAGGAGAAACTCGAGGTGGCACCTTGAGCTACAAACAAAGTAACCGAGCCGCAAAACTTTCGAAGATCGAATGATGCGGCCAAACGTTGTAGGATGCTAGCAGCGAGTGCGCTCTGTCGCGCTCGCTAAAACGAAGCAAGAACGACCTCTACTTTAGAGACCGTCATGTCGTCAGGAGAATCGACAGAGAAACTCATCGACCTGCTCTACGATGAACTTTCGCCCGAGCAAGCACGCCGGACACGAAAGGAAATCGCAGCAGCCGATGGGGGCTTGGCCGAACTCGAGGGGATTCAGGCCGTATTGAGCGAGTATCGCCAGGCCAGGCCTTCGCGCGACGTGCCCAGCTTCGTTCATGACGCGATCATGGAGCAGGCCCGCGCCCACGCCGGCCTGCAGGTAGCCCGCGAGGCTGTCGCCGAGCGCCGCCCGACCTCGCTCGCTGGCTCCGACAGCGTCTGGTCACGGCTGCGCGTGGGCGCGATCGCCCAGATCGCGACGGTGGCGATCTTGCTCATCGTCGGCGCCGTATTCTTGGGCCAACTCAACGAGCCCAACCAACCACGCTTCAGCACAGCCAATGAGGCCAACCTGGCCATGGTTGACTTCGCCGCGCCAGCGGACACCGCCCTCGCCCAGGCCGCGCCTGCTGAGCCGGCCGCCGAAGCCGAGTCCGAAGGCTCTGGCGAGGCCGAGTTTGCCCAGGCCGAGCCCGCCCCCATGGAGGCAGGCAAAGAGGAACAGGTCGGCGACGGCACCGAGATCGCCAGCGCTTCGACCCGCGGGCGAAGCAGCCTTCGCGACCAACAAGCCGCCGAGCGCGAAGAGCTTGC
The DNA here is from genome assembly GCA_013697635.1 of Lujinxingiaceae bacterium. Taxonomy (GTDB): domain Bacteria; phylum Myxococcota_A; class Bradymonadia; order Bradymonadales; family Bradymonadaceae; genus JACCWM01. The sequence continues at coordinate 25,233 of JACCWM010000043.1, read as the reverse complement.
CTACCGCCCCCAGCCGGCCACCCGCGTGGCGCGCAGCGCACCCGCACGCCGCGAGCCCAGCTACGACGCCGACGACGCTCGCGCGCTCGCCATGAAAGACAGCACCCCCTCGCCCAGCCAAAGCAGCACAGCAGCACGGCCCAGTGCGCCCAGTGCGCAACAGCAAAAGCCCACCGCTTCACCCAAGTCCGCCCAGGCGGACAGCTTCGACATGTTCGAAACCGATCGCTCAGGCCAAGCCGGCGCCAGTGAACAGCCGACCGACAAAAAAGCCGGCCCCGTAGCTGGTTTGCAAGCCGAATCCGGCGCCGAGGAGCGCCAAGACACGCTCAAGGGCAATACGGTCACGAGCGCTGCGGCCCAGAGCCTGGCCCAAGCCGAACAGGCCCACGCACGCCGGGATTACACGGCCACAATTCAGGCCGCCGACGCGACCCTGGCAGCGGCGGGCGCCGGCGCAAACCAGCGCGCCCGCGCCCTTGAACTCAAGGCCCAGTCTTTGAGCGCGTTGGGCCGCCATGGTGAGGCCGAGAGCGCCTACGCCTCACTGCAAGCGAGCTACCCGGACTACCGCGCAGCCTCGGTGAGCCGCGCGCGCGCCGCCCAGCGCAAGTCCGACGCGGCCGACGAGCCCACTCCGGCGGCAAGCGACATCGCCGAGCCTGCTCGAGCCGTGCCCAGCCTCTGAGCTGCGCGCGGACGGCACTTGAACAGCTTAGCCGCGTGCTCATTTTATCAGACCGGGAGACCTAACACCCTCTAAAACAAGCACTTTTCCGCATCCTGAGAGCGCGCGCGATGTTCAAGAACGCCTTTCGACTGCCCTTTCGCCTGTTGGGCATCCCACTCTATCTCGATGTCACCTTCCTGATCATTTTGCCGCTCTTTGCCTGGATCATCGCCGGCCAGATCCCGGCCTTCGTCGAGCTCCTCAACCTGCCTGTTGCCACCGAGGCGTTGACCGTCGGCGCGGTGCCCTATCTGTTGGGCCTGGCCGCAGCCTTGGGCTTGTTCGTCAGCGTGGTGATCCACGAGCTCGGCCACGCCGTCACGGCAAGGCGCTACAACGTCGAAACCGAGCGCATCACCCTGTGGCTGCTCGGCGGCGTCGCCCAGCTCACCGATATGCCGCGCCAGCGCGGTGCCGAGGCCGTCGTCGGTATCGCCGGGCCGATCACGAGCTTCGCATTGGCCCTGCTCGGCTGGGGGCTGCTGCAGCTGATTCCGCCAGGCTGGGCTGCGGCCTACTTCGTGGTCGCATACGTCACTTACATGAACGTCGCGCTGGCGGTCTTTAACATGCTGCCGGCCCTGCCGCTCGACGGCGGTCGCGTGCTGCGCTCGCTGCTTGCCCTGCGCATGGATCGCCTCCAGGCCACGCGTGTCGCAGCGCGCATCAGCCGCGTGCTGGCCGTAGCCCTGGGACTGTTCGGCCTGTTGTCGTTCAACATTTTCTTGATGTTCATCGCCTTTTTCATCTACGTCGCCGTCGCCGCCGAAACCCAGCACACCATCATGGGCCAGATCTTTGAAGGCGTTCAGGTTGAGGAATTGATGACCCAGCGCGTCGCATGGGTCAGCCCCGAAATGAGCTGCGGTGAGCTCAAAGACAAGATGTTTCGCGAAGGACACCTGGGCTATCCCGTGCTCGCTGATACCGGCCAACTGATCGGCATGATCACCCTCAACGAGCTGCGACTCGCCCCACCGCGTGCTCCTGTAGGCGCGGTCATGACCCGCGATTTCGCAACGATCGCGCGTACGGCCAAGGTCTTTGATGCCTTCGAACTGATGACGCGCAACAACTTCGGCCGCCTGATCGTCGTCGATGAACAGACGCGCGTGGTCGGCATCTTGACCAAAACCGACCTGATGCGCGCCGTGCAGGTCGGCATCGTCGGTCAAAGGCTCAACGAACAGGCAGTTTGAGGTTTCTGGCGAGCCGGCCGATCTGTTGAGTAAAACGCTGCGCGACCTTCTCCACTCAGCGAAATAATCTGTCTCTTACCGCGCTAAAGTCCTTCCTTTCTCGGCCAGTGTTGGTGCGTCCTTGCGCCCTGTGTCACGCAATTGACACCTGGGGTGTGGTTGACATATCAGCCACTTGCGGCTACCAATCGTGACAATTCTTGGGTGCCCACCTCGGGCACGCCGTTATTTGATACACTGGAGGAACGTGGACATGCGAAGTAATCGTTTGGTCATACTGATGGGCTTCTGTCTGGTCGCATTGATCGGTTGTGGTGGCGATGGCGAACGTGGAGCGCAGGGGCCTGTTGGTCCTGCGCCCGAAGTCGTTGTTGAAAATGAAGCAGCAGGCGCCAACTGCGCCGACGGCGGCGTCAAGGTCACCATCGGTGACGCCGCACCGCTCTACGTTTGTAACGGCGCCGACGGCACCGTCGGATCTGGTGGCACCAAAGGTGACTCGGGCGATAGCGGCCCAATCGGTCAAGATGGCCCGCAAGGCCCGATCGGTCAAGATGGCCCGCAAGGTCCTGACGGCATCTCGCCCTCGATCAGCGTCGAGCCTATCGACGACGAAGACGACGATCACGACTGCGGCGAGGCCGGCGGCCTCAAGGTCACCGTCGATCAAAACGACGGCAGCGATGCAATCGTCGAATACCTCTGCAACGGCGCCGATGGCGATAAGGGCGACGACGGTGACAAGGGCGACAACGGCGACAAGGGCGACAACGCCATTGCTCCCACCGTCACCGTCGCTCCGATCACCGGTGCTGATACACATCCATGCGGTGTGGTTGGCGGTCTCAAGATCACCGTCGATGCACAGGATGGCAGCGAGCCCACCACCACCTTCGTCTGCAACGGGACAAATGGAACCAACGGCAGCAACGGCCTCAACACAATCGCTATCTCCTCTTTTGGACCCAACGTTCACGCCGAGTGTCCGGCTGGCGGACTTCAGATCACGTTGACCGACCTCAGCAATGTCAGCACCTCCCACTACGTCTGCCACGGCGAGCAGGGTGAGCAGGGCGAAACACCGCCCGTCTCGATCGGCGATGCGACCGCCGAGCAGTGCCCGGGCGGCGGCAAAGTTGTCACCCTTGGCGAGCAGGCTCCGTTCACGATTTGCAATGGCGAGGATGGCTTCAGCCCGTCGATCACGGTGTCCACGATCACTCCAGGCCTTGTCTGCGAGGATGGCGGATACCGCATCAACTTCACCACCGGCCTCGACGCCAACGGCACGCCGATCGTCGAAGAGGTTCTGCTTTGCAAAGTGACCGAGCCGGTTGCCCCGCTCGTGATCGGCTGGTGCAATCTTCAGCACCCGGCCAGCCTTGCGCTGGTCGACGCCGAGCAGGGCGACGTTTACGGCCGCCTTTTCATCGCCGGCGTCACCGGCTCGCAGTCTCTCGGGCGCTCCGGACTGCTCGTCGCCCAGTTGGGTTATGGTCCGGCCAACACCGCTCCCAGCTCCTCCTGGACGTGGAAGGCTGCCGCGCGCAACCTCGATTACGTCGACGCGAACAACGACGAGTACAAGGGCGTCATCGGCGGTCTGCCCGCCGGCAGCTACGACTACGCCTACCGTTTCTCAGGAGACGGCGGCGACACCTGGAAGCTGTGTGACACCTCCGGCTCGGACAACGGCTACTCACCGGCCGATGCCGGCAAGCTGGTCGTGACCTTCAGCCCGCAGGCCCAGACGATCGTCGGATGGGATTTCACAGGCCAAACATTGGTGCCCAACGTAGGCACGGGAGAAATCACCTATTCAGGCATTGGCACCACGTCCTTTCCAGGCTCCAATCCGGCGTGGTCTTCGAACAATTGGAACGGGACGGCATTGGATTTGGCCACCTCACCTTACTTCCAGATGAGCTTTGCGACGACCGACTTTAACGACATTGCCCTCAATTTCAGGCATCAGCGTTCTTCAACGGGTCCGACAAACCTGGCCGTGGCTTACTCGATCGACGGCGGTAGTTTCGTCATCGTTAACGAAGTAACTCTCAGCGGCACTACTTTCTCGACTTATGAGTTCTCCGGCATCGCAGCACTCACTGACAAATCCAACATTCGCGTACGCCTTTACGCCTGGGGTGCCAGCGCAACCACGGGTACCTGGCGCATCGACGATGTGATCTTCTCCGGCTTTCCGATTCCCTGAACCCCAGCTCAATAGCCTGAACTTGTAATGCAATCGCGCGGCGAGCCCCCCTAAAAAGGGCCTCGCCGCTTTGCGTTGGGGGTTGTTGAAGCCAGCTCGAGGCTCACCGCCCGACGCCTTGTCAGCGCATCCATTCCTGTGTATAACGGCACTGTTCCCAGATACGTAGAGATGCCCCCTGGCTGCTGGCGTCAATGAATTACCTATAGCCATTCCTGTAGAGATTACGCATCGTGGGCCATCGAAATGAGAATGATGCTCGGGGAGTTAGCCGTGGCAAAGAAAGAGCGGCCTGAGTCCAGCGCCGGTGGGGTATTTTTTAGTGAACTGCAAGTCGGCGGCGAACGCCTGGCGATCATCAGCTTGCCCGTTGATGCAAGCTACGACTTCTCCTCATTGACGCCCGCCGAGAGGGCGGTCGCCCGTGCCCTGCTCAAAGGCCAATCAAACAGCGCGATCGCCACCACCCGTGGCAGCTCCGAGCGCACGGTCGGTAATCAGGTCGCGTCGGTCTTTCGAAAACTGGGCATCGCCTCGCGCTCCGAGTTGGCCGCCTGGGTGATCATCAATCGCGAGACGTAGCGAGTCGCTGAACCCATGGCCAAGAATTTCGATCCGGTTGGCTTTCTCGAAGCCGTCTACGACCTGAGCAGCTCTGAGCAGGCCTGGCTTAATGGCCTGGCCACGGCCGCCCTCAATTGCCTGGACGACGGCTTCGGTGTGCTCGCCTACAGTCTCTGTTTCAAAGAGCAGACCAACAATCCCGTTACGGCCGTGGTCATCGGTGGCGACCTCGATCTACATCTGAGCTTGCTCGAGCGCATGGTCCCTGAGCTTCGAGACGAGCAGGCCAAGAAGCTCTTTGGCCGCCTGGCCTTTAGCTTGGCCAGCGAGCACTCGCTGCTCAGCGACTTTCACCAGGATCCGACCTTTCGACATCACGCCCATCCCCATGGTATTTACGACTTTTTGGGCCTGAGCGCGCCCGATCCCACGGGTTCAGTTGTCGTCATTGGCGCCTGCCAGGCCGCCGTGCGCGCGGTCGATGCACCGCGTCGAGCGTTGTGGCTCCAGCTGGGCGTGCATGTCGCGGCCGCATACCGCTTGCGCTACGCCACGGCTCACGAGGCGCTCAACCTCACCCAGAGCGACATCGTCCTCTCGGCTGATGGCCAGCTGGTGCGAAGTGGCGCCGTCGCGCCGACACCCTCGGCCATGAAGGCGCTTCGCATGGCCGCCGTGGCCATCGACCATGCCCGCGGCCAACTGCGCACCAGCGCTCCGATGGAGGCCGTCGACATTTGGAAGGCGCTGGTCACCGCGCGCTGGTCATTGCTCGACAGCTTTGACGCCGACGGGCGCCGCTACTATGTCGCTCGCCAGAATTGTCACGAGGTGCCTACCCTCGAGACGCTCTCGCGCCGTGAACACGAGGTCGTCCAACTCGTCGCGCTGGGCTACGGCAACAAGCTCGCTGGCTACGCGCTCGGCCTCGCACCCTCAACGGTCGCCACCCACCTGCACCGCGCGATGACCAAGCTTGGCGTCACCAAACGCATCGAGCTCATCCATCTCATTCAAGCCCTCTCGCTCTTCTCGCCAGCAAACACCGAAACCTGACACGGCCGAAAATGGCCCCAAAAGGGATATTTTTACCAGACGACACTTGCATGGAATGTATTGTATTACTATATGGTAATATAATACATTCCCCGGACTCGTCGGGGTTACCACCAGCGGTCAAATATCCTCAAACAGCAGGAGTAGAGATGGCGATTGAAACAAAGAGTTGGTCCAGTCCTGACGCACTCGAATTGATGATCGACGTTCACAAACTCGAGGCCTTGCTCAGCATGGCTCGGCCGATTCGTCTGCTCGATGTGCGAACCGCCGGCGAATACGAATCAATGCACATTCCAGGCTCCTACAACGTGCCCTTGGACAGCCTGGGCCGCTACGCCAGTGAGCTCTGTGACTGCGTCGACGATCCGGTCGTCCTGGTGTGCCAATCTGGACAACGAGCTCAAAAAGCCCACGATGCGCTGAGCGCGCTGGGCATGAAGAACATCCACTTGCTCGACGGAGGCGTCAGCCATTGGGCCCGGGCCGGTTTGCCCGTCAATACCGGGCGCGAGCGACTCTCCTTGGAGCGCCAGGTGCGCATTGCGGCGGGCGCGCTCGCGGCCACGGGCGCCTTGCTGGCGCTGCTCGCTCATCCGCTCTTTGCGCTGTTGCCAGCGTTTGTCGGAAGCGGGCTCGTCGTGGCCGGCGTGACCAACACGTGTGCGATGGCCATGATCCTCGCGCGTCTGCCCTACAATCGGCCGGTCGGCTGCAACGTGGAAGCGATGGTGCGCTCGCTAAAAGACGGCCCGCTGCCCGAGAACCCATTTGCCACCACTGTCCAGCGCTGAGGAGAACGCAATGATTGCTCTTGGCCTGGCACTTGCCGCGCTTGTCGGCATCGCGCTCGGACTGCTCGGAGGCGGGGGCTCAATCCTCACCGTGCCGATCTTCGTCTACGTCTTGGGCTACGACCCAAAGCAGGCCATCGCCATGAGCCTGGCCGTCGTCGGCGTGGTCAGCCTCTTTGGCGTCGCGGGACACTGGCGAGCGGGCAACGTTAATTTGCGCGTCGCGCTGAGCTTTGGCGCAGTAGCCATGGTCGGAACTTTCCTCGGCGCACGCCTGGCCACGCTCGTCAGCGGCACGTTTCAGCTCGTGCTCTTTGCCACGGTCATGCTCGCTGCGGCGGTCTTCATGTTTCGCAGCCCAAGCCCGACTGCGGCTCAAAGCCCGCAGGCCGCCCCGATGCGCCTGTGGCTCATCATCATCGAAGGGCTCGCCGTGGGCGTGTTGACCGGTCTGGTCGGTGTGGGCGGCGGCTTTTTGATCGTTCCGGCACTGGTCATCTTGGGAAAAGTCCCGATCAAAGAGGCCGTAGGCACCAGCTTGCTCGTCATCGCGATGAAATCGGCGGCCGGATTCTTGGGCTACCTCGGCCAGATCGAGGTCCCCTGGGCTTTTATGGCGCTGTTCACCAGCGTGGCTATTGTTGGCATCTTGGCCGGCAGCTACATCGCACGCTTTATCCCAAGCGCCGCCCTGAAACGAGGCTTTGCCATCTTCTTGGCCGTGATGGGCACGTGGATTCTCTACCAAAACTACGATGTGCTGTTCAACTCATGAAAAGCCGAGCGCGAGGTGCTGGCCTGAGCTTGAACCCTTCGCTATAGTCCACAGGCGAACAAGCCCCTACAGCAGAGTTGAGACGAGCATGGCCGATTATCCGCTGACCCCCGAACTCCTCGAGCTCATCGCCGAGCGCTTCAAGGCGCTCTCCGAGCCGGCCCGCCTGCGCATCCTCAACGCGCTTCGCGACGGCGAGAAGAGCGTCACCGAGCTCATGGAGGCCACCGAGCTTGGTCAGGCCAACGTCTCCAAGCACCTCGCGCTGCTGCACAGCCTGGGCTTTGTCGAGCGGCGAAAAGAGGGACTCTACGTCATCTACAGCCTCGGCGGCGAGGACATCTTCGCGCTTTGCGATATCATGTGCGGGCGCCTCGAGGCCGAAGCCAAGAGCCGAAACGCCATCTTGCACCCTCCCAAACACTAAGTGAGAAGCTTTGACTGCAAGCGCCGCTAGCGCGGGTCAACGCTGTTGATCAGCACATCGTCAGGCAGCATCGCACCCAGTCGAAGTTTGTTGTCGACGGGGCGGCGCAGCTCGGCGGGTTTCTTGCGGTTCTCGACGATCGCGCGCTTCCAGGCGGCGTAGCTCGCGCCGTCGCGATAAGCCTGCAAGCAGGCCTCGGCCATGTCCCAGCCACCCTGAGCGAGCTCGTACTCGACCCACGACCAGCGCACCGAGGTCGAGCGGATGTCCACGCGCTTTCCCAGGCCGCGGGTGACGCGCTTGAGCTTGGCCTCCAGGCTCTTGTGCTCCTCAAAAGCCACGCCGTCGAGCGGCGTGTTCTTCTTGGCCACAAGCGGACTCATCCCCAGGGCCACCTTGCAGATCGAGCTGAGCTCGCCGACAAATTCGATCATCTCCTCGATGTCGTCCATCGTCTCTTCGGGATAGCCAAAGACCATGTACAGCTTGAGCAGGCGCATGTCGTTGTTGCGCACGAGCTCGGCGCAGTGGCGCAGGTGCTTCTCCTTGATACCCTTTTGGGCGATGTTTCGCATGCGCTGGCTGGAGCCGTCGCTGGCCACGGTCAACGTGCGCGCGCCGCTTCGGGCGAGCAGGCCGACGAACTCGTCGTCGAGCCTATCTGCGCGAAGGCTCGAGAGCCCGACCTCGCGGCCCGAGTCCACGATGCTGCGCAAAATGTCGATGATCTGCGGATGATCGCTCGTCGCCGCGCCCACCAGACCGACGCGCTTGGCGTAATCGGGGATCGTCGAGAGCACGCGCTCCGGCGAGACCGTGCGCATTCCGCCGTTGGTCGTGCGCCGCATCACGCAAAACGAGCAGCCGCGATGGCAGCCGCGCGCGTTCTCCACCAGGTGCATGTTCGCAAATTCGGTGTTCGCCGTGATGATCGGGCTAAAGGCCGGCAAGCTCTCATCGCGCACCTGGGCTATGGGGCGCAGCACCTCACCATGGATCGAGGGCACATAGACGCCGGGCAAGAGCGCCACGTCCTGCAAGAACTTCTCGCGGTCACCGCTGTCCTTCCACCAGTCGAGCAACACATGAATCAGCTCCTCGCCCTCGCCCATGACCATCACGTCACAAAAGGGCGCAGCCGGCAGCGGATTGGAAAAGGTCAGTGGCCCGCCACCGATGATCAGCGGCCAATGGCCGCCGCGATCGCTTGCGCGAAGCGGAATCCCGGAGAGCTCCAGACACTCCAAGAGCCCCAGCACCTCGAGCTCATAGGCGATCGAGAAGGCCACCGCGTCGAAGTCGCCCACCGGCGTCTGCGACTCGTAGCTAAAAAGCGGCGTGTTCGACTTGCGATACCGCTCGGGCTCGTCGGGCAGAAAGCTGCGCTCGCAGACGAAGTCCTCGCGCGCGTTGAGCAGCCGATAGATCGTCTGATAGCCCAACGAGCTCATTCCCACGCGATACGGCGATGGATAAACCAACGCGACGCGCATCGGCGCGTCCTTGTAGATCGTGCCCATCTCGTCGTCGAGCAGGGCCTCGACCTTTTGTTTAAGCTCGAAACTACTCATGCTTTTGGGGTCATCCTAGCACCAAAGTGAGCTGGCAGCCCTCTTCGGTGGCGCGCCATCCCGGCGCAATGATCCAGGCCCGGCCGCCCTCGTGCAGGTGCGCGGCGAGCCGGCCCTGGCTGACTTCGTTGTCCGGGTCAAAGGTCCAGCGCACCCCTTCGGGGATCTCGCTCAAGCCAAAGACGTCGGTTCCACGCGCCATGTTGAGCAACGTCTCCTCGGGCGGCAAATCAAGCCGGTAGACGAAGCTGTCCTCGGCATAGGTGTGCACGGTCGGTCGGTGAATCGTGATCTCCATGGCGCCAAAGCGCACATGAACCCGGATCGCCGGGTTGTAAAACTGCGTGACACCGATCTGATGGCGCGCGCCATAGATCGCCAGGGCCATCGCCTTGGTGCGCGTGGCGATGCCCTGCCCGCTCATGTGGCTGTGCAGAGAAAAGCCGCTGACGCACTTGTCTTCAACGGTCGGGCAGGCGCAGTATTCCGAAACCGGGACGTAACCTTGATAGTCGTCAAGCTCGAGCTGAGCGGCCAGCGTATCGCTGACAAAGGCGCGCGGCAACATGTAGCCGATCATCGCAGAGGGCAAAATCGCGCAGTCGAGCATCACCCAAAGCGGCATTCCCATGCTGTCGGCGCCGCCAAAGGCCAGCTGATTGCCGCGATTCAAGATCTTGCAAAACTCGGCATTGCGCTCGTCTTCGACGCGCAACAGCTCGATCGGTCGGCCGACGTCCACCTCCAGGTGCAGATGGCGCGCGTTCGCCCCCGTGGTCAACACATAGGGCACGAGTTGTGCGTCGATCAGATCTTGCTTCATACGATTTGCCGTTGGGTAGGTGAGAAGCGCTCAGACGCTCGCCACGCGCGATGGACGTCCCAGGCGCTGCCAGGTCTCTTCTGCAATCTCATCGAGCTGCATGGCGAGATCGGGGCGCCTATGATTGATGAGACCACAGAGTTTGTCAAAAGCCGTCGCCAAGCCTTCGTCGGCCAGTGCGAATGCCGGCACCGTGGCGAGCATCTCATCGAGACGCGCGTCGACCACGTCATACTGGCCAAGCTCCTCGAGCACCAGCGTCTCGAAGGCGCGCGCACAAACCGCGCTTCGTCGGTCGCCCAGCGTCTCGAGCGACTTGGCCGCGCTCTCGAAGGTCTCGCGCGCCTGCTCGTGGCGGCCCACGGCGTGCTCGAGGCGCCCGTGAATGATGCGAACCTGGGCCACGCCGCGCCGATCGCCCATCGCCCGAAACCCCTCCAGGGCCTCTTGAACCAGGGTTTGCGTCTCCTTGAGCCGCTGCACGCTCATCGCCAGGCGCGCCAGGTGCAAATTGCAGTGCGTGATGCCGCGCCTGTCCTGAAATGCCTCGTAGTGGCGATGGGCCTGGCGGTAGTGGTTGGCCGCCGTCTTGAAATCGCCCCGACACCAGGCAATGTGGCCAAGCGTCAGCAAACAGTGCGCCTCGTTGTGGCGCTTGCCCAACTCCTCGAAGATCGCTCGGGCCTGCTGGGCCTGCGTCTCCGCGCGCGAGGTCTGACCGGCTTCGCGCAAGAACTCCGCCGAGTGCAACATCCCGCTGGCCACGGCCTCCTGGTCGCCAAAGCTCTCCTCGAGGATCGAGGCGCGACGATAGAAAACCTCGGCCTTGTTCGCATCGCCCAGGCGCCAGACCACATCGGTCAACAGGCGCAAGACCTCCGCCTCGAGCGTGCGATGCTGCAACTTCTGCGCGCGCGCCAGGGCCTCGGAGAGTCGGCGCTCGGCGATCGCAAAGTCACCGCGAGCGTGCTCGACGCCGCCCAGACCCGCCAGGCTAAACGCCGCGACCAGGCTGTAGACTTGCGTATCATGCTCGCTCGAAGCTGGCGTCTGCGAGGCCTCCGCCTCGCGCTGGGCGACCTCGTACCAGCCCAGCGCCTCTTCGAGCTCGCCCTGGCGGCTGGCGACATCGCCAAGGCCCCACTTGGCCCACAGCGCGATATGGCTGTTGCCGTCGCTCAACAGGCGCCGGTAGTGCTGGCGCGCCGAAGCGTACTCGCCCAGACGGCGCTCCAGATGCGCGAGCTCCAGAGCAACCTCCTCGCCCTTGAGGACGCCGGAGACATCGTCAAGCACGGTCAGCTCAGCGGTGATGTTTCCCGAATCCACCAGATTCTTGGCGCTGCGGTACAACTCCATCGCCGTCTTGAAGTCCGAGACGTCGAGCGCGGCGCGCGCCGCCTTGACCGTAAAGGCGTAGACGCCGGAGGGATCACGTGCGCGTCTATAATGCTCGACGATCTGCATGGCGATCTCGCTCGAGCGCTTGCCATAAAAGGCCGTCTTGGTCTCAGCGGCGACGCGGTGCAAGCCCATCAAACTGCGCCGGCCTTCCAGGCTCTGCAACAACACGTCGCGCATCACGATGTGGTCGAACTCCAGGATATCCTCGCCGCTCTGCCCGACCTCACGCAAGAAGCCCTCCTTGACCAAACTCTCCAGGCTGGTGTCGAGCGTGGCGCGCCAGGGGCTGCCGCTTTCGACGCCGACGAAGTGGCGAAGCAGGCGGTAATCGAAGCGCTGGCCCAAAATCGCCGCGCGCTCGAGGATCGCCATCATCGCCGGGGCATCGCTGTGGCGACTGGCCACCTGACGGATGCGAAAGCGCATCAGCTCGCCGAGCTCGTCGGGGATCTCGGTGGCAATGTCGACGCCCTCGGTCAACTGCCACTGACCGTTGTTGTAGACCAGCTTGGTGCTCTCCTGCAGGTAGCGCAGGATCTGGGCCACGTGCAAAGGATTGCCCGCCGAACGCACCGCGATGCGCGTGGCCAATGCCTTGTCCAAAGGCGCAAGCTTGAGCACCAGATTGGTCGCCTCATCGACGCTGAGGCGATCCAGGCGAAGGCGCGCGAAATTCTCCGAGCCAAAGCGGGCCAGCCGCTCGAGCGCATAGCGCATCTCGGGCACCTCGCCTAGCTCCTCAGTGCGCACCGTGGCCACGAGCATCATCGCCATCGGATCGAGGTGCATGCCCACGGCCAGATGCTGCAAAAACGATAGAGTCGTCTCCCCGGCGCAGTGCACGTCCTCGAGGATCAAAAGCCAGGGCTTGGCCTGCGAGACCTGGCGCAGCACGCGCTCAACCACGGCAAAGGCGCGCTCCTGGCCGGAGAGTCGGCGCTCACTGGCCGGCCCCGTGGACTCAAAAATCGCCGCATCGCCGCCAGGCTGCATCAACTTGATGCAAAGCTCGATCTCATCGGGCGAAAAATTCCATTTGCGAAGCCGAGACTCCACCAGATAGGGCATGTCCTCATAGGTCGAGTCGCGCGCGCCGAGCACCTCCTCGAGGATCGCGCGAATGCCCTGAAAACCGCTGACGTTGCGAGAATAGGTGCCCTGGGCGACCTTCATCACGCCGGCTTCCTCGACGCGAACGCGGATCCAGTCGAGCAGCCGGCTCTTACCCACGCCGGCCTCACCTTCAATAAAAACGATGCTGCCATGGCCAATGGCGATCGTGGCACGAATGTGCTTCTCGATCGTGCGCCGCTCTACCTCGCGACCGACCAGCGGTGCCGGCGCCGAGCCGCCGCCCATCTTCGAGACGCTGCCCATGGCCAGCGAAGGAGGCACCGTCTGGCCGCCACGACCGCTCAAGAAGCCCGGCGCCGAGAGGTTGCCCAGACGGCTCATCGAGCCCCACTCCCCGTCGATGCGCGGCCCGCCCACCATCCAGGGCACGTAGCTGAACTCGCTGATGATCGCTTGCAAACCCTCGCGCACCTCGGCCGCGGTCTGATAGCGCTCCGAGGCTTCCTTGGCCAACAGCTTGTAAATGCAACGCTCGAGCTCGGGAGGCACATCGCCCTCGCGTGCCCGAAGCTGCGGGATCGGCTCCTTGAGATGGCCGCGCATGATCTCGCGCGGATCGTCGCCCGGATAGGGGGCTTTGCCCGCAACGATCTCGTAGAGGATGATGCCCAGCGCATAGAGATCGACGCGCGGATCGATCGGGTGGCGGCGAAACAGCTCCGGCGCCATGTAGCGCGGCGTACCCATGATCACGCGCGCGCTCGTCACCTCGCTTTGCTCGTCTCCGAGACCGCCCGGCGCATTGTCCAAATCCAGCTCGCCGTCCTGGGTGGCCGCAAGCCCGAAATCGACGAGCTTGATCACCTCGCGGCCTTCGTCGTCACGCGTGAGCAAGATGTTGCTGGGCTTGAGATCGCGGTGGATGATTCCACGCGCATGCGCCGCGGCAAGCGCGCTCAGGATCTGATCGGCAAGCGAGATGATGCGCAAGATGTCGAGGGGTTCGCGCTTGAGCCCGCCCAAGCTTCGCCCGGCCACAAGCTCCATGGCCAACCACAACGTCTGGTCGTCGTTGTCCGTGCCAAAATCGAACACGCTGGCGATATGCGGGTGGTTGAGCCGGGCAACGGCGCGCGCTTCGCGGCCAAAACGCCGGCGCGCACGCGCGGTAAACGCTTGCTGCGAGTGCAAGACCTTGAGCGCGACTTCACGATCGAGCGAGGTCTGCAAGGCCCGGTAGACCGCGCCCATGCCGCCCTCGCCAATGCGCTCGGCAACTACGAAGCGTCCCGCAACGATGGTACCCTCAAAGATCTCGGACATAGCTTCTATGAAAACTGCTTGGGAAAAACCAGCGTTCCAAACCACGGGAGTGTCTGCGAGCTAGCTTAACGCCTCGAGGTCTCATTTTCACGCACAAAGAATTGATTTCTCCCAACTTCTCGCCCGCCGGCCCAAAACGCAGCCTGGCTAAGCGCTCCCCGAAGCCGCCAGTATGTATTTATGTCCGCGGCGACGATCGACCACCCAGCCTTCGAACTGGCTGTTGGATGACCTCGTTGCCAAGCTCCAAACGCCCGCCTACGCTTCGCGCAAGATAAGAATGTCTTTTCGGGGGTCGGCTCGATCGACGACCACCTCAATGGTGGCGCCGAGTGGCACTTGCCTTTTAAGACTACAATTAGTTTTATAAGCACACTGGTTTACAAAAACAGAGGCCCGCGTGCCTTGAGCATCTTTGAGCTCGACGACCACCGCCTCGAGCGGCTCTTTGTGCATCGCCAAATGGTAGATCAGCCAGTAGCGGTTGGTCTCGCGCTCGGCCCGGCTGCCCTCGCGCGCCGAGCCGTCCACGCCCGCCAGCAAACCCAAAATACCCTCGGCGTCGTAGGGCAAGGCCTCGCCGGCCAAAAACGCCTTGATCTGGCGCTGGCATACCAGATCGCCATAGCGGCGAATCGGGCTCGAGGCCTGCACGTACTTCGACAGACCCAGGCCAAAATGCGGCGAGGGTTGCGTCGTCACGTCACCACGCTTCATCTTGCGAAGCATCGCGAATTCGCGCACCAGCCCCTCCGGCAAGGCCAGCGTCTCCTCGTCGAGCAACTCGCTATCCGGCGAGTCCTGGCAGCGATACAGCGTCGGGATGTTGTTCTTGTCACAGAAGTCGGCCAACACATGGTTGCACAAAATCATCATCTCGCTGACCAATAGCCGCGCTGAGCTCTCCTGATCGAGCAGCGCGCAGTTCACCCGCGGCTGCTCCTCGCTCATGTCGACGCGCACCTTGACCTCGGGCAAATTGATGCTCAGCGCCCCGTTCTGGTCGCGCTGACTCATGCATTCCTCGCCGACATAGTTGAGGTTTTGCAACAGGTTGGCCACTCGCCCGCGCTCCTCGCCTGCGAGCATCCGATCGACTTCGTCGTAGGTCAGGCGCTGGTCGACGCACACCGTCGAGCTAAAAATTTCGCGCTCGACGATCTCGAAATTCGCATCAAAGGTCACCACGATGCTCAACGCCGGGCGCAGCTCCCCGGCGACCAAGCTCATCGCCGCCTCGCTCAAGGCGTTGGGAAACATCGGGATCGGCCCGGTTGGCAGATAAATGCTCGTACCCCGGCTTCGCGCCTCCTCGTCGAGCAGGCTGCCCACCGCGACACGCGCGCCCGGATCGGCGATGTGGATGCCCACCTTCCAGCCCCCATCGATCAGCGGCTCACACGAGAGCGCATCGTCGATGTCGCGCGTCTCCGCGTCGTCGATCGTCACACAATAAAGCGCACTCAAATCGCGGCGCCCCGGCTCCGGCACCCACGGCTCAGCGGCCAACGCCTGGGCCGCCTCGAGCACGGCCTTGGACGCCTGGGGCGAAATACCGAAGCGGTACAGCCACAAATTCTCGTGCTCGCCCCAGATCCCCAGATCGACCAGCAAATCGAAGGCGCGCTGCTGGCCACGGCTTCGAAACTTGCGGCCCACGCTCGCCTCGAGCTCATCGAGCAGCTCCTCGGCCAACTTGTGGCGCTCGAGTTCGTCGCCGTAGACGGCATAGTCCTTGATCAAGATCAGATAGTTTCGAAACGCATCGTTTTGCCCGTGCTCGAGCGCCAAGACTTTGCGCTGCTCGGCCTCGGCCGCCAGCAAGGCCGCCACGGCCTCACTGAAATCATTGCGTTCCCTGGCTTTTTTTCCCTCTGCCGCGCGCTGGGCAAGCTGTGTCTCGACCTGCGCGCGTGGCCGCGCCTCAAAGCTGTCGCGCTTGCTCTTGAAATAGACGCTGTCCGCGCGAAGCGCGCCCAATATCGCCAGCACCGCCGCATACTCGCTCGTCGTAAACATCAGCTCGGCAATCTGGGCGGCCGTCAAGGGCTCACCCATCTCGCCGACGATCTCCCAGAGCACCTCTAAGTCGATCTCCTCGCCATAGACCGCAATCTGCGCACGCAACTCCCGCAACGCCTCGGCCACTGCGGCCGGATTGTCCGCGCGCTTCTTGCCCATCACCAGCGTGATATCACCGCGCTCCGGGCGCATCTCGTCGCCATGCTCGGTCCACACAATGAGCTTCTTCTTACCGAGCTCGCCGGCGACCATACCCAGACGGTAGGTGCCACCCGCGCTAAACTCGACGATTGTCCCTGTTTCCATTTCCATGAAGTGAACTTTCTCTAAATGACCCTCCCCACCCGAAGGCAAGGGGAGGTGTCGCTGCAAAGACTACGGGCCTTCTTACCCAAAACTGATCGTCTTCAAATCCTCGGCGACCTCGAAGCGCGCCTCGGTCAACCCGCGCAGCTCCTCGACGCTCATGCCCTCGACGATCTCGCGAAGCACCAGATGGTCGTCGGCCACGTCAAAGACCGCCAGATCGGTTATCACCCGGTCGACGCACGCCACGCCCGTGAGCGGCAAGTCGCAGGCGTGGAGCAGCTTCGGCTCGCCGTCGCGTGAGGCGTGCGTCATCAACACCACCACGCGCTTGGCCCCCGAGACCAGGTCCATCGCGCCGCCCATGCCCTTGACCATCTTGCCCGGGATCATCCAGTTGGCCAGATCGCCGCGCTCGCTGACCTGCATCGCCCCCAAAATCGTCAAATCAACGTGGCCGCCGCGAATCATCGCAAAGCTCTCCGCGCTGTTGAAAAAGGCCGAACCGGGAAGCGTCGTGATCGTCTGCTTGCCGGCATTGATCAGGTCAGGGTCTTCTTCACCTTCGAGCGGAAACGGCCCGATGCCCAGCAAGCCATTCTCGCTTTGCAAGACGACCTCCATGCCCTCGGGAATGTAATTCGCCACCAGGGTCGGAATGCCGATACCCAGATTAACGTAGGCGCCATCGCGCAATTCCCGCGCCGCCACTTGGGCCAACTGATCTCGTGTCAGAGCCATCTATTCATCCTCATTGCTCAGCTTCGTCATTGTCGTTGCAGGTGGGGCGTTTGCCCTCGTCAGGCCGGGCGCACCGTGCGCTGCTCGATCCACTTCTCGTAGTCCGTGCCCCGCAAGATGCGCTGCACATAAATCCCCGGCGTGTGAATCTGGTCGGGATCGAGCTCGCCGGGCTCGACGAGCTCCTCGACCTCGGCGATCGTGATCCGCCCGGCCGTGGCCATGATCGGATTGAAGTTGCGCGCCGTCGCCCGGTAGATCAGGTTGCCGTGGGTGTCACCCTTCCAGGCCTTGACGATCGCATAGTCCGCCGTCAGCGCACGCTCGAGCACGAAATGGCGCCCGTCGATCTCGCGCACCTCCTTGCCCTCGGCGACCAACGTGCCATAGCCCGTGGGCGAGTAAAACGCCGGAATGCCCGCACCACCGGCGCGAATGCGCTCGGCCAGCGTGCCCTGTGGATTGAGCTCAACCTCGAGCTCGCCACCCAAAAACTGTTGCTCGAAATTCTTATTCTCACCGACATAGCTCGAGATCATCTTTCGAATCTGACGCGTCTGCAGCAAGATCCCCAGCCCGTACAAATCCGTGCCGCAGTTGTTGCTGATGATCGTCAGATCTTTTACGCCCTTCTCGCGCAACGCCCGAATCAGGTTCTCCGGATTGCCACACAACCCGAACCCCCCGCTCATGATCGTCGCCCCGTCAGCGATATCGAACAACGCCGCCTCGGCCGACTCGTAGACCTTATCCATCGAGCTCTCCATTAAAATATTTCAGCGTCCAACAAAGACATACTACCACTGCCCGCCCAGCGACACGCCGGCGAACAAATAGGTATAAAACCCGGTCTCGAGCTTGAGCACGGCGTGCTTGCCGACATTAAAGCGCGCGCCACCGCTGACGTTGATCATCGGCACCACCGGCGGCAAGCTGTCCTCGATCTTGGGATTCTCCACATCAAAGCTGCTCTCGTTGGGCTGCCCGTTGGCGTTGAGACACTCCGGCGAGCTGTAGGCGTCGGCACCATTGAGCCGGTTGTAGCAGGGTGAGTCAGGGCGCGGCTTATACTTGACGATATCGCCAAGGATGATGCCCGGCCCGATTCCACCACCGACAAACGGCGAAAACCACGGCTGCACATCCCAAAACCAGTAGGTCGAGAACACCACCGACACGATCTGCATATCGATCTCGGTAAACTCCGCCGAGGTCGCGCTCTTGCCGCTCTCCAACCAAAAATCCGAATGCATCGACAAGTCCGCATAGTCGATGCCCAGGCTGAACTCGTACTCCACGCCCTTGCGCCAGACGAACTCCGCTCCATAGCTCATGTTGCTCGGCCCATCACCCCAGTGGCTGGCATGACGGTCAAACCACAACCCCAACATAAAGTCCGGGATCTTGACCGCACGCGCCCGCATCAAAATCATGAACTCGTCGTTCTCCAGCTCTCCGGAGAAACGCACACTATCGTCGGGATCGACATATTGCGCCCAGGCCGGCGCGCTAGCCAGGCTGCACAACACCAACACCACTACCGCCAATCGCTCGTATGCACTCATATTCTACTTCTCCTGGCTCTCTGACTGCTGAACTCGCCATTACGCCGCGAAGTATAAGAACCCCCGCCCTTTGACACAAGCGCCGAGCGACGAGCGGCCAGCCGGCCAGCCTGCCGGCCAAGCGCTCAGCGCTGCGCAGCCCGAACACGCAAGCGCATGTCGAGCGGGCTGCTGTCCGGATCGTTGGAGGTGACGCGCACCGTGCCCACGACCTCCTGCTCGCTGGCCAGAGTGGCGACGACCTCGAAGAGCGCAGTCTGGCGAGTCTCGACGTTTCGCGGCAGCGTCGGCAGCGCCTGCAGCGCGAACGTGCCCGCGCCGTCGTCGGTGAGCTCGATGCCCGAGATCGTCAGGCGCTGGCTCTCACTGCAATTGAGCAGGGCGACGGCCTTGACCGTGGCGGTCTCAAGCGCCACGTCGCCAAAATCGACGTCGCCTGCGCTCAGGATGCAGGGCGTCGCCCCGTTGCCCAGCAACAGGATCTCGAACTCGGCGTCGTCGGGATCGTTGCTCGTGATCGTGACCGCCCCGCGGTCCGGGGCCGTGCTGTCAGGAGCGTAGACGATCTCGAAGGGAAAAAAGCCGTTGCGCTCGAGCAGAGCCGGCAGCGTGCGGGTAGGCGCAAACTCCAGGCTGAACTTGCCCGCGCCGGCATACGCGATCGCCGAGATCGTCAGCGGCTCCTGGCCGCGATTGTAGATCAGCAAGGACTCGCGCTCGATGCTGCCCGGCGCCACGCTTCCAAATTGCACCCAGTTGGGCACTTGCATGTCGGGGTAGGCATTGATCGTCTCAATGCGAATGCTGAGCTGCTGGCGCTCGGAATCGTTGGACTGAATCGAGACGAAGCCCTGGTCGGTCCGGTGATCGGAGGGCTCGTAGCGCACCGTGATATCGCGAAAAGTGTGCGGTTCGAGCACCACCACGCCGCTCAACCAGGGGCTGCCTGGCCCAAGCTCGGCCGTGGCCGGCGCATAGAGCTGGGTGACGCTTGCGGCATCGATGCGAAGCGGACCGTCGCCGGTGTTGCGAAGCGTGAGCGTCTTCTCTTTGTGCTGACCGATGCGCACCCCCTCGAAACTGAGCGAGCCCGGATGCACCTCCAGGCGCCCGGCCAACACGGCCACGTCCGCCTCGAGCGCGACATCCTGGCCAAGCTCGCCGCCCGCATCGACCACATCGGCGCCCACATGGACAGCATCAACGCCAGCCAGCGTGTCTGTGCCGGCGTCCGCTGCCGGCTGCACCGGCGTTGGATCTTCGCTCGCGTTGCAGCCCACCACGGCCCCGACAAGGGTCAATACCATGAGCATTCTGAACATCATCGCCATCGTCTTTGAAGTTTGAGTTGGCTAGTTTACGGAGACGGCCACCGGCACGTTTCGCATCGTATTGGAGCGATCGCCGAGCTGTCCAAATTCGTTGTCACCCCAGCAATGGGCCGTGCCGTTGCTGCGCACGGCGCAGGTGTGCTGGTAGCCGCCCGACAACGACAGGACATTGGACAGCCCGCTGACCTTGATCGGCGTCGCCCGGCTCGTCGCCGCCAGACCGGCGCCAAGCTGGCCGCGCCCGTTGTCGCCCCAGCAATAGACGTCGCGGTTGACGTCGATGGCGCAGCTATGGTTGAAGCCGGCCACCACGCGCACCGCCCGCGTGGGCATCTCGGCACGCACCGGCACATGATTTCTCGCCGTCAACCCGTTGCCCAACTGGCCGCGAATACCCTCGCCCCAACACCAGACCTGACCGGCCTGGTTGACCGCGCAGCTATGATTCAAGCCCGAGGCGATGCTGATCGCCCCCTCGATCTGGGTGATTTTGGTCGGCCAGCGATAAGCCTGCACCATGTTGCTCTGGCCGACCTGGCCGACCTGGTTGAAGCCCCAGCACCACACCGTTTGATCGCTTCGAAGCGCGCAGCTATGGGCGCTACCCAGCGCGATGGCCAGGTTGTCGCCCATATTGTCCTGGGCGTTGAGCTTGACGATCGACTTCACATGATTGAAATCGCCAGCCAAAATCTCCCCGTTTCCAAGCTGGCCCTGCCCGTTGGCGCCCCAACACAAAATCTCGCCGCTGTGGTTGCGCGCACAGGTGTGCGCTCCTCCGTTGGCGATGCTGGCGGCCGTAAACACATTGGTCGTCTCCACCGGCACCGGCGCGTTCACCACGCTTCCATTTCCAAGCTGTCCGCGCGAATTGAGCCCCCAGCAGCGCACCTGGTTGTCATCGCGCGACACACACGTGTGATTGGTATGCGAGCTCACCGAGCGCGCCGTGCTCAGGTTGAAGACGTAGACCGCCGCGTTGGAGTCCGTACCGGCCGCGTTGTTGCCGAGCTGCCCGATATCGTTGGCACCCCAGCAGTGCACACCGCCGCCCTGGGCGCGGATCGCACACGTATGGTTGAAGCCCGCCGTCACCTGCCGGTAACCCACCGGCTCCGCGCAGCGATTGTCGAAACAATTCGTCGCTCCCGAACAATTGCCACACGAAACACTCGAGCCACCCCAAGGCATTGACCCGCACTGCGCGCCCACCTGCGCACAGACGTCGACACACACCCCGCTTTCACAGGGCGCTCCACCGGCGCACGCTCCACAGATCGCCGTCTGCCCGGCCCGCGTCACCGACCCACACACGGCCGTCCCGCAGGCGTCGACGCACACATCGTTCTCACAAACCTCGCGCGCCCCGCACCCGCCAACACACCCGCTCACCTCCGGCCCCGCGTCCTCGACCACGCTGTCCGGCCCCACGTCCTCAACGACGGCGTCCTCGACCACATCGAGCCCGACCTCCTCGCCAGGCCCGACGTCCTGGGTGACCACGTCGACGACCGCAACATCGGGCACCAACACATCGGGCGGATAAACCTGGTTGTTCGTATTCACCACGTCGGGCAATTCCAGCGGCAGCTCACCTGTCGCACATCCCAACGTCAGCCCCATGACCATCGCCCCCAAAACACCTATCCAAGCCAGCTTTTGCACAGTGATTCCAACCGTCATTCGTTTCGTTATCTAAAGCGCGCATAAACTAAGTATCACAACCTGTAGCCCGGGAGCAAAACGCGCCGCGTTTCAGCGTTTCTGAAACGAAAACGAAAACGTCAACATGGACATCTCCTCCCCCCATGCCTATGATGCCCGCCACCGGCCCACCGATTTTCAGGCCGACGCCGCGTCACCCAAAAGCGCCTACAGCCCCTATAGATACCGTGACGGACCCCCCATGCTTCATGAACCCGGTGCACCCTACAAGCTCCCTGAAAGCGAGCTCTCCCCCGGCCAAACCCTCGTCTTCGAACACCCACAAGACGCCTCCCCCAAAGCTCGCCTCACCCGCATAACCGCTAGCAAAGCGTGGGTCTTGCCGGTGGCGATTTTCTTGGTCTCGGCGCTCATCTTGAGCCTGATATCCTGGGAGCGCGTCACCAAGCACTCCGAGGACACGCACTTTGTCTACCTGGCCAACACCTTCAACTCCATGCTGCTCGCCCCCGTCAGCGAGGAGGCCGCCAAGCGACGCGAGGGCAAGGTCGCCTTCGAGCTCGAGCGCACGCCGCACCATCGCAATGATTGGGCGAGCTACTGGGATCTGACGCTCAAGGATGGGGAGCAGCTGCGGGGCACGTGGATGGACGAGCAGGGCACGGGCCGCTTTCGCCTGCTCGGCTCCAACGAGGCCGTCTACGTCGAGCGCGCGAGCATCAACCAGCGCGACAGCATCCGGCGCTACTTCGTCTCCTTTCCGCCCGGGCCGGCCTTCTTGATGATGCCGCTCGCGGCCATCCAGGGCTACGAGGCCAACGACGTGGCCTTCACGATCTTCTTTGCCGCGCTCAACATCATGCTCGTCTTCTTGCTGCTTCGGCGCCTGAGCGTCGGCGGCAGAAGCGCGCGAAGCCTCAAGGACAACCTGTGGCTCACGCTGCTCTTTGGCTTTGGCACGGTGCACTTTTGGAGCGCGGTGCTGGGCCAGGTGTGGTTTACGGCCCTGATCATCGGCGTCACCTTCAGCCTGCTCTACATCTACTGCGCCATCGACACGCGCCACCCCTTTTGGGCCGGCCTCTTTTTGGCCCTGGCCTTTGCCACCCGAACGCCGCTCTTGTTCACCGTGGTCTTCTTCGCGGGCTTTTTGTTTTTTCCCGGCGGCCATTTTCTGCGCCGCGATCAGTGGAAAGATGCCGCCAAAAAGCTCGCGCTCTTTTGCATCCCGTGTCTGATCATCGGGCTGAGCCTGCTCTGGATGAATTATCTGCGCTTTGAATCGCTCTCGGAGTTTGGCCACCGCTACCTGGCCGGCGGCACGATCGGGCGCATCAAGAGCTACGGGCTGTTCAACATCCAGTTCGTCTCCAAGAACCTCACCGCGATGTTCAC
The DNA here is from genome assembly GCA_013697635.1 of Lujinxingiaceae bacterium. Taxonomy (GTDB): domain Bacteria; phylum Myxococcota_A; class Bradymonadia; order Bradymonadales; family Bradymonadaceae; genus JACCWM01. The sequence continues at coordinate 2,253 of JACCWM010000043.1, read as the reverse complement.
CCTGCTGCCGCGCTTTCAGCCCGAATACCCCTACATTTTGATCAGCAAGCACGGCATCAGCCTGCTGCTGACCACGCCGGCCTACATCTACCTGTTTCGCCCGCTCGCTCGTCAGTGGCGCGCCGACAAGTTCTGGTGGGCCCTGCTCTGGGTCACGGTCGCCGTCACCGCCGTCCCCCATCTGCTCTACCAGAACACCGGCTACGAGCAGTTTGGCTACCGCTTCAGCCTCGATTATTCGCCCTACCTGATCCTCTTGTTGGCCGTGGGCCGCCGACCGCTCTCCTGGGTGTTCAAGGCGGCCGTGCTGGCCGGGCTCGTCGTCAATGCCTTTGGAGCGATTACCTTCAAGAGATTCGGCCAGTACTACAGCGACGATTTCTTCGTCTAGTGAGCCACCCATGACCGACGAACAGCCCGTCGAAAAAAAGCCGATGGAAGGCCTCTTTGCCGCCTTCCCCCACGGCACGCTCGCTGCCCTGGCCGCCGGCACCGGCGCAATCGCCGTCTTCACCATGCTCATCGAGCTCTTCACCCAGCAGTCGATGGCCCGGGCGATGGCCTTTGAGATCAGCTTCATCAGCCTGCCCCTGGGCGTGGCCACCATGATCTTGGCCGCACTCACCGCGCGACACCGCATGATCTACGCCCTGCCCGCGCTTTTGCTTGGCATCGCATACTGGTCACTGTACGTTGTATTCCGATAAAACTAGCACATGACCTCGACGAGCCTTGAGATGATTGACCAGTTGGCCAACGTATTGTGGCATGCCCAGGCAGCACGCATTGCCTGCGCCCAGCCCTCGGCGATGGCCGCGCGATTGAGCGTCGAAGACGCCTACGCCATTCAAAGCCAAAACATCGCGCGACGCATGCGCGAGGGTAATCTCAACGACGGCCCGACCAGCCTGCTCGGCTACAAGATCGGGCTGACCAGCAAGGCCATCCAGAGCTGGCTTGGCGTCGATCAACCGGACTTTGGCACCCTGCTCGACGAAATGCTCGTGTACGAAGGCTTTGCCCTGCCCATCGCCAAGCTGCTCCAGCCGCGCGCCGAGGCCGAGGTGGCCTTCGTCCTCAAGCGCGCGCTACGCGGCCCGGGCGTCACCTGTGCGGCCGTGATGGCCGCCACCGACTTCGTCTTGCCAGCCATCGAGATCATCGACTCGCGCATCGCCGACTGGAAGATCACCTATGCCGACACGATCGCCGACAACGCCTCGAGCGGCATGTTCGTGCTCGGAAACAATCCCGTGCGCCTTCGCAACCTCGATCTGCGCCTGGCCGGCATGACCCTTCGCAAAAACGGCGCCGTGGTCGCCACCGGCGCCGGCGCCGCCTGCCTCAACCACCCCATCAACGCCGTGGTCTGGCTTGCCAACACCCTGGGCCGCCTGGGCGTCACCCTCGAGCCCGGCCACGTCATCCTCTCCGGCGCGCTCGGCCCGGTCACCCCCGTCGAGAGCGGCGACTGGGTCGAGGTCGACATCGCCCACCTCGGCCGCGCCAGCGTGCACTTCTCTTAGAATGGATTTTTGTATCCGATGAGCCCAGAGCTAGCCAAGACCCGCGTCGCCATCCTCGGCTCCGGCAACATCGGCACCGATCTAATGGTCAAGATCGTCCAGCGCTCCCAGACCCTCGAGCTTGCCATGCTCGTTGGCATCGACGCCGCCTCCGAGGGCCTCGCCCGCGCCCGCGCGCTGGGTATCGCCACCACACACGACGGCATCGAAGGCCTGATCCAAAGCGAGCACTTCAACGACGTCGCGATCGTCTTCGACGCCACCAGCGCCGCCGCCCACCTGCACCACGCCGAGCGCCTGGCCGGCCACAACAAGCGCATTATCGACCTCACCCCGGCCGCCATCGGCCCCTACGTGGTGCCCGTGGCCAACCTCGAGGCCCACCGCGACGCGCCCAACATCAATATGGTGACCTGCGGCGGCCAGGCCACGATCCCGATCGTCTGGGCCGTCAGCCAACTAGCCCAGGTCCACCACGCCGAGATCGTCGCCTCGATCGCCAGCCGCTCCGCCGGCCCCGGCACCCGCGCCAACATCGACGAGTTCACCACCACCACCGCGCGCGCAATCGAAGCCGTCGGCGGCGCCACCCACGGCAAGGCGATCATCATCTTGAACCCGGCCGAGCCGCCCATGATCATGCGCGACACCGTCTACCTCTTTTGCGACGACACCGACCAGACAGCCCTCACCCGCGCCATCGAAGACGTCGTCGCCCGCGTCGCCA